>CANFOL010000011.1 GCA_947448695.1 Burkholderiaceae bacterium
AACTATTCCTTTCTAAACTTGAAGCGCCAACACAATATTTTTTTATTTTTTACATCTTCATTATAGATCATAATGAGAATCATTATCATTCATAGTAAAAATAATATTTTGTTTTAGCCTTATTAAATCCGGCCAAAGAGAAATTGGTTTATACCTGTCTTGAGAAAATCTTAGATAGTAAATACACGGGTATTAAACCTGCTAAGACGATAGTCAATGCAGGTAGGGCTAATTCAGAAAGTCTTTCATCAGCGGCAAGCTGATACGTCGCAACAGCCAAGGTATCAAAATTAAATGGCCGTAATAACAAGGTTGCAGGAAGTTCTTTCATCACATCTACAAAAACAAACAATCCTGCAGTAATTAAACTTCTTCTTAATAAAGGAATATGAATACGTCTTAGTATTTGAAATGCTGATAGCCCAAGTAATGCGGCTGAACCATCCATTGAGGGAGTTATGCGAGTTAGACCCGTTTCAATACTCTGTAAACTTGATGATAAGAAACGAACTAAATAGGCATAAATGAGAACTAACATACTGGCTGAAATCCACCAAGCTAATTGAAAAATCTCTAAGAAAGATAATATCCCTATAGATAAAACTGCTCCAGGGAGTGCATAGCCAAATCCTAATAACTGCGTCACCCATTTCATCTGGTGATTTAATCGGACCGCATATGCGAAAAATAGTGCCAACAAAACGGCGATGATCGCAGTGGCAAAAGACACGGTAAAAGAGTTTCTTAACCAATTCCAATATCGCATATCAATGCTCAATCCTTGCTGATACATTAGATTGATAAGGCCAATTGCAGGTAATAAAAAACCAAGAAGTAATGTCACACCACACACTAAAAAAGCATATATCGCCTTGTTACCGCTTAACAATTTGGCAAAAGATTTGGATGGTAAAGACGAAGAATAACGAATGCGAGAGCGGCTATTTTGCTCTATCAAAAAAATCAACAATACAAAGCTTAATAGTGTGAGCGCTAATTGCACAGCAGTCATTCGATCGCCAAACGATAACCAAGCTTTAAAGATTCCAGTGGCAAGCGTCTGCACTCCAAAATAAGAGACCGCACCGAAGTCGGCTAATACTTCCATCAGTACTAACGCCATGCCTGCGAAAATTGCAGGTCTTGCCATCGGTATTACCAATTTAAAAAACGATTCTAACGGACTATACCCCAAGGTCTCAGAGACTTCCATCAGACGCCGACTCCGCTCTATGAATGCTGTACGCGTAATCAGATATACATAAGGGTATAGACAAAATGAAAAGGTCCAAATTGCCCCAAATAGGGATCTTGGGTCGGGGAAGAACCACAATTTATCTACCCCTAACCAAGAGCGTAAAGTGGATTGTATGGGGCCAGCAAACTGCAGGATATCCACAAAAAGATATGCCATGACATAGGATGGTACTGCTAAGGGTAATATTAAAGCCCACTCAAATATCTTCTTACCTGGAAAGTCATAACTTGCAATAATCCAAGCATTTCCAACTCCTAATATGAACACACCAATGGCAACACCCAACATTAATATGACCGTAGACTTTAAATAAGAACCAAGGACATAATCCCATAAATGCTGCAAGGTGTCGGTCGCAAATATATCAGCGTTGGTTGAAAGCACATCTGTTGTCCCAGTCACAAAAAATGGCGCAACTAATCCCACTAGTGGTAAAAATAATAAGAGGGACAAAGAGATTAAAATTTTATTCATGAAATAAGGATTGTTTTGAGACTTTGTCTGTCTCTAGAAGTATTACCATTAATGAGATAATTATAAGGATGAACTCAATCTCCAACCTACTTTCTATTCAAAATATAGAAGTTGCCTTTTCCAATCATGATGGGCAAAAGGAAATGATTGCTGTAAAAAATCTAAATCTACAACTCGCTCAGGGAGAAATCGGCTGCTTGCTAGGTTCTTCAGGTTGCGGTAAATCAACTATATTAAGAGCCATTTGTGGGTTTGAAAGAGTTAAAAGTGGTGAGATCCTGTTGCGCGATAAGCTAGTGAGTTCATCGAAGGTGCATTTACTGCCGAACCAAAGAAGAGTAGGTATGGTGTTTCAGGACTTTGCGCTATTTCCTCATTTAAACGTCCTACAAAATGTTGCTTTTGGTTTACATCATTTACCAATCTCGCAAAGAACAGATGTGGCTATGGACTGGCTAAAACGTGTGGCACTCGCCAATAAAGCAGATTCCTACCCCCATGAACTGAGCGGTGGTCAACAACAACGTGTTGCTCTAGCAAGAGCGATGGCGCCTGAGCCAGACTTAATCTTATTAGATGAACCTTTTTCTAGTCTAGATGCTGAACTTAGAGATCGGTTAGCAAGTGAAATGCGCGATATTCTGAAAAATAATGCCATCACAGCACTCCTGGTAACGCATGATCAGTTTGAAGCCTTTGCTATCGCTGATAAGATTGGTGTGATGTCCGACGGTAAAATCATTCAATGGGATGCGCCCTATGAAATCTATCACCAACCCGTCAATCGTTATGTGGCAGACTTTATTGGTCGGGGAGTTTTTGTTAAAGGCGTCATTCAAAACGGGGCAAAGGTCAAGATTGAACTCGGCGAATTAGATTTAGATCATGACCAAAGTGGTATTGTTGGCAATGAAATTGATGTCTTATTGCGTGCCGATGATATCCAACATGATGACGCTAGTCCCATTCAAGCAGAGGTTATGCGCAAAACTTTTCGCGGCGCAGATTTTTTATATACGCTAAAACTTACCTCGGGAGTGGAGGTCTTTGCCTACGTACCTAGTCATCATAATCATGCCATCGGAGAAAAAATTGGCATCTACTTAGTCGCAGACCATGTGGTGACTTTTAATCAATCCTAATATTTTTATTTTCTGTAAATTATCGAGATGTGTTTTTAACTAAATCGCATCTACAATCAAAAAATCAGGGGATGTAAATAAAATCTCCTACCATCTTGAAACCCCTTTAACAAAATTCTTCGCTGACTGAAAAATAATCAGTGAAATGTTCACCCCTAAAGTCTTAGCAACATGTTTTGACTAAATTAGGGGTGATGTGTATATCAATTCTTTAAATCTTGAAGGCCTCAAGGGATTCAGGTGCAAACAAATCGGTGACTTCTAGTTTCTTTGGCGATAAACCCTGCTCATGGTGATATCGAGTAAACGTCTCAAGACCTTCCATATTACCTTCAAGACCATATGACCACCAATCATTACCAAAAAGTTTTTTGGCATCTTCTACGTGCGCCGTTAACCAAGGCAACATCGTTTTAAGTGCCGCAGTTTCATATAGGTCGTGATAGGCAATTTCTTTTGCTTGTAAAAAAGCTTTCATGAGTGATTGAGCAACCCAGCGATTCGCCTCATATACATCTCTACGAATAACAACGACGTGCATGATCGGGAATATAGCTGTTTCATGAAAATAGTTTCTCTCTACTTCTTCATAGTTCTCAAATAGTCGAACAACTTTACCATCGCCTTTTAAATAACTAGATGGCATTCTGGCTGTATAAAGAGCATCTAACTCACCGTCATATAACATTTGAGATAGCGTTTGATCTGGACCGATTGGGCTTACCTTAATATTGTCAGGGAGCGTCAGTTTGATCTTCTCAATACGCCCCGTTTCTTCTTCACCGCCGAACAAATATGGCTGTGCATCAACAGGTACTCCATAGTGATCGGATAAAATCCCCCGAATCCAAACAGGTGCTGTCATTTGATATTCAGGACTTGCGATTTTTTTACCAATCAAATCTTTTGGAGTTTTAATGCCGCTATTAGCATTGACGTAAATGCAAGAATGCCGAAAAAATCTTGACGGATAAACTGGAATCGCTATAAAAGGTTTTTCTGGCTTTGTTAAAGAAATACAGTAAGACGATAAAGACATCTCAGAGACTTCAAACTCACGATATCTCGCCTGTCTAAAAAACGTTTCTTCCACTGGCAGATTTAAAAAATTAAGCGCTGCTCCATCAACCTGGACTCTACCGTCCATGAGAGGACGCATCCGGTCATAGTCCCAGCAAGCGAAGTTTAATTGTAGACGATTCATGATTTTTCCTAAGATTGAGTTGTTTCTAAATTGGGGTCAATGACCATATGGATTGGCTCTTTAACACCGTTACCAACTAAGCTTTGCAATGCTAAGTCAGTATCGTTTAAGCCGAGTAAATGTGTACTCATTTCTTTCACAGCATATTTATCGCTGTGTATGAGCTGCAAAGCAAGTTCTACTGATTCAAAGCTATGCCCACGCATTCCTTTAACTGTTAAAAATTTTGCAATGATTTGATCACTATCGAACTCAGGAATTTTTTTTCTTTTTTGACCACCCAAAATAACCATGCCTTTTTTTCTTGCTAGAGCTACTGCCGTAATGACAGAATCAGTTCCTCCAGAAGCACAGTCAATCACTAAATCTGCCATAAGCCCTCCCGTTAGATCTTTTATAGTTTGTAGAAGGTCTATATCACCCAGTTCTATTGTGTGATCAGCCCCTAATTTTTTAGCTAAGGCTAGGCGCTTGCGATCCGTATCATTCGATAGGCCTGTAATAATAATTTGATTGGCGCCAGCAGCTTTTGCAGCTACTACACAGGCCAAACCCTGCTGTCCTGGGCCTTGAATCACAACAGTTTGTCCAGGACCCGCGCCACCCTGTAAATAAGTCCACTCAATGCCATTCGAGATGGGTAAGGCTAAGGCTGCATGTTGTGCACTTAAACCATTAGGGACTTTATGAAAAACGGTGTTCAAGTGCAGATACTGATAATGACTATATCCACCCCAATACCCAGGAGCAACATTGAGACCAGTAGCACCGTAGCGCATGCCACCTAACCGCCAATCTGTGGCATCACATAATCGAAAGTCTCCACTTCGACAGGCGTGGCAGGTGCCACAGGGGATATACTCTTCAAGAGCAACCAGATCGCCTTCTTTTAAACGCCATTTTTCTTTGGCTAAAGATCCCATCGATTCAATAAAACCAACGGTTTCATGACCAAGAATTAAAGGACCTCTACTCGCAGGAAGATTCTGATAATAACCCCAATCACTACCGCACACTCCAGTCGCAGCAACCTTTAAAAGTCCAGACTCAGGCAAAGCTTCTGGCTTATCAAACTCTTGAATTTGAGTATCATTGGCAGCGAGCGCGACGGCAGCAAGAAATGTTGGCATGAGTTAAACCGTTACGTGGGGTTTACCTGGTACCGCAATTAAAGCATCTGCAGCAGCTTCCTGAAACTTTAGATCTCGCTTTAATAAGAAAGCAGCTGATCGAACATGCTGGGACTTGGGAGTTGAGCCGGGTGGGGTTTGACCTTTTTCTTGCAAAGCTTTAGCCACATTCAACAATTTTCTACGGGCAAGTAAAATACCATTATCTGTGGAGGTTAAATTTTCTTTTGTACGATCTTGAATCGACCCCATACTTTCTTGTAAAGATGCATCTTGCATCGCAATACCTTCAATCCCACTAAATGTTAATCCAGCTTTTTGGGCCGCACGATCCATTAAATAATCGTTTGATTTATTTTGCAATGGGATATACGTTCCAGGAACATAACGAACATGGATCCCCTTACCCTCACTCATTGCTTGTACCTCGTGATCAGTCAAATCTCGATTCGGGTGGTAATCAAAACTCCAGGACCAATTTTGGTTGTCATTAATGGGTACCCAAAAATGCCCGTGGATTGGATGATCAGCTCTTGGCGGAATGATCGTATATGCGGGTAAGAGCCATTGCGTAACTCGCCAATAGTATTGGTCATCTTCGGCATTTCGACGCACACCAATATATAGTCCTCCTTCAGACTCAACCACCTCAAAGACAGGCTTTAAATCACCAAAGTTATATTGATTACCTTTGGACCCTTGGAATAACGGATCAGAATTTAAGTTTTTACCATGTAACCACGTAACATGACTTGAATCTATTCCACCTTCTAAAGCTTGTAACCAATTGGTTTCTTGAATACGCTTGGTAACAAATCGGCGTTTGGGAGGAGCTAATGCAAATTCATATTCAGGTAAGTCGGGTTGATGCTCTGGAGGTCCCATGTAGATCCAAATCACACCACCTCTTTCTATCAGTGGGTAAGACTTTAATTTAATTCTTTCACAAAGTTGACTCTCCTGCGGCTCAGAAGGAATCTCAACACAGTTACCATTCACATCGTATTTCCAACCATGATAGGGGCAGCGAATACCATTCTCTTCATTTCGACCAAACCATAAAGAAACTCCACGATGAGCGCAGAACTCGTCAATCACCCCAAGGCGGCCGCTTGAGTCACGAAATGCCAACATTTTTTCTGACAAAAGCTCCAATCGAACTGGCGGACAATCTGGCTCTGGTAATTCCTCTGACAATAGGGCAGGATGCCAATAGCGTCTAAATAAATCTCCCATTGGAGTACCAGGACTTGTCTGGGTCAAATAATCATTTTGTTCTTTTTTTAACAAACCTATCTCCTTAAATACGAAATTTGGGTATTGATGATTACCCCTTAATAAAAACCATTTTAAACTATACTAATTGAATCATCTTTCTGTAAATTGTTCATATTTATACTTTTTGTGAGACGCTTTTGAAGAAAATCGAATTATGTAATACCTCGGATGTAGAAGTGGGCCAGGCATTTAAAGTAGAAAAAGAAGGACTTGTCCTTGCTGTATTTAACGTGGAAGGCGAATACTTCGTGACCGATGACTTATGTACCCACGGCCCAGGATCTTTATCTGAAAGCTATATTTTGGATGATATTGTGGAATGTAATTTCCATAATGGCTCTTTTAATATTAAAACAGGGGAAGTTGTATCTGCCCCATGTACGGATAAATTGAAAACGTACTCAGTGCAAATAGAAAACAATTTTGTCTGTATTAATATATAAATAATTGAATGCGAGCCAAGCCGTGAAAAATATATTATTCATTTTCCTCCTGTTTGCTCATTCAGTATTTGCTCAAAATACGACAAATTGGCCAACTAAACCAGTAAGGATTATTGTTCCCTATGCTGCAGCTGGTGGTTCTGACACTCTAGCTAGAATCATTGCTGAACAACTTTCTAAAAAATTTAACCAAACTTTTATCGTTGAAAATAAACCTGGGGCTGGCGGGACGATTGGCTCTGACTTCGCAGCTAAATCACCCCCCGATGGATATACTTTAGTCATCTCGGGAGTAGGTTCTCACGTGATAGCTCCGTTTCAATATCCGAATAAATATGATCCAGTCAAAGACTTTACTCATATTGCGTATTTAGGCGGCCCTCCACTTGCTTTGGTAGTCAATCCTAGTTTACCTATTAACGATCTTAAAAGTTTTGTCAGTTATGCAAAAGCACAACCCAATGGCATGGTTTATGGATCTCCCGGAATTGGTACGCACGGCAATATTATTGGTCAATATTTCTCGGAAATGAATAATCTCTCTTTAGTTCACGTTGGCTACAAAGGAGGAGGTTCCGTTGTGAATGATATTGCTGGTGGTCAATTACCTGCAGGCATCATGACTCTTACTTCCGCCAAACCTTTGGTTCTCGCCAATAAATTACGTCTTATTGCAGTAACTTCTTCAAAACGCCTAGCTAACTTTCCGAATACACCGACCTTTGAAGAGTTAGGCTACTCTAAATTCACTTCCACCACTTGGTTTTCCGTATCGGCTCCCGCTGGGGTTCCCACTCCAATAGTAGAAAAACTGAATCTTGCAATTAATCAATCAATGCAAACTCCAGCAGCAAAAGAAAAATTAGAATTTGATGATTTGGAATTTATACCGATGTCTAGTAAAGAATTCAATAAATATGTTCAAACTGAAATATCGACTTGGGGTCCAATTGCATTGAAAGTTTTACCAAAATAATCTTACTTACTAGCTTATAACTAATCCATCAAAATGAAAATAATCCTAAATAAAACTTTATTTCTTCAATCTGGTTTAAAAATACTAGTGTTCATTGGTTTGTTAAATTCTTGCTTAAGCTTTGCGGCAGATTCATACCCCAACCAAACAATTAAATTTGTCGTGCCGTATTCACCTGGTGGTCTTCCAGATACGGTCGCTAGGCAATTATCTGTTTTACTCGGGGAGCGTTTAGGTCAACCTGTCATCGTCGATAACAAACCCGGCGCTGGGGGAATTATTGCAGGGCAAGTAGTTAAATCCTCGCCAGCAGATGGATATACTTTCTTGGTAACGGATACGATCTCTTACAACACAAGCCACCTATTAAGTTCAAATACTTCTTATGATCCTAGAAAAGATTTCAAACCCATCGCAATTGTTTCAAAGGCGCCAAACTTCTTAGCCATTAACCCCAGTATCCCTGCAAATAATTTTGCAGAATTCTCTACTTATATTAAAGAGCATCCAGGTGTTGTTAACTATGGCTCTTCAGGTATCGGAAGTCCCCATCATCTGGCGATGGAAGCTTTACGTATTTCGCAAAATTGGGAAATTAATCACATCCCCTATAAAGGCTCCTCACAATCGGTTCCTGCTCTAGTAGGAGGACAGGTTCAAGCTGTTTTTGCGGCTTATCCTTCCTTAGTTGGCTTTGAAAAAAATGGTAAGGTCAAAATTATTGGCGCAGCGTCGGTCAAGCCATCCAAACTCGCCCCAGAAATACAAGCATTAGGTGCGAATATCCCAGGTTATGAGTATGTTCACACGATTGCAATTTTTGGCTTAGTTGGAGTACCAAACTCGGTAACTGCGAAGTTAAATCAGGAATTAAAAGCCCTTGCCGCCCAACCTAAGATAGTCGATAACTTTAAGCCGATGGGTATCGAGTTTGAAATTGCAGGTCCTGAAGAATCTACAAAGTGGGTTAAAGATGAAAGCGACCGCATTGGCAAGTTAATGAAAGAGGCCAAAATTAAAATGTAATTAAACTTGCAACTCCTTGAATTCCTCAGGGGCGGCACCGAGTAAACGCCAATTGGTACCTTTTTCAACGACCTCTTCCCAAGCTTTTAATTGCTCTAAAGATATCGGGCTTGTAGAGTTGTCAAACACAACTTCTCCTTGCGCCGTTGCTTTTGCAGCCGCAAGCATCAGACGTCTAAAAGTGACGATTGCTTGATCACTAGCACCTAATATATCGTGTGAACGATTAGCTATTGGCCCCATTCCAACCCACATTGATATGTCTTGATTTGGAATACCACTAATACCCGTGTAATTACCTTGCTTCATGAGTTCACGGTCTTGCATAAAATCATTCGCGAGATGACGTCGATTGGTATAGTCTGGATTGAGATCTTCGCCGACTGTTGTAGATAAGAAACTTCTCCAATTCTGGGTGCTTGGTACGTCTCCATCACCAAAGGCAATAAAGTAAAAGGCTGTATTTTCATTATCAATTGGTACGAGGACGGTTGCTACTCGGTAGGAAGTATTTGGTGGAATTAAGCTAATAAAAGGTGCTACATATACAGTTACTCGAACATAATCATGTGTTGCAGCTTGTTTAATGGGCCGACGGATTGCAGCGTATCGAAACCCAAAATCTGTTTCTTGCATCTCAAATCTTGGGGACTTATCTGTCGAAGGTCGAAGCCATTGTGTATCTGTCACTTGACCAAACTCCACTGGTGCAGGAACCATATCAGAGGAGTGCAAACTAGAAGAATGTGCAGAATCAATCTGTCCTTCTGTAATTTGCGCCCAATTACAAGGAACCTTAATCTTAGAAATACTTACCTTGGTATTTTCGTTTGGGCAAAAAGGTGGTGGTGAGAACTCTGGAATATGTGCTAGGTCCCCCATAAAGGCCCAAACAAAGCCACCCCACTCTTTTGTTGGATAAGCTTTTTGTTTTATTTTTTGCTTTAAAGGACTTGCTGCTGGCTCGGAAGGCATTTCAAGAATATTTCCGTGAGTATCCATTTTCCAGCCATGATAAAGACAACGTAGGGCACATTTCTCATTACGACCATAAACTAAAGATGCGCCTCGATGTGGACAAAATTCGCCAATGAGTCCTACTGTCCCATTTGTATCCCGATAAGCGACCAAAGGTTCACCAAATAACTTAACACGTGTTGGCTTACCATCCACCTCAATCTCTTCACTCAGTAATGCAGGTACCCAAAACTGACGCATAAGTTTACCCATGGGCGCATCACCCTCTACTAAACAAAGTAAGTCATTTTCTGCTGGGGTCACTGCGCTCTCCAATTCATGTCAATTTTTGCTATTTTTTAAAAATATTAAAATACTTAGGTACCTAAGTTACAATAGTATAACCTGTAAAATAAGTCGTCAATCATTTTTAATTAGCTCTACATGATCTCCATGCAAAAATATTTCAGTTTAATCGTCAAAGAAAAAAACTCACTAGAGGGGGATGTCTATCAACTGATTCTGTGCAATCCATCCGGAGACTTATTACCTAGCTTTACCCCAGGATCACATATCGAAGTTAAAACACCAAATGGCTTATATCGTCACTACTCTCTTATCGGCGACGGAAAGTCTCCAAATCAGTATGAGCTTGGCATTAAAAAAATGGCAAACGGACGAGGTGGTTCTGTTGAAATCGTGGATGATCTTTTGATAGGTCAAGAAATCCAAGTGAGTGTTCCAGAGAATTTTTTTCATCTAGATCATGCTAATGAATATCTTTTTATCGCCGGCGGAATAGGTATCACCCCAATTTTGTCAATGATTAAACACTTACAAGATATTAATCATCATAATTTTCATCTGATTTACTGTACACGCTCTCTTGCCCAAACACCTTACTTGAATTACCTACTTGAATTGATCAAGCCTGAGCAACTCACTCTTCATCACGATGAAGGATCTACATCGAATCAAATAGATTTTTGGCCATACCTTGCAGAGCCAAAAGAAGGTCTGATTTACTGTTGTGGACCAAGTCCCATGATGGAAGATGTCAAAGGAATGACTGGCCACTGGGATGAAGGCTCAGTTCGTTTTGAGGATTTTGGATCTTCTCCAACAAAGCTACCTATGTCTTCAGAAGGAAATACGTCTTTTGAAGTAAAGCATGCAAAAACTGGTAATAACTATCCAATCGCACAAGATAAAACTATTTTAGAATCTCTGCGTGAGCAAGGGGTTTCCTTATCAAGCTCTTGTGAGAGCGGTACCTGTGGCACCTGCTTGGTACGTTTAATTAGTGGAGAGCCAGACCATCGTGATTTTATTTTAGATAGCACTAGACAACAATCTGAAATACTGATTTGTATTTCGAGATCTAAATCACCTGTTTTAGTTTTAGACTGGTAAATTATGGTGATGCACGCTCAACAATCACCACCACTTAAAATCGTTATTTGCGGTTTAGGTAGAGCCTTTGTTCTCACGCTACCTTCTCTACTGAAATTTCCGGGTATCGATATTGTTGGAGGAATTGACCCTCAATTAGATACTCGAGACCAATTTACTAAAACATTATCCAAGCCAAGCTTTGCCTCTCTAGAAGAATTACATCAGTCAATTGCATATGATGCAGTCTATGTAGCCAGCCCTCATCAATTTCATTTAGAACATGTTTCATTTTTTTTAAAACATAAAAAAATTGTGCTTTGTGAAAAACCAATGTCACTCAACATGAAAGAGGCTTTAGAAATGGTAAGGCTTTCTGAAGCTTTTAATACACCTTTATTAATCGGCCCTAGTCATAGTTATGATGAATCTATTTTGCAAACGGGGAGAATGATTCAGCAAGGTCTCTTTGGGCAAGTTCGAATGATCCAAATGCTGAACTATACCGATTTTTTGTATCGCCCAAGACGAAGCGAAGAATTAGATTCGTCGCAAGGGGGTGGTGTGGTCTATAGCCAAGGTGCTCATCAACTCGATATTGCAAGACTTTTAGGCGGCAATTTAGTAAAAACCATTACAGCACAAACTGGCAATTGGGATCCAAATCGCTCAACGGAAGGATCTTACTCTGCCCTACTAAAATTTGAAAATGGCTGTTTTGCATCATTAACTTATAGTGGCTATGGTCTTTATGATAGCGATGAACTCTGTGGTAATTTTTCTGAATTAGGCTTTCAAAAAAAAGAACTGATTACTGGCAAGGCTAAACAAGCTCTGCAAGATTCATTATCTACAGGTCTATCAGAGGATGTTTTAAAAAGAAAAAACTCTAATTTAAAAATGAATCAGGAAATACTTCCTCCTGATACTCATGAACATTTCGGCATGATTTTAGTGAGTTGCGATAACGCCGATTTAAAAATAATGCCAAATAAATTATTGATTTATGAAACAAAAGGGATTCGAGAAATTGTGTTTACAAAGCCTCTTATCCCGCGCGAAAACGTTTTTAAAGAGTTACTTCAGGTTTGGCAAGGACTACCGGCCTTGCATGATGCAATATGGGGTCTATCGACCATGGAGCTTGTATCAGGAATACTTGAGTCTGCAAAAAATCAATCTATTTATACAACTCAATATCAATCACCCATGCATCTAGAAGCTTTACTGAAAGGTTAATCTTGCAAGAAAAAGAAGGGGTTGCTAAACACGTTACAGCACCTGAATACCGCCTGGCCCACATTGTAAGAGATGCGGGACGTCTCTACATGCGTGCTCTACAAAAACGCTTAGAGTTACACAATATTTCTTTTGGTCATTGGGCAATCCTCAGAGTCCTCTGGGAAGAACAAGGAATTACTCAAAAGGATATTAGTCTTCGGACTGGATTGATGGAGCCAACGGTTCACCAAGCTCTCGTCAATCTTGAACATCAAAATATCATTCAGCGTGAGCGAGTCAATGGCAATCTAAAGAAATGGCATGTCTTTTTAACAAGTAACGGCAAACAACTTCGTAACAAATTAGAACCTTTGGCTTTAGAAGTCAATCAATTAGCTGAAACTGATATCTCTGAGAAAGATTTAGAGATCACAAGAAAAGTCTTGCTGAAGATTGTCAACAATCTTGAAAATTAATCCAAGGTCATCATCAGAACGGTTCTGACATCAGAGCTCGTTGTATTCCACACCTGCGCAACTTCACTGAATGGAATTTTTTCAGTGTGAATATGCAAGCCCGCATCAGGCGCATGCTTGATAAGCTCAGATATTGAGCCTAACATTTGTGCGACCGAAAGACTGCCTAACCCACTCCCAATGACTCTCAAGCCACTTGACCGAAGAGCGGAAGCTGGAAAAGGAATCGTAGGGCCACCAATAGATCCAATCTGGACAAACTGAATACTCAAACCTTGTGGGCTATATTTAGCTACACTGTGAATGATCGAAACGGCACTTGGCCCCCACAAGTAATCAAGCACAACATGTACTCCCTGTTTAAATACCTCACGTAGGGAAGTTTCTAAAGCAATGGCATCATCTGTTATTTGAATACATTGATCAGCGCCAAGTGCATAAAGCTCCTCAAACAAATCCGATCGCCTGGCAGTGGCGATAATTTTTTTAGCGCCTAAATATTTTGCTATTTGAATGGCAAGGCGCCCAGAAATTCCATTCGCGCCATTAATCAAAACTGTTTCGCCAGGCATCATCTTTGCTTGATCTTTGAGCGCCGCCCAAGAAGACATGCCAGGAATTGCCATTGCCGCAACCAGATCTGGGCTATACGTTTTGGGAATAACTAAACAATGATTTTTATCTACTACGCAATATTGCCCCATAGCGCCATAGGGATTATGAGGCAATAAAAAATACACCGTTGAACCATCTTCTAGCGTTCCAACACCATCAAAACCTGGAACAAATGGGACTTCATTATCGGAACTGTAATGTGTTGCCGACGCTCTTGCCTTCGTGATTTGACTAATTGAAGATGCTTGAACACGAACCAGATACTGATTGGAATCAGGCAGGGGATCTTTAAAGTCGCCAAATACGGGTGACTGATCTTTTTGCAGGACAATAACCGCTTTCACATCAACTCCTTAGTCAGCAGTTGCGCCGGATTCTTTGACAGATTTTGCCCATTTAGGAACTTCAGATTTTAAATATTGCTTAAATTCATTCGGAGATAAAGACTTTGTATCTAGTCCCAAGCCAGTCAGTTTTTCTTTAACGTCTTTTGTTTCAATTGCACGATTTATTTCAGCATTTAATTTATTCACAATTTCTGAAGGAGTTTTACTTGCAACCCAAAAACCAAACCAAGTAGTGTCATCAAATTCCGGGAATCCTTGCTCAGCCATCGTCGGCACATCCGGAAGTGCTGACGAACGACTTGCACTCGTCACAGCCAAAGCTTTTAACTTACCGGCCTTGATAAACTGCACTGTAGGAGGCATTGAGGTACTTGAAATTTGTGTATGGCCCGCTACCGTTGCTCCAACTGCCTGAGCAGGTTGATATGGTGCATGAACAAAATCAGAATTCGTCATGTTTTTAAATCTCTCAATGGTCAAGTGGGTTGTTGTTCCAATACCAGATGATGCATAACTTAATTTCTCTTTTTTCCCATATGCAACCAGTTCTTTTAAATTATTGACGGGCAACGCAACATTGAGTCCAATGACGTTGGGTGAACTAGCTCCTAATGCCACAGGCTCAAAATCCGCAATTGCATCATATCCAGCATTTTTATAAATACTGGGATTAATTGCAAATGAAACACTATGGACAAGCACTGAGTATCCATCCGGATTTGATCTTTTTACATAAACACAAGCAATATTCCCACTCGCGCCTAATTTGTTTTCAACAACTACATTCCATCCTAAATTTTCATTTAATTTAGCAGCCACAAGTCTAGCCATCGAATCTGTCGAACTTCCAGGCCCAGTCGCCACAATGAAGGTGATCGGTTTTTGTTTTGGAAAATCTGCTTGCGAAAAAGCAAAGGGGCTGATCAACAAGAATAGGATTGCAGAAATGAGTCTGTTGATCTGGTGTCTACCACTGATCAAATGAGTAAATTGAGAAATCATCTTTATCTCCTTCGTGATTAAAGTATTTTTTGTGAACGATCAGAATAATTTAGTTGGATGGTCAACGTACCTTCATTCAATAACCAAGGTCTTACCTTAAAAGATCTCGCGCCAGACTGATGCATTGGATCTTGTGACACAATTTCTTGAGCTTCCTTTAATGACTCGGCACGAATAATCACCATACCCTCGCCATTCCAATCTGATTCGTTGTCAGCAAAGAATGGTCCCGCCCCAAACATAATTCCTTTTTTTTCAAGGTTAATTTGAAACTCTAAGTGTTTTTCCAGATTCTCCATCACAGGACCTAATCCATTAATTGGAGTTGTAAATACGACATATAAGTCTTTACACAACATATCTTTACAGGCATTTTTAATATCTGCCTTAGTCACTGATATCGAACTCAAGGTTGTCCCCTTATTTTTAAAATTTTGTCTTGAATTTTTTTATTAGTTTATTCTAATCCATGTGTTGAGAATCACAGGTTGCCTGATTTTTAAATTGATGCGTATAAGTGTTTATACCAACTCATAAAATATTTCAGTCTAGGTCCTATTGCTGGGCATAGTTTTCATAGGTACTTTTGGCTTCAATTGCATGCATTGTTTAGAATAGGTCATCTAAGGGTTAAAGATGGGCAGAGAACAACTTGAATAAGGAATAATGTCATGGATAAACGTCAATTTTTATCAGCTAGCTCTCTTGGAGTTTTGCAATTTATCACCCCTACGGCTTGGGCGCAAAAAGATTTGCTCAGTTCCGAGATGAAGATCTTAAGTGAATACATGGCGCAAGCGATGCATAACAAACTTTCCCCTGATGTAGCGCTGCAAGCAAAATTTCATCTGCTAGATACATATGCTGCAATCATCTCAGGCTCTGAACTCGCTGCAGGTGTTTCAGGCTTGAACTATATCAAGCGTTATGCTAGCTCCGGAAAATGTACAGTGATGGGTAGCAAATTAAAAGCCAGTCCAATTGATGCCGCTTTAGCTAACGGAATGATGGGGCATGCTGATGAAACAGATGACTCCCACAACCGATCCAGATCACATCCAGGTTGCTCTGTGGTACCAGCCGCAACTGCAGGAGCGGAACAATTTAATATTTCAGGTGAGCATCTTCTTCGTGCCGTTACTCTAGGTTATGACATTGGTACTCGGGTCGTGATGGCGATGGGTGGTCCAGAATTTAGTTACACCAGTCATAAAAGCTCCCATAGTATTGCTGGTATTTTTGGTTCTGCAGCCGCGGCTGCATGTACTGCCAAATTAAATGAACAACAAATGCGTTGGTTATTAGATTACACATCTCAACAATCTTCCGGTATTTATGCCTGGGGTAGAGATACGGATCATATTGAAAAAGCTTTTGTGTTTGGTGGAATGCCAGCTAAAAATGGCGTTACTTCAGCATTATTAGTTGAAACAGGCTGGAATGGGATTAATGATATCTTTAGTGGTGCAGATAATTTTTTCTTAGCGTATGCACCGAATGCGAATAAAAATCTATTAGTTGATCAATTAGGTCAGAGATTTGAAATTACCCTAACCGATATTAAAAAATGGACGGTAGGCTCTCCGATTCAAGGACCATTAGATGCGCTTGAATTAATTCGTGCAAAAAAAGACTTTTCAGCATCAGATGTCGAAAAAGTAAAAGTATTTTTAGAGCCTGCAACTGCAAGGGTCGTTAATAACAGAGAAATCCCAGATATCTGTTTACAGCATATGGTAGCCATCATGCTGATTGATAAAACTGCAAGCTTTAAAGCTGCCCATGATGTTGAGCGGATGAAAAATCCAACCGTATTAGCTCAAAGAGCTAAAGTGGAACTTATTCCAGATGAAAGCCTTAAACAGTTTATGCCAGTCCGTGTTGCTATCGTAGAAGTTCAATTAAAAGATGGCACTGTTTTGACTGAGCGTGTAGATGCGGTTCGAGGCACGCCAAGAAACCCGATGAATGAAAAAGAGGTAGTCGCAAAAGCAAGCGATTTAATGGCACCAATTCTTGGGTTAAAGCAATCGAATAAACTTATCAATACAGTTATGAATATTGAAGGCTTGAAAAATATTGCTTCCTTAAGTAAGTTATTACAGAAAAATTAATTCCAATGCCGTGAAATGAAAGAGTGAAATGGCTTATCTAATTCAGATATACTAACTTTTAAATAAATTTATAAATTGAGACTTATGACAAACTTAAAAAAAATAGTTTTGTTGTCTTTGATATTTAATATCTGTCCATTCTTCATTCCAGTTTCTATTGCGCAAAACCTTCCTTTGGGCGAAAAAGTTTTTGAGCAATGTAAGGCCTGCCATAGCACCAGTAGTAACACCAATGATGTTGGGCCAGGTTTGGGCGGAATTTTTAATCGAAAAATTGGAACCATTTCGGATTATCGGTATTCTAAAGCTCTCAGAAGTGCTAATGGTTCTTGGAATAAAGAAACTCTGAATGCTTTTATTGAAAATCCTCAATCTACATTCCCTGGTAATCGGATGCCTTACTCTGGATTAACCAATCAAGAAGAAAGACTAGCGCTCATTGATTATCTTGTAACTTTGAAACCTTAACCTATGCGAAGGAAAGCTCATGAAAAATAATAGTGGTGATCGTCGTGATTTTCTTAAAGGAGCTTTAGTTGGAACTTCTGTAGCCATCTCATCCTCAATGACTTCCCAGGCATTAGCGAAAGATGAAGTTGCCAATCAAGTGGCCACATCAGATGTTTCTGGTTATTTGTTTTTTAATTTAGCAGAACAAGAGTTTATTGAGCGTGTAGTGAACCACATGATTCCTAAAGATGATTTAAGTCCCCAAGGAACTGATATTGGTATTCAATACTATATTGACCGTTCCTTAGCAAGTGGTTGGGGGAAAGGTGATCGACTATATATGTCCGGTCCTTGGAAAAAAGGGTTACCTACTCAAGGTTATCAATTACCTCTCACGCCTGCTGATTTATACAAAGCTTCCATTGAACAGTCCAATCTATATTGCATAAAAAAATATGGGGCTAAATTATCAAAATTATCTACAGCACAAATTGAAGAATTTCTCTTGAACTTAAAAGACGGTAAAGTGGTTTTTTCTGAGGGTCCTCCAAGTAATATTTTTTTCTCGATGCTCTATCAAAACATCATGGAGGGAATGTTCTCTGACCCGATTTATGGGGGCAATAAAAATAAAGCAGGTTGGAAGCTCATCGGTTTTCCCGGAGCGGTTGCAACACATGCTTTAGATGTTGAAAAATATTTTGACAAGCGTTACACAGCTCCAATTTTTAGTATCTCTGACTTAAGCTAGGAGTCCTTCATGGCAACAAAACTCAAAGAAGTTGACGTAGTGATTGTCGGCTTAGGATGGACCGGGGGTATTTTGGCCAAAGAACTTTCTGAGGCGGGTTTATCCGTTTTAGCTTTAGAAAGAGGCGATTTCAAAAATACTGCAGATGATTACTCATTGCCCAATATTCGTGATGAACTTCGCTACGTGATTCGTCAAGAACTCATGCAAAATGCCTCTAGAGATACCCTTTCTGCAAGAAATAATCCAAGTCAAGAAGCCCTTCCAGTAAGACGGCTGGGCTCTTTTCTTCCCGGTGAAGGTGTTGGCGGCTCCGCGATTCATTGGAGTGGCGGCACGTGGCGTTGGACTGATATGGATTTTAAAATTCGCTCCCAATACGAAGAGAAATACGGAAAAAAGTTTATTCCCACCGATATGACTATTCAAGATTGGGGAATTACCTATTCTGAACTAGAGCCATATTATGATAAGTTTGAAAAGGTCGCAGGAGTATCTGGTAAAGCCGGTAATATTAAAGGAGTAACTCAAGCTGGAGGAAATCCCTTTGAAGGGTTTCGTTCCAATGAATATCGATTGCCCCCTTTAAAAAGCATACTCTCAGCCAAGATGTTTGAGGATTGCTCGAAAAATCTAGGCTATCACCCGTTCCCCAGGCCATCAGCGAATGCCTCTCAGGCCTATACAAATCCTGATGGCTCGAGTTTTGGCGCTTGTCAATACTGTGGCTATTGCCAACGTTTTGGCTGTGAAGCAAATGCAAAGGGTGGTCCTCAAATGACGGTTATCCCCATTGCGATGAAAAAACCCAATTTTGAATTAAGGACCAATACTTGGGTGACGAAGATTAATAAAGACTCAACTGGTAAAAAAGTAACAGGTGTGACCTACACTAATCTCAAAACAGGTGATGAATTTGAACAACCCGCAAATCTTGTTCTCATGTGTGCCTTTGCATTTAACAACGTTCATCTAATGCTTCTTTCGAAGATTGGGACTCCCTATGATCCAGTTTCAGGAAAAGGAATTATCGGAAAAAATTACGCTTATGATGCAGGCGTAGGCACTGAATTGTTTTTCGAGGGGCGTAATTTCAACCCCTTCATTAATGCGGGTGGCACAAACACAGTGATCGATGACTTTCATGGGAATTGGGACTTCGATCGCTCTCAGGCTGGGTTTGTTGGCGGATATATTGTTTCTGCCGGACACAATACAAGCTTGCCGATTGGCTATCGCCCCGTTCCCAGAGGTACTCCGCTGTGGGGAAGTCAATGGAAATCTGAAACAGCCAAATGGTATCAAACTGCAATGAGTATCTCTACACGTTCAGGCGTATTACCGCACCGTCATAATTATTATGATTTAGATCCAACTTATAAGAATGCCTTTGGCCAGCCATTGATGCGACTTACTTTTGATTATCAAGATAATGAATTTAAGTTAGATACCCATGGTGCCAATACGATTAATCAGATGGTACAAAATTTAAATCCTACAAAATCTTCAAAAGTAGTTGCAGTCAAGAGGTCTTGGAATATTGTTCCTTATCAAAGTACACATAGCACTGGCGGCACGATTATGGGTAACTCGCCAGGCAATAGCGCGGTTAACAAGTATCAACAAAGCTGGGATTGTCCAAATTTATTCGTTCTAGGAGCAAGTGTATTTGTCCACAATAGTGCTTACCAACCGACGGGTCTTGTTGGCGCCTTGGCTTATTGGACGGCAGATGCGATTAAAAATAAATACCTCAAAAATCCAGGCAAGTTAATGGTTTAAAAGTTGGTGCTTAATAACCAACAAGGCAAACTTGTCTTAAGAGTTTTTCGATTCACTCGTTAAATCAATCAACTCTGAATCCTCAACCGTTTCTGAGAACCAAGTTCTTATTCCTGCTGCACGCTCCCCAATATAAATGGGCTGATGGTGTTGATCTAAAACCATTGTCAAATCATGTCCGGGTATTAAGATGCTCCCAGGCTTTGATAACCATTTATCCCAAATGAGTTCAATTGATCGGGCACTCTCTTTTGCATCATCTGTATCTATCACTTTTCGTGAAAGTAATTCCGCACGATTTTTAGCAGCGTCTCCAGAAAACAATACATCATGAGTGCCATTATTTAAAACAAATAATAAATGTCCAGGTGTATGGCCAGGAACAGCGTAGGCAGTAATGCCTGGCAAAAACTCTTCTTGATCAACTACTCTTGTGACTCGAGATGAATGCTCTAATTCTTGTACATAGAGCTCAGGTATGGGATTAAAACCCGGCTCTTGCTGGATAGCCCATTTCATCTCAACATCACCAATCCAAATTTTGGCATTGGGAAACAGTGTGAAATTAACGATGTGATCATAATGCGCATGGGTCAAAATGACATCCGTTACTTCTGAGGGTAAAACTTGATGCTCTTTTAAACTTTTCTCAATGGGCTTACGCATACCAAAGGCACCAACATCTAATAGGATAGTTCTACCTTGTCCCTGAATCAGAGTGACGGTGCTCCACCCCAGTCCTCCATGACAAACCCCTCTACCAGGAAAACCCTGAATTAATACATCGATTTGATAAGGGATAGTCATTATTTAATCTGCCTGAATATTCGCGTCCCGAATCAACTTACTATAAATTTTTAATTCAGACTGGATGATTTGCGCAAAATCTTCTGGAGTATTGGCCACAATTTCATTTCCACCCTCTTCTGCTAAACGTTGATCAGCCTGAGGTGTTTTTAATGCCTTTACCATTTCTGAATTCAATTTTTTAATAATCGCTGGATCGGTTCCCGCAGGTGCCAACAATCCTTGAAACTGGGTAATGTTGTAGCCCTTAAAACCTAACTCATTTAATGTTGGTAAGGTCGGAATTGACTTACTACGCTTATTGCCTGTAACTGCAAATGCTCTTAATCTACCGGCCTTGATCATAGGTACTGCTGTTACTAATGGCTCAAAATTAAACGACAATTGACCGCTTAAAGTATCGGCTAAAGCTGGGGCCGCCCCTTTGTAAGGAATATGGCTAAATTGCACTCCTGCTAATTGGGCGAGTAACTCACCAGCTAAATGTCCGCCACCTCCAATACCTGTAGAACCATAGCTTAAGGTTCCTGGTTGTTGCTTAGCTAAGCTAATTAAATCTTGAATAGAATTGATTTTTGAAGCGCTATTAACTACTAATGCATATTGATAAATGGTTCCCATACTAATGGGTGCGAAATCTTTAATAGGGTTATAAGGAACTTTTTTGTAGAGTGAAGGATTAACAACTAGTGGTCCACTTGCCGTAAATAAAAGGGTGTAACCATCTGGCGCAGATTTAGCAACGACGTCAGTACCAATCATACCATTTGCGCCGGGTCGATTATCAACCAAAATCGACTGACCCATACTTTCCGACATACTTTGTGCAATTAAGCGCGCGCTAATATCAGCAGCTCCCCCAGCTGGATAAGGCACAACGATTTTAATAGGCTTATTAGGGTAAGCAGATTGTGCACTTACTTGATGAATAACCAAGCTGAAAAAGAATAATGCGGTGATTAAAAAAAATCTTGTTAAAAACGGATTTATATTATTTAAGTTTTTTTTCATTCAATCTTTCCTATAAGTTTGTTCCAAACAAGTATTTGATACTTTCACAATATCGACATTAAAAAAGTAAAACTCTAAATATAGTTTTTTACAATCTGTAAATTATGTATGTGAGTTTGTAATTTACCTTCTTCAATTAATTGATTAATGATAGTAACAGCTTTGTTATAAGGTGTTGGGATGCCGACCAACTCACCTTTATTTACAACCAAACCATTAAGATATCCCACTTCTGTTTTTCTATTCTTTGCATGATCTTGTACAACTGCATTACGCGAATTCTTGCCTAAATGAAGCAGTAAGGTATGCAATAACTTATTAATTACATCGGCGCTTGTGCCTAAAAAATCCTCTGCAGTTAACCCAAAGATCGGCTCAACTTCTATCCCTAATGCCCGACCAACATCATATGTCTCTTTACCAACTTCAAAAGCTAATTCGAAAAATCCAGGCAACTGCCCTGCCTCAAAAGATTTAATCCCTAACATCCCAATTGGGCCCTGTGTCATCGTATTGGAAATTAACTTTGACCATTTAGCGCCCCAAATGTTAGATGTCATTCTCGCTGTTGCCGTGTTTTGAAATAAGTCTTCTAAAGCTTTAAGTCTTGGAGTTTTAAGGCCATGAAGCTCACCAGGACTAAACCAAGTCGTCGTGCGTGTTGTGTTTCTGACGACATAACCCGGCTCAATCAACTCTCCCGATAATTCAATAACACAACCAATCGTATTGGGATAGCCAATAATTGGGGCAATCACTTCTTCATTCAAACTATTTTGTAAGCCGACAATCACTCCAGTAGGTTTTAAATAGGGTTTGATAAAGTGCGCCAACCATGCACTATCGTAAGATTTTGCGGCAAGCAATACCAAATCAAATTGTGGCTGCATAGAATATATTTCATGCAAATGACACGCTTTTACAGCGATTTTTAAATCAAGATCAGACATTTTTATATGAAGGCCTTGATTCTTCATTGCTTCTACATGTGCGGGCCAATGATCGATCAAGGTGACGTCCAGTCCAGCATCAGTTAAATCAGCGCCAACACTACTCCCAATAGCGCCACAGCCTAATATGGCAATTTTTTGAAACATTCTACTGCCTCCTCTATTATTTATTTTTCTATATTTTGCTTCAAATGAGATATATACTAATACTAAATAAAAAATCCGTTAGATGATTTTTGATAAAAAATTGGAGATATGCAGTGAAGCACTTTTTGCAAGGCAGTCAGCCGTTCCGTTCTTTTCTTATAGCCCTATTCGCTTTGCTTTTTTGTTCGAACTTGTTTGCACAAAATAAAGATACTCATTCAGCAAGCTCTTATCCTAACCGAACCGTCAAAATCGTCGCTCCAGGGGCCGGTTCTGGAACTGATATTACCGCTAGAATTTTGGCTAAATATTTAAATAATACTTGGAAACAATCTGTCATTATCGAAAATAGACCAGGGGCAGGTGGCTCTATTGGAATCAATGCTGTGATTAACTCCACGCCAGACGGATACACTCTATTAGCAAATTCTGCAACTTACGCCATTAATCCTGCCGTCTATAAAAAGCTTCCCTATGACGCTGTAAAGAGTTTGGCTAATGTCAGTATGCTCACGACTACGCCCTATGTACTCATAACAAATGCAAATAGTCCTTATAAATCTTTAGCGGATCTGATTCAAGCTTCTAAAAAATCCAATGGCAATCTTTCTTTTGGTTCTGCTGGTATTGGCAGCTCAACACACCTTGCAGCAGAATATCTCCACCAAGTAGTCGGTATGAAGAATACCCACATCCCTTATAAAAGCTCCCCGGAAGTGATTCAAGATGTTCTTGCTGGCAGAGTTGATTACTTTATGGCGCCATTTGATACTGCTCTTACCTATTTAAACTCTGGCAAACTTCGCGCCTTAGGCATTACTTCAAAAGAGAAACTGAGTTATTTCCCTCAATATATAACAATCGCGGAACAAGGCTATCCTAACTTTGATATCGATTTTTGGGTGGGTATTTGGGCCCCAATCGATGTTCCACAAGATATCTTAAAAAAAATTAACCACGATATTAATAAAGCAATGCAAGATCCAGAGATTAAGGCAACGTTTGATAAAGCAGGTATCTTGGTCCGCGAAATGGATCAACAACAATTTCATCAATTTGTTACAAATGAAATGAATAAATATTCAAAAATTGTGAAACTAGCTGGTATTGCTCAGAATTAGTTGCTTCAAGTTATAAACCGTTAAGTATGGTTGTATCAATAAAACACGCTACATAGGGAGAACAATCCGTTATGAAACTACGTTGGATATATAGGTACTTTAGTTTATCGGGACTTCAATAAAGATGGCTAAATTACGACATATTACGCTGACGGTTCCAGACCCTGAAGCTGCTGCTGAGTTTTATATGCAAGCATTTGATATGCAGCGCGTAGGAGGTACAGATTGGGCAAATGCCAAAGGCGTTTATCTAAGTGATGGCACCGTCAATTTAGCATTATTAAAGTATAAAAATGACGCCTCGGCTGGAGAACGTGGCGCCGATTTTGTTGGTATTCATCATTTGGGCTTTTGGGTCGATGATGTTGGGGATACTCGGAAAAAAATGGAGGACCTTGGCGGATCATACTGGATGGGTGATGTGAAACATGATGGTGGCTTTTATGAAGTGAAATATTTTGATCCCAATGGAGTGGTAGTAGATATTACAGAACATGGTTGGAAAGGCGCTACAAAAGAGGTGGTTCCTTCTCCTATCAAAAATCAAGAGGAATAATGTGATGTTAAAAATGTTGAGCTTGTTCTTTTTTATGCTATTTTCCCAACTTGTCTTATCTCAGAGTTATCCCAACAAAACGGTCAAAATAATTGTGCCTTTTGAAACAGGTACTCCAGATTCCATTGCGAGAATTTTAGCGCCACAATTGAGTAGTCAAGCCAGTCAATCTTTTTATGTGGAAAATCATCCAGGTGCAAACGGTATGATCGGGGCTGACCTTGTGGCAAAAGCAAAACCTGATGGTTATACACTTTTAGTCACTTCAACATCCATTACAGTTAATCCCAGTTATTACAAAAAGCTTAACTATGATTTAAAGAAAGATTTAATTCCTGTGACCAATCTTGGTAATGTAGAAGCACTTCTCATTGTCATTAATGCAAAATCACCAATTAAAAATTTGAATGAATTTTTAAGCTATGCAAAGAATCCGGATAATAAGGTCTCCTACGGAAGTCCTGGCAATGGCAACCATCTGCATATATCGAGTGCATTGTTCAATCAGCGGATGGGTCTGAATATGGTTCATATCCCATACAAAGGAGCAGGTCCTGCAACTACGGCACTTATTGGGGAACAAATTCAAGTCCTCATCACAACCCCATCGTCTGTGTTGCCTTTTATCAAAGATGGTCGACTAAAGGCAATTGGCTTTACAGGCTTAAAACGCTCTACTCTATTTCCAGATGTACCTACGGTTGCTGAACAGGGTTTTCCTAATTTTGAAATTGATGGTGGGTGGTTTGGTTTGTTTACTACTGCAGGAACTCCAAAGGAAACCGTATTGAAAATCCAGCAATTAATTAGGCAAGTCTATGATAAAAAATCAGTCGCTGACAGTGTCATTCAAATTGGTTTAGATCCTGTGGCTGACTCACCAGAAAATTTCAAAACCTTCATTGATGCTGAAGTTTCTAAATATGCGGGGCGTCTGAAATCATTAAACATTCAAGCTGAATAAGCTTGAATGTTTATTCTAATTTAGCACCTGATTCTTTAACTGCTTCCATTAGTCCTGGAGCTTCAGCTTTTAATTGGCTCATAAATTGTTCAGGGCTTTTAGAGATGGTTAAGTCCATTCCTTGAGATGCTAATCGATCCTTCGTGGCATTTCCCGTTATGCCTTTTTGTGATGCTTGAAAAATTTTCTGAATGATAGCGCTTGGAGTTCCGACAGGCGCATACAGTCCATAGGAAAAAGTGGAGTTATATCCCGAAAGTCCCGCCTCTTCCGCTCCAGGAATACCTGGTATTGCCTGTGAAGATTTTGCCGAGGTTAATGCAAGGGCTTTCAAAGAGCCATTTTTAATAAATCCCATGACCGTTGGTGGTGTAGCAAACATCAACTGGGTATCGCCAGCAATGGTCGATACCGCAGCAGGACCACCCCCTTTAAATTGAATCGTTGAAAACTTAACTTGTGCAATATTGCTAAACAGTGCCGATGCTAAATGCGGGGTCGACCCGTTGCCAGAGGAAGCATTAAATATTTTTTCTGGATTAGCTTTTGCAAACTGTATCAGTTCTTTTAGATTTTTATAAGGCACCTGTGGGTTCGTACAAATAATCATGGCACCTGTAGCTAAATTACTAATGGGAATAAAGTCTTTCTCAACATCAAGCGCCATCTTCGGATAGAGGGCGCGGATTTGGGCATGCGGACCTGACATCGAAATCGTATAGCCATCTGGAGTTGATTTAGCTGTTAAGTCGGCAGCAATGGCGCCACCAGCTCCTGGCTTATTTTCAACAACAACTGCAACTCCAAGTTCTTTACTTAACTGATCAGCTGTTACGCGTGCTACAAAATCTGCGGCTCCTCCAGGCGGGTATCCCACAATTAAACGAATGGGCCTGTCTGGGAAATTAGATTGCGCAAAGCTTGAATGTATACCAATCATCATCACTGCAATAAATAGTAAGCACTCAAGTCGATAATTCCATACTTGACGAAAAAAAACTTTCATTAAATACTTCCATCCTCTTTTAATGCAGCAATCTTTGCCGAAGTAAAGCCTAGCTCCTCTAATACTTCTTCAGTATGTTCGCCTTTAAGCGGGGAACTTGTTTTTAAAGAAGCGGGGGTCCTCGATAAACCGATGCCTTGGTTTAAAAGAGTAATCTCACCTAAAGTCGGATGTGTGACCTTAGCGGAAGCTTTGATGTGTTGCACTTGTGGATCTGCAAACACTTGATCCATATTGTAAATAGGACCACAAGGTACGCCATGCTTTAACAAATGCTCAACCCACTCAGCCGTAGTCCGAGTCGAAAGTGTGCGGCTGATTTCAGCATTCAGGCGAGCTCGCCCATCAGAGCGTCCTTTTGCAACTTTAAATTCCTCATCATTGAGCAAATCATCACGACCGAGTGCCGCAGCAAATTTCTCCCACACACCCATTCCAGTGGCTGCAACATTCATAAAACCATCTGCTGTTGGATATGCTGATGTGGGCATAAATGTCGGGTGATCATTACCCACTTGTTTTGCCACTTCACCTTTCATAGTGTAACGTGCTGCCTGGAAGTCCAATAAGGTCAAACCAGCTTGTAATAAATTGGACTGAACCCACTGACCCACACCACTTTGATCGCGCTCAACGAGTGCTGTTAACACGCCCATTGCAGCCAAAAGTCCGGCCGCAACGTCGGTGACGGCTCCGCCAACACGCATCGGTCCCTCTTCAGGCTTTCCAGTAACTGACATGAGGCCTGACATGCCTTGCGTGATTTGATCAAATCCCGGACGATTCACATAGGGTCCATCTTGGCCAAATCCAGAGATACTGGCATAGATGATGCCTGGATTCATTTTTTTCATCGATTCGTAATCAATCCCCAACCGAAACTTCACATCGGGTCGATAATTTTCAACAATCACATCAGCCGTTTTTACTAGCTGCTTAAATACTTCAAGGCCATCCTCTGACTTGAGATTTAAGGTCATCGATCTTTTGTTACGATGTAAGTTCTGAAAATCTGGACCTTCTCTTGGTCCGGCATAAGATTCTTCACTGACGTTTTCAATTTTGATCACATCTGCGCCAAAATCTGCCAAATGCCGGACACATACCGGTCCTGCCCGAACCCTAGTAAGATCTAAAACCCGTAAATGCGATAAGGCTTTTGAAGCCTCTATTTTTGCCATCTTAATTTAATTTGCCGATTTGCTTCACGGCTCTTACCATGCGATCGCCATCTTCTTTAGCAAATTTTCTGAAATCTGGCATATCCAAATATTCATAGATCATGCCTCTTTGTGTCATCGCTGTTTCCATCTCACCAGAGGTCGCGGCTTCACGCACCGCATCGCGCAATGTTTTAACAATCGCATCTGGCGTACCTTGCGGTACAAAGACACCATTCCAAATATTGAACTCCGCATCATAGCCTGACTCACGGTAGGTAGGTATATTAGGCAATTGCTTAATTCTCTTAGGACCTGAAACAGCAATTGCTCGTACTTTTCCGGATTGTATTTGCGGAATAGCGACAGATGGTATAGCTGTTGTAATTTCTACTTGATTACCAAGCAATGCCATCATGGATGGTCCACCACCGCCAAATGGAACTTGTGCTAATTTGATTCCTGCAGCATGTTCAAACATTACAACTGATAAATGGATCGGACCAAAATTACCAGAGGAGGAGTAATTAATGGTATTTGGTTTTTCTTTTGCAGCCTTTACAACGTCTGCTAAAGTTTTCCATGGCGAACTAGAGTTAACAAGCATAACCATCGGATCATTAGAAATCATGGCGACTGGTACTAACTGATCAACTTCATAAAGAGAAGTTTTACCTTGAACTCTCTCAGCATCGGGAGAGACCATGATGGAAGAAAGCCCCATCAAGATGTTGTAACCATCTGGCTTAGACTTCGCTACAAATGAATTACCAATCTGACCACCAACACCTGGCTTAAATGTAACCACTAAAGTTTGCTTTAAAGTCTTTTGCATAAGTTCACTCAAAACCCGTGCATTCGCATCAGACGATCCTCCTGGAGGATTAGGTACAATTAAATTAATTGGTCTGTTAGGATACGGATCTTCTGCAAAAGAAGAACTCATGATTAATGCAAAAAACAATAATGCAATAGACTTCATTAATTTCATTGTTATCTCCTAATAATTTTTGTCTGTAACATATTCTATTACCATTCTTTAGAACAGGCTAGTCGTTAGCTAATTTTCCAAATCGCTGCTCTAGCAAACCCCATAATTTGGAGCCTAATTGCTTTTTCCAAGCCAAATAAAAATCCCCTTTTAAACAGTCTCGAAATGTCTGTGTATCTGCTTGATTGAAAATCATGCCCTGAGAGATTAAATCTTGCTCTAATTGTGCATTGAGTGCAATCGTATATTGACGCTGCTTTGCCACATGATGCGTGATATTTTTTTGCACAATGTCTTGAATATCCTGCGGCATACTATCCCAAAAGGATAGGTTTCCTATTAAATTAAATCCTGACCACATGTGTGCTGTCTTTGAGACGTAAGTGGTCACCTCATGCAACTTTAACGAATCTAATATGGCTAAAGGATTTTCCTGTGCAGTGACTTTTCCTGTTTTTAACGCTTCATATAATTCGAGAACGAACAAAGGTACAGGCTTAGCTCCAAGAGCATTGAAAGTATCTTCAAACACTTTCCCTTCTGGAATGCGGATCGATACACCCGCTAAATCTGATACCTTATAGATAGGCTTATCTGAACACACGATATGTCGAAAGCCATTTTCCATTAAGCCATAAGGAAATAAATAAATGCCATGAGGTAAGAGCTCTTGCTTCAAATACTCCCCAATCTCACCATCCATTGCGCTGTATACATCATCATTTGTACTAAAGATAAAGGGCAAACTTTGAATATTCATCACAGGCGCTATCGGCCCCAAGATGCTTCCCATCAATGCATAAAACTGAATCTTACCTTCAATAAGTTCTTGCACTATCTCGAGATGTGAGTGCTTTAAGCCACCATTATTGGCGCAAACTTCAATGTGCACCAAGCCATCTGTTTCGACTTCTACAGCCTTCCATAAATCCACTAAAAAAGGATGAACATGACTCTTTTCAGGCTGGTAATGATATTGGTAGCCTCGCCACCGCCCCTTAGCTAATGTAGACATCCCTTAGATCAATCGATAGTTCTCAAGAACTACTTTGTTTCTGGTTCAATTTTGGCTTCTGTCACAATACGGCTGAATTTTCTCATCTCCGATTGGAAATAATTTTGGAAATCCTCAGGAGTTCCACCTTTTGGATAAATCCCTTTAGCTTCTAATTTTGCTTTATTCTCAGGGTCAGCAATCGCGGCCTGGAAAGCTTTATTTAAACGCTCTACAATCGGTCTTGGGGTATTAGGCGGCAGAAAAATACCGAACCATGTATCAATTTTAATTCCGGGGTAACCCATTTCACCAACTGTAGGAATATCTGGTGCATCAGGCAAACGATTAGGTGCCGCGACTGCTAAAGGATGTAATCTTCCCGCTTTAATTTGCGGTATCGCAAGTGAAGTCGTTTGGAAAGTCACTTGGGTTTGTCCAGAAATTGCGGCTGTTACGGCCTCTGGCGATGTCTTATAAGGAATATGGGAGAGATTAATCTTCGCTTCAATGTTTAACAACTCGGTTGCTAAATGTCCCATACCGCCCACACCCCATGAGGAATAATTAATAGTTCCTGGTGGCTTGGTTTTCACCATATCAACAAACTCTTTTAAATTTTTAGCCTTGACATCTGGATTTGCTAACAAAATCAAATAAACGTTACCCAAATAAATAACGGGTACAAACTTTCTCGGGTCATAATTGGTTTTACGTAAGAAGGGGTTAGCGGCAACAGATGCGGATGAAAAAATAATTGTATATCCATCGGGTTTAGCATTGAAGCCTATCTCTTCTCCTAAAACACCATTAGCGCCAGACTTGTTTTCAACTATCATCGACTGACCAAGGTAATTCGCCATAAAAGGTTGTATGGTTCTAGCAAAAACATCTGAAGTTCCACCTGGTCCCATCGGCACAATCCAAGTAATCGGACGATTCGGATAATTTGCATCCTGAGCATTTGCCATAAAAGAATGGGCAGCTAATGCGATTGTCACCAGTTGTAAAAATCGTCTCATGTATTAATCTCCAGTGTTTTTTGAACTCGGTCTAGTTTGGAATAGTTTAAGAATAGATATCATCTTTTGCATCAATCGGTAATGCTACTGGGCGTTTTAACCTAGCAGATAAATCAAAAGCTTTGGTCATCATTAAATTCTTATGCGCATCGGCTACGGTTGCGGCAGGTGTAGGCAGTCCTAAAGAAACGCGATTTAACCAAGAGTCGGTCTCTTCTCGCATCGGTCCACGAAGTTCTCCTAATGCCATATCCCCTGGTGGATAACTTCCCATAAAGTCAACGCGTCGTGTAGCATCTGGAGCGTAACCTTCGCCCTGAAACTTTGAAGTTGCCAAGACGATATCGCGATGCGTATCGTCGATCGTTAGGACGCCTTCGGTTCCAACAATACCGACATCTAAACTATAAACAGCGCCTGGCCAAACGACGGGCAAAGCCCAAGAAATAGTAGCTTGATAAATGGTCCCATCTGAAAATGTAACGACTCCACTGGTGGCATCAATACCTTTGTACTCTGGCCCAAGAGCTTTATCGATGGCTCTTGCATAAACCTCAACAGGGGTCTTGCCTTGCATCATCCACATCACAATATCAAGTGCATGCGTACCTGATATCACCATCGGGGAGATGCGCTCTGGATGCGTCGTACGCTTGTAATTATCAATAGCAACTAAACGGTTCATGAAAGCGCGAGAAGTTACCAGGGTCACATCGCCTAATTGACCTGCAGAAACTTTTTCTTTGGCCGCTAGCCAACGTCTTCTAAATCGTTGGGTATATCCAACGACAGCATCAACCCCAGCTGACTCTATCGCAGCAAGAACTTTTGCTGAATCGGCTAATTCTGTAGCGAGTGGTTTTTCAATTAACATGGGCAAACCATGTTCAACCGCTTTCATAATTGGGTCTACGTGCAAATGCTCGTCAGTCGAAATAATGGCGGCATTAACTTCTGGACGACTGAGTAATTCTTCATAGCTGTCCGTGACAAAATCAGCTTTCAATTTTTCTGCAACCAATTTAGCGCGCTCAGGATTTTTTTCAGCAATCCCAATCCATCCTACTTGAGGATGGCGAGCAGCTACTTCACCTCGAAATAGCCCTACACGACCAGCGCCAACAATTGCTAACCCGAGATTTTTTGCTTGACGATCACGCATGACTTATCCATTCACCGCACGAAGCTTTTCTTGAGAGATCGGTAAATATACTGGCTCACCGGTTTCCGCAGAGATATCAGCAGCCATATAAACTTCCATTACTTGACGCGCCTGTTCACCTGTTACGAGGACGTCACGATCCAGTGCAACGGCTTCAAGGAAGTGAACGGTTTCAGATGCCATTGGTCCAGCGTAAACGTGATCAACCTGCTCGCCAGGCATCGTCGACATTGGCAGTTGCATACCACTTTTCATGGTATTTAACACAACATCTTTATGACTATCATCGACTAACAGCGCACCTTCACTGCCAATAAACTCAATCCATGTTGAGGAAAAGTTAGGGTATCCTGGGGGTAAACTCCAACCACCACCAACGACAAATGACAAACCATTGTCCATCGTGACCATGATCCACTGCGTATCCGGAATGTCTCCGCCGGTAGATTCACGCATTGCACCATAGTTCACTTGTGAATAAACCTTCACAGGCTTTGCTGGCTCTAAACACCAAAATACAAAATCCAAATCATGTGTGGACTCCATGGCTGCAGGAGACAACTTCACACGTCCGCTAATTTTCTTACCAAGGCTACGCGTAATATGGCGACTCACTAGAATGCTAACTGGACGACCAATCGTACCGTCATTAATCGATTTTTTTACAAAAGCGTATTTTGGATTAAATCGTTGTGAATAACCAATTGTAAATTTGAGATTTTTTTGTTTTGCAAGCGCAATCAATTCATCCGCTTCTTCTAAAGCTATAGCAATCGGCTTTTCTAAGAAAACATGCTTGCCAGCTAATAAGGCATCTTTTGCAATCGGAAAATGTGTTGTTTCTGGAGTGGCTGAAATCAATACTGCATCAATTTCAGCAATTTTGAGGAGTTCACGATAATCTGTTGTTGCAACAACAGGCTTCACTTTGTCCGTCATCTCTTTAAGACGAATCTCATTCGTCTCAGCAATATAGAGGTTTTTAACTAATGGGTTTCTATGTGCGGTTTCAGCGCGAATGCCACCACACCAACCAGTCCCAATAACAGCAACGTTTATTTGTTTCATGCAAGTCTCCTTTAATGCAAATTTTATTAGATTTACAAGAAAGTATATTACATGCTCGATTACTTTGGTACATTACTCAACCAAACTTTTACTTACTCAATGAAATCCCTCTGAGCCCTGCATTTTTGATCATTTCGTTGAATTGATCTTGCTTAATCGCCTTATCAATCCAATCATTGATTTTAGGTATTACAGCAGTGCGATCCTTCGGCACTCCGATCGACATGGATTCATAGCCAATAACGTCTGATAAAACTCGTGATCCTGGAACTGAATCAGACATTTCATACAAAATGGCCTTATTGCTGGAAAAAGCATCGATACGACCCGCTTTTAACATGGCAATTGCGCTCGTAGTAGAAGTAGTTGTAATGATTTGAGCGCGTTTGATTAATTTAGCAAGCTCTTTCTGTGAACTACTTCCCTCACTTACACCTATTTTTCTTCCCGCAACGTCAATATCAGCAATATTCTGAATCCCTCTTTGCGTTCCAATCAAATAACCTTTTTCTATTTTCAAAACTGGCTTAGAAAAGGCAAAATCATCCATTCTATCGGGGGTGGCATTCGTAAAGATCATATCTACTCGCCCTTGTTTAGCTGCAGCTAATACATCTGCATTTTTTTCAAAAATAATAGGCGAATAGGCAAAGTGAAAATCCTGGGCAAATAACTTCCCAAGTTCAAACCCAACTCCCTTTGAGTCCTCAAACGTTTTGCCAGGCAAAATCGAAGTCGGGGAGCCTTTATATAAACCCATCTTTAAAGTCCCGGATTGACTGACTAAGGGCTCTGGTGTACTTGCACAACCACATAATATTGCCGCAAGAACTATTACACTCAAACGCCTAGTTTGTTGAAATAAGCTCATTTTAGATCGTGACCTTAATCAAATGATTGGTTGATTTCCGAATTTTGACTCTTTTCATACGCGCCGACTATTTAAAAGGTAAATTATGATTCGTTCAAGGCCATATTAAACTCTCCAGAAATAGTACTACTCTCTCAAGAGCCTTTTTTAGAAAGTTGTTTTATCCACCTTATTTGATTTCTCAGCTTACTCTAACTTGATATTGGCTGCCTTTATGAGTCGGTCGTATTTATTTGCTTCTTGTTGAATAAATTCATTGAACTCTTGCATTGAGTTTGAAGGTACAGCGATACTGTCAGCCTCTAACTGATTTTTAATTTCCGGTATCGCCAACATACTGTTAATTTCCATATTTAATTTCTCAAGGATTGGCTTAGGCGTTCCTTTAGGAGCAAATAACCCTCCCCAAACTGTAAAGCTAAATCCTGGCAGTACCGATTCTGAAACAGTTTCTACGTTTGGTAGAACGCTAATTCTTTTGGGTGTTGTTACACCAATCACTTTTAATTTTCCTGACTTGATTAACGGCATGGCTGATGAAGTACTTGAGAAGAATAAATTTAATCTCCCACCTAACAAGTCCGGCAATAAATTACTCATACCTTTATACGGAACATGCACCATCGTAATGTTGGTACCAATCTCTAATGCTGCTCCGGCTAAATGACCCGGAGTTCCTTGCCCTAATGAACCATATGCCATTTCACCAGGCGATTTCTTGGCCATTTGTATAAATTCAGCAAGCGTATTAAATTTAGAATCAATCGGCGCAACAATAGCTAATGGCGCATTCCCCATTAAAACAACCGGAATCAATTCTTTCATTGGGTCATATCCCAAATCTTTCATTAACAAACGATTGACTACTAATTCGCCTGTTTGCCCAACTAGCAACGTATAACCGTCTGGTTTTGCAGTGACTACATAACGCCCACCAATGGAGCCATTACCTCCTGGTTTATTTTCTACAACTATCGGCTGTTTAAAGTTGGAATATAGTTTTTCACTTGATAATCTCGCCAAACGATCACCCATTCCCCCAGGGCCATAAGGAACGATGATGTTCACTTGTTTTTGTGGATAGTTTGTTTCTGCCGCCATCAATAACGTAGGCATCATCATGCAAAAAATAAAGCTTAAAAAAAATTTCATAGGCAACGAAATTTTATCTCTATGCATATAGTCTCCTGAAAGGACATGTACTCGTTATTTTATTTATAGAAAAGTTATCATGTATTCTAAGATACTCAATTGACATTCTATATTCCATGAATAACCTACCTTTGTCCAATCTTATCATTTTAGAACTTGGTAGCTCCTTATCAGGTTCTTATACTGGTCAAATGATGGCAAAATTTGGGGCAAAAATATTTATCAATGAGTTAACATCCTCTGGCAGCCCATTACGATATCTGGTTCCATCGGACCACCAAATCAAATGGTGGAACACGATCAGTAAGAATAAATTCTCCATCACCATTGACCCCTCTTTCTTACCAAATAACTTATCAGTGGGCGATATTCTGAGTCATGTTGATGTCGTCATTACAGATATAGGCCCTGCTCAATGGGAACAGGATCCTTGGTTAAAACACTATGCGTCTAGCGTGAAAAAACCTTTAGTAATTGACATTTTTCCATCTGGTGCAGATATGTCGCATCTTTGGCAAGGGTCTTCACTTGCCGAATTTACTGCTGCTAATTCTGGAATGATGCACTTAACCGGCTGGGAAGATGGGCCTCCAGTTGGCGTTGAGGCGCCAATTGCTGAATATCTTGCTGGAATAATGGCAGCTTCTGGCGCATTAGCCGAATTAGGCTTTTCAAGAAAATCCCTAACATCTCCCAGACCTATTTCCATGGCAATGCATGAAGCTGTTCTGCGCATGATTGAGTGGCAGCTGCCTATTTCCGCATTAGAGGGTAAACCTGTTTTACGCAATGGGAATAATTTTCCTATGAATGCAGGCATTTCTAATATGCCGCTGACTAAAGATGGTAAATACATTGCTATTTCTGCAGCAAGTCAAGAAGTTGCTATGCGTCTTTTACATTTAATTGGGGGTCCTGAGCTTGCAAACCATCCCAATTATGCAACTCCAAAAGCCCGTGCAGCTCATATGAAAGATCTTTACATCAAACTCAATGCTTGGGTATCTTCAAAAACTCAGGAGGAAATTCTTCGTATCGCTCAAGAAGCCGATATTGTGGTCGGCCCCATTTATAACTCACTAGATATCCTTCAGGATCCAATGGTCATAGAGCGTAATAATTTGGCTAAGCTACAACTCTTAAATCATGAAGAAACTCTTCAAACAGTTCGTATTCCTAAGGTATCAGGTATTCGGCAAGCTGAATTATGTAACGCACCTGATTTAGGCGCTCATACATTCGATTTTCTTCAACTGATTTCTCAAAAAAAAATTAACCAAACAGCGTAATTTTATGAATCTAAATAAACCAACTTATTGGCCAATTAAATCTCTTTTATTTGTTCCTGCCAATCGTGAGGATTTTGTGTTGAAGGCGATGCGCTTTAAACCTCAGGCGGTTATTCTTGACTTAGAGGATGCAGTTCCAAGGCATGAACTTGAACAAGCGCGTCTCCAAGTAAAAAAATTAATGAAAATCTTGCATGATGACAACATTATTTGCATTGTAAGAATTAACTCATTGCAAGAGGGTGGACTTGATGATCTCAACTTTATAGTTTGTGAATCCCTTAGCGGTATTATGGTTCCCAAAATAGAATCTGCTAAGGACACGCTTCTCCTTGACCAACTTCTTTTGGATTTAGAAATTAAGGCGCATTTACCGCCTCAATCGATTGATATCATCGCTCTTCCAGAAACTGCTTTAGGAATTTACCAGGGCTTTGAGATCGCAAATGCTAGCCCGCGTGTAAAAAGTTTGATGACTGGGGTCAGCGGACCGACCGGTGGTGACATAGCAAAAGCAATTGGGTATGAAGCATCGCCAGAAGGTCTTGAACAACTCTATTTACAAAGTAAAATAGTATTAGATAGTAAGGCTGCTAACGCGTCTTTTCCTATTGCTGGAATTATCGGCATGAATATTAAAGATCTAGACTACGTCAAAGTACTCATTCAACGAGCTAAAAAAATTGGCTTTACTGGTGTTGCTCTCATTCATCCTAGTCATGTGGAAATTGCGAATCAAGTATTTAGTTTGTCCGATGAGGAAATTCAATATCACCAAGGTCTCGTCCAAACGTTTTTAGATGCCAATGCAAATGGTCTTGGGGCTACTACGTTTCAAGGAGCCATGATTGATCAAGCCATGTATGAGCGATCTTTAGTCATTTTAAAAAAATACAAAATTAATCATTCGTAATGACGAACCCTCAGAATAACTCCTTACCCCTTCAAGGCATTACAGTCATTGAACTAGGCACCATCATTGCTGGTCCGTTTGCTGGAAGTTTACTAGCGGAAATGGGTGCTACTGTCATTAAAATTGAACAACCAGTTCTTGGTGATGGTCTTCGTCAATCAGGCCCCAAAATAAATGATGTCCCTATTTGGTGGGGAGTGGCGTCTCGAAATAAAAAATGTATCAGCCTCAACTTAAAAAATCCTTTAGGGATCGATGTATTTAAACAATTGATTCAAAAAGCAGATGTTCTCATCGAAAATTATCGCCCTGGTGTTTTGGATAAGCTAGGCATAGGAACTTCAACTCTTCATGCTCTTAGCCCAAAGCTCATCATTTTAAGTATTTCAGGTTATGGTCAAGATGGGAGTTACGCTACGAAACCCGGCTTTGGAAAAATCGCTGAAGGCTTAAGCGGCATTGTTCCCCTGACTGGGCGACCTGACGAACCTCCTTTATATACCGGCTTTTCTTTAGCTGATGCTAGTTCTGGTTTATATGGAAGTTTTATGATTAATATGCTTCTTCTTGATGATGATAGAAAAAATAGCCACATTGATTTAGCACTATATGAACCTCTATTAGAAATGCTTGCATTTCAATTTCACTTAACAAACTCAGCTTCTATACGACAAGGTACTAATCATCCCTACGGTTGGGGTATCCCAGAAAATTTGGTTGCTTTCCCCGCTTTTCAATCCATCGATAATCATTGGTTTCAAATTAAATTAGATCCTCAAAACTGTTCCACTTTGATCCATCAATTTAACTTGTCTGCTGATATGCATTTAGGTAATAACCTAAGAGATTGGTTTGCGTCCAATACTATGCAAGAAATATTATCTTTATTGAGTGAACTCAGTATTGAAGCTTCCATTGTGCAAAACGGAGAAACTCTTTCTTCCAACTCTTATTTCACATTACGAGGAGATGTTATCCAAGCAAATCATCCCGACTTAGGTCAATTTCCAGTGCCAGGATTTTTTCCAAAATTTGAGCGCACAAATCAAAATATCGCTTTTCGAGCACCGCAAATTGGTGAAGATAATGCCTTTGTTTTAAAAGAGTTTTTAAGTTTCGATGATCCTCAATATCAATTACTGATTGATCAGCAGGTTATTTAAATATTTATTATTGAGTGTTCTGAGAATCCCAACTTCGCTCACTAAGCTCTAAAGTCCTTAATGCCTTGCGGTCAATTTTTTCAGTATTCGTGAGTGGGAATTGTTCAATGTATTCATAATATCTAGGTATCATCGACGTAGGAAGTCGAGTGGATAACCACTCTTTAAAGATTTTAATGTCCGACAAATCTTTCTTAGGTGCTCCTAAAATATAAATTCTGATTTCATCTTCGCCATCAGCTGCAGGATACCCTACAGCAACACAATCAGCCACATCAGGATGAGTTCGTATTTCAGTTTCAATTTCAAATGGCGAAATATTTTCACCACGTCTTCGAATACGATCTTTATCTCTTCCTGCAAAATAGAAATACCCCTCCTCATCCTGACGCATAAAGTCAGAGGTTTGATACCACAAATGTCGAACGGCAGACACAGTAGCTTCTGGCATATTCAAATATTCTGTCATCATGATGTATGGTTTTTTTGGTCGGCAAACAAGTTGCCCCTCTTGACCAGATTGAACAATATTGCCATGCTCATCAACGATAGCTAAATCCCAATCCTCATGACACTTCCCCATAGAGCCAAGTTTTCTTTGTCCATAAGGCGTATAGATAACTACACCAATTTCCGTAATTGCAAATGATGACAACATTTGTACCCTAAAACGCTTTTCGAAATCTTCATCAAATAACACATTGTAGACAGCTCTTAATTGATGATTGCTGTCATATGGGGTTTCCACTTTGGATTTCAAAATAGCCGGCATGGATGGGGTTAGTAATGCGATCGTTGCGTGTGAATTAGCAACAGACTGCCAAAATTGAGATGCACTAAATTTCTTTTCTAAATAAACTTGGCAACCTATCATGAAGGCCGGCAACACCCCCTGTCTTGATCCAATCCCATGGAATAAAGGCAATGAGTTATACATAATATCTTTTTGAGATAAATCAGTTATCCTGATGAAACTACATGGATTAGCAAAAAAATGTCCGTTAGGCATCATTACTGCTTTGGATGGCCCTGTAGAACCTGATGTAAAAAATATGGATTGCACATCACTAAAATGCGACTGCAATACAAATTGATGATTTACCTCTTGATACAAGTCATCGATGATCTTTAGCTTTGGATTTTCTTGTATCTGTTGTGCTTGATCTGCATGCTCAATGAGGATTAAATGCTCAAAATAATCATAAATAGATGGGTCAATCTTTTGTAATTGATGATGCACTTCCATAGTTATAAAGGCGTACTTACTTTTACAACTCATTAACACTTGTTCAAACACTCGCCCCTTTAATGTCGGATTTACAAATGCAATTTGCGCACCTCTTAAGTGAAGTGCAAACCATGTAATGACATACTCGATTGAATTGCCCGCAATTAAAGGGACTAGGGTTCCCTTATCAATCCCAAGTGTGGCAAGTCCATGGACAAGTGAGAGTACTTGTTGTCCAAATTGTGCGTAGGTATATTGTTTGCTCCCATCTGTAATAAATATTTGAGCGGCATTTTTTTGAATGCTATTAAAAAACAAGGGGGGGAAGGTTCTTTGCTCTAAGGGTAAATTTCTTAGTTCCGCAATCTCAAATGATGCGTCAAAATGATTCGCCATGATCTAATCTCCTGGCACCAAAATGAGTCTGCCAAAATTATCAGTTGATTGCATCATTTTGATATGCGACTTTGCTGCATCTTGAAGAGGGCTATAAGAGTCCACAATGGCTTTTATTTTTTTATTAGCTAGTAATTCAAGGGCTTTAGCCATATGCTCCACACCTGGCGCATACGACCCTAATATTTGTAAACGCTTGAGAAGCGCAATCGCAGGACGAAACTCCGCAACACCACCTTCCACTTCACCAACGCATACTAGCCTGCCATACAAGGCCATGGACTTTAAGGTGGATTTGAAATTGGATACGCCGACAATATCAATCCCAACATCTACCCCTTGTCCGGCAGTCATTCTAGTTACCTCACTACTCCAATCGCGATTTTTTTCTGTCACGATCACTTCATCTGCCCCCAACATTTTCAATTGATTTACTTTTTTACTACTTGAGGTGGTAACAATGACAAAAGCACCCGCTAATTTTGCAAGTTGAATGGCATGAACGCCTAAACCTCCTGAAGCACCTGTAATTAAAACTTTTTCGCCAATCTGAACCTTACCGATATCTCTTATCGCACGAATCATCGTCCCAATGCAGGCTGCACTCATACAAGCGTCTTGTAAATCAACCGCATCCGGAACCTGGCAAATACTATCAGCGCCAACAAGAACATATTGTGCATATCCGCCGTTGGCATCTTGGCCAATAAACCAAGCGCTTGCACATGATTCGGATCTACCTGTGTGGCAATATAGGCATGTGCCACAATGACCTCTTCTTGGTAACGAAGCAACTCGTTGTCCAGTTGTAAATTGAGTAATTTGTGAGCCAACCTCAACAATAGTTCCAGATATTTCTGTTCCTAGTATTAATGGAAATTCAATATCATTGCTCTTATCATTACTTGCTATTCGATAGGCAATTGATTTCTTACGGATGGTGCCCTCTCTGATAGATAAATCTTTCCGATCAATCCCGCACGCGGCAACTTTTAATAATATATCGCGAGGTCCAACCTGAGGAATTGCTGCTTGCCCATAAATCAATACCTCAGGAGCACCAAAAGAATGGATTTGTACAGCGTTCATCATCTGCGTCATCTGTGCTTCTCCGAGCTGTAAATAATAGAGGTACTTACTGGGCCAGGTGCGATGTATTGAATATGCTGGGCATCTTTAATTTGTCGCTCATCGCACTCTCCTCTGATTTGTCTAATTGCCTCAATATTTAAATTCCAACCTTGCATATAACTTTCTGAAAGATGGCCACCACTTGTATTTAAAGGTAAGGAGCCATTCAATCGAAGACGACCTCCTCTTACAAAGGCTCCTCCTTCACCCTGCTTGCAAAACCCAAAACCCTCTAGTCCAAAGATCACTGAAGGGGTGAAGTTATCGTAGATCATAAGTCCATCTAACTCTGATTGCGGTATGTCAGAGTAGGAGTAAATATATTGGGCTACACGATTCATTGGGCCCCAATTAAAGTCTTCAGAAACAATCCCATCGGCCAAACTCGATGCTTGCCCAAAGCCACGTATATAAACAGGTTGCTTTGCATAATCAATGGCTCGATCATTTGTCGTCATGATCATCGCAATCCCGCCATCATTAATTTGACAATAATCAAATAAACGTAAGGGTGCACAAATCATCTTTGATGATTGATGATCTTCTATCGTCATTGGCTTTCTTAATACAGCTTGCGGATTTAATTGCGCATGTGACCTTATTGCCACAGCAATTTCGGCTAAATCCTCAGACTTTGTTCCATACAACTCACAATGTCTTTGATACATGAGCGCATTCACGGCGCCCGGCGAAGTCATTCCGTAAGGAAACCATAGCTGTTCAGCAGCAGTATCATAACGATCATTTTTACCGCCATATTTTGATCCTCCAGATTTACCATCATTGCCATAAAATAAGGCGATTGTTTTGGCCTGACCGGTCATTAATGCTAATGCAGCGATCTGGATGGATACGCCACATAATCTTCCGTTAGGTGGCTGTATCGAAATAAATTCTGGATTAATACCCGTCATTTCACATATCTTTTGGTAGTTACCCACTCTGTGAGTCACAATCCCATCAATATCCTTCGCCTGAATATTTGCATCCAATAATGCATTTTTAAATGCCTTTACCGCTAGAGAGTTTGAATCTTCCTCAGGAAAATTACCATAAGCGGTATTGCCAACTCCTACGATGGCGACATTTGGTTTTGTTCTCATTTTTATTTCTTAATTAAATCTAAAAATTTGGGGTTGTTTAAATGCTGATTCCATGCAACTTCTCTTTCTAAAAGTAGCGATTTATATTGCTCAGGATTTAAGTATTCAACGGATATAGCACTTTTACGCATTAACTCCTTAAAGTTAGAGTCTGCCGAGGCTTCCGCAATCGCAGCTGATATTTTTTGAATAACTTGAGGTGGCAAATCTTTGGGACCTAATATGCCGTAACTTTCTCCATCAACATAATTGATGCCCAATTCTCGATAAGTGGGTACATCAGGTAAAAACTCAGAACGTTTAGATGCCGTTATAGCAAATGCTTTAATTGACCCGCCTGGCAAATGCGACATTGCAATATTAGGTAAAACAAAACCAACATCAACATTTCCACCAATCACTGCAGCCACAACCTCAGACCCACCTTTATAGGGGATGTGCGTGAGTAAGAAATCTCCGTATACCTGAGGACCTACACCAAATGTATGCCCAGCAGTTCCAATACCTGGAGTTCCATAATTTAATTTACCTGGATTTTCACGAGCATACTGAATCAGTTCTTTAAGATTTTTATAGTTGTTACTTGGATGAACAATCATTACTCCCGTAATTGAACTAATATTTCCTAAAGGCGCAAAATCTTTTAATGAGTAGCTTATATCTTTTCTAAGTGATGGCACCATAGTTACTGTAGCCATCCCAGTAAAAAATAATGTGTAACCATCCGGCTTCGCTAGTTTGACAGCATTTGCAGCAATGACGCCGCCACCACCAGGCATGTTTTCAATAATAATTGACTGCCCTAATTTGGCAGATAAAAGAGGGGCTAAAGCCCGAATCTGCACATCAGAAGCACCTGGTGCGAATGGAACAACAATGCGGATAGGCTTGTTTGGGAAAGAGTCCTGTGAGTTTGCATAAAAACTTAATAACGCTACACAAGCAATGTACAACTTTGGCAACATACTGATCATTTTCTTCACTGCAGTCTCCATCTATATGAGTTGAATTGTATTTTCTGGCATACCTTTTGACTTTACTTTACAACAAAATAATTTACCTGATAAAGGATGATTTTTTATTTCTTCATCAGAAAGTCCAAAGGTCATCGATGTAATGAATAATGTATCTAAATCCTTTCCACCAAATGTTAAGCTAGTAGGCTTTTTCACGGGAAGATTTATCACTTCTTCAATATAAGCGTCTTTGCGTATTTTTAATATGTGGCCAGCATCAATTTCAGCAACCCATAAAAAACCATCTTGATCCATGGCACACCCATCTGGTCGACCTTTCCTTCCTACAAAGTCCATAAAAATACGTTTATTGGTTATGGTTCCATTTTGAATATCAAAGTCGTAAGCATAGATTTTTCCTGGCCGAGAATCACAAAAATATAAAGTTTGATTATCTGGACTCCAAGCAATTCCATTGGACATCATCATAGAATGATCCATAGACTGGGCTTGTAAGTTTGCATCAATCTTATATAACTTACCTATATTATTTTGTAGTTGGCGGTCGAAGCTTCCAATCCACAAACGCCCCATTGAGTCAGCCGCACTATCATTTAATCGCTCTTGCTGAAAATCAATTCCTTGTACTTGAAGGTGATTAATCTCATGGGTTTTAACATTAAATATTGCTAAACCCTTTTGAAAACCTAGAATTAAATTACCATCTTTTTTTAATCGGATACTTGAAGCTCGAGCAGGCAACTGAAATATGTGTGTGTTTTGGGTAGGTATACTAAATTGGTACAACTTCAATGGTTTTAAGCCTACATCAATCCAATATATTGAATCCATATCAGCATGCCACAATGGTCCCTCGCCAATTTCATTAACCTCATCACTACATTGTTTGAATTCATAACCCATTACATTTTCCAGGCATTTTGTGTCAAGCCGTCTCTCATTAATTTTAATTTCTCGACCTTAAATGTTGGCGTATAAGGCAATCGTTCGACAAACTCGATATAACTTGGCCACATTAATTTAGGTAGTTTTTGTTGAATCCAATTAGCTAGTTCTTGTTCAGATAAGCGCTCATCACTTCTTACAATAATCAGTCGAATGTCATCTTCTTTTCCATTTGGCAATGGTAGTACAACACACTCACTCACTGCGGTGTGTGAGTTAATGATTTGTTCAATGTCAAATGATGAAATATTCTCACCCTTTCTTCGAATACGCTCTTTTGCTCTATCTACGAAGTAGTAATAACCTTCTTCATCTCGCCTCATCATATCGCCAGTATGGAACCAAAGATTTTTAAATGCTTTAACAGTACTGTCTGGTTGATTTAAATATCCTTGCATCATAATGAACGGCAGCTTTGGCCTAACAACCAGTTCACCTACTTCGCCAATAGGGACTAGTTGGTCATACTCATTAACCAGCCCCGCTTCCCAATCATCATGAACTTTTCCGCACGAACCTATTTTTCTTTGCTCCCAATTGGTATAAAGGACAAAGCCAGTTTCCGTCATTGAGAAACCCTCTACCAATGGCACTTTAAAACGCTCTTCAAACTCCTTGGAGTAATGGGAATTAAACATGACTCTTAATTGATGTTGTTTTTCAAATTCATTCGGCGCTTGTTCTAAAAGTGCTCTCGGTGTACTAAATAATGAATGCCCAACAGTCGCTTTTGCTTTAACCACTTGCTGCCAATAATTTTGAGCGGAGAATTTTGGGGCAACACTAACTGTAGCTCCCACCAACAAGCATGGCAGAACGCCTAGTCTTGCTGCAAATCCATGAAATAATGGAAATGGTGTAAATAGGACATCGTCTTGCTTTAAGCCCACTACCCTGATTAAACCAATTGCAGCAGAAAACTGATGTGCATTGGTTGTCTGTACACCTTTTGCGGGACCTGTCGTTCCAGATGTGTAAAAAATAGTTTGAATATCTTGGTAATTTCCTTCAAAGGTAAATTCCGACTCTGATTTTGCATCTTCTACCCATTCTTGAAATGGAATCATTTGAGCTGAGAACTCAATGGTTTGATTTTGACCTCGTCCCACAACTACTATTTTTTTTATTTCTGAAATCACATTCTGTGGAAGTGTTTTTAATACCCTGAGAAAATCTGCGTGAATAATAATGATTTCTGCTTGAGAGTCAACAAATGGTCGTGCAAGTATGTCGCCCATTAAATGCGGATTAATTGGAATATTGATTGCTCTGATTAAAGCACACCCAAACCAAGAAAAAACCATCTCTGGACAATTGGGTAACATTACCAACACACCCTTTTGTGGCTTTACATGAAGTTTTAATAATCCTTTTGCTACTGCTAAAGCCTCTTCATAGACCTCTGAAAATGTCCATGTACTATTTTCAAACTCTAGAAAAGTTTTATTACCAATGAAGGCAGATTGCTTTGCTAAAAAATGACTAATTAAGCGCTCATGAAGCGGTACATTAAATAGTGTATTACTCATTCTTACTAAGCGTAAATTTAATTAATGTAATTTCATCAGTGACGTCTTCAAAGTAAGCATTTACTCGAAGGCCAACCTTTAATTGAGTTTGCTCCTGATGAACTATATTACTAATTAATTTTGGGCCTTCATCTAACTCCACCAAGACTACCCCATAAGGTAAATCTTGCTCAAATTCTGGAAAATATTTTTGATAAAAAACACAATGCGACCAGATAGTCCCATGACCACTTAGGATTTTCCACTCAAATAATTCAGAACCACACTTTGGACAAAAATCCTCAAATTGAGCTCGAATATGTTGGCAATTTTTACATTGCGGTAATTGCAGTATTTTGTCTTTTGCGGCATCCCAAAAAGGCTTACTTCGATCAGTAATAATTGGTAATGGCTTTTTATATTCGTGATGATTCATTTCTTTTTGTCTCATTTATATATAGATTTTTATATACAATACATCAGAAATTCAATAACTACAAAACATTAATGGTTGTGATATAACTTTAAAAATTGTACGGAACTCTATCCACTTTTAAAGGATTGATTTCAATAGTAGGTTTGCCAGTTATGACTGAATAAGCGTTCACATACCGCTGAAAACAAACTTTGGTCGTTAAAAGTATGAGTTCGCAAAACATACTGAAATTTACCCATGACTTGGTTTCTTTCAAGCGGGGTCATCTGACTCATGATTTTTAATGTCGGTTGATACGCCGAAAAGTGATCATTTAATTTGTAGTTATTAAAGCAACTCTCCATAGCTTCAAAAAAGCTTCCCACATTTTCAGTGTCATTTTGACGACTAGTCTCTCCTCCAATAGGTGATTTTTCTTTTCTGATTGAGCCTGAGTCTCCGGTGAAGACAAAATGAAAATAACCATCTTTCAAAAAAATATAACTAATTTTTTCATGTAAAAAAGGGGTGAAAGATCACCCCTTGATTAAAACATTTCTTCGATAAAAAGTATTTTTTATTTCAATAACATTTGATTCATACGCCTTACAAATGAAGCTGGATCAGCAATATGCCCACCTTCAGCCAAAAGTGCTTGATCAAAGATCAAATGTGTCCAATCATCAAAATGCTGCATATCACTTTCGATTTTTTTGATTAAAAGATGATTGGGATTAATTTCTAAAATTGGCTTTGTTTCAGGTGCTGCCTGACCCGCCGCCTTTAACATACGCATTAAATTGCCTGATAATTCATTTTCATCAGCAACAAGACAAGCCGGTGAATCCGTCAACCGGAATGTCACACGTACATCTTTTGCTTTATCAATTAATGCTGCCTTCATTTTCTCTAACAAATCAGCGAACTGTTTTTCAACTTCCTTTTGTTCTTCTTTTTCTTTTTCATCCTCTAAAGAACCTAAATCAAGCCCCCCTTTTGCGACAGAAACGAGTAGTTTTTCATTAAACTGAGTCAGGAAAGAAAGCATCCACTCATCTACTCGATCGGTTAGCAATAGGACTTCAATGCCTTTTTTCTTGAAAATTTCTAAATGAGGGCTATTTTTAGCGGCCAAGTAGGTTTCAGCAGTAACATAATAGATCTTATCTTGACCATCCTTCATTCGTGACAAGTAATCTGCTAATGAAACATTTTGTACCTCTGAGTCATTATGAGTACTTGCAAACCTGAGTAACTTAGATATTTTTTCTAAGTTGACGGAATCTTCTCCAATACCTTCTTTAAGAACTTGGCCAAACTCATTCCAGAAGAGTTGATATTCAGTCCGCTTTGCTTCATCTTCATGATTGGCGAGCTCTTCCAGCATAGAAATGACTCGCTTCGTCGAGCTTTCACGAATGAACTTAACATCACGAGATTCTTGCAATATTTCACGAGAGACATTCAGAGGCAAATCTGCAGAGTCAATCACTCCAGATACAAAACGTAAATAAGTGGGGATCAGTTGCTCAGAATCTTCCATGATGAATACACGTTTCACATAAAGTTTGATGCCACTTCGTTTAGTTCGATCCCATAAATCAAACGACGCTTTTTTGGGCAAAAACAGTAATTGCGTGAACTCGCTTCTACCCTCTACCCTATTGTGTGAATACGCCAAAGGAACTTCAAAGTCTCTAGAAATGCTCTTATAAAACTCGTGATATTGCTCCTCAGCAATATCAGATTTATTTCTAGTCCATAGGGCACTCGCCTCGTTGACATTTTCATATTCTGATTGAGTAACCATCTCACTTTTCTCTTCATCCCATTCTTCTTTGGGCATTTGAATCGGTATTGAAATGTGATCCGAATACTTTTGAATCACTGATTTTAATTTCCATGGGGAAAGAAACTCGTCTTCGCCATCTTTCAAATGCAGAATAATAGTTGTGCCACGAGATGATTTATTGAAAGACTCAATCGTAAAATCTCCCGCACCAGAGGATTCCCAACGTACTCCTGCATCCTGACCTAAGCCTGCTCTACGGGTTTCTACAGTCATGCGGTCAGCGACAATAAACCCAGAATAAAAGCCAACACCAAATTGACCAATGAGTGAAGCATCCTTTTGTTGGTCACCTGATAACTTTGAGAAAAACTCTTTTGTTCCTGATCTTGCAATCGTCCCTAAATTGGCTATCACCTCTTCACGACTCATCCCAATACCGTTATCAGAAATACTGATGGTTCTTGCTTCTTTATCAAAACTGACCTGAATACGTAGGTCCGAGTCACCTTCATACAAATTATCCTGATGGATTGCCTCAAACCTGAGTTTATCCGCTGCGTCTGAAGCATTCGAAATGAGTTCACGAAGAAAAATTTCTTTGTTGGAGTACAAAGAATGAATCATTAAATGCATCAACTGCTTTATTTCTGCTTGAAAATCAAGGGTTTGCTTCTCTACGGTCGTCATTTTTATCCTCTAAATATCAAATGAGATTACAAATAATTAAATGTATCTTTCACTTAAGGGTAAATTTCTCAATTTCAAGGGTAAGGGGGTATTTTTTGATTGATTTTGTCAAAGTCAAAATGATTTGGTTTAAACTCAATTTATCAATAAAGAGGCATTTACTTTGCCCTAATAGCTTTTAGTGGAGACGATTAGTGCATATAGCGATTGCCGATGACTATCAAAATTGTGTCAAAGACCTGAAGTGTTTTTCCACTCTTAAAGGGAATGAAACAACGATTTATGTTGAGCCAACGAAAGATAAGGCACAACTCATCAAGCGTTTTATCAACGCCGATATTATTGTCGTGGTGCGCGAAAGAATTACGATCGATGAAGAACTTCTAAAGTCCTTGCCGAAACTTAAGTTAATTGCTTTAGTCGGCAGAAATAGCAAGTTTATTGACTATGCGGCATGCACTAAATATGGGGTCGCAGTCACTCATGGTGAAGCAGCATCACACCTTGCGCCGGCAGAATGTGCTCTTGCTTTAATGCTTGCTGCCCGCAGAAATATCGTTTTAGAGGCTGCGCGCATGAAGGCCGGTTTATTTCCGATTACTCTATCCCATCGTTTAAATGGTTCTACTTTGGGGATTTATGGACTAGGTGAAATTGGTGAAGTAGTTGCCAAAGCCTCCCAGGGACTAGGTATGCATATTTTAGTTTGGGGTCGAGAAGGCTCTTTTCATCGAGCAAAGAGTCTTGGCTTTGAGGTCGCTCAGTCCAGAGAAGACTTCTTCTCGCGCTCTGATGTGATCAGTATTCATCTTCGCTATAACAAAGATACTTTCGGTATGGTGAAGTTGGCAGACTTGATGATGATGAAGCCTACCGCCCTTTTAGTAAACACGGCAAGGGCCGAACTCATTGAGAGTGGCGCGCTAGAAAAAGCGCTAGAAAGTGGCCGCCCAGGATATGCAGCTGTTGACGTCTATGAAAATGAACCCATACTGAACGGCGATCACCCTCTATTAAAAATGGATAACGTAATTTGTTTACCGCATTTAGGCTGGGCTGATCACGATACCTTCGAATTATATTTTGGCGAAGCTTTTGATCAGGTTGATCGCTTTCTAAAAGGTCAGCCGCTTCGACTCGTGAATAAAGATGTTGTGTTTAAAACTTAAGCATTGACTAAAAACTTGTGGAGATAAAAAATATCATGCAAATTTTTCATCGCGTTCTCTTAGCATTTTTGTTTTTATCTAGCTTCACTATAAACCCGTTAAGTTTTGCTCAATCTTATCCGAACCGTCCTGTCAAAATCATCGTAGCCCAAGCACCTGGTGCGTCACCCGACGTTGTTGCTAGAACTCTGGCGAGTAAATTGTCGGATATCTGGAAAACTTCCGTAATTGTTGAAAACAAGCCTGGGGCGAATGGTAATTTGGGAATAGACATCGTCGCCAAAGCTACCCCAGATGGTTACACTTTGGGTCTTGTTGTCCCAAGTGTCATGGTCATCAACCCTTTTGTATATAAAAATATGCCCTTTAAGCCACTCGAGGATCTCGCCCCCATTACGCAAGTTTCTTCGATTATTTTTTCTCTTGTAAGTAACCCCCAAAGACCCTATCAAACTGTCGATGAGTTAATTGCTTATGCAAAAAAACGCCCTGGTGAAATTAACTATAGTTCTGCAGGTGTTGGCAATTTACAGCATTTGGCAGCAGAATTATTTTCCCTTAAGGCTGGTATAAAAATGAACCATATTCCCAATAAAGGGGATTCTGCTGCGCTCGTGGATGTGATGGGAGGCCAAACTGACCTCATGTTCGTTCCGCTACCTTCTGCCATTAATCAAATTAAGGCTAGCAAACTCCACTTAATGGCGCTTGCAAGTAAAAAAAGGGTGGGGCAATTTCCAAATGTGCCAACCATGAACGAGTTAGGTCAACCAGATGTTTTGATTGAGGGCTGGACAGGCCTAGTAGCTCCCAATGGAACACCTGATAACATCTTAGAAGATATTCAAAAAGCAATTTATCAAATTATTACTGATTCAGGTACCAAAAATTCGATAGAATCTCAAGGCTTTGAAGTGGTAGGTTCCACCCCAAAAGAATTTAGACAATTCTTAAGGCAAGAATCTGCCAAATGGAGTGGTGTCATTCAAAAATCATCGATTAATTTAAGTAATTAATTTTTTATAAGGGAACTTCAAATGAAATTACCAGTCTTAGCAGTACTCGTATCCTCTCTTATCAGTATTCATAGCTTTGCGAATGAATACCCCACGAAACCAATTCAGCTTTTAGTGCCGTTTGCGCCAGGTGGCACAACGGATATTATCGCTCGCGTGATTTCTGAACCATTATCAAAAAGTTTAGGTCAAACCGTCATTGTGGTGAATCGACCTGGTGGTGGCGGTGTTGTTGGCGCCAATGAAGTCGCTAAAGCAACTCCTGATGGTTATATCTTGGGTGTTGCAACTGTTTCAACAACTGCTGCAAATCCTGCGATTAATCCAAAAACGCCTTATAACCCTTTAAGTGATTTTGCTTCAATCACTAATATTGCAGCAACTCCAAACATCATTGCTGTTCACCCCTCGTTTCCGGCAAGAGACTACAAGGGCTTTGTTGCTGAATTGAAAAAAAATCCAACAAAATATTCCTATGCATCATCTGGGACAGGTGGTATTGGACACCTGCAAATGGAATTATTTAAAAATATTGCTAATGTTTTTATTACTCACATACCCTACAAAGGTGCCGGCCCTGCTCTGAACGACGTAGTTGCAGGTCAAGTTCCTGTCATTTTCGATAACATGCCATCAGCTTTACCATTTATTTTAGATAATCGTTTAGTACCGATTGTGGTTGCTGCCCCGAATCGTATCAGTGCTCTTCCCAATACCCCAACGTTTAAAGAAGTTGGTGCTGAGCCTGTCAATAGAATGGCTTATTACGGAATTGTTGGTCCAAAAGGTCTTCCTAAAGACATCATTGCCAAAATCAATCTAGCAGTAAAACAAGCTGTCGAGATTCCATCCGTAAAAAAACGTATTGAAGATACTGGCTCAATTGTGATAGCAAACTCTCCCGAAGAGTTTTCAGCACAAATCAAAGCAGAATTAGAAACCTACCAAAAAGTGGTTAAAGAGCAAAAACTAACTTTAGATAGTAATTAATGGCTAGTGGTCAAAAGTCATCACTGTTGACCACTTCTTTTAAACTATTTTTTGATCAATAAACTGCTGAATTTCTTCTGGAGAATAATCTAGGTCTTTTAAGATTTGCAAGGTGTGCTCCCCTAACTCCGGAGTTGCACTCGTAATTTGTGCAGGAGTACGAGATAACTTCAATGCCTGATTGACTAATTGAAGGCTGCCTAATTTGGGATGATCAACCTTTGCAACCATGTTTTGTGAAATCACCTGCGGATCACTGAAAACCTCAGACATATCATAAATAGGGCCCGTAGGAACACCCGCCGTATTTAACAACGGTACCCAATAACCTTTCTCTTTGGTTTTAAAAATCTCAATAAAAATCGAATTTAACTCGTCGCGATGCTGAACTCGTAATGGCTCTGTAGTAAAACGAGGGTCCTCTTTCATTTCTGGTTTACCAATAGCATCACACAAAGCGAGCCACATGACTTGACCTGTCGCTGCTACATTGATATATCCATCTGAACATTCATAGCAAGAAGTTGGCATACTAGTGGGGTGATCATTACCTACTTGAACAGGAATCTCACCTTTTTGTAAATACTTCGCCGCCTGAAAATCCATCATTGCAACACCGGCTTGAATTAATGAGCTTTGTACCCACTGACCCTCTCCTGAAGTTTCTCGCTCTAGTAAAGCAGTGAGCATGCCACACGCCGCGATATACCCAGCAGTAATATCTGTAATTGCCACTCCAGCACGTATTGGCCCGCCGCCAGGTTTACCCGTCACGGACATAATGCCACTCATCCCTTGAGAAATTTGGTCAAACATGGGTCTTTTTACATAAGGGCCATCTTGGCCAAAGCCAGATATAGAAGTCAGAATAATTCTTGGGTTAATCGCTTTTAAAGTTTCATAATCAATCCCTAGCCGAAACTTCACATCTGGTCGAAAGTTCTCAACCACAATATCGGCTGTCTTTACAAGGCGATAAAATATTTCTTTAGCTTGGGGTGTTTTTAAATCTAAGGTAATTGATCTAGAATTCCGGTGAAGGTTTTGCATGTCAAAACTATGTCTATCACCACTTAACTGATTACGCTCTCCACCAGATGCTGGTTGCTCAACTTTAATCACATCAGCACCAAAATCCGCAAATTGTTTCGTTGACGTTGGACCCGCTCTTGCGCGAGTTAAGTCTAAAATTCGGAAACGTCCAAGTGCCTTCATTACCAATCCTTGTCTAAATCAATTCAATTTTAAAATGTTTCCAAGCCTAAAGTGGCTCTAAAGCGATTTTTTATATATACCCCATCCCTTGCTGGTAGTGCTTTAGGGTATTCATGCGCTTGTATCAGCACATTAGCAAGTCCCACTCCGTTTTTAGCATTCACGAACTGAGCAATTTGACTTACCTCATTAATATCAGTAACTGTTTGCGCCCAATCTAAATTGCAAGCTTTTGCAACTCCCACCAGATCAGTTCCTAAAGAGGTATGGCTCATTTGCATACCTGTTTCTGCATAATGACCATTATCTAAAATAACTAAAGTGAGATTTTTAGGTTTTTGTGCACCAATACTGGCCAAACTTCCCAGTCCCATTAATTGTTCACCATCACCGGTAATAACTAAAACAGGTTTATTTGGCTGAGCAATTGCTAGACCCAGGGCCATCGCAGCAGCACCACCCATGGCACCCCACAGATAAAAGTTTTCTGCTCGATCGCCTGCTGCATAAACATCATAGGAAGGTGAGCCTAAGCCACTTACAATCAATGCATCTGGGCAAGCGGCAATCAATTCTTTGACAAAAGCACGGCGATCAATACTGCCTTGTTGGGTTCTGGTTATATTCATTTGATATCCCATTTCTTACGTCCGATTAAACTTTGTGACAACAAAATAGCCACAGCATCACCACCTTGAAAAGCCGCATCGAGCCCTGCACTTACAACATCTGCCACCATTTCAGGTCGATCTGCTCTTAGGACATTAATGCCCATCATTTCAAAAGATGCTTGTGTTGCACGTCCCATGGGGGTCTGCCATTGATTAAATTCAGCCCATTCACCTCGCATAGTGACTATGGTTAAAAATGGGAATTGACAGTTTTTAATCAGGGAAAACATATTCACGCAATTACCTACACCACTACTTTGCATTAATAAAACTGATTTTTGCCCACCTAGCCAAGCGCCACATACACAGGCAACACCCTCTTCCTCTGTGGTGACTGGAATACCCACCATCTCTTTGTCAGCATGCACCTGTTGAATGACTTGAGCATGTCCGGCATCAGGGACATACGCAACTTGACGGATGCCACCTGACTTGAAAATTTGAAATATCTCATCCTTCCAAGGATGAGCCAAAGATTGTTCCTTAGCGTCCATTGACGTCTCCAATTTTTATTTAATTTAGGATGTACTATCATATCATTTCTTATAGGGTAATTGATTCACTAACGGCTTATTTCTAAAGAGTAATATCCTTCAAGAAATCTTTCGTCGAATCAAAATTACCCAGTTTTCTTGTAAGCTTTAAAATAATCAATGCAGAATAAATAATTAACATAAAGGACAAAACACATGGGCGTCATTAATTACTCCAAAAACCAACATATTGCGTATATCGAAGTTAGTGATCCTGAAAAATATAATGCGGTGAGTCTTTCTATGTGGATTGATATTAAAAAAGCGATTGATGACATCAATGCCGACCATCAAATCCGCGTCTGTATCATGCGAGGAAACGGTGAAAAAGCCTTTGTGTCTGGTGCAAACATCTCTGAATTTGATACTCAAAGAGGCTCTAAGGACGCTTCAGATAATTACAATATTGCAGTGGAAGAGGCTCAATTAGCGATTTCTGACTGCCGCGTTCCGGTCATTGCCGCAATTAGTGGTATTTGCTATGGTGGCGGTCTTGGTTTAGCTCTATCCTGCGATATGCGCTATGCAAGCCCTATTTCAAAATTCAGGATGCCCGCCGCAAGATTAGGTCTTGGCTATGGTTATCGCAATATGCAGCAATTTTTAGCGAATTTAGGCCCGATCTTCACTTCTGAAGCATTTTTCTCTGCCAATGTCTATACTGCAGCTCAAGCTGAAAAAATGGGCATCATTAATACAGTTCAAGATGATGTCTTCGCATATTGTCAACAACTCGCAGAGCAAATCGCTACTAATGCACCTCTCACCATTCAAGCCGCAAAAAGAGCTATGCGAAATATTATTCGTGATGACTCTTCTAATATTGATAGTATCAATGCACAAATCAATGCTTGCTTTGTCAGCAAAGATTATGCTGAAGGACGAAAAGCTTTCGCCGAAAAAAGACAACCTAACTTTAAAGGTGAGTAATTCACTTCTTACTTTTCTTATTAATACATGATGCCTAACTTACCAGCAACCCAAGAAATTTCTGCCGAGGAAATTGCACACCTCAAAACATGGATTGGAAAAACCGAAACAACTCAGGATGTAGTGACTTTATTTCCAGTACAGGCCCTTGCATCGACTTTTAATCAAAGTACGAGTTATCAAATGGGCGATGTACTGCCAGAGCTATGGCATTGGTTGTATTTTTTACCAAATGCCCCATTATCTGAAGTAGGTCCCGATGGTCATCCAAAACGTGGGGGGTTCTTACCTCCAGTACCACTTCCTAGGCGCATGTGGGCAGGGAGTCGTTTGACATGGCATCATACTTTAAAAATTGGTGACCCAATCACAAGACACTCCACCATTACCTCTGTAACCCACAAAGCTGGTCGATCTTCAGGTGATTTAATTTTTGTAACGGTCAAGCATGAAATTTCTAACTTGGAAGGTTTGGCAATCTCAGAAGAACATGACATTGTGTACCGCCCAGTTCCGAAAGAGACGGATCAGTTAGCCGCGCCAGTTGTGATTGAAGAGACTCCTGATTGGAAAAAAGAAATTATTCCAAATGAAGTTCTTCTATTTCGATACTCAGCACTAACTTTTAATGGTCATCGCATCCATTACGATCGCAAGTATGTCAACGAAGTAGAAATTTACCCAGGCCTAATTGTTCATGGCCCAATGATTGCCACCCTGCTTGTTGAATTACTTCATGAAAAACTACCTAATCGTAGATTAAAGCATTATGAATTTAAAGCCATTCGACCACTCTTTGATATTCATCATTTTGAAGTTAATGGCAAAGTCCAAGATGATGGAAAAATTTCACTTTGGACTAAAAACTATGAGGGTTATGCCAGCATGAAAGCTAGTGCAACCTTGGCAGATTAATTTTCTATCTCACTTCTCAATCTTTCTCATCAATCCTACATATCCATATGCACTCAATACCTACTCCAGATCAATATCAAGAAATTCGTGAAGCCCTCAGAGATCTAAGTTCTAATTTCGATTCTCACTATTGGCAAAAAGTAGATGAGGCGAGGGGCTATCCTGAGGCATTTGTGAATGCTCTCACTGAAGCTGGCTGGCTGGCTGCATTAATTCCTGCTGAATATGGTGGCTCAGGGCTAGGGCTTGCAGAAGCTTCCGTAATTATGGAGGAAATTAATTTCGGTGGAGGCAACTCCGGTGCCTGTCACGGTCAAATGTACAACATGGGTACTTTACTCAGACATGGATCAGATGCGCAAAAGCAATTTTATCTTCCTAAAATCGCAACTGGTGAATTACGTTTGCAATCCATGGCCGTTACAGAGCCGACCACTGGAACTGATACCACTAAGCTAAAAACAACTGCTGTCAAAAAGGGTGACAAATATGTCATCAATGGTCAGAAGGTTTGGATTTCAAGAATTCAACACTCCGATTTGATGATTCTTCTAGCAAGAACAACACCTCTAGCTGAAGTGAAGAAGAAGTCTGAAGGGATGTCTATTTTCATTGTTAATCTCAAAGACGCGATTGGTAATGGAATGACTGTTTCACCAATTTTGAATATGGTGAACCATGAAACCAATGAAGTATTTTTTGATAATCTTGAAATCCCTGCAGAAAATCTAATCGGTGTAGAGGGTCAGGGTTTTAAATATATTCTCGATGGTCTAAATGCTGAACGAGTATTAATTGGCGCAGAGTGTTTAGGAGATTCCTATTGGTTTATCAATAAGGCACGTCATTATGCTAATGAGCGTATTGTCTTCGATCGCCCTATTGGTAAAAACCAAGGTGTTCAATTTCCAATTGCTGAAGCCTATATAGAAACAGAGGCTGCAAACTTAATGCGCTTTCGGGCTTGTGAGCTTTTTGATCAACATCTGCCCTGTGGTGCAGAAGCCAATATGACCAAGTATTTAGCCGCAAAAGCATCTTGGGAAGCCGCTAATATGTGCATACAAACCCATGGTGGTTTTGGCTTTGCTTGCGAATATGATGTGGAACGTAAGTTTAGAGAAACACGCCTGTATCAAGTAGCGCCTATTTCAACGAACTTAATTCTTTCATATGTTGCAGAACACTTACTTGACTTACCCAGATCGTTTTAAGCAATGATTCGTCCTTTAGACGGCATTACCGTTATTTCTCTTGAGCATGCGATTGCTGCTCCTTTTTGTACACGCCAACTTGCAGATTTAGGGGCGCGGGTCATCAAAATTGAACGCCCTGTAACGGGAGATTTTGCAAGAGATTATGACCAACGAGTCAAAGGTATGTCGTCCCACTTCACATGGACCAATCGATCGAAAGAAAGTCTTTGCCTTGACCTGAAAAATGAAAAGGCATTTGCGATCCTTTTGCAACTCTTAAAAACTGCCGATGTTTTAGTACAAAATCTCGCTCCAGGAGCTACTGAACGAATGGGCTTATCTGCGGAAAAATTAAAAGCTCTCAACCCTAGGCTGATTGTCTGTGACATTTCTGGTTATGGCAACGATGGTCCTTATCGTGATAAAAAAGCTTACGATTTACTAATCCAGAGTGAAGCTGGTTTTTTATCAGTCACTGGAACCAAAGATAGTCCATCAAAAGCAGGTAATTCAATCGCAGATATTTCTGCGGGGATGTATGCCTATACAAATATTTTGTCCGCACTATTATTGAGGGATAAAACTGGGATAGGATCGCATATTGATATATCGATGCTTGAGTCCCTTGGTGAATGGATGGGTTTTCCCATGTACTATGCCTTTGATGGTGCATCTCCACCACAACGATCCGGGGCTTCTCATGCGACAATTTATCCTTATGGCCCCTTCCCCGTGGGCGATGGGAATACCATCATGCTTGGGCTTCAAAATGAACGGGAATGGCTCGTCTTTTGTGAAAAAGTACTAAAGTTGCCGACCCTCGCTCATGAAGAAAAGTTCTCTCTGAACTTTAAACGACATGAAAACCGTTCTGAATTAGAAAAAATTATTGTGGATTGTTTTTCTAAACTAAATATTGATCAAGTGACCCAATTGCTTGAAGCTGCCCAGATAGCAAATGCCAGGATGAATGATATGCAAGGTCTTTGGCAACACCCCCAACTGGCTTCCAGAAATCGTTGGGCTCAGATTGATTCGCCAGTAGGTCAAGTTCCAGCTCTACTTCCTCCGGGAGTCAATAATCAATACTCCTATCGCATGGATGCAGTTCCTGCGGTAGGTGAACATTCTGAAAAAATCTTGACGGAACTTGGCTTAGACTCCAAGAGCATTCAAGAGTTGAAAGATACAAAGGCAATCTAATCCATGAATAAACTATCTAGTCACTTAGCATTAGCCCAAACGTTTTTATTTTCACCTGGACATCGCCCAGAATTTTTCAATAAAGCTTTAGCTAGCTCTTCAAAAGCCATCATTATTGATTTAGAAGATGCTGTCCCACCAGAGCAAAAAAAGCAAGCTCGTGAACATATTCGAGATTTTTGGCAAACCTGCTCAATTGAAAATCGCCAAAGAGTTTTAATTCGTATTAATCCTCTCGATACTGACTTTACGAAGGACGATATTGCATTTTTAAATTTACTGGAAGGGCCATTAAATATCGTCGTACCTAAAGCTGAATCACTTGAACAGTTGGTGCGATTTACACAACAAGTTGCCTTACTTCAAGCCATCATTCCCATCATCGAGTCTGCGCGTGGTATCGATTCTGTCAAAGAAATCGCTACCCACCCTCTCGCTCTTAGACTTGCACTAGGTAATATTGATACACAGGCAGATCTTGGACTTCGCTGTGATGAAAATGAAACAGAACTTCTGCCAATCAAGTTTGCGATTAACTTAGCGTCTCGCCTTGCGCAAATTGCCCCTCCTATAGATGGAGTAACCACAGACATCCATAATTCAGAATTTCTTGCCAAAGATACGCAACGTGCTAAAAGATTAGGATTCGGGGCTAAGTTATGTATTCATCCAAAACAAGTAGATGTTGTGATAACTTGCTTCACTCCTACTGAAAAAGAAATTGAGTATGCCAAGCGAGTCGTTGAGGCAGATCGCGCTTCTCAAGGAGCTGCTGTTCAACTCGATGGGAAAATGATTGATCGACCAGTGGTTCTTTTAGCTAAACGAACATTGCAACTGGCAAATCTAATGTAAATTTCTTTTGGGACTTTACAAATGGATTCATTATTAACTGATTAGTTCTCATAAATTCGGTAAAAATCATCCTCAGGGTTTGGAAAATAATCAAGCCAGCTATCTTTGTATATTCAATTAATTTTCTTTCGATTTGCCTCAATATCAGCATAAGTACTAATTGGCATTGATGTATTTTAGGAAGATAACTATAAGAATTACATTTTGGATACCCCTATGACACGTCTGATCTATTGCCGAGTATTTGTATTTACTTTTGCTCTTTTACTCATATCTCCTTTTCAATCTACTTTTGGGCAAAATTATCCTAATAGACCGATTAAATTCATTGCGCCATTCCCTCCCGGAGGAACGAGTGATGTTCTAGGTCGACTCATCGCTCAAAAACTAAGTGATGGACTTGGTCAACCAGTCATCGTCGAAAATAGGCCAGGAGCGTCGGGAAATATTGGTCATGAAATGGCCGCCAAGACAAATCCAGATGGTTATACGATTCTTCTTTCCAATAGTAGTACCGTTGTCAATAATCCATTTCTGTATAAACAAATGCCGTTTGACTGGTATAAAGATTTCACACCTATTTCAATGGTCGCCATTGCCGGTCAAGTCCTAGTTGTGAATCCTAATGTTCCTGCCAAAAATCTTAATGAACTCACCGCTCTTGTTAAAGCTAATCCTGGTAAATATAATTTTGGCTCTGGTGGCAAGGGTATTCAGTCACATATTAGTGGCGAGATGTATAAAAATGCCGCCAATGTTGATATTGTTCATATACCTTATAAAGGCACCGGGGTTGCAGTTGCTGATGCGGTTGCAGGCCAGATTCAAATGGTGTTTTCTGATATGGCACCAGCTGTGCCTTTTATCAAAAGTAATAAACTAAGGGCTCTAGCTGTTACCTCCTTACAAAGATCAAACACGCTTCCCGATGTGCCAACAATGGCTGAACAAGGATACCCTGGCTTTGAAGCAAGCGTTTGGTGGTCTATTGTTGGCCCTAAAGGACTGCCCACTCCAATCGTTGAGCGTCTTAATCTTGAACTATCAAAAATAATGGTAACTGCAGAAATAAAAGAGTCTTTTGAAAAGTTAGGCGTCACACCTCTCTACAGTAGACCAGATGTCATTTTTGAAAAATCCCGCGCGGAATCTCCAATCGTTGGCGAAGTCATGAGAAAAGCTGGTATTGAAAAAGAATAACTCCTAAATTTGGAGCATCTTCAAAGTCGCGTTATAAAGTGTGGACTCTGGCTGAGAAAATACATCCATCAAGTCAAAATGATTACATCCAGGCATGCTGATATCCCCTTGAAAGTTATCAGGCCATGTTTTTGCAATCAGCTCATTTTGTCGATGAAACTCTTCTGACTCGTCGCCTCCGACACATGTCCAAAAAGGAATATTTTTTAATGGACTGAAGTGAATGGGGCTAAGTTGCTGAGCTCTTGGTGTGTCTAATTGCAAAACCGTATTCAAAAAACTAGCTTGAACTAAAGGCTCCAGATCAAATAAACCACTTAGAGTGATCGCCCCCTTAATAATGGAATTCGGTTGATCAGCCCATGACTGTGTCATCATCATTGCGGTGAGATGTCCTCCTGCAGAGTGTCCTGTCAAATATAGTTGCTGTGCATTGGCGCCATATTGATGCGCATTGTCATAAACCCACTGCACTCCTCGTTGAACTTGAGAAACAATCGTCTCTAATGTCACTCTAGGTGCCAATCCATAATTAAGTAAAAAGACTGTCGCACCGGCCTTAGCAAATGCTTTTGCAATGAATGAGAACTCGGATTTATCTGACCCTCGCCAATATCCTCCATGAATAAAAATTAAACAAGGCGCATCCGGTTGAGGTGCAATAAAGATATCAAGCTTTTCATCTTGATCAGTACCGTACGCTACATCTAACTTACAATCCCAAGTCATACGAGCGTACTCTGATTTTCTTTGCCAACCTTGCATAATCTCAAGGTGGTTTTTAACACTCAAGCGAGGGTTATATTGCTGATTACAATATTCTTCTGTAAAAATCATTTTTCAAAATCACAGTGACTTTCGTGCACGCTCATAAAAAGATAAATCAACCAATTTTTTCTCATCTAATGGTCTGCCTTTTCCAAATTCAGTTCTGATGGAGAGTAAGTTATCAAAACCTTTTTGCGAAAATTGTGCATCTTGATCTAAGCCAAAGCCTGGTGTAGTTAAGAGCTGATATGACTGCTCAGTAATGAATGGATCTAACTTCATATTCTTGGTCAAAATCTCAATAGCTTCATTTTTATTAGCGGGATTTAATGACCAGCGAACGGCCAAAATCCATGCTGATATATACCGCTCAATGATTGCAGCGTTTTGATTAATCCAAGGTCGCATAGCAAACATGCCTTGACCTTGATAAGGGCCTACTAAATCTACAAGTCGGCCCATACTTTTTAAACCTGCTTGTTTAGCCTGAATGGAAAATGGCGGATTCAGTGGTGCCGCAGTATTTTCTTTATTTTTCTGCATCGCTTCCAATCTCAAAGCGGTTCGGCCTACAGGATTTAATTTGTATTCCGTATCAGGTATGCCTGCAAGTGCTAAAGCCTTTTTAACCTGCAAAGCATATGCTGTATTGGGTGCATCTACTACCAATACTTTGCCTCGAATATCTTGCAAGGTTTTTAATTCAGGTTGATAAAAGAGCTCATTTAAGCTTGAGTCACCACCCATCAAAATAACAGACTCTTGTTCTTTATAGTCCACAATTGCCACGGAGTTATCTACTGCAGAATGTGCAATATCAAATTTACCATTCGCTAAGCCATCTCTTAATTCGGTTGAATTCATCGTATAGGTGAGTTGTACATCTACGCCTTTGGATTTGAAGAACCCTTTTTCAAGAGCTACCCACATCGATAAATTTTGCGCTCCAGGAAATACAATAACATTGACCGTATTTGAATTAGCCATAGCGGGATGGTAAATCATTGGGGCTAATATACCCCCGGCAACACTGGTAATAAATTGTCTTCTTTGCATGTATGTCTCCTTGAATACTTAAAGTATAACGACTATCCATATTTCATCCGAGTGATTGACAAGAAGTAAGAATAAAAAGAAGCATCATGTCATCCGTCTTTGTTGATATTCAACCAAGCTTAGGTGAGCTAAAATTAAAGAATAAAATATTGTTGCCGACTAACATTCCTCCTCGAAAGATGTTCATGACCTTTAATTGGAATAACCCATACCCAACCACTCGTATTCCAGTGTTTGCGAGAAATATTGCGTCTACTTCACATCCACTGGCTTCTCAAGCCGGCCTTCGAATCCTCCAACAAGGGGGTAATGCAGTGGACGCAGCAATTGCTACTGCGGCCGTTCTGATGGTTGTTGAGCCTGTATCAAATGGCTTAGGGAGTGATATGTTTGCCATTATTTGGGACGGGGAAAAACTACATGGACTCAATTCCTCTGGAACAGCTCCAAGCGCTTGGAGTCCTGAGTACTATGAAAATAAATATGGCATTGATACCAATGGCCTAGCAAAGCGCCCCATGCGAGGTTGGGATACGGTGACAGTCCCTGGCGCCATTGCTGGCTGGGGGGCGCTTCATGAAAAATTTGGAAAATTAAGCTTTTCTGAGATCTTAGCTCCAGCGATTGATATTGCTGAACAAGGTCATGCGATTGCTCCAATTGTTGCCCACAAATGGGCTGCAGGTATTCCTGATCTTGAGAATCAACCTGGATTTAAAGAAATGTTTATGCCCAATGGTCGCGCACCCCATATTGGTGAACGCTTTACGGCTCTCAATATGGCGAAGGCTTTTAAACGCCTTTGTCAGTTTGGTACTCAAGATTATTATGAGGGCGAAATAGCCCAAGCTATTGCCAATCATTCCAAAGCTCATGGCGGATCCATGACGATGCATGATTTAAAAAGCTATCGTCCTGAATGGGTCGATTTAATTTCCACACAATATCGTGGCTATGATATTCATGAAATTCCTCCAAATGGACAAGGTATTGGGGCTCTGATTGCCTTAGGTATTTTAGAAAATCTCAACATTGAAGATTACCCGGTTGATGGCGTTCTAAGTCAACATCTGCAAATTGAGGCAATGAAACTTGCCTTTGCAGATGTCTATCAATATGTGGCAGATCCCAAAAGTATGAGTGTCAAACCAAGTGAGATGTTAGATCCAGGTTACTTAAAAGAACGCTCCCAACTGATTGATTTAAATAAAGCCACTCATTTCAAATTTGGTTTACCGCCATCGGGAGGAACCGTTTATCTCACCACCGCAGATCAATCCGGCATGATGGTTTCCTTTATTCAAAGTAATTACATGGGATTTGGCTCAGGCGTTGTTGTTCCTGAATTTGGTATTAGTTTACAAAATCGTGGCGTAGGATTTTCTTTAGATCGTAAATCAGATAATATCGTAGCAGCTGGTAAGCGACCTTTTCACACGATCATTCCTGCCTTTATGACCAAGCAAGTCAATGGTCAAATCTTCCCGCAAATGAGTTTTGGTGTCATGGGTGGTGATATGCAACCCCAAGGACATTTACAAACCATCGTTCGTATGTTGAGCTACCAACAACAACCGCAAAGTGCTTGCGATGCACCACGCTGGAAGGTCAACCGCGACTTTACCCTAGATGTGGAATCTAACTTGAATCTTGATACTGTTGCAGGCCTCACAGACTTAGGTCATCAACTCAAGAGTATTGATGACCCTTACATGGACTTTGGTTCTGGTCAATTTATTTGGCGTCAATCAGATGATTTAAACGATGGTTATGTTGCCGCGAGTGACTCTCGCCGTGATGGTCTTGCTGCAGGATTTTAGGAGAACATATGCGTACTGAATTAATAACTATCGAAACAGACACAATTCCTATTGAAGGTTTGTATTATGAGCCGTTAGGAAAAGTGAGGGGTGCTGCCTTATATTTTCATGGGAACACTATGAATTTCTATACAGGTGGTGCAAAGTTTCTTGCCCCCTACCTGGCAGAAGCAGGTTTTGCATTCTTCGCCTTTAATCGCCGTGGGCACGATATATTATCAACGCGTGCGAGTCGCGAGCCCGTTGGAGGTGCCTTTCAAACAATAGCTGAATCCTTCGCTGACAATGATTACGCCAGACAATTTCTATATACGAAAGGATTTGAGCAACCGATTTTGATTGGTCATAGCAATGGGGGCATGCTCGCTGTTGCTCATGCGACAAAGCACCCCAATACCCCGGCAATGGTTCTCATGTCAGCTCCCCGTGGCGGTGTGGGTCAGGATCTCAAACCAGGATCTGAAAAACTCTTTGCCATGGATCAAGCACAACAGATTACTGCAAAAGCAAAAGAATTAGTTGCTCAAGGTAAGGGACGGGAGTTAATGAACCTACCAGGCTGGTGGTACCTCATTAGTGCTGAGAGTTATTTAGATCGATTAGTCTCAATCCCGGATACGATTGCTCTTGCTCCAAAAATCACCTGTCCAGTTTTCGCCATTCGGGGTGACAAAGAAGATCAACATCGCTATCCCGCAGAAGAGTTTCAGGCAGCAAGCTCAGGAAATTGCGAAGTAAACATTATTGAAAATTGTGATCATTTTTATACTGGTCGAGAAGATGCTGTCGCAACGATAATCAGTCAATGGTTAAAGAAAAAGCTTGCCTAAGAATAAGTGTTAAGAATAAAGATACGGGATTACCCCAAATCCCCTTCTGTTTTTCCAAGATTATTTTGTATCTCCTGAAAATTTCACGTAAACTAAATTTCATTCAATGTATGGAGACACTATGAAAATTTCAAAAATATGGTTGGTTTTGATTTCTTGCCTATGGAATCTTAGTTTTACAAGCTTCTCCTTTGCGCAAAATTTTCCTAACCACCCCATTAAATATATTGTGCCATTTCCAGCTGGGGGAGCAACTGATAATATCGCAAGACCTGTTGCAGCGGAAATTACAAAAAGTACTGGTTGGAATGTCATTATCGAAAACAAGCCAGGTGCAGGGGCTAATATCGGCGCTGACTTTGTTGCTAAATCCAATCCTGATGGATATACCTGGCTGATGGCGTCTGTGGGGACCCATGGCATTAATCAACCACTATATACACAAGGAACTAATAAATTACCTTTTGATCCTGTGAAGGACTTCCTACCGGTTACTCTGGTCGCTGAGTTGCCGAATGTTCTCGTTCTTAATCCTGCCTTTGCTGAAAAAAATAAAATTAATACAGTGAAAGATTTAATTGCCTACGCCAAAGCTAATCCAGGAAAAATCAATATGGCATCTAGTGGTAGTGGCACATCTATCCATATGGCTGGGGAGTTATTTAAGTCGATGACAAAAACCTATATGGTCCATCTTCCTTATAAAGGTAGCTCACCAGCATTAACTGATTTAATCGCGGGTAATACCGACATCATGTTCGACAATTTACCATCTAGTATTAACTTTATTCGCGCGGGTAAATTAAAAGCTCTCGCTGTAACCAGCGCAAAACGCTCTCAAGTATTTCCGGACCTACCAACCATTGCCGAAGCTGCAGATCTGCCTGGTTATGAAGCCACATCTTGGTTTGGAATTGTCATTCCAGCCAAAACGCCTCCTGATATCGCTGCTAAAGTTAGTGATGCGGTTATTAAGGCCGTCAGAAGCCCAACCGTGAAAGAACAACTTGCTGCCATTGGTGCAGAACCTGTTGGAAATACCAATGATCAATTTGGTGAGTACATTAAAAAAGAGATCGCCAAATGGACAAAGGTCGTTCGAGACTCAGGTGCTAAGGTAGATTAATTTAAGAAAGCTCTGAAAGTTTCTTGGTTGGAGTAATCGCCTCTGGTTCAGTAACCAGTTCAATGACTGCACCTTGATTCTTTTCAATAGCGTCTTGTAGGGCCTCAAAAAATGTCTCCGCGGTCTTCACACGATACCCCGGCATACCAAAACTATTGGCAAGCATGACAAAATCAGGATTGGTTAAAAACGTCCCTGAAACACGGGACTTAAACTCACGCTCTTGGTGCATTCTAATCGTGCCATACATGCCGTTATTGAGAATCAAAATAATCGGCTTGATATCGTATTTCATCGCGGTAGCTAACTCTTGGCAATTCATCATGAAATCACCATCACCCGTTACACCAATCACTACTCTTTCAGGATGAATTAACTTTGCAGTAATTGCAGCTGGCAAGCCATAACCCATTGAACCATTTGCTGGAGCTAATTGAGTTTTAAAACCACCATATGGATAAAACCGATGTAACCATATCGAAAAATTACCAGCGCCATTGGTCAAAATCGCATCTTTAGGTATGTATTTAGGCAATTGTGCAAAGATATTTGCAAGTTGAATATCTCCAATAATCTGTACAGGTTGCATAAAATCAACTTGATCTTGTCTAGCTTGTTGATAACGTAACCGATCAGCTTTCAAATACGACGTATTGTATGTAAGCGCTTCTACAAACAATTTTGGCGAGCAATGCGCCGCATAACTAGGGCGATACACTTTACCAATTTCTTCTGCGCCAGGATGAACATGAATCAAAGTTTGTTTGGGATGAGGAACTTCAAATAGGGTATAACCCATCGTGGTGATCTCACCTAATCGATCACCAATGACCATCACTACATCCGCTTGCTTACAACGTTCAATTAATTTTTGATTAGCTCCCAAGCCTAAAAATCCTGCGTAAGCTGGACTTTGATTATCAATTAAATCCTGATAACGAAAGGATGTAGCCACCGGCACATGATTTTGCTCTGCCCATTGTTGCAGTTGTTGGCAGGTATTTGCATCCCATGAACTACCGCCAATAATAATCATTGGCTGAGTTGCGTCATCAAAGGCACGCATCACCTGCGCAAATACGTGTGGATCTAATCCTGGTTGAACAATGTGGGCTGGTAAGGTTGGTTTATCAAGACCCTGCGCAAATAATATATCTTCCGGAAGAGCAAGAACAACAGGTCCTTTACGCCCAGCTTGGGCAATGTGAAAAGCCTTAGAAATATATTCATCGATACGATCTACACGATCAATACTGCCAACCCATTTGGCGCATTCTGAAAACATGCGGCGCAAATCCACTTCCTGAAATGCCTCACGCTCTGCAAAATCTGTACCGACTTGACCAACCAATACCACCAGTGGGGTACTATCTTGGAAAGCAGTATGAACTCCAACCATGGCATTCGATGCGCCAGGTCCTCGAGTAACCATTAATACACCTACTTTACCAGTCAGCTTTGCGTAAGCATCCGCCATGTAGGCAGCACCACCTTCTTGTCGACATGTGATGAATTGCAATGTTTTTTCGTGTTCGATTAAACCGTCTAACAGAGCTAAGTAACTCTCACCAGGTACTCCAAATGCATACTCTACATTTTGACGAACCAAGGAATTGGCTAAGATTTTGCCGCCGTGTATTGTTGTCATTCTATTTATTTTTTTAATTGATATAAATTTGATTGTAGTTGAAGAGACTTTTATTCTGCTTTGATATTTTTCTCTCGTATCACTTTTAACCAAATCTCTTTTTCATCACGCATCATTTGCCCAAATTGTGCTGAAGTGTTTGCAACAATATCGTTCCCCCCCTTAAGAGCAAAAGCCGAAACATCTGGCATCGCCATAATTCTGACAAGCTCAGTCGTTAATTTATTTTGTATGTCTGCTGGCATATTCGGCGGCGCTAACATCCCTAACCAAATATAAGCAGCAAGGCCTGAAAGACCCATTTCGCCCATCGTGGGAACTTCTGGCACAACCGTCGATCTTTTATCTGAAAATAATGCTAAGCCCCGCATCTTCCCAGCATTGACCATTCCTTGTGAGTTGCCAACGCTGTCGCAAAACATTTGTGTTTCACCACCAATTAATGCAGCTTGTGCGGGTGCTGCACCTTTATAAGGGACATGGACTACATTCGTGCCTGCAGCAATATTAAAAAGTTCACAAGCTAAGTGACCGCCACTGCCAATACCTACACTCGAATAATTTAATTGATTAGATTTACTTTTAGCATATTGAATAAATTCTGGAATAGTCTTTACAGGCAATCCGGGATTTACCAATAAGTACATAGGATATTTAATGGCCATCGATAAGGGTGTGAAATCTTTCACCGAATCATAGGGCACTGGACTTTTTAATAATGGTCCAATTAAATGGGCACTGTTCGAAGTAAATAGTAAAGTATATCCATCAGCAGGCGCATTCATGACCGCCAATGTGCCGGGTGCTCCAGTTCCACCGGCACGATTCTCCACAACTACCGGCTGTTTAAAATTTTCCTGCATTTTGCTAGCAATCAATCTAGCATAATTATCAGTGGGGCCACCTGGGGGGAAAGGAACAATAACTTTAATCGGACGATTTGGGTACGTGTTATCTGCCGCCTGAAGATGACCATTACCAAAGGCAAATAATAAAATTAGAAAACCACAAATGAGTCTTAGGCATTGGTGCATATTGTCTCCCCTTATTTTTATATTACTGCTAGGTTAATCTAAAAACGGGGATGTTTCAATGCGTGTTTACTACTTTTATGCGAGAAATTCTTCTCGCCAAAATCCGAGAGTTTGTTGCGCTGCCCGGTCTGTAAAGCTAAATAAATAGGTATTTTCACAGGACTCAAAGCGATATGTTTCCCAAGATGGCACAACAAATACGTCGTGTTTACTCAAGTAATATCGCTGCCCACCAACTTCTAGCACGCAAGATCCTTGGAAAACATTAAAGACCGTGTTTTCGGTGGACCTGTAAGACTGCCCCACAAACTCATCCGGAAGAAATTGCATAAAAGCAGATACCGTTGTTAAAGGGTCATTTTGTGTGACGGGGTCGGTATACCTTAATTTATAAGCATGGGCAAGATTTGGTGTCGTACCAACCAAATCTTGTAGACTCTTCGCCATTTCTATAAAAGGAAACAAAAAACTTTTTGAAGCTGCATCAGGCTCATGACTTGTATGGGTTACAGGATAAGTATCCTCTGGATAGTTTTCCCGAAAATGCGCACCAAACAAACTTGTAAAAGGGGTATCTAAACCATCCATCCATACCACCGGTTGATCACCTAAATTCCCATGGTCATGCCAAGCCCAATTCGGCGTGACAATAAAATCTCCAGGGCGCATCATCATTTGAATACCGTCAATACTTGTATAAGCACCCTCCCCTTCGACAATAAATCGAAAAGCATTGGGTGAGTGTCGATGTGACGGTGCAATTTCTCCTGGCAGGATTATTTGCTGACCGGCAAATAATGACTGCGCAATAAAAGAACTACTACGTAACGATGGATTTTCCATCACCAACACGCGACGATCTGCATCTTTTTTGTTGATTAATGTTGCTGCTTTATCTAATAAGGGCTTAACTACTGAGTAAGGCCAATGCGCTGGAACGCAATGCGATCCAGGAACCAACTTCACTTTTCTCTCCCATAAGGGTAACAAATAATGAGGATGTATCTGTTCTTTAAATTCTTGAAGAGGCTTTGTTTGGTCTAGATTCATTTATCAATTTCTTATTTATAATTTGATGGTGATTGTAATAACCTACTTCTACAAATCGATGCTTCATTATGTCATCCGTGTAGCTTGACCAATTACAATGCCATCAAGTGCACGTTGGTCAATTTATATCTTTTATAACTTGAATTTGCTTTATTATTTATACTCAGATTATATAAAGAATGAAACATTCTAGTTAAAAATTAAACTAATTGAGACAATCATCATGCTGCTTGCTTATTTCCGACGTTTACGACTTCATTTTGTAAGCACTATTTTTATTACTGTATTCGTACTATTTTCTTCAGTCAGTTTTAGTCAAAATACGTATCCTAGTAAATCAATTACATTCATTGTGCCCTACACGACAGGAAGTACTGCAGATTTACTAGCTCGAAATATTGGCAATAAACTTTCTGTGAAATGGGGAGTTCCAGTGATTGTTGATAACCGCCCTGGAGCTGCGGGAGTGATTGGTACAGAAGCTGCGTCCAAAGCAGCAAACGATGGCTATACCTTTTTGTTTACCGCCACCTCACACGCATCTGTGCCAGCCGTCAAAGCGAAAACCCCTTATGACGCTATGAATGGCTTTACTCCAATTATTTTGTTATGTAATAGCGCCATGGGTTTAGTCATTAATCCAAATTTACCTTTTCAAAAATATTCCGAATTTGAAGCCTATGTTAAATCTCACCCTAATGCCTATAGCTATGCTTCTCCTGGAACGGGGACTACACAACATTTAGCCATGGAACTTTTGAAGCAAAGAACTGGCATGGAGATCCTTCACGTGCCATATAAAGGTATTTCAGGGGCTATTACTGACATTATTGGCGGTCATGTGCAAGCGAGTATCGTTTCCTTGCAAGCAGCAAGTACTTATTTACAAAGTGGTCAACTGCGTATGCTTGCTGTTTTAAGTGAAGATCGATCAAAATCGTTCCCCTCAATTCCAACCCTGAAGCAACAAGGTGTCAATGAAGTGGTTGATACCTGGTATGGTGTTCTTGGCCCAGCAAAAATTTCTCCATCGATCGTTGCAAAAATAAATGCCGATATTAACCTCATATTGCAAACCAACGAACTTCAAGAGTTAATGGATAAACAAGGTCTCGTTCTTGTTGGAGGTGATTCCATTAAAATGAAAACACTTTTACAAAATGAAATTCCAAAGTGGAAATCGGTAGTTAAAAAAGGCAATATTCAAGTTGAATAAGGGATAGAAGATGAGCATTATTGAAGATTTAGTGATTGCATCACGCGTCTGCGTAGAGCACGGTGTAATTGATGCGTATGGTCATGTAAGTGCTAGAAACCCAGACAATCCAAATACCTACTTTATCTCCAGAGATTTAGCTCCAGAATTCATTACTGAAAATGATATTTTAGAAATGGATATGGATAGTATGCCGGTGAATCCAAACAGTCCCAAAAGTTATAACGAACGCTTTATACATAGTGAAATCTATAAGGCTAGGCCGGATGTGATGTCGATTGTGCATAATCATTCCCACTCGGTCGTACCATTTAGTTGCACTACTTGTGAACTTCGTCCTATTTTTCATATGTCGGCATTTATTGGTCTTGGTGTTCCAAATTGGGATATCCGAGAAGCGCAAATGGGCACAGATATGCTTGTCAGGAATAGTTTTCTTGGTAAATCTCTAGCTGACAAATTAGGCCCTCATCCGGCAGCTCTCATGCGTGGTCATGGCTCTGTTGTTGTTGGTCACAAAATTCAAGTAGCTGTTGGTCGAACGATCTATTTAGATCAAAATGCCAAAATGCAGTATCAAGCGATGATGATGTCGGGTAATCCAATGGAGGTCGTCTACATGGATGACTCGGAGGTGGCTGCAAATGTTTCCTGGCAAGAGTACTACCGCTCATGGGATTTATGGAAGCGTAAATGGCAAAAGAAACTCGCTCAGGAAAAAACAGCTTTATCCTAACAAATGGTAGTTTTAATCTGATACTGTTAATATTGAATTTGCAAAATTTTAATAGTTAATTACTTGGAGATTTTTATGAAAAACGTCTATAAATACGTGTTGGTTGGGTTGACCACTTCAGCTATCGTTGGAACAGCTCTTGCTCAGTTTGCAAGACCTGACGCAGCAATCAAATACCGCAAAGCAGCATTCACTGTGATGGGCACTCACTTTGCTCGAATCGGAGCTGTTGCTAAAGGCGAAGTTCCTTTTAACAAAGATGAAGTTGCTAAGAACGCAGCAATCGTTAATACCATGGCAAGTCTTCCTTGGCAAGCTTTTGGCCCTGGTACAGAAGGTGGCGATGCACTCCCAGCAGTATGGTCTGATGAATCTAAATTCAAGTCGAATCAAGAAAAACTGATTGCTGCAACTGCAAGTTTAACTAGTGCTGCTAATTCTGGTGATTTAGATGGCGTTAAAAAAGCGACCGCCAATGTTGGTGCCGCTTGCAAAAACTGCCATGACGACTTTAAAAAGAAGTAATTAAGCAAGTACAAAGTACTTGAACAACACGGCAAGTACAACCAGCATCACAAGTGCCAGTAGTCGAATTTTTGTGTCATCTTTTGATTCAAGGATTTGAACTCCTGGCATATTTTTTTCTACATCATCAATCTCTTTATCGCCATAAATCATGGGGCTGATGAGGTTATTTTTCTTAATTTTTTGATAATAAAAAATAGCTACCAAATGTAAGCCCACAATGCCGTAAACAAGAAAGTGATTCATTTCATGAATTTGATTCATGAGCTTGACTAGATCTTCAGATATAAATTTCGATAAAGGCCCTTGAAAATTAATCTCATCATCAGTAAATAGTCCTGATGTAGCCTGCACTAAGACGATCAATAACATCGCAACCACCGATAAAGCTCCCAAAGGATTGTGTCCCAATGGACTTACCTTTTGATCCTTTATAAAATTTTTTAGCTCAGAGACTGAAGGGATAAATGACGAAAATCTTGCATGGTGAGGGCCAATTAATCCCCAAATAATTCTAAAGATAACTAATACTAAAGCGGTATACCCACAATAACTATGCCATACGGTCTCTTCTAATAGATTAGTGATGATAGCCCCTAGCACTGCTAGGGCAAACAACCAATGAAACAATCGAGTCGGTAAATCCCAAAGACGAACTTTGATCATGTTATTTTTTTCCTTTTTTATTATTATCATTACAAGTTATTTATTGTCCATAAAAAACCCCAAGGTTTTTTAAATTACGTTGGGGTTTTCATACAATATTTACTGATTCAATT
>CANFOL010000012.1 GCA_947448695.1 Burkholderiaceae bacterium
AATTTGACCGCGTTTTACCTGTTCGATTGAAAGATCAGGCAGACCTAGGATAGAATCTATTTGGGACATGGGTATTACCTCTATTAAAAAAGTTCGTCGAAAAAACTAGTTTAATAAATACCTTTGTCCCCCGTTTATGATGTAGAGCCTACTGCGCTATTTACCGAGCATGAATTGACGAGGGTATTACAAATGATGCATGCCATTCAAGTGAAGCTAGGTATTACTAATGATCGTGACAGTAACATCGCCGATGCGGATTTAGAAATGGAGACTAATCCCGATGATGTTTTATCTGAAATTGCTCGTTTGGAACTTCGTGAAAAAAATCACGCTAATGGTCGACGAAAGCCGAAATAGAAAAAATAAAAAGCGAGAATTGTTGAACAATCCTCCCTTTTTTATTCCTCTCCAATGAAGGAGAGGATCTATTGATAATTAATTACGGATGTAACTCGGCAGCTTCTTGAACCACTAGTGGATCTAATGTTTTGAGAGGAGCAGCTGTTTTTGATTTTGTCCCAGGCATCAACTCAAAATCAGGAGAGAAGCTTGTCAGACTGCTACGTAAATCTTCAAAAACTTGACGATTACCATCAAATTTAGCCTTTTTTTCAGTAATTAGCTGATCAAAGGTTTTTGTACCTGCCATCACGGAATTTAAGTCAGAACGATTGAGTGTGATTGTCAGATCAGCATTTTTCGCTTGTTGACCTTTAATATTTGTCAACGCTGAATTACTTAACTCAACAACAAACTTCTCACCATTGTCCGGAGTAACAAGATTAATCACAGATTTTTTACCAGACACTTTTTTCGTATCTAGAGAGATTGCTAAAGAGTTGAGCCATAGCTCAGTTGGCATCCCACGAATCATGTCCGGACCACTCGCTTTAGGAGGGGTACCAGCTGGCATACCATTACGTAATTCATAGGCAGCCCCAAGGAAACTATTGCGCACACTTGGACTCTCTTTTTGATAACCGATCTGCTCAAAAATATCGGCTAACAAATCTTTCGCTTCAGTATTGTTAGGTTCAGCATAGACCAGTTTATTCACAATTTCCACACCCTCAAGATATTTGCCGTCATCAAAGAGTTTTTTACCACTGGCGATAATTTTGCTACTACCACCCATCATCTCCACATATAAAGGTGCAGAATCTTTCGGTGAAAGAGGTGTTAAGGTCGCAGGATTGCCATCCCAGTAACCAATATAACGATTAATCACTGCACGGCTATTGTGTTCTTCTGAACCATGGTAGCTATGGGCTGCCCATTTATTTTTTAAGCTATTTGGAAGTTTATACACGTTCTGAATTTCATTAATCGTGACACCTTTATTCGCTTGGTGTAACACTTCATTATTCAAATAAGCATAAGTATCACGTTGAGTTCTCATGATGTCTTGGATACGGGCATTACCAAAACGTGGCCACGAGTGTGAAGCAAACATCACTTCCGCTTTCGTGCCGTAACGATAGAGGGCATTATTAATATTCTTTGACCAAGCAAGAGCATCACGCACCAGTGCGCCACGGAGAGTGTATATATTATGGATTGTCCCAGTAATATTTTCCGCAGCCCAGAATGCCTTCATGTCTGGGAAGTAGGTATTCATTTCCGCAGGTGCCTCAGTGCCAGGTGTATTTTGGAACTCCATTCTTACCCCATCGATTACCATTTCTTCAAAAGGCTTGGAGATGTATTTGGTGGGTGCAATCAAACCTAAATTACCTGCAGCAGTATTTTTACCAATCGATTGGTCCACGTGACCAAAAGGACTTCTTGGTAATAGCACACCGTATTGGAAGAACATTCTTCGAGTCATCGCATTACCTGCGTAAACATTCTCAGCAACGGCTGCTTCCATAAAGCCTACAGGGGCAATAATCTGAACTTTGCCAGCCTTTACATCAGTTTCATTGGCAACGCCACGAACACCACCGAAATGATCGCCATGAGAGTGGGAGTAAATGACGGCTACTACAGGACGCTTACCAACTTTCTCATTAATGAAATCTAAAGCGGCTTTAGCAGTTTCTTTTGCTGTGAGAGGATCAAATACAATCCACCCTTTGTTTGACTTAACAAAAGTAATATTTGCGAGATCGAAGCCACGCACTTGATAGATTTTTCCAGGAAGGACTTCATAGAGGCCGTAAGCCATATTCAGGACAGCTTGACGTTGTAATGAAGGATGAACGCTATCAAAGTTTTTGCCCTGTAACAAGAATTCATAGCTGCCCATATCCCAAGCAACGTTACCGGCCTCTGCCTTAATAGATTTATAAGGAGGCGCAGCAATAAAGCCTTTTTTAGCTTCTTCAAAATCAGTTTTATCTTCAAACGGTAAAGTATTGCGCGACATTTCTTGCATTTTTATGGTGTAGCTTGAAGGATATTTCCCCTTTTTATCAAAGTGCTTTCCTTCCATAGCGCCAGGGTCGGACAGAACAGCGCCGCCCCCAGAAGCAAATGCCGTTGATACAGATAGATTGAAAACTAGAAATAATGCTTTTTGAAGTTTTGTCATAGTCATTTCATAAAAATAAAGGTTTATTAAAATTCGCCTTTTCTAATATAAATCATATTTATGATTATTTCGTTATTTTTGCTTGTAAGTAATTAATTAATATATGATTTTTTACGAATGTTCGAATAAAAATCCCTATCGAACGGAGGATATGATCCAATTCAAAATGATTGATCGTTTAAAGCGTGGCAATTTAAGTTATTGATTTTAAATAATATTTATACTTTTTGACTTTTTTTATACCGGTATATTAAAAAGACGCTTCTTTTTAATATACCGGGATAAAAGTCGGATGAAGAGATATATCGAACAATTCATCCTAAAAGATATCCAGAAAAAGCTCGTTATTTTGATAGGGCCTAGGCATGAGTCAAAGGCGATATAACTTGTTTATAACCTTAAGATTCCACTTAGGGCTAATGGCATCATCATTGATGACGTGGCGAGTTATTTGGCTGAGTTAGAGGCGTAAAGTATTTTTTAGATAACTAACTATCTAATTCTATGAGTCAATACAGATACAAAAACAAATGTGTAAGAAACTGATCAATATTTTATAAATGATCTCGCAAAAGTACACCATAACCAGGTAATGAATCTATGTGGCCAAGTATTTTTAGAGCACCCCAAAGACTGACTTGATTGGTGGTGAGAACGGGTTTACCTATTTTTTGTTCGAGCTGGTCAATTACTTCCATCGTGAACCAATTGCCGCAAGCGAGCATGATGGCATCTACATCTGGGCCATCGAGTTCTAAAGCCATATCATATGCCGAAGAAGAATCAAGCCTGCCGATATCTAAATTCTTTGCAATACCGAGGGCTTTATCTCTAGGTACTTCAATCCCATTGGCTCTTAAAAACCCAACACTAAACTCATTGATTTCATCGGTCCAGGGCGCACAAAAGGCAAGACGTTTAACGCCTAGTACTTCAAGTGCTTGAATGGTGGCAGTAGCCGCAGTTGTTGCAGGTTTTCCCGTTGAGTCTTCCATCATCTTTTTGAGGGTTTGATCGTAACCCAAACCTTTTCGTGATGACGGTGCAGTTAAGCCAAGAAGAAGTACATCTACATCGGCATCAGCAAGTGTTGCGGCTCCTTCACCTAATTTTTCGACGACTTTGATGGTGGAGTCAGCTTCTACGTGAGTCAGTTTCAAACGTGAAATGTGTAATGAAGTTCCTTTTGGTAATGCGCTATAGAATTCTCGCTCTTGAACGGTATTTGATGATGGTATTAAAGAACCAATCCGTTTTAAAACCTGAGTGCTTGACTGACTAGTTGTCATTGACATATCCCCTTCATTATTTTTTGATTTATTTACATCATAAAGTGTTTTTAAGTGAGATTTTATTTTTTTGATCATGTTCGTAACCGAACTAAAGGCATAAAAGGCTTGATATGCCTTAATTGTTCGATGAATCAATCGTTTATAATAATTCTTACTCAATCTACCGCGACAAACTAAATATATATGCCAGTAGTTACCTTACCTGACGGCTCAAAACGCCAATATGAAGCTCCTTTAACTGTTGCTGAGGTTGCACAAAGTATTGGCTCTGGCCTTGCTAAAGCAGCTCTTGCCGGCAAGGTGAACCAAAACCTTGTTGACTTGAGCTACTTGATTGACCAAGATATCGAACTGGCAATTGTGACAGATAAGGATCCGGAAGGATTAGAGGTGATTCGTCACTCGACAGCGCACTTACTTGCTTATGCAGTTAAAGAATTATTTCCTCAGGCACAAGTCACCATAGGTCCTGTAATTGATAATGGATTTTATTATGACTTTGCTTATTCAAGACCATTTACTCCAGAAGATCTTCTCGCAATAGAAAAGCGCATGGCTGAGATCGCCAAGAAAGATGAAAAAGTTACAAGAAGTGTTGTGCCCCGTGATGATGCGATTAGCTATTTCAAAGGCTTGGGTGAGCATTACAAAGCCGAGTTGATTGAAAGTATTCCGCAGGGTGAAGACGTTTCTTTATATGCTGAAGGAAACTTTACTGACCTATGTCGTGGTCCGCACGTGCCAAGTACAGGTAAGCTCAAAGTGTTCAAACTGATGAAGGTCGCAGGTGCTTATTGGCGTGGAGATTCTAAGAATGAAATGCTCCAGCGGATTTACGGGACTGCTTGGACGAAGAAGGAAGATCTTGAGCAATATCTTCATATGCTCGAAGAAGCAGAAAAGCGTGATCATCGTAAGTTAGGTAAACAACTTGATTTATTCCATTTTCAGGAAGAGGCTCCAGGACTGATCTTCTGGCATCCAAAAGGTTGGAGTATCTGGCAGCAAGTTGAACAATACATGCGCAAGATCTATGAGAGCCATGGTTACCAAGAAGTTAAAGCACCTCAAATCTTAGATCGTGTCCTATGGGAAAAATCAGGCCATTGGGATAACTACAAAGATAATATGTTCACGACCGAGTCGGAGAACAGAACCTATGCACTCAAGCCAATGAACTGTCCAGGTCATGTATTAATCTTTAATTCAGGGTTGCATAGCTATCGTGATTTGCCATTGCGTTTTGGTGAGTTTGGACAATGCGTCAGAAATGAACCCTCAGGAGCACTACATGGACTGATGCGCGTCAGAGGTTTTACTCAAGATGACGGTCATATCTTCTGTACAGAGGATCAGATTCAGCAAGAAGTGGCAGATTTTGATAAGTTAGTTAGAAGTGTCTATCAAGACTTTGGCTTCAAAGAAGTCGCCGTCAAACTGGCACTGCGACCAGAAAAGCGGGTGGGTGAAGATGCAATTTGGGATAAAGCCGAAGACGCATTACGTGAAGCCATCAAAGCATCCGGTCAAGAATGGGAAGAATTGCCGGGGGAGGGTGCTTTTTATGGCCCCAAACTCGAATATCACCTTAAAGACTCTATTGGACGATCGTGGCAGTGTGGAACCGTTCAGGTAGACTTTTCGATGCCGGGACGATTAGGTGCGGAGTATGTTGCTGACGATAATAGTCGCAAGGTGCCTGTGATGTTACACCGTGCGATTGTGGGGTCTTTGGAGCGTTTTATTGGGATTTTGATTGAAAATCATGCAGGTGCGATGCCAACTTGGTTATCTCCTACTCAAGCGGTAGTGCTTAATATTTCAGAAAATTCTGCTCAATATGCTCAAAATGTCGCACAAATACTAAAAAAACAAGGATTTAGAGTCTTTGCAGATTTGCGTAATGAGAAAATTACGTATAAAATACGAGACCATGCTTTACAAAAACATCCTTACTTAATTGTGGTGGGTGATAAAGAGCGTGATGGCAACTTAGTTGCTGTTCGTGCTAGAGGCGGAGTTGATTTAGGCGTTATGCCGATTGAAGACTTTTCTAGCATGCTCCAGAAAGATATTTCTCAAAAAGATGTCTGAAAAGAGCGTCTATAAAAAGGCGAGCAGGAATGGTTATTGATTAATTGAGAGAAGAGGTAAAGATATCGCTACAGAAAAACTGCATCGTATTAACCGGGAAATAACTGTTCCTGAAGTGCGACTGATTGGTTCCCAAGGACAAGCATTAGGCGTTTTCAAGGTATTTGATGCATTGAAATTAGCTGAAGAGGAAGAAACTGATTTAGTGGAGATTGCTCCTACTGCAGTTCCTCCAGTTTGTAAGATTATGGACTATGGTAAGTTTAAGTATCAAGAGGCCAAGAAAGCGCATGAAGCGAAGTTAAAGCAGAAGGTGATTCAGGTAAAAGAAGTGAAGTTTAGGCCTGGTACTGATGACGGTGATTATGGTGTGAAGTTGCGAAATCTGATCCGCTTTTTAGAAGAAGGTGATAAAACCAAGATAACGCTGCGATTTAGAGGTCGTGAAATGGCCCACCAAGAAATTGGGATGCGGATGTTGGATCGTTTGAAGATAGATTTAGAGCCTTTCGGAGTTGTAGAACAATTTCCGAAGATGGAAGGCAGGCAGATGGTGATGGTGTTATCGCCTGTCAAAAAGAAGTAGTGATAAAAGCGTCAGCTTTTAAATAAGAGCGTAAGCTCTATGTAGTGAGAGCGTCAAGCTCAATAGAAGTATGGCTGGGTTTTAAAAGTGTTATTGAATATGATAACCACCTGAGCAATACAAATTAGTGAAAAGGGAGCAATCATGCCCAAAATGAAGAGCAAAAGCGGTGCAGCCAAGCGCTTTAAGGTTCGCGGAAGCGGGTCGATTAAGCGTGGACAGGCGTTCAAGCGCCATATCCTAACCAAGAAGACAACGAAAAACAAACGTCACTTACGTGGTTCTGCAGAGGTTCATGAATCCAATGTGAAATCTGTCCGTGCGATGTTGCCGTACGCTTAATTGATTAAAGGAGAATCTCATGCCTAGAGTAAAACGCGGTGTCACAGCACGTGCCCGTCACAAAAAAGTAACCGACGCAGCCAAAGGCTATCGCGGTCGTCGTAGTAATGTATTCCGTATCGCTAAAGAAGCGGTGATGCGCGCTGGGCAATATGCCTATCGTGACCGTCGCAATAAGAAGCGTACTTTCCGTGCTTTATGGATTGCGCGTATTAACGCAGCAGTTCGTGAACATGACTTAAGCTACAGTGTATTTATCAATGGGCTCAAAAAAGCGGAAATTGATCTCGATCGCAAAGTCTTATCTGATATGGCGATTCATGACAAGCCTGCTTTTGCTGCATTGGTCGAAAAGATCAAAACTGTTCAAGCTGCAGCTTAAGTAAGTAGTGTATGGTTGACTTGGATCAACTGGTCAAAGAAGCTACTGAAAGTTTCTCCTCCACCAGCGACGCGGTCGCTTTGGAGGAGGTCAAAGCAAAATATCTCGGTAAGTCAGGTCTCTTGACAGAAATGCTCAAGGGGCTTGGTAAACTCGACCCAGACATCAGAAAAACCGAAGGTGCACGCATTAACATCGCTAAAGCTACCATCGAAGGTGCTTTACAGGCAAGGCGTGCGCAACTCGCGGATGATCTATTGCAAGCAAGACTCTCACAAGAGGCGATTGATGTGTCCTTGCCAGGACGTGGCAGAGGGATTGGTAGTTTGCATCCTGTTATGCGCACTTGGGAGCGTGTCGAAGAAATCTTTCATTCGATTGGCTTTGATGTGGCACAAGGCCCTGAGATCGAAAATGATTGGTTTAATTTCACAGCCCTCAATAGCCCAGAAAATCATCCTGCGAGATCCATGCAAGATACCTTCTATGTAGATGGTCATGATGCGCAGAATAAATCTTTACTGCTGAGAACCCACACCAGCCCGATGCAAATTCGGCATGCGAGTGAAACAGTTAAGCAACATTTAGCTACCTTTGGCAATCTAGATGATATGCCAGAGATTCGTGTCATTGCCCCCGGTAGAACGTATCGTGTGGATAGTGATGCAACCCACTCACCCATGTTTCATCAAGTCGAGGGTTTATGGATTGGTAAAGATGTCACCTTTGCTGCTTTGAAAGGCGTCTATACAAAATTCTTAAAAGCTTTTTTTGAAAACGACGCACTTAATTTACGTTTTCGCCCATCTTATTTTCCGTTTACAGAACCCTCCGCTGAGATTGATATTGCATTTCCATCCGGAAAATTAGCCGGTCGCTGGCTTGAGATTTCCGGGTCTGGACAAGTCCATCCAACAGTCATTCGTAATATGGGTCTTGATCCCGAAGATTACATTGGCTTTGCCTTTGGTTCAGGACTAGAAAGACTTACGATGCTTCGTTATGGCGTTGATGATTTGCGATTGTTCTTTGAAAACGATTTACGTTTTCTCAATCAATTTCCAGCTTAGTACATATTCATTAGAGAGTTAACATGCAATTTTCCGAATCATGGCTAAGACAGTTTGTTAATCCACCGATCACGACTGATGCCCTTGAGCATTTAATGACGATGGCAGGATTAGAAGTAGAAGAAACAAAAAAATTAGCACCACCGTTTCATTCCGTCGTTGTTGCTGAAATACTTGAAGCAACCCAACATCCGGACGCAGATCGCTTACGCGTTTGTAAAGTATCAGTAGGTAGTCTTTCGCCAGAGCCACTGCAAATTGTGTGTGGTGCGCCCAATGCCAGAGTTGGTATTAAGATTCCGTGTGCCATGGTAGGTGCAGAGTTGCCACCTGGAGAAGATGGTAAAAGTTTCAAGATCAAGATTGGTAAATTGCGCGGTGTAGAGAGTTATGGCATGTTGTGTTCAGGTCGAGAAATTGGTTTGGGTGAAGATCATGCTGGTATCTATGAATTACCTCTAGATGCACCGGTCGGCAGTAATATTCGTGAATACTTAGGGTTAGATGACACTATCTTCACCATCAAGCTAACACCGAATAAAGCAGATTGTTTATCAGTATTTGGGATTGCTAGAGAAGTCAGCGCCTTAACTGGATCACCCCTGCTTGAGCGTCCCAACTTTAAAGTCAAAGAAGCAATCAAAGATCGTTTAAAAGTTCATGTGCTTGATAAAGCCCTTTGTGGCCGATTTGCAGGTCGCATCGTTAAAGGCGTTAATGCTAAAGCAGTAACTCCTGCATGGATGGTGCAACGCTTAGCGAGTAGTGGACAACGAAGTATCTCGGCCTTAGTTGACATCTCCAACTATGTGATGTTAGAGATGGGGCAACCGACGCATATTTTTGATTTAGAAAAAATCAAAGGGGACTTACAAGTTCGCTTTGCCAAGCCAGAAGAAAAAGCCCTCTTGTTAAATGGTCAAGAAGTAACCTTTGGTGATATATCTTTACCCGTCGGAGTGATTGTAGATAACCATGGGATTGAGAGTATCGCTGGCATTATGGGGGGTGATCACTCAGCGGTTACATTAGAAACCCAGAACATTTTTATTGAATCTGCGTTTTGGTGGCCAAGTGCCATTCAGGGTAGAGCACGTCAACTAAAATTCTCGACGGACGCCGCGTTTCGGTTTGAGCGTGGTGTGGATCCAGACCGCACTGTCAAATATTTAGATTATGTTGCGCAACTCGTTCAAGAAATCTGCGGTGGTGATATTGGTCCTCTGGATGATCAGGTCTTTGAATTACCAAAAAGTCATCAAATTACCCTCCGTGTTCCGCGCGTAGAAAAGATTCTAGGTATCGTGGTGGATGGTAATCAAATCAGTGAGTACTTTGATGGTTTAGGTTTTTCGTATGCAAGAATGCATCCAGGTACGCCACAAGAAGTATTTGTGGTGGAGACACCAAGATATCGATTTGATTTACAGATTGAAGAAGATTTAATCGAAGAAGTTGCGCGTTTATACGGTTTTGAAAATATTCCGGAACTAGCGCCACAAGCTAGTATCCGCGTCAAACCCACGAACGAGACCCAGCGCAGTATGCATGCCCTGCGTCATACCATTGCAGCACAAGATTACCAAGAAGTTGTTAATTATGGTTTTATTGATCAAGAGTCAGAAATAATCATTAGTAACAATTCGCAAGCTATCCAAGTACTCAATCCCCTCGCGGAACAATTTGCGGTGATGCGTAGCACATTGCTTGGCGGCTTAGTGCATAACCTTAAAACCAACCTCAATCGCAAGGCAACGCGCGTTCGAATCTTTGAGATTGGACGTGTATTTACGCGTAATCAAAACATCCAAAATGGCCCACTCAGCGTCGCTGGTATGGAGCAACCGATGCGCATCGGCTGCTTAGCTTATGGTGATGTTGAGCCAGAGCAATGGGGAAGTGGTTCTAGAAGAATTGACTTTTTTGATGTTAAAGCTGATCTAGAAGCAATCTTGCAACCCCTCACTATCATGACTCAAGCAGCGCAGCATCCACCTTTTCACCCTGGAAGAAGTGCCAAAGTTTTTAAACAAGATGCTGTAGGAAATCGTATTGAAATCGGCTATATTGGCGAACTTCATCCTAAATTACAACAGCACTATGGTTTTGCCTTAGCCCCAGTTCTATTTGAGATTGATTTGGAGACAGTTTTAGCAATTGACTTACCTAAACTAGTCGAACCAAGTAAGTTCCCATCCGTTGAGCGCGACTTAGCAATTGTTCTCAAAGGGAGTGTGTCCGCACAACAAGTGATCGATGCCTTACACCAAGCAGCCTCTCGCTTGGTAACACATATTGCTCTTTTTGATGAATTTAGACCTACACCTGAGCGTTTAAGTGGGATGCAATTAGATGAAAAGAGTCTGGCTTTTCGAGTTACTTTGTCGGACGATACCCAGACTTTGCAGGATACTGATGTTGAAAATGCAATTAAACAACTTTTAGATCAAGTTCTTATTCAATTTTCCGCAAGATTAAGGTAGCATACACTTCTAACTATAAGATTTAAAGAGATTATCATGGAAAATACCCCAACAACAATAACAAAAATAGAATTATCAGAAGCAATTTTTGATCACGTTGGACTCAATAAACGTGAAGCGAAAGAGATGATTGATGCATTTTTTGAGAATATTGCCCATCATTTAGAGCGTGGTATCGACGTAAAGATTTCTGGGTTTGGTAACTTTCAGCTAAGAAACAAAACAGCAAGACCAGGACGTAATCCGAAGACTGGACAAGAAATACCGATTAGTGCAAGAAGAGTGGTGACGTTTCATGCCAGTCAAAAATTAAAAGATGCGATAGACATTAAAGACAATAAGATAGTTTAATCATGTTGCACAGTAGTAAATATCAGTAGTATTAAACCCAAATGCACGGAATATGAATTTACCCACTGAACTCTCCTTAAGCGATATCAAAGAAACCCAAAAGGTTACTTTGCCGCAGATACCTGCTAAGCGATATTTCACGATTGGTGAAGTAGGGGACTTATGTGCGGTCAAGCCGCACGTACTGCGTTATTGGGAGCAGGAGTTTAATCAACTTAAACCTCAGAAGCGCAGAGGTAATAGAAGATACTATCAGCACCATGAAGTGGTGCTCATCAGAAGAATCAGAGACTTACTCTATAACGATGGCTTTACCATCCATGGTGCTAAAAATCGCTTAGAAGAGTTAGACAGTCAAGGTCAGATTAGAACTGAACTTGAAGCTGTCTTTAATATTTTGGGTGATTTGCGTAAACTCGTAGATCATTCCAAAACATCAAACTGATATAATCTAAATTTCGTCGGGGCGTAGCGCAGCCTGGTAGCGTACTTGCATGGGGTGCAAGGGGTCGTGTGTTCGAATCACACCGTCCCGACCAAAATTACTAAAAAAGTTGTTCATTATCAATAACTTAACTTTTTAGATTTCTTATTAAAAACTTCATGGTGTGATACAAAGGTGTGTTACTTTCCATGGGTTTTAACTCAAAATTTCTCGTTCAAAATAGATTTGGAGTCTTTTACTTTCAAAAAAGAGTTCCAAATTGTTATTTAATTAAAAGTCCAAGATTACCAAAGTTAGTTAGACTATCTCTTGGAACAAAATCAAAAAAAGAAGCAATCAAACTATCAAGGTTGATTTCAGTCATGTGGGACTTAAGAGCACAACAATATTTTGCAAATGAACAGTCATATCACGAAGGTATGAAACTGTTTCAGCAGTATTTAAAAGCAGTTGTTCAATATCCAAAATTTGAAGATATCTCAACTCACTTTTTTGATTTGTTGGACGATGTAACTAGTAGTGATTCTCGCTTACTAGAGAACGCAGTTAATTATCATGAGTCTTTACAGATAGATAAAGGTAACAACCCATACGCTAATGAGATTCAACAGTTAAGAACGATGTTGAGTTCAAGCAACAAAACTAATTCTTCAGTTAATTCAGTTCAATTAGATGAAGCATTTGATGAGTTCATTAGTCATCACAAAACATCTTGGAGGGAAGATGGAACGATGGAGTCTTCTTATCGTGTTTCTTACTATCCTGTTTTGAAATCAGTCATAGGAGAATCTAAGACAGATGAGATTACTAAAGCACACATCAATCAATTCATAAAGATTGTATTGAATCTACCTGCTAATAAGTCAAAGATGGAAAAGTATCGGAATAAAGCGATGTTAGATTTCTTGACGATGACTGTTCCTGAGAAAGATAAACTCAGTCCAACTAGTCAAGAAAAATACATTAGACGAATCGCTACTTTCCTAAGATGGTTACGAACAAACGATTACACAGAAATCGATTTAGATTTACCTATAAAAGGTGTGAAGTTTGCAAAGACACGTTCAAATGAGCAACGAGCAAGTTTTACTAAAGCAGATTTGGGTAAGTTATTTAATAGTAAAGAATATTCACATGGATTACACAAGCAATCAGCACATTTTTGGGTGCCGCTTATTGGTGTATTTACAGGTGCTCGATTGAATGAGATTTGTCAGTTGCTTGTGAGTGATATTCAATTAGACGAAGAAACGAAAAGATGGGTATTTGACATTAATGATGATAAGAAAAGCGACCCCAACAAGTCATTAAAGAAACCCTATCATGCTCGACTTGTTCCTATTCATAAAAAACTGATTGAACTTGGATTCATTGAGTTTGTAGAACAACAGAAGAAGAGTAAACATAAGCGATTGTTTCCTGAATTACCGTTTGTCAGCAATAACAACAAGTATGGTGATAAGTTACAACGTTGGTTTAATCGGACTTATACGAAGAATTGTCAAATTAAGACTGTGAATACTTCTTTTCATTCGTTAAGACATACCGTTATTACACACCTAGTCAACGAGAAGAAAATTGATCCTAATCGAATTGCAATTGGATTTGGTCAAACACCAGTAGGGGGTGTCACACAGACTGTTTATACAAAAAGACAGTCTGCTTCAAGTTACTTTCAGTATTTCGATATGATTGATTTTAGAGACTGTATTGATATTAAAAAGATAAAAGGGTGGAAATATCATCAATTTAATCGAAGTTGATTTGTTCATACTAAGAACATGCTGAAAACCATTAGCAAACAGTTCTAAAGATGTTCTAAAACTGTTCTTAGAAATGAATGATATCTGGATGATAGTAGATTGTTTGTGCAATCCTAGTAACTACTCCGGTGACTAGAGCATTTCCCATAAAAAATGCTCTTCGAGTATCAGACACAGAGTCAATTTTTGTATGATTATCTGGAAATCCATTAAGTCTTTCTAGTTCCACAGGAGTTAATCTTCTATATTTACCTGTAGAGGTCAGCACAACATGTTTAAATCTAGATGCTGATTTTCCACCTTCTCCTGTAATAATTGTCCTTGATGGTTTGTTAATTGAATCAGGAAAACTAACTGGACCTTCATCGTAAGAGTATTGTGTTCCATCTTTTTTAGTTCGGATTATGCTTTTTGCATTTTTATGAAAGAACCACTTATCAAGTTCTTCATTATTGATGAAATATTCCTCAGGAACATCGGTTTCATTAATTAGAGTATCTCCTAAAGTAAAAAAATTACCATCATGTTTAGGTGTTGATTTAAATGTGAGAACTTCTCGATTGATTGAAAGTCCAGTATTTTGAAACGGTGTAACTTTTGAGTGCGATTTATTAAAAGATTCGGTAATTGTTGGTAAATCACCATTAATAACAAATGTTGGATGCATTGGAACATTTAAACTAGTATCGTTGCATTTGAAACCTTTCGCTAAAACACCTGATTTAGCAATCCAATCATATGGGTTTGAGTTTATTTCTTTAAAAGCATTAGTGGAATTTAAGTATCCTAGAATAAATGTTCTTTTTCTCCTTTGTGGGAATCCATATTCTGCTGCATTTATGACTCGCCATTCGACTGCATACCCAAGGTCATTCATTGATGCAAGTATCATTGCAAAATCTCTCCCCCTCTGACTTGCAGGAGAACCAAGAAGTCTATCGACATTTTCAAGTATTACTAAGGAAGGTCTTTTATCATGAAGAATTCTATGAATATCCCACCATAGAACTCCTTTTTTCCCAGAAATACCTTGCGCTTGATTTAAAGTTCTAGCAACTGAATAGTCTTGACAGGGAAATCCACCTACGAGAATATCAAAATTGTCTGGAATATCCTGCGAAGAAACTTTAGAAATATCCTCATTGCTATGATTATCAGTACCCCATCTTGCTACATAAACTTTTGAAGCATGTTGGGATTTTTCATTGGGTTCCCATTGATTACTCCACACTACTTTGAATTTTTCTTCATCGATAAGGAAATTTGCTCTTTCAAATCCAATTCTAAACCCACCTACACCAGCAAAAAGTTCAATTATCTTAAAAGTCATATAAATCCTTATCAGTATTCTTATATTTTATATGACAAGGTTAAGATGGCAATATTATTCAAATGTAATCTATAACTCCAACATTATTTCTACCTTGTTTTGTATGAACTATCTTAAATGTTTGAGGTTTTTTTAAAGCAATAAAAAGTATTGGTACTGTCAACACATTTCTTAATGGATCAAGATAGGTTTTTATCTTTTCAAATTCACCAACAGCACTATCAAACCCACCAGCAATTTTCATTTCTTCACTTGCACAAATGACAATACCAATTTTTGTTTGTATTGCTTTTTTTACGTGATTTAATTCACTAGCGATCACGGGTTTGAGTAAATTCCAAGCGATTGCTTCTCCATGATTAAATGCTACTTCGATAGAGATATCATTACCAGCAAAATCGAGTCGCCATGTTTTATTATTTCTTGGATTATATACAGGGTCTTGAAAAATTTTAGATTCTGCATGCCATCCATTTGCTACTAGTTTTAGTTTTAATACTTTATTGATTGTTTCACTAATGCTTTTTGCTTTTCTGTTGGCATTTTCAAAATGGTGAATAATCTCATCATCACTTATTGATTGAATCGTAATTAGTAAATTATCAAATATAGGTTTAAATTGAGGTTCATTTAAGATTGTTTCAGCATGTCTAAATGAATAAGTTTCAAAATCCATAAATTGCTCCTTTTATGTATTTTTAGCACATTTTTATTTTTTTATAAATTAAGCAATTCCTTTTTAACTAAAGTAAATTCTTCGTCATACTCCTCAAACTCTGGAAAATCCCAACTAACTCTCATATTTGGTTCTGTTTTCTTTAAATACTCTTGACCATCATATATTTCAATCATTCGATTAATGAAGTCTTTCATTTGAATTCCAGCAGTTAAGAATGCTTCCCATATTTTAATTAATTGAGCATTTAATATTGGTCGATAATCCAAATGAAATTTATCATTTTGAAATTGTTCTCTCAAGTAATTATTAATTGAGTCATTTCCAAATATTTTTTCAATTTCCCCATGAGTAAAAGTTTTGGAGTAGAGCGTTCTAAATGGTTCTTTATCGAAACTATGAAGGAAAATTGCAAATGCATAGACTACTTCTTTTGCAAGTTCATTTTGTGTGATTCGAGGTTTTTCATTAGTCATTTTGTATATTCTTTTGTTCTTATTATGAACATTTTAACCCTTTGATTTTGCACTCATTTTTCTTCCAAAAAATACAACAATTTCCATATTAATCAATGGTTTAACTTGACTTTTACCCCTATTTTTGCTATAATATTAAAGTAGTAAATGAAGTAATCGTGCATCACATATTGAGTCCATAATGCGACTCAAGAAACCACGAAATAGTGACCACTTATAACAAAAACTAAGTCACTCCAATTTAATCATTTGAACAAAATTTCAAAACTCTTGACTGAGTCTGAGACCCCTTTTGTTCAAAATTTATAAAACATATTTCGAAAGGTATTCATTATGAAGAACAAATTAACAATTCAACAAAAGCAACAGAAACTCGCTAATCGTTGTAAAGATATTTCAGTTACGACTAGATTCATTAAAAATTATCAACTTGCAACTAAAAATGCTATTGAACAGATATTAAACATGGGTACGGCAGTAAAAGAAGTCTATGAACTATCAAAGTCTGGAGAACTTAATGTCTATGACTTGAATTACTTCTGTATGAATGTAGGTATTTCACAGAAAAGTTCAACCTTTAGAAAATATAAAGCAATTGGTGAGAATGCAGATAAGTTTAGACTTTATATGGATAGACTTCCATCTGCATTTTCAACACTCTATGAAATTGCAACTTTGGATGCTGACACTTTTGAAGAAATATTTATTAATGGTTATAACTGCCAAGGTTTAACTCTAAAACAGATTAAGCATCTAGCAAAAAAAAATAATCCTGTTCCTACTAAAAACAATTCAAAGACAAGTAACCCTAATTATGTATCACCAGCGTCTATGAAGAAATTGTTCAAAGTAATGAATAGATTTCCAGTTTATATTCCTTCTACCTTAACGGAATCTAAATTAAATGAGGTGATTAAAGTCTTTGAGGACTTACAAAAAAATGGTTTGATAAGTTTTGAGACCCCAACTATCATGAGTTATACGAATGATAAAGATGACGATAACAATTTAAGACTTGCCGCATAACTGTAATCATATGTTTTCGAATACACTTCTAGAACAGTTTTCGATGACATATTGACCATCTTATTCATTGACCCCCATAGAGTTGATGAATAGGGGTTTTCAGAACACTAGAAAAAAGTTTTCCATAGGTCGGATTGAAATTCTTGGATAATTTTTTCTTGGCAGGAACTCATGTGTATGAAATTTTTTCCTGGGGTGCTGGTACTAGTTTAACTATTTTACCTGGTGAAATTAACCTGATATCTACTTGTATAAATACTTATATGAAGCAGTATCTGTAACAAGTGAGACAAGTCCCAAGTCCCCAATTAAATCTCGTAGGAAGTGCGGTAGATTGGATAGAGACTAAGACAAAACAGATGATGAGAAGCACTAGCAACGATAAGTGCTTTAAATAAATAAATTCGTTGGGATTGGTGCTCTGAGAAAAAAGCAACACCAGATTGGTTAGAAATCGTTCATGTGGTTCTAATTGGTTCCCGTTGATTCGCAAAGCAGACGTAAAAGCAACAGGTCAACCCTCTTGCTGAAATAAGGTGTTATTTTCTATTTCAGTTGTCTACATGATGGTGTCTGAAGATCCTATACTCAGATTACACTTTGCCGAAACAGGCAAAGTGTATCTAAAAATCCTGCCTCAGATAATATTACTCTAGATTAGTTTCCATTCATTCATGTCACTACGTTCCATGAATAATCACTTCGTTCATGTATCTATTTTTATTAATCCAAATAAGACCACGAACGAACGTATGTGAGTGAGTATGACGAAACGAAGTGTAGTCATACTTAATGTTCCGTTAAGAACAAATTAATATCCAACATTAATCATAATATGGTTCTCTAGAGTATTCTTGAATCTGCTCTTGTGCCTTATGGTCACATATAGGATCTTGATAAAAATTACCTATCTTATCCAGCTTCTCTTGTAATTGGACTTTCCAAGATTTTTTCATTAATGGTTTACCAAGAATGATTACATTTGAACCATTTGACCTAGATTTCATAAAAGATTTAACCAATTAATTAAGACTAATAAGTTTCCACTATTCATGGTTAGATTCCAAGTTATATAAATACCCATAAGAATTACCAATAAACCCAATATGAACCAAGATTGTCGTTAGTGATATCGCTTACCGTAGTCTTCACTTACATCTTAGTTTCTATGTCCAATTAAAGGGAGTCAAATGAATTATCAAATTACCGACAAACCAAATGTTCAGTTTCCAATCCGAATCTCACATGAGTTACATACTCGATTTACTCAAGTTTCTCAAGATACTCGAATTAATAAGTCTACATTACTGAGAATTGCTATGGATAGGTTAGTAACGCAGATTCAAAGTAACGGTATAACGGCAGTGCTGAATGAGGTGTCGGAATGAAGAAGTCGTTCAAACGATATCTTAAAGAAAATCAAGAGAGGTATTACACCACCTTAAATCTATACAAAGAGATGAGTTCAGAAGATATTGCTTATTACTTTGAACAACTACTTCCTGTCATTTATAAGTCTTTACAGAGTTCTGATGAAGTTCTTGTAACAGTTGAAACAGTAGGTGATTAATCATGATTCTTGATAAGATCAATCTCAAAAGAACAATTGACCAGACTAGACCTCAAGATTTACTTGTTCTCAGTGTGAACAACATTGAAAAAGATAGTGTAAACACCAATCTCAAAACGATTGAAAAATTCATGAATAAAAAGGATGATTATGTAATTATGGTGATGAGGAGGTGATGTAGATATGAGATTTCAAATTGAGCCTGTTAAAAGTAATTCAATTACTGAAAGATGGATTTTTAAAAAAAAAGATAAAGAAATTAAATGTGGTTATGTTTATGACAGTGGATATTTAACATTAAAAGTCGAACCTACATTTCTTAAAACTTACAATCCAGAAATAGGAATTTGTTTAGATGACATAAAGGGATGTATTGAACGAAATTTTAATAATAGAAAGAAAGTAATTCATTTTTCAGAAACTATTCCAGAAGAAGAAAGAAAAAAATTTCTAAAAAAATTCGAAAAGGAAGATATTAATTATTTTTATAGCAATAAATTTCTTGGCTATGGTGGGAAATTTGACTCAAGTGAAATGTTTATCTTTGGAGAACTAATTTGTAAAAAAACTTTTGAGTTTATAGAGGATGAATTTTTAGTTAATTTGGTTTTTAAAAATATTAATTTATCTAGAGATGAAATTATTAGAAATTGTGGATATGTTAATGAAGATAATGAATTACATTACATATTATTTTATGAAAAATTTTGTGAGGCGATTAAATGGAGAAGTTTAGATTGGGATACTCAATTTTTTTATGATTTTATAGATGAGAATAGGTCAGTATCTACGCCAACTGATTTTTTTGGAACTATTGGAGGCAGAGATATTTTGACTGTTACTGAAATAGTTGGTGACATTAATGAGATTTGGACAGACGAAAAATTTATAAAAGTAGTTGAAGATCCTAAAGACTATAGTTGGTCGGGACCTTACGAAACGGGAAACCCTAATAATGGATCCAAGGGATACTTTTATGGGCATAATTCTCTTGAGCAGGCATTTATGAGTTTTTCAGGCTTTATCCCAGACCTTATGAGACCTGCATACCTTGAGTTATCCTCTGAACATGAGGGAATGGACTTAAAGGATTATTTAGAAGAATATGGCGAACATCCAATTAAACTTATAGAAATAATGTTTAACTATAATTCTTTTGTACACAACCCATACTAGTAAATATATGATTGATATTTTCTTAAGCTTTTTTTAGAAACCTATTTTTATTATCAAACATTCCCAACTACCTTATAGTAAGTCGCACATCCAATACTAAGTTTGCGACAGGTTTCTCTGACACCTACACCTTTATCTTTAAGTATAAGAACTGCTTGTTTCAGGCCATCGTTTAAAGAAGAGGGACGACCTAATTTGATACCATTTTTCTTTGCTCTATCTAATCCCGCCACAACACGTTCTCGTATCATTTCTCGTTCAAATGATGCTAATGAACTAAAGATTCCAAATATCATTCTGCCTGAACTGGTTTGAGTGTCAATACTTTGCTGAGAAAAGAACATATCAATTTTTATTGCGTTGAGTTCATTCATTATTTCGATGAGATGAGTCACGGAACGACCTAATCTTGAAATGTCCCAACACATCAGTAACTCAAACTTACGATGAGTGGCATCTTTCATCATTTGGTTGAGTGCTGGTCTATCTTCACGACCTTTTGAACCTGATATTCCTTTATCTTCGTAAATCTGAACAATGTTGTATCCAGATCTTTCAGCAATTTCCTTAAGAGCGAGTATTTGATTCTCAGTAGACTGTTTATCAGTAGAAACTCTTGCGTATATTGCGACTTTTTTCATGATTACCCTCACATTGTTTTGGAGTGGAGGAGGGTAACAAACGTGGATGAAATGGCAAGTTGTTCATATGTGAACAAACTTATCTCATATTGTGAAACTGGTGTGATACATTGGTGTGATACATTTAATATTATTTAATAAATTACCATGTAGTAACAATAAGATACAGCGTTTGGTCGGGTCTCACACCGTCCCGACCAATTAAATCAATAAGTGCCGGATGTAATCTCTGCTACGGAGGGGTGCACAATTTTTTATTTTTTTAAAACTTTCGCTTCATAGCTCTTGAAGTTATCGACCACCTGCACCACAAACTCAAGTACCGAAACTCATCCACAATCAACCCATTATGAGCTAATGATAAGATATAAATACTCTCATTAATCGCCGTACTAAATTGATATCAATTCATTCAAGAGCCCTGATCAATGATAATCGTCTAATAATTTAATACTCAAAGGAGCGCATATGATTAACACAACATCTGTACCTGTTATTACCTCCCAAGGATGTAGTATTCCTCAAATTGGTTTTGGAACTTCTCAATTAGGCGACTGTGCCGAACTAGTTTGCCATGCCTTAAAGTTAGGATATCGACATATTGATACTGCTTGGAAATACGGCTCAGAAAAAGGAGTTGGCGAAGGAATACGTGCATCTGGTGTGCCACGAAGCGAGATATTCTTAGTAACAAAAGTCTCTCACGAATACCTCTCTAAAGATGCTTTCGCGAAATCAGTGGATGAGAGTTTAAAAAATCTTCAAGTCGATTATGTTGATATGCTGCACGTCCATTGGCCAACTATTGACAATATCCCAATGGCTGAAACAATGACTGCCTTAGCGCTAGCCAAGCAAAAAGGATTAACTCGCCATATTGGTGTAGCGAACTTTAATATTGCCCTACTTGAGCAGGCGATGTCGCTCTGTCCTGAACCCATTGTGTCTTTACAAGCGGAGTATCATCCCTACTTAGATCAGAGTAAATTATTAGCGTTTTGTAAAAGCAAAGGGTTAATTTTTACGGCTTATTGTCCACTGGCACGTGGTCGTTTATTTGATGATCCAGTCCTTGCTGAGATGGCAAGAAATAAAGATAAATCCATCGCACAAATTGTTTTACGTTGGCTTACTCAACAAGGGCAGATTATTCCCATTCCAAGATCGTCTAACCTTGAGCGTATTGCGCAGAACTTAGATATATTTAATTTCACGCTATCCCCATCAGAAATGGAGCTAATCCACTCACTAGCCAAACCCGATGGAAGAATAGCAAACCCAGCTGGCAGAGCACCGCTTTGGGATTAAAAATTATCAAATCAGGTAACTGTTAAACGCAGCGGTTACCTACTCAGATTTAATTCCTGCAGCTTTAATGACTGCTGCATTACTAATGAGTTCATCCTTAATTAATTGATCAAACTGCTCAGGGCTCATTGGCATTGCTTCTGCTCCTAGACTTACTAAGCGATCTTTGACTTCGTTGTCTTGTAGCGCTTTTAAAGTGGATTGATTTAATTTATTTACAATGTCGCGGGGAGTTTTGGAAGACACCAGCATACCGATCCAAAATAAATATTCTGATTTAGCAATACCCGCCTCTGCTAATGTAGGGACGTCCGGTAATTGGGATGATCGCTTTGGTGTGCTCACTGCTAAAGGAATTAATTTCCCTGCTTTAATCATGGGCAAGGCTGAGACTAAGGGCGCAAAAAAGTAATCTATGCGCCCAGTCATCGTCTCGGTAATTGCCTCAGGAGAACCCTTGTAGGGCACATGAAGTGCGTCAATGCCAGTTGCTAATTTAAATTTTTCTGCGCTCATATGCGTTGCACTGCCTAACCCAGCCGACGCATAATTGAGTTGCCCTGGCTTATCTTTAGCAGCTGCTACGACATCCTTCACCGATTTATAACCTTTACTTGGCGATACAACCATGACGTTTGGGACTACTGCAAGAGGTGTCACAGCAGAAAAATCTTTCACTGGATCGTAACTTACCTTGTTGATAAGAGGCAAAACAGTGTGCGCTCCAGTATAAACAAATATAGAGTGCCCATCTGCAGGAGAATTTAAAATGGTTTGAATAGCAACAGTCCCAGCGGCTCCGGGCTTATTCTCTACGATGACAGAAACTCCAAATTCATTCTGCAATTTTTCTGCAATAGATCGAGCAATAATATCTGAGGCGCTACCTGCAGTTGCCCCAGAAATCAATTTGATTGGTTTACTCGGGAAGGTTTGGGCGAAACCGTTTAAATGGGTTAGTCCAAGACCAATACTAAACAGCACAACATAAGTTAAATGTATTGCTTTACTTCTAGTCAATAGCCATTGAGTCATTTTTTTCCTATTCAAAGATTATTAAATGCGTGGCAAACCTAATTGCTCAGCCATCCAATCTGCTGTTCGATGTCGATATCGGTAAGGGCGATTATTCGCAATATGGTTACCATCTTCGACAATTAATAATTCTGTTGGGCCAGAAGCCTCATCTGCCATTCGCTTGGTATCCTGCCAAGGAATTAACCGATCTAACTTGCCAGTAACTAAAAATAAGGGGCAAGTAATTTGTTGAGCAATGCCATTTTTCATCGTCAGCGTTTGACTATATTCCTTCGCCTGCGCCTCAGTCGCCAAATGACTTCTGACCCGAAATGCCTCTCGAGTTAGCGGTGGCAATTGCTCCCAAGTATCAGAAAAGTCATAAGGCCCCGCAAGACCAATACAAGCTGTCAAGCGTTTTTCAAAAGCAGCTGCTCGAGGAGCATAGTAGCCACCTAAGCTCACACCCCATAAACCAATCCGGGTATGGTCAATATCATTTCTCTGCATCAACCAGTCTACCATTGCCTTGACTGGCACCTCATAATCCCCACGAATTGGGAAATCATATTCAGCTTCACCTTGGCCTGGACCATCCACCAATAAAGTGGCCATACCTCGCGCCAAAAAAGGGAGCTCATAAGCTTCAAGCTCTTCTTTGGCGGAGTCTAGGCCTGGTACCATAATAAGTATGGGTGGTTTTTGATGATTGCTTGGTGCTCCGTTGTGATTGGCACTATAAGGCAATCGTAAGAAACCAGCCAAAGTCTTCCCTAAATAAGGAATTTCAACGCGTACCGCTGGTGGGCGCATATGAGGTAATGCTAATTGTTTACATTCAACCGCCTTCATGTGAGCTGCCCGCATCTCGCCTATATCATGGACAGATACGAATTTGGCAAAATGATAATACACCGCAGCTCGAGATAAATGCTCGCTAGCACTCAAGAAAAATTGTTGCTCTAGTGCCTCTTTTCCGAGATTTTCGTGGACGAGCGCTCTTTTACTCCAAGCACTAGTCCAATCCTCCCAGCGATCAATTCCTTGCGTCACTTCTTGAAAATCGGTCAGTAAAATACCATTCGACACAAAGCGTGGTGCCCAATGCGCAATAGCTGACTCAACTCGTGGATCTTTACTCATTAAACTTCTGTCTCCTTAGGCATACACTTTCATGCAAGACTCGCAAAGTACTTGCGAGAAATTGATGCTAGTGCTTTTATAAATATAGTATCTATCATATCCAAAAAACACAACTAAGCAAACATTTTTTAAAGTGCCTCATCAACATATCATCCAAAATCTATGCGGGATTAAGTTATTTACTCAAACACGCCAGTTATACAATCTTCAGAGGTTATTTTGATAGGTTTTGACAAATACCTTTGTACTCAGAAATTTGTGGATTGGTGTATTCCGGCAGGAAATTGATTTCTTGCTTAGTCATTTCACCAGAAGCGCGGTTGATTAAAACCTTGACCGTCTTATCGCGTCCTTTTGTTAAGTGACTACCATTGACTCGGATGTTTTTTTCATCGACTACAACCGACATATGTTTCACATCATTTTCACTACGATGGTTATAGGTGATAAATGAAAAATCAGGATCATCAGACTCAATGAGCCACACATCACTATATTTGTTAGGATCATTTGAGGTAGATACGGGTACATAGGTGACCTTCATCAAAGCGTTCACTTCTTTGGGTGAAGACTCCACTATAGTTCCGTCATTTTGCGTTAAAACTGAAGTTAGGAGACCTTTACATGAGAGAGAAATTTTTTCTTTTTCTATATTCTTACTACATCCAACGAGTAAAAGAAGGGCCATCCCTATAATAAGTATTTTCATAGGCCAACTGTACCATCTATCAATCACTTCACCGAACTTATTCATGTTGAAAAGAAAAAATACTTTTGAGAAGAGAAAGGTGGTTTGTTCTTGCGTGTACGAGTTCCCCACTTAAGGTATTGAACTGTTTAATAAAATGTAAAACTACATTGACTTGTTCACACTTCATGCTAAGAAAAAATTTAATCAATTCTTCACGAGCAGTAAATTGATTGTGGGCATTGCCGGAATCATGTAAATTAGATAAATCGAGAAAATAATCAAAAACTATTCAAATAGTTTAAATAAGACTTAGTGAAATTTAGTCAATCACGGTGACATATAGACTGCCTTAGGAGAGTAAAAATAAAAAAAATAAACCGACCCACGCCTTCACATTTCGGAATATATGTTACTGATTTGCAGAAAATGGCAAATTTTTATCAAGAGCTATTTGGTCTTTCGGTTACTGATTCAGGGCAGCCGGAACACTTTAAACATGATTTAATTTTTTTGAGTGCCTCTAAGGAGCAGCATCATCAGCTTGTTCTTGCTTCTGGAAGACCAACAACGGCGGTATTTAGTAATGTGATGCAAATCTCATTTATGGTTCCAAATATTCAATATTTACGGGATATTTGGTCGCTAGCTGAGCGCTTAGGCGCTACAAATATTCGTGGAATTAATCATTTAAATTCACTTTCAGTTTATTTTTACGATCCAGAAAACAACACTGTAGAGGTTTATTTGGACATGCCATTCTATGTTCCTCAGCCCTATGGAGAGCCTCTTGACCTGAGTTTGACTGATCAGGAAATTATGCAGTATTCAGAAATGAAGGCTAAACTAAACTCGGGTTTTCAAAAAATAGACCAATGGCAAAATTCCTTTGAATAAATAACGACTCTTAAGGAGATAATTTGAGATACAAATCTTTCTTGTTTATCTTTATAAATATTTTAATTATTGATTTGGTATGTAGTAATCCATTATTAGCTCAGGATTATCCAAATAAACCGATTCGGATTATTACCGGCTCAAGCCCTGATTTTCCAGTAAGAATTTATGGAAAAAAAATGACTGAAGCTTGGGGACAGCAAATCATTGCAGAGTCTATTCCTACAGCCAGTGGAAAAATTGCTGCCGAAACCGTTGCAAGGTCTAAGCCAGATGGTTATACATTACTTAATGCTGTTCCTAGCCTTATGATTGCGAATGCAGTTCAAGGTAATTATCCTGATTTGAGCAAAGACTTTACACCTGTAGCCATCACTAATTTATTGCCGTTTGTGTTTGTGGTTGCAAAAGATATTGAAGTTAATACAGTAGAAGCTTTTATTAAATTGGTCAAATCTCAGCCAGGAAAAATAAATTATGGTGCGACCAATGGAACCTTTCCTCATTTGGCTATTGAACTATTTAAATCAATGACTAAAACGGATTTTTTTCACATTCCTTTTAAAAATACAAACGATACAGCACTTGCTTTAGTTTCAGGACAAGTTCAAGTCACAGTGATACCCTATGGCAGTGTTGCAGCTTTACATCAAAGTGGGAAAGTAGTCGTTTTAGCTGTGACATCAAGTGATCGATCACCGTTACTCCCAGATATTCCTACCCTATCTGAGTCGGGTCTAAAAGGATATAACTTGTTAGGTTGGAATGCATTTGTTGCCCCAATTGGTACACCCACTGAAACGATTCATCAATTAAACACTCATATTCGAAAGTCTTTTAAAGACCCCGAGGTTATTAAACAATTAAATGCAATTGGAAATGATCCTGGATTAGACTTAAGCCCTCAACAACTTGGAGATTTTTTTAAAGCAGAAGTTTCAAAATGGAACAAGTTAGTTAACGAGGTTAAGATAAAAATTGATTAAATGTTGTTGGTTATGAATGCACGATTAGGCATAGCTGATTTTTTAAATGAAATACCATGGTAATTTGATAATAAACTACTCAATATGGTTCAAGAGATTAATACTAAACTCATGACTGATTAAGCGAGTATGAAAATAAAGAGATGAAAAAAATGAATAAACTATTTCTCACACTATTGTCTTTACTACTTGTTTCTTGCAAAAGTATGGTTCAAGATGTCTCGAAGACTGGACCAGAATTAGTTGTACTGAACGCTAAAGTGCTCACAGTAGATACAAGGTATCCAAGAGCAGAGGCTTTTGCAGTTCAAGCGGGGAAATTTATTCAAGTCGGCAGTAATAATGAAATACAGAAACTAATTCGAGACAACACAAAAGTCATCGATGCCAGGAATAAAACGATTATTCCTGGATTAAATGATGGTCATATCCATATGGTTCGAGCTGGAATGTATTGGCCATATGAAGTTCGATTAGATGAAGCGACGAATCTAGCAGATATACTTCAGCTCATTCGTGAGCGTGCAAAAAATACCCCCAAGGGCACGTGGATTCTAACTCTAGGAGGATGGCATCCAAGTCAAATTAAAGAAGGTCGGATGCCGACATTGGCTGAACTAGATCAGGCCGCACCTGATCACCCAGTCTACATTCAAGCATTAAGGGAAATAGGGCAAATGAATTCCCGAGCGATACAGAAAAGTAGCATCACAGGAATAACGCCAATGCCTGCTGGAGTGAGTATTGGCAAAGAGACTAATGGTGATTTTAATGGTTTGATTAAAGGCTTTAATGGTCAAGTGTTAGCGCTTAGACAATTTCCAAAATTAAGTTTAGATGAAAAAATTGAAGGATTAGTTTTAGCAATGAAGGACTTTAACCAAGCAGGTTTGACAAGTGTCGGTGAGACATTTGGGATTGGAGTTGATGAGGGAGATTATGACATTTTGTTTGAGGCCTGGCGACGCAAGCGCATGAGCGTTCGAGTAGGATTGCATTTCCCAACCGTCAACTATAAAGATGCCCAAAAATGGATTGCTAACTCTGTCAAAGGTAAAAGTGATGACATGTTGCTCCTCAATGGACTAGGAGAAGGTGTTTTAAATTCGGTAGGAGATGGCTATTTTCCAAAACAATTTCCGATTAGTAACGATGCAAAAGAAGAACTTCGCCAAATCGTTGCTTTGGGCGTTCCTGATAAGATTAACTTTCAATTTCATGCAACCCTAGAAACGACGATGAATGATATGTTAGATTCATTAGAAGCGGTTGATCAAAAGACATCAATTAAAGATATGCGAATTACCTTTTTGCATGCTGAGCAAATCACACCTGCGATTATGGCAAGGATGAAGAAGTTGGGTATGGGAATACAGATGCAAAATCGACAATCTTTAGGAAGTGATTTGATGAAGACCAATTGGGGTGATAGGGCAATTGATAGCCCACCAGTTAAATCCGTCTATCAAAGTGGTATTCCATTAGCCGGTGGAACTGACGGCACTACATCATCCTCTTACCGACCTTTTATCTCATTACACTGGTTAATCTCAGGTAAAAATTGGCGGGGTGATGTGGTCAGACCTACGCAAAAACTCACTCGAGAAGAAGCGCTTAAAATCTATACCCATGGAGGCGCTTGGTTTACTTGGGAGGAGAATAAAAAAGGCATCATAGCAAAAGACATGCTTGCCGATTTTGTTGTTTTAGATAAAGACTACTTAACCATTCCAGAAGAAGAGATTCAGTTTATCAAGCCCCTCTTGACTGTTGTTGGGGGTCGAGTCGTGTATGAGTCAAAAACTCCCTAAAACTTTTTAAGCTTCAACATGGAAATGGAAAAAGTAGGTATTCGTGAATTTCGATCTGGACTAGCTGAATTCATCGCTTCTAATTCAGTGGTTGCAATCACTCTATATAGTCAACTGCAGACTATTTTTTCATGACCCCTTGGATCGTAAGTAACATTTCCTGAGCATCTAGCAAACCATTCATCCGAGATCCACCGCCTAAATGAGGCGTCAGAATCACTTGATGCATGTCGAGTAAAGGTTCATTTTCTGCCGCAGGCTCTGTATAGTGCACATCGGATGCTGCTCCTGCAAGACGCCCAGTCTGTAAAGCCTCTACTAAAGCGTCATGACTCACAATCGGAGCTCTTGAAGTATTAATTAAAAAAGACCCTTTTGGCATGAGTGCTAAAGATGATGCATTGACCAAGTCTTTCGTTGCTTCGGAGAAAGGCACATGAACACTGACAAAGGTCGACTCAGAAAATAAGTTTGTAAATGAGCGGTACTCAACCCCTAAACGGGACTCTTCCTCAGGACTGAGAGCTTGACGTTTGTGGTACAGAACTTTCATACCAAAAGCTTTTGCCATTATTGCAACTTCTTGACCAATCTCACCACAACCAAGCAAGCCCAAAGTACAGCCCCTCAGAGTCAATAGCTGCGGTACTCGGGCAAAATTAGCCCCCGCAGTATGACGCGTATCGTAAGGCCTAAATCCAAAGTTGGCAGCGGCTAAACGATCTTTCGTGATTAAGCCATTAATTAACGGCAACCTTTTAGCAAGCGCTAAGATACACATCATCGTATGTTCAGCCATTGCCGTATTGGTTCTTCTACGTAGCGTAAATAAAGGCATGCCATGATCTTTGCAGGCTTGCTGATCGATATTGTCCAGATTCGTACCAAATTTATAGACAACAGATAATTGTTTGCCCATCTCAAGTTCAGTTTTACCAACCTGTAAACTTTCAACAATCAAAATATGTGCATCTGGCAAATATTGATGCATCTCTTCTTGACTATTAATCAGCTTTACGTCTGCTGGGTACAACTGATCTAAAGATCCCCGAATGGCACTAAGCCAACCCGGAAAATCGGGTTGGTCCGTGGAGTTAAAGTCAGCAAAAGCGTCTAAGCGCTCTTGACTTGTTGCTTGACTCAGAATCACTTGAACCAAACGGAGAATACGATCTTCTTCTACTAAAATGCATGGCATAACAAACCCTTTTTAAATAGTGGTGCGATGATTACACAGTAACCAACTGCATAAGTGTTCGAATCGAATGTTTGCCGTCCTGCATATAGGCCAGAGTATCTTTGGCGCGATCTAATGACATATGCATCTTTGCACAGTCAAGAAATTTTTGTTTCAAGTCAGTTTCAGATGCTGGATTTTTCGGTGAACCCTTATGAATCGGAACAGTCTCAGAGAAGATTTGTCCATCAAGTGTTTCAATGACGAGAGTTACAGGTTGCGCAAAGGGAGCTTTTCTAACCTCAGGAATATCTTCCGACAGATGAGGTGGAACGTTTACTTCAATTAAATCAATGATGCTTGTAATTTCTGGACGGTTGACCATCGCATCACTAAAAGAATGCAGAGTAGGTCTGCCGTCTAAGAGGCTTGTAGCGATGCAGTACTGTAAAGAAGCTTTTGCTTGAAGACCATTGGTTGGATGGGTATGAATCAACGTTCTTGGAAATAAAAAGCTCACATCACAACGAATTGATTTGATATCTTTAGGCAAAATATGATGACGATCCTGAATCGCTAATGCACAGTCAACCGCAAAGAGAGGGGGACGACCACAAGGGTAGAGCTTAAATGTCGCGCCTGGTGAGACAATCATGAAAGGTTTACCCCACTCATTTAAGTTCTGCTCGAGTAAATCAGATGTCCATTCTCTAGAAAAAACCTCACCTAGATTCATGGGGCCATCAAAAATTTGAGGATCACCTGTAAACCCTTTTTGCGCAAGTTGTGCGGCTCGAACACCATTACTTGCAGCCATACCGCTATGCATCGACATCGTCATGGTTCCAAAATTACGACGTACACCACCCATCATGGAAGTAACTATACCTAGTGCATGAGCCATTTTTTCATCACTTAGTTTTAAGAGGATGCCACTTGCTACAACCGCAGCTAAAGTACCTTGCGTCGCAGTTGCGTGCCAACCCATTTCATAATGCGAAGGATTGATTAGAGTACCCAGTCTACATTCCACTTCATAGCCAATCACAAAAGCCTTAAGTGCTTCATCAATTGTTTGATTATTGAGTTCAGCTAAAGCCAAAACCGCAGGTAGGAGCGGTCCAGAAGGATGGCCGCGCATTTCTGCTTGGTTGTCATCAAATAACTGCAGACTAATCATCGTGCCATTGACTAAAGCAACATCAGCTGGACGGGATTTTTCACCATAACCAATCACCGTACTTTGACCCTGCGCCGATGGCTCAATGGTCAGTGATCGTAATATATTAATGGGCTCTTCTTGATACGCAGTCAGAGCCGTCGCTAAACTATCAACCAGACATTTACGTGCCGCATTGATTTCTAGTTCACCGATTTGTTGAGGTAATTGATGTAAGCAAGTATGGATGAGTTTTTGGGTAATATGTTGCAACACAATCTCCTATTGATTCTTCATGGTTGTTCAGATTTAATCCGTTGTAATGTTGGACTCTTTAATAATTTTTGACCACTTCGCTATATCTTTTTGGATAAAGTCTTTAAATTGTGTGGGAGTATACGTCGGCATCTGTTCAAAACCTTCTTTAAAAAGACGCTCTTTTACATCGGGCAGTTTCATGATGGCGTAGATTTCAGCATTCATTTTGTTAACAATGTCTGCGGGAGTATTGGGTGGTGCAAAGACACCTAACCAGTTACTTGCTTCGAAACCATTTAAGCCGCTTGATGCAATGGTTGGTATTTTAGGCGCAAGCGGGGAAGGTTTTAAACTCGAAACACCAATTGCGGTGAGCTTACCTGATTCGAGGAAAGGTAAGACAGAAGTCAATCCCATGAGCATGACTTGCACATTGCCGCCAAGAAGATCATTAATCGCTGGTGCCGCCCCCTTGTAGGGAATACGTGTTATTTGCACACCCGCTAATCGGTTAAATTGCTCCATCGATAAATGACTCGTACTCCCATTACCAGAACTTGCATAGTTCAGTTTTCCAGGATTTTCTTTTGCGAATTGAATCAGTTCATTGATACTTTTGATATTCAGAGAAGGGTTAACGACCATTACACTCGAGAGTGTTGAAGTCAGAATGACAGAAGATAAATTTTTCAGAGGATCAAATGAGGAGTTACTAAAAATAGGATTCACGCTAATCGGACCCGATGTCGTGTATAAAAACGTATAGCCGTCGGCAGGCGCTCTTGCAACGAATTCAGCGCCAATACTGCCACCTGCACCAGGACGATTATCAATAATCACAGGTTGTTTCCAGCGAGTACTTAATTTTTGACCAACAATACGCGCTTGCACATCTGCAGGCCCACCTGGTGGAAATGGCACAATGAATTGAATCTGTTTATTTGGATATGTAGCTTGAGTTTGAGATTGCGCACTTTGACTAAAAAGAAAAGCCATACCGTACGAAGCCAATATAGCCAAAACAAGTAATTTGTTACGAATGCAATAAACAAATTGATCTGATATCAATGTAAAGTCTCCAAGATATTAATGAGTGTTTGATCATTATCGCAAATTAATAAGAATCTGCCTTAAAACCTTTCGATTACGAATCGGGAAATTGCCATACCAAAGCCCAATCAATCTCTCTAGAATAACTTAGGATTTTTCATCTTGATTGGAGCAGTCATACCTATAGCAATCAGATGCGCATGCACTCACGGATTCATGGATTTATCACAAGGTGTAATAAAATGGATTCAAACATCAATAACATCTTCTATTCGAGACCATCCCCATGCTGAAAAAACTCCCCCGTCATTTGTTCTGGAAATTGTTATTCGCAGCCATCTTATCTCCCGGCTTGGCGAGTGCTGATAATGCCTATCCCAATCGTGCAGTTCGATTAGTGATTCCTTTTGCTACTGGGGGTAGTAATGATATTGTGGGGCGTTTTATTGCGGATCAATTACAAAAGCGCTTAGGAGAGCCCTTTGTCGTGGATAACCGTGGCGGGGCAGGTGGTACCTTGGGTACCGACTTAGTCGCCAAGTCTAAGCCCGATGGTTATACCCTACTATTAATTTCTACACCCCATACCGCAAATGCTTCTTTGTATAAAAAATTAGCCTATAACCCGATCAAAGATTTTTCTCCGATAGCAAGACTAGGCTCTGCTCCGCAAGTAATAAGCGTGTATCCTGGATTGCCCGTCAAAACCCTCCCCGAGTTGATAGCCTATGTCAAAGCTAGACCAGGCCAAGTCAATTTTGTTTCTTCAGGGGTTGGTAGTTCCCAGCATTTAGTAAGCGAAATGTTTGCAAGTCAAGCTGGTTTGCAATTGGTTCACGTCCCATACAAAGGCGCAGGTGCAGCTCTTGCCGATGTGGCTGCTGGTCATGCTCAAATTTCAGTTGGTACCATTTTGCAAGGCTTACCATTGATTAAGGCCGATCGTTTACGCCCCCTTGCCGTGAGTGGCAATAAACGTCAGCCCGTGCTTCCGGATGTTCCTACGGCTGCTGAAGTCGGCCTCAAAGGATATGATGCAGATAATTGGTGGGGCATATTGGCGCCAGCAGGCACCCCTGCTGAAGTGATACAAAAGTTGTCGACGACCATTGCAGATATTTTATCTAAACCAGAGACTATTAAAAAATTAGCCGATGAAAGTGCCACAGTTGCCTATTTGGGCCCTGATGAGTTTGGTAAGTTTATGGAAACAGAATCTCAAAAATGGGCACAACTGATTAAAAACCTAAAGATACAACCTGAGTAAATTGATAGAAGAACATGATGAAAGCAAAAATAACGCGGATTGAGACTATTCCTTTAAAAGTCAAAATGGAAAAAGTTGCGACGGGCTCAACCTTGAAACTGTCCCATCGTTGCACGATTTTGACCCGTATCCATACGGATACTGGAGTGATTGGCGAATGTTTTAATGGCAATGACGATGCCTTGCAAGCATCTGTGATTCAAATGATTCAAGAAGAAATGGCACCCATGTTAATTGGTCATGAAGTGGCAGCCATTGAAGATGCTTGGTTATTAACGCGCAAAGCCACAGAGCCATTTTTACGCGATCGCCGTATTGCACTTCGTGCACAGTCATGTATTGATAGTGCTTTGCATGACGCCATCGGTAAGCTCGTCAATCTTCCCATCAATGTTTTATGGGGTGGTGCAAAAAAACAGATACGGGTATTTGCCATTGGCGGTTACTACCGCGAAAAAGATGATTTAGTTGGACTACAACAAGAAGTCGAAGAACTCAAAGCATTTGGGATACATGGACTTAAATTAAAGATGGGTGGTAAGAGCCCAAAAGAAGATGCATTGCGTGCTGAGACGGTTCGCAAAGCTGGCGGTGATGATTTTATTTTGGGCTGTGATGCCAATCAAGCTTGGAGCCTTGCGCAGGCCCTTGAGTTTGCCAAAATCACCAAAGATCTCAATCTCACTTGGTTGGAAGAGCCTTGTAAATGGGATAACGACCGTGCAGAAATGGCTTTAGTTCGCTCGATTACAGGGGTTCCTATTTCTGCAGGTCAAAGTGAATTAACACGATTTGGTTGTCGTGATTTAATGCAGGCGAATGCCATTGATATTTGTAATTTTGATGGCAGTTGGGGTGGGGGGCCAACAGAGTGGCGCAGAGTAGCACATATTGCTCATGCTTTTGGAGTCAAAGTGATGCAACATCTTGAGCCACAGTTTGGATTGATGATGTCAGCAGGTGTACCAAATGGAACTTACGGCGAAGTCATGCTCCCATGGCGTGACCCTTTCTTTTATCGCTTAATTGCGAATCAAGCTAAAGAGCCCTTCAAAGATGGAATGTATACATTACCCACTGAACCTGGATGGGGGATGGTCATTGATCAGGATTATTTACAATCAGTCATAATCGATTGAGCAAATACAAAGTTTGCAATAAATAAAAAACATAATATAAGAAATATTTTCATGATTCAATCTTCATACAATAATGATAAAAATATAGGATTGATATGAAATTAAAGAACTCATTCTATTAAACATAGTTAATAAAATGATATGAGGTCATCCAGCTTACTAGAGGCAAAGTCCTTTATCCACCGATACTATGAAAGTTAGAATACAAGCTTGAAGGGTGTATACCCAACAAGCTTGTGTCCATCATACCGATTTTGATAATTGTTCTTTCATTGCTTGTTTGACACTTTCCGGAGTAAACGGCACCGTTCTCATTCGAACACCAATAGCGTTATAAATTGCATTTGCTATTGCTGCCGGGATCGTCGTTGGTGTTTGTTCACCTGCACCCCAAGAAGGTGTACCCGGTTGATCAATCATAACGGTATGTACTTTAGGGACCTCATTAAACCGAATGATGGGATAGCTTGCCCAGTCGACACTCTTAATTTCGCTACCTGACCACTGAACTTCTTCCATGAGGACGCGACTCACTGTTTGGATTGCCCCACCTTGGATTTGATTTTCCACGCCATTGGGGTTAATCATCTGACCGCAATCATGGGCAATATATAAATCAGTGACACGCACTTTGCCAGTTTTTTGGTTCACTTCAACATCAGCAACAGTCGCAACATAGGTAATTGAATTGTTATAGCGCACATAGGCAATTCCACGACCTTTCGCAATATTACCCTTTGATTTTGCTTTAGTCGATGAAGCTGTTGTATCCCATTTTGAGAGATTCATGACCGCACGTAACACATGAATTGCGCGAGGGTCATTGGTGTGTTTTAAACGAAACTCAGCTGGATCTATCTTGGCAAGAGTCGCCATTTCATCCATAAAAGCCTCATTACCGAAACTATTCTCAATTCTGCCAGGACTTCTTAAATGAGAAGAACGTAAAAAAGTTTGTGCCACATGCTTCGTATTCACGTAAGCATTCGGGAAAGCATAAGGAGAGGCACTGTTTTGGAATAAAAACCCCACCCAGTTACCCGGACGTGGGATGCCAGTATCATTAGCCGCAAGAAGAGGGAAGTCGAGCGGTTTCAAAAAGGCGATGGCATTGGATGCGATATAAAAATCACTCTTCCATGCGTTAATATTGCCTTTATCATCCAGACTCGCTTCGAAATCCATCGTTCTTGGCGGACTTTTTGGCGCCAAGGCGGTTTCATCATGCCGCATCCACTGTAAGCGCACGGGTTTTCCAATCGCCATCGAAACAAGAGCCGCATCAGCCGTTGCATCTTCATGGCCATTACGACCATAACAACCTGAACCATCTAGATAGACCAGACGAATCGATTCCTTGGGTAAACCGGTGATGACAGACAACTCATGTTGCATCGAGTGCGTTGCTTGCGAAGCGCTCCATGCTATTAACTTACCATCTTTATAATCAGCAACCGCACAAGAAGGACCAAGAGAGGCATGTGTTTGCACGGCAAAGTTATAACTTGCTTTGAGTTTCTTAGGACTATTACTCAGGATTGGTTCTACAGCACCAATTTTTTGGGTAGCGTCTTCCTTCGCAAGAGGTAAATTTCTCCAATGATCAAAAACAGTTGCTTTAGCAGGTAAATCAGCACCTTTTGACCAATTCACTTTTATGGCACGAGACGCTTTCACTGCAGCCCATTCAGAGGATGCCACAACTGCTAAAAAGTTGTTTTTATGTACCACTTGTAAATAACCATTGATTTTCTTTGCGTCACTATCATCGAAGCTTTCTAATTTAGCGCCAATAAAGTCAGATCGAATGACACGAGCATGGACCATGCCAGGTAATTTGAAGTCATGCATGTACGGAAATTCACCAGTTACTTTTTCTGGAATATCGATTCGCGGTATCGATTTACCAATAACTTGGTATTCTTTGTAATTTTTTAATTTCACTTTTTGATCAACGGAAATTTGGAAGCCATCACCAATTAAATTGCCATAAGAAACCTTTTTATTAGGATCATTTTTCGAGACCACAAAACCATCTTTGAGGGTCAGCTCCTCGACGGATTGATTCAAGGATGCAGCACCTTTTTTCAGTAAAGCTTCCCGCGCGTTAGCAGCAGCGATGCGTAATTCACTACCACCTTGGGATATGGATATAGCCGCACCAGTAAGCCACTGATCAGGCGTTGTGGCTGTATCGCCCATGATCATTTCAATCTGATTAAACGGGGTATACAACTCATCTGCCACGATTTGCGCTAAGGCAGTTTTGACACCAGTTCCTAAATCAACCTTTCCAGCGTAAACCGTGATTTTGCCATTCTTGTCAATACTTAACCAAGAATCGAGTGCGCCGCGATCAACATTTTTTGCAGGTGCTAAAGAGGGCATTGAAGCAGCTAGCGTATTGAAAGAAAAGCTGACAAGTAATAAGCCTGATCCAGTAGATTTTAAAAAGTCACGACGGGTAAATGCATTCATAAAGATTCCTTAATGTATTAAGAAGATGAGCTTAAGCAGCATTCAAGTAGCGTCTAACAGCCGCTACAATTCTTTGATGGGTGCCACAGCGACATAAATTGCCAGATAAAGCTTCAGCAATTTGGGCATCCGTTGGCTTTTTATTCTTTGACAAGAAAGCGCTGGCAGTCATAATCATGCCATTGATACAATATCCACATTGAACCGCTTGTTCATCAATAAAAGCTTGTTGTAATTTTCCGGGGTTAGCGGATGTTCCAAGACCTTCGAGAGTTGTAATCTTTTTTCCAACAACTGCTGCGGCTGGAGTTACACAAGACCTGACAGCCTGATTATTGACTATTACTGTACAAGCGCCGCATTGGCCTAAGCCACAGCCAAATTTAGGCCCTTGAATATTTAGTTCATCACGAAGTGCATACAGAAGGGGGATATCATCATCCGCATTTAGCGACAAACTTTTGCCGTTCACTTGTAAGCTTATTTGAGCCATGTTGACCTCTTCATAAAATAATAAAAATATTAGAAATACGATATTAGAAATTATCTAACAAGAGTATCAATATCAGGGAAAACTCTAGTATGTATGGACGACCAGCAAAAAAACATGACTCGTCAGAAACAGATATATTATGTTTCTAGGAGCAGTTTTTACACATCGATACGATATTGGAGCCATGATGAGATCACGTTTTTTATTTCTAATAAGTGTTATTTTTTCTTTTGGTTTGCTCCTGCAGAATAGTTTCGCAGCAGATGCTATAGGTAATTCATATCCTACTCGACCAGTGAAAATCATTGTTCCTTACGGTCCTGGTGGTGGGTCTGACATCATCATTCGGGCGATGCAAAATAAGCTTGCTGAAACATTAGGACAAGCCATCATTGTTGAGAACAAACCAGGCGCTAGTACGATTTTAGGAACCGATTTTGTGGCTAAAAGTACTCCGGATGGTTATACGGCGCTTATTGTTGATATGGCATTCTTGGTCAACCCTAGTTTATTTGCCAAACTCCCTTACGATAGCCAAAAAGATTTTATCCCTGTGATCGAATTAGTTTCGACACCCTCCATCATGTTGGCCTCAAGTAAGATGCCCTTCAAAAATCTAAAGGAGTTTATCCAACTTGCCAAAACATCTCCGAGTAAGTTGAGTTATGCCTCTGCGGGATTTGGTACCGGAGGGCATATGGCCAGTGAGATGCTCAAAGTCGTGGCAGGCATTGATTTGGTCCATGTGCCTTATAAGGGGGCTGGACCTGCGATGACCGATACCTTAGGCGGCCATGTCAGTATTTTGTTCACAACTGTCGGCGCCGCAAAACCATATGTCGAATCTGGACAAATCATTGGTTTAGGAATCACCAGTGAAAAGCGTGCAGAGGCCTTATCTCAAGTACCGACCTTTGCTGAACTTGGTTATCCCGCGGTCAATGCTAATATTGTCTGGGGGATCTTTTTACCGGCTGGGGTACCAAAAGAAATTGTTCAAAAAATCAACACAGCATTTAATGTGAGTTTGCAATCTCCAGAAATGAAGCAACGCCTCACCGAATTAGGATTTACGCCGGCTGGTGGTAGTTCTGCACAATGGACAACAGAAGTTACAAAACTGACCAATAACTGGTCGAAAATAGTGAAGCAAGCCAATATCAAGCCAGAACAGTAAGAAGTCCTAATCCAATACTTGCAACGGGTAGGGATCAGGCGGATTAAGTTGATTAAGCAGACTACAGGTTTTGTTCACCTAAAAGTTTAAAATCAATGACCCCGCTTTCACCATACTCAGCGACTAAAGCTTGTACGCGAGCCATGATATTTTCTTCAGAGTCATTAAAATCAAGGCCTTGTAAAAATCCTTGACGGGCTTTAAGACCCGTTGGCCAATATACCTCACAGATATTTGCATCAGGATCTTTAAAGTAGCAACTCACGGCATTACCGTGTGTCACGGTATAGATGACTGTGACATTGTTGGCAACAAAACGTTTCCAGTATTCAATCACATCGCGAAGTGAATACACTCTGAAGGAGATTTGCTGTAAAAGGCGCACGTCATTGGGCACATTTCTGCCTGAAGCGAGTAACACTTCGTGGTGTTCTTCCTCAGGGTGGGATGACATAAAAATGAGACCAGCAGGACGATCTTCATCGCTCACTTGAAGACCTAGCATATCGCGGTAAAACGCGATGGATGTTTCTAAATTTTGAACATGGATACCGACATGCGCTAGGCGTTCGATGGCTGGAATATGCATCAGTGTCTCCTGAAAATTGTGTTGGAATTATGAAATTATTATCCTACATTTTCCAAACAGGTAAAACAACTACTTATTGCAAATTCCAACCAAGTGCACGTTTAAGTACTTCCAAAGCTTGATCATCGTGGTCGCCACGCCAAGCAACAATTTGATCAGGTCGGATCAATACGAGCTTTGCTTGATAAAGACTATGGATATCTGGGTGGGGATGGTGTAACACTTGAAGATCGATCCCGTACTGAATTGCTGCTTGAATAAAGGCATCATGCTCACTTGCTTGCTCACCAAGACATAAGAGTGTCCAATTCATCCCAAAGGTATCAAATAAAGACAAGTCATCATTGATCCAAAGATGTGGGGGGCGACCACCTGGTTTCGCGCAAGGCTCATACACGTTTGCTTGATCCAAAGGCTCGGGAATTGCTTCTGATGCGATGATCGGGGAGTTGCTATAGCGCGTCCCAAAAGTGATACCAGGAATATTAAATTCTTTTCTAGCATGATCATTGAAATGCTGGCTTGCCAGTTCACGATCAGCAATGCCTTTGGGCGTGTCGAGTTCAAAATCATGGCTAACCTTAAATAAGCCAACCGAATCCGCAAAACCCCTTGCGTAGGTTGTATTGCGTTTCGCAATGGGGGATCGCTCTAAAGTATAGGTATCTAATAACTGTTTTGGTGAATGACCATGAATTACGCTAGCCAATTTCCAACCCAGATTCACTGCATCTTCAACGGCCGTGTTGTAGCCCAAGCCACCCGTTGGCGTGAACAGATGAGCAGCATCACCCATCAGAAAGATGGGTCCATCTGACATTTTTTCCGTGTAAAGCGCATGTCCAGCAGTCCAGGTTAAATAGGACAGGATATCCACCTCAAGGTCACAGCCTAAAGATTCGCTGATGACTTGATATGCATTCTTGTGATCCCAATCACTCGCTGTTTCATCCTCATGCAAGGAAGCATGAAACGCGAATTCATCTACACCATTGACTGACATGAGGAGTGAACGACGTTCATTATTGACGGTGACGTACATCCAAGATCTAGAGTGCGGTATTTTGGTAAATAAATCAGGTGAGCGAAAATATACAGCGAACATGAGTCCGCCCATATAGCCACGTTTGACACCCGTATCGCCGCTATAAGAAATCCCTAAACTTTGGCGCACTCCACTACGAGGGCCATCAGCACCAACTAAATATTGACAGCGTACATGGGTTTCTGGGGAAGACTCATCAACAGGTTGTATCCATGCGTCTACATGATTGGGGTGACGCTCATAGCGAGTCATTTTCCACGCAAAACGAATATCATTTGTCGACCATTTTTCAGCATGCTTACGCAGAATAGGTTCCACATATTTTTGTGAGATACGGTGAGGTAATTCAGCAGCACTCCAAGATCCTCCCATTTTCCGCACATTCAGACTTGCTTGCGCGGAAGTGGGTAAAGATAAACGCGCAAGTTCATATGTACTATAGCGGGTGAAATAAGCAATATCGGTGGGGTGGTCAGGGGGTAATCCAGATTGCCGAATTTCATTGGCAAAACCATGACGACGGTAATATTCCATCGTTCGAGCTTGAGTCGCATTTGCTTGGGGGTTAAATGCCGTCGATGGCTTTGCATCGACGAGTAAAGTAGGAGTATTGCGAGCCCCTAATTCATTTGCGAGCATTAAACCACTAGGACCACCACCAACAATTAAAACTGGAATCTCAATCATGTATATATTTCAATGTTATTGCATCATGGAAGCTCACCCGACTAATGAGAACAGTAAAAGTGGTGTCTTGAATCGCCTCACAGTTTAACACTTCGTTACCTAATTTGTTGATTGCCATGTTCTCTTTTCAAAGCAAGGATAACTTCTTCAATCGTTACTTCTATGCTTTTAGAAATATCCTTCTTATGAATGAATTTAATCAACTTTAACTTAGGTAGTTAAGGATAAGAAACGGACTTTATTGGCGCAGCAAATTAATCAGATTTAATATTAGACTGTTTAGCAACACCACTCCATTTTTTAAATTCGGATTTTAATATTTGATCAAATTCCTCTGGAGAACTATTGACCATATCGATGCCTAATTTATTCATTTTTTCACGGATATCTGGCGCGTTCATTGCTACTTTAATGTCACTTTGGATTTGAGCGATGATGGCTTTGGGCGTTTGAGATGGTGCAAGAACTCCGGCCCACAAAGCTGTTTGGAATCCGGGTACTCCAGCTTCTGCAATGGTAGGTACTTGAGGTAGTAGAGTCGAGCGTTTTGATCCCGTGTAGGCTAGAGGTTTTAATTTACCTGATTCAATTTGCTGTAATGCTTGGGAAGGGCTTCCTAAATTTAGATCTACGACACCCGACATGGCGTCCATCATCGCAGGTGCGCCCCCAATATAAGGTACGTGGATCATCTTGATGCCAAGATTCGTACTGAGCAACTCAGTTGATAAATGATGCACAGTACCTTCACCGGGAGTTGAATACGTGATGGTTCCTGGCTTGGACTTGGCTAGAGTTGCAAGTTCATTTAGATTGTTAGCTGCGAACTTCGGATTAGCCATGATCAGTAAAGGTGAATCACCTACAAAAGTGACAGGCGCAAAATCTTTTAAAATATCAAAAGGTAATTTAGGTTTGATAGCGGCAAGAATCACATGGTTAGTTAATACAACTAAAATCGTGTGCCCATCTGCTGGCGCTTTGACTAAAAGGTCTGCAGCAATAGTGCCGGCTGCGCCTGGTCGGTTGTCGACAATCACAGATTGTTTCCATTGCACAGCAAGTCTTTCCGATAGAGCGCGAGCCACAATGTCTGCCATACCCCCTGGAGGAAAGCCAACTAAGATTCGTACGGGCTTATTAGGGAACGTATCTGCATGGGCATGATGTAAAAAAAAACAAGCAAGCAATAATGTAATTTTGACAATTTTTGATTTCATAAAACAGTCTCCTGATGATGTATTAGCATATTTGAAGCAAGTTCAAGAAGCGGTAAAACACCGATACCTGATGTTGAATTAAGTTCAATCTTACCTGACACTACATTGGGTAAGGGATGTGCTAAGAGGTTTCTTAAGGGGTTATCATTCACATCCATTTCGAGTAAACCATCACCACCAAGTGCACAAAGGAGGTGGGCAGAAGCCATCAGTCCTAGACCACTTCCTAACCAATGAGGGCAATAGGTTTTGCCAGAGTCGATCGCTTTTTTGGCAACTGCATAATTTGCGCTGATACCACCCCATTTACCAACATCAGGTTGCATGACATCTAACCAAGCTGCATGAGTATCAAAATCTTGATCGCGTAAATTTTCGCCACCTGCTAAGGGTTTGTTTAAAAGTTCACGACAGAATTGCCACTCATGTGAGCTTCGATCGACTTGCAGAGGTTCCTCAATCCAATGAAGGGGGAAAGGGTGAAGGAGTAGGGATATTTCTCTTATTTTTTCTATGTTCCAACCTTGATTAATATCCACCATGAGAAGTTCCTCAGGGCTTAATGTCGCACAAATCTTTTCTAATATGGGAATATCAATATGAGGTCCAAAGCCAATTTTTTGTTTAAATGCTCGAAAGCCATTTTCCCTTGATTGCTCGACCACTTCAGCGCCATCAGCAGGATTTAGACCACTGGCATAAACCGGAAGAGGGTGTAATTTACCACCTAAACATTCAGCAAGAGGAAGATGTTGTTTTCTTGAATATAAATCCCAAAAAGCACAATCAAGTCCTGCAATCGCTGCCGAGAATGGCCCAAATTCAGCCGTTTGGAGTTGTAGTGTATGGGTTTTGCTTTGCAGCCAGTACCAGCATTCACTAGGTGTTCGAAATGATTGACCTTGTAATAAATTGCTCAGGCTTTGATGCACTATATTTGCCCTGTGAGGCGCGCTAAAAGATGGCATTGTTGCATAAATCTCACCCCAGCCAAAAGCGCCGTCTTGGTCTTCAATTCTAATTAATAAAGCAGAACGCACGTTCAGAGTTGCCAAGGTAGACACTACTGGTTTAGCAACCTGAGCTTGATAAATAAAAGTTTCGATACGACGAATCTCAATAGGGTCAAGAAGATGAGTGGGCGTTGCTAATCGATTTAAGTCAATCATTTAAGGCACTCTAAACTTTTCAATAATATCAAGATCAGGATCGTAACCTAGGCCGGGACCTGTAGGGATTTTTAGAAGACCATTCTTCATCAAAATAGCATCACCTAAAGGGTTGTCCGCCATCTCAGCAAAAGAGTATTCAATCATCGTAGGCTCTTTAAAGCACGCAGTCATATGTAAGGTAGCTAAAAACCCTGGGCCAAAGTAGGGAGAGTGAGGCATCACTGGAATAGAGTATTCATTGCACATTTGAATGATTTTCATCATTTCTGTAATACCACCTATTTTGGTCACACTAGGTTGAGCGAAATCTACCGCACCTTGACGTAACATTTCAGAAAAATGATGCGTACTGATATTGTTTTCACCAGCCGCAATTGGAGTTTTTTTCAATTTACGTACTTGTGACAGACTGGTAAAGTCCTCTGGCGGCCAGATCGGTTCTTCTAGCCAAAGTAATTGATATGGCTCTAATTGGTCGAGCATATTTTGAGTTTGTTCGAATGACCAGGGACAATTTACATCCATCATCAGTGGGACATCCATGCCCATCACCTTTCGAGCGGCTTGAACATGCTCAGCACCTAATTCATGTAACTTGATTGCAGAAAATCCCTGGGAAAGCGCACGATCCGTATTTCGTTGAACCAAATCTGTAGTGCCATAGCGCATTAAACTAGCATACGCGGGTAATGTTGCATGCCGCGAACCACCAAGTAACTCACTTATAGACTGTTGAGATGCTTTGCCAGCAAGATCCCAAAGAGCAATATCTAATCCTGAGAGTGCATAAGTCACAGCACCTGAACGCCCTAAGATATGAAGTTGCTTTTGTAAGTTCATCATTAAGTTAGCAATATCTTTCTCATCTTTGCCGAGAATGAGGGGAGTTACTAAATACTCAAATGCTTGTCTTGTAGCGGGCCAAATAGATAGACCGAATGCTTCTCCCCAACCGACTAAACCTGCATCGGTTTCGATTCGAATAAGCAAAATATCCATCATTCGTGGAATCCCAGCAAACATTGGTTTAGGCCCACCTATTTCGAATGGAAGTCGAATCGGGATTGCTTGAGCTTGCACAATCGTCATACTTGTCTCTTTATTATTTGACTTTAGGTCATCTTATATATAAATAAAGTATACCTGAGGCTTTTAATTATTTTTCTTGAATGGATTGGAATCAAATCAATTCAAGTTAGAATAAGTCACATAAAAAATATAACTGGAGACCATATGCTGATGAGGCATTTTTTTCGCATCCTAATTGCCATGGTTTGCTTTGGGGCGATGGCGTCAACAAGCTTTGCGCAAAATGTTATTGACTATCCAAATCGCCCTATACGGATCATTGTGGCATTTCCACCTGGTGGATCACCGGACTTTACTGCACGAGTGATTGGGCAGCAAATAGGCGCTATTTTAAAGACAAGTGTGGTTGTTGAAAACAAACCTGGATCAGGTGGCAATTTAGGTACGCAGCATGTGGCATCTAGTAAACCCGACGGTTATACCCTCTTAGTCAATTCTTCAGCATTTACGGTAAATCCTAGTTTATACGGTGCCAAAGCAGGATATAGTCCAGAAAAAGACTTCGCAAATATTGTTGTAGTTTCCAAACAAGCCAACGTGGTATCCGTTAATGAAAAAATCCCTGTCAAGAGTCTAAAAGATTTAAAAACATTTTCTATTACAGAGAAATTAGCATTTTCCACTCCTGGAAGTGGCACAACACCTCATTTAACCTGCGCCAATATATTTCATGGAATTTGGAAGCAAGATATTATTCATATTCCTTACAAAGGGGCAGGCCCTGCTTCCTTGGCAGTTGCAAGCGGAGAAACCCCCATAGGTTGTACCGCCGCCTTTGGTGTATTGCAATTTGCTAAGCAAGGTAAAGTACGAATCTTAGCGATTTCGAGTGATAAGCGTATACCGCAATTGCCAGATGTACCAACATTTATAGAATTAGGTTACCCACAGATTAATGATTACACATTAAGTGGTTTTTATGCGCCTAAGGGAACACCACCAGAAATTCTTGAAAAACTCAACCAAGTCATTAATCAAGCATTAGAAGTACAAGAAGTCAAAGATAAATTTGACACCGCAGGGCTAATATCTGTAGGTGGCACAATTGCGCAGACCAATCAAATGATCAGCTCTGAACTCAAGCATTGGGAGCATGTTGTTAAGATCACGCGAGCAACCGCAGATTAAGCTAAATTAGTTTGTGGCGTAGGATTTTGTGAGGGCAATAGCCAGATCGATATTACTCAGATTTGCCGGAATGATTTGTTGCTCGATTTGTCTCATGAGCTCGACGATGGCCCGGTTAGCTGGTGTTGGTATCTCAAGCCTCATGCCGTGCTGAGAAATAAGTCCATTGAGATGGGGAGTTTCTGTACGACGTTTTTTAATTACATCTTGAGTCACTGCATTTTGGGATTTTTTACCAATATGTTCAAGAAGGGTTGAGACGAGTTTTTCAGCAATAACTTTAGGATCTTGCCCCATTTCTTCATTAGATAATCCAAAGATACCTTCAAGTTGATATCCTAGTGCCTGTCCGACCGCTATTGCCTCGATACCAATCTGTAAAACAAGTTCACGCATATGAGGCAATTGCAAAGCTTCATAAGACTCGGCCTTAAGCATTGCAAAAGGCGCCAAGACCATGGCATTGGTGACAAGTTTGGTCCACTTCGCACCTTCGATATTCGTCGTAATATCCACCGTTGCAACATGTGACAACAGATTTTTTATTTCCTCTAATCGCGGTGTTCGTTGACCATCGAGTTCACCAAGTCCCATCCAAGTGCGTGAAGGTGGAGTTTTTCTTTTGATGACACCAGCCTGAAAACTTTCTGCAGATAATTCTAAAACACAGCCAATCGTTCGATCACTTCCTACAATTTTTGCAATGTCTTGATTCATCATGCCATTCATGAGCACCACCACTATGCTACTAGGGTGAAGATAAGGAAGTATCAATTCGGATAACCACTTCGCTTCCCCCGCTTTGGATGCCAAGAAAACAATATCAAAATGATCGATTGGTAAACCAGCCAATTCGTGGAGGTGGATTGCTTGTAAAGGACCTGTACTGTAATCGCCAGCCACACTTGTAATGTAAAGCCCCTGTTTTCTCATGACATCAATTACTTCAGGCCATGGATCAATGATGCAATGTTCAATCCCTGCTTGCGAAAAATTGGCGCTAACACAACCGCCAATGGCACCAGCGCCAAGAATCGCTATTTTTTTCTTCATTTCAAGTTTCCTTATGCGAAATCACTAAATCACTCTACCAAAGCGTGAAAAACTAATGCCGCATCCCAATGCAATCAGTAATAATCCAAGGCCCATGACAGGTGCTGTAATTTCAGTTAAATGTTGTCGCTCAAAACGAATCGTTAAACCTAAAGAGTCATAAATACTCTTCAAATCTTCTGGTTTTGTTGCCAAGTAATATTCGCCCCGCGTACCATTCGCAATTTTTTTCAGACTCGTTTCATCTAAACGTACACGCATCGACATCCCTTGCGATTGGATTACACTACCCTCAGTAGTACCTACACCAACCGTATGGATTTTGACCCCATGATTTGCCGCAAGTTCTGCCATTTTGAGGACATCAGGCCCCATATTACTTTGACCATCCGTGATTAACATGATTGCCATGGATTGATTAGAACCCGGTTCCATATTGACTTGATTCGTAATCTGAGGGAGAGTGGCTGATGGCTTGCTTGAAGGCCCTTGTTCGGATTCAGTAATAATTTTTTCTGCATCTATACCTGAACCAGGTAATAAATTCGCAAGAGCAATTACAATCCCACTTCCTAGAGCTGAACCCGGTTGCAGCGGAATATTATCTAAGGCCTGCATCAAGGTAATACGATCACTTGTTGGTGCTTGTCGAAGTGCCGCAGTACTTGCAATGGTGACAATACCAATGCGCATTTGCGGGGGTTGATCTTTGATAAATTGCTTCACTGCAGTCATCGTGGCATCAAATCGACTAGGCTTGATATCATCCGCTCGCATACTACCTGAGGTGTCAATTGCAATCATAATCGTATCTAAACGACTCGGAACATACAGCACAGCGCGTGGTCTAGACATAGCAAACAGCATGGCACATAGACCTAGTAATAAAAATAGGGCGCTCAATAATTGCCAACGTTTGGCATGACGCAGTTGTGAGGTTTTGCCACTTAGTTGTTGAAGACGATAACTTAGTGAAGAAACTGGTGATTTGGAACGCCAATACAAAACCAGAAGTAAAGGCACCAAGGCCAATAGATACAATGCAAAAGGCCATTGAATGGAAAGGGTGTCGAATGTAAACATGTCGGCTCCTAGACTGCAATATTTATTTGATGAACCTTGGCGGGTTTACGTTTACGCAGTTGCATAAAGCGCAATAAAGCATCCTCCATCGGTTCATTGGTATTGAGTTCTAAACAGTCAGTGCCTGTTTGCGTAAAGCTTGCAATTAAACGATCTGTTTGAGCTTGAGCAATACTTTGATATTTTTCCTGAAAACTTAGATCATTCACATCCACAAATAGTTGTTCGCCCGTCTCTAGATCCTCTAGGATGCATAAACCCAAAGGTTCTAACACTGATTCAAGCGGGTCACATAAACGCACCGCAATCACATCATGAGATTTACCTAACTTGCCGAGAGATCGCTCCCAATGTGGTTCACTAATAAAGTCGGAAATGATAAAAATGGTTGATCGTTGCGGTATTAGTGCTATGGCGGTATTCAATAACACCTTTAAATCAGTTGCTTGGGATTGAGCATCGGTGCGCGTATTTAATAAAAGGTTAAGTAATTGCATCAAATGGGCTTTACCTGTTCTAGACGGTAAGATATGATCTACGCTGTTGCTAGCACCGGTCATCAGCATGGCACCAATGCGATTACCCCGTCTACCCAGTAATCGAGCCATCGTGCCGACAAAACTGGTTGCTAGCATTCGTTTCGTTTGGTTCTGCGAGCCAAACTCAGTTGAGCGCGAAAGGTCGACTAAAAACCAAGCGCTCATTTCTCGATCCTCTTGATGCTCGCGAACATAAGGTACTTGCATTCTGGCAGTCACATTCCAATCGATATGGCGCACATCATCATGTGCTTGATACTCCCGCAGATCTGCTAATTCCAATCCGCTACCTTTAAACCAAGTACGATAGTCTCCTTGTAATTGACCATCGAGTCGCCTGAGAGTAGTCCACTCCAGTTGCTTGAGGAACTGTTCCGGATGGATGTGAGGATTCTCTGGCGAAACAGGCGCGCTTGATTTGTTCGCAAGCGACTTGAAAAAATTAAGCATCTAATGGTAATGCTTGAGTAGGTACCGGGATTGCTTTGAGGATTTGTCGCAACACATCATCGGCAGTTTTACCCTGAGCAATGGCCTCATAGGAGAGCACGAGGCGGTGACGTAAAACATCCAAAACAAGATCTTGAATATCTTGCGGAAGAACGTAGGAGCGACCTCTTAAAAAAGCTAGAGCACGAGCTCCTTCGATGAGACTGATTGTTCCCCTTGGACTTGCGCCAAAGCTGATGAGCGGACTTAATTCATTAAGGGCGAAGTGTTCTGGATGACGCGTTGCGGCCACAATTTTGACAGCATACTGAATCAACGCTGGATCCACATAACCGGTTTTACAGGTCTGTTGAAGTTGTGCTAACTCATCTGTTGAAGCCATACTGGCGAGTTCAATGGCGCGACCGATTTGGCGCTCTACAATCACAAACTCCTCTGTCTCCGATGGATAACCAACGATCACTTTCATCATAAAGCGGTCCACCTGTGCTTCCGGCAAAGGATAGGTCCCCTCTGTTTCAATCGGGTTTTGGGTAGCGAGAACGATGAAGGGCATTGGCACGCGATGGGTCTGACCTGCGATCGTCACTTGCCGTTCCTGCATCACTTCTAATAAGGCGCTTTGCACTTTAGCTGGAGCGCGGTTGATTTCATCGGCTAAAAGAAGATTCGCAAATACGGGCCCCAATACAGTACCAAATTCACTAGTTTTTTGGTTATAGATTCTGGTGCCAATCAAATCAGCAGGCAAAAGGTCAGGCGTAAACTGTATTCGAGAAAACTTACCCTGCACCACTTTGGCAAGTGAGTTCACGGTTAAAGTTTTTGCAAGACCTGGAACACCCTCAATCAAAATATGGCCACCGGCAAGTATTGCAATCAGAACACGTTCTAAAAATGCATCTTGTCCCACCACAACGCGCTTGACCTCATAGAGAATACTTTGCATTTTGGCAGCATGCTCGTGTTGAGAATTCATATTTTGCTTACCTGACCATTGACTATTTTCTGACATAAAAATTTCCGATAAATAATTAGAAAGGGGGAATACCAACTGCTGAACCTGCGCTCTCGATCGTAATCGCAAAGCCAATACCAATAAATGTTTTTTCTGTAGAGGATGGGTTGAGTAAAGCCGTGACAATACCGACTAATTCGCCAGCAGCGTTAATCAAGGGGCCGCCAGAATTACCTTGATTGATGGCAGCATCAAATTGGATTAAGTTTCGTAATTGAGCACCATTTTCACCAGTGAATTCACGACGCAAACCTGAAACAACACCCGCAGTGACCGAAGGGCCAATGCCAAACGGAAACCCAACCGCTACCACGTCCTCACCATATTTTAGTTGAGCACTAGAACCAAGGGTTGCGGGTAACAAATCATCTGGAAGCTTTTCAGGTTTTAAGATCGCCAGATCATTGTGCGGATGAACAGCAACTACTTTGGCATTGGCCTTTGTGCCATCATAAAAAATCACTTCGACCCGATCAGATCCTGCAATTACATGATAGTTGGTCAAAATAGTCCCATCTTCCATAACGACGACACCAGTCCCTAAAGCCCCATCCTCTTTTGGATTTTTTTTCGAGTCTTTCTTTTTTTTCTCATCTGACTCGATTTTAAAAGCCCTTACCATTACAACTGAAGGCATGATTATTTGTGCGGCTTTTGTTGCTTTGGAGGGAAGCTCTTTGGTATTTAGAGTTTTTAAAACAGCTTCATCAATGATGTCTTGTGTGAGTAGCTTTGGCTTTTGAGAAAACGTACTCCAACCAAAAAATAACGTACTACTGAGCAAAATACCTGCGATAAAAAAAATGAAAGGGGTATTGCGAATCGATTGCCAGCGGGTGCGCATATTTTTCATCGATAATGGACTCGAAGGTTCTGGTTCGGTAGAGGCTGTTGGTGGGAGTCTGCGACTATAAATCGACATTTTTTTCATAATGAAACATTAGCACAAGTCAGTTTAGGATACTATTAGAGAAAATAAGAAGAGAACTCAAGAGATAATTTGATATGCACTTTATTTGGCCTCAGGCATTTTGGTTAATGGTCCTAGTACCTATCTTCATATTCATCTATTGGTGGATGTTGAAAAGACGGCGTATCAATACCGTACCGTTTTCTTCGTTGCAGGTAGTCAAACAGGCAGTTCATTGGCGTTCTAGTATGCGTCGCCACATACCACCTTGCATGCTATTACTTGCCATCATTTTTGGTGTGGTTGGTATATCAAGACCTACAGCAACCGTCAGTTTACCAGCGGATTACATGACATTGGTTCTAGCCATCGATGTGTCGCGCAGCATGTTAGCGGAAGATGTTAAACCGAATCGTATCAAAGCTGCCCAAGCAGCGGTCAAAGAATTTATTGAGCAATTACCAAGAGACATACGTGTAGGGATTGTATCTTTTGCAGGCACTGCACAACTCGTTCAGACAGTGACGGAGTCACGTACTGACTTAGTGGAGGCAGTGGATCGTTTCCAGTTACAAAGGGGAACTGCGACCGGAAGTGGATTGTTGTTGGCATTAGCAACCTTAATGCCTGATTCTGGAATTAATTTAGAGTCCTCTATTTATGGTGAAAACTTTGGTCGCCCAGATCCTGCAAAACAGGTAGAGCCCAAAAAAACAGTTCCACAACATCAGCCTGTACCCCCTGGTTCTTATAGTGCTGGAGCCATTGTCTTATTATCTGATGGTCGAAGAACGACAGGTCTTGATCCATTGGAGGTCGCTAGAAAAGTTTCACAATATGGCGTCAAGGTCTATACCGTAGCTTTTGGCACTCCGGATGGTTTTATTCCTGGTTATGATGGCTATTCTTTTTATGCAAAAGTCGATGAAGAAGCGTTGCAAGCGATTGCAAAAATTACACAAGGAGAGTTCTTTCGCGCTAGCAATGGAGATGACCTCAAGCAAATCTATGAGCATTTATCGAGCAAGTTTCGAATAGAAACGAAAGAAACTGAGATTTCCGTTATTTTTTCTGCTATCGCACTTGCCTTAGTATTGGGAGCAATTTGTTTATCCCTTATTTGGTTTAAACGAGTATAAGATTCCCTGCAGAATTGTTCCATTCAATTGGGGTCATGTAAGGATGAAGTGCAAAGTTAATTAAGAATTAGTGTTCAATCAACAACCTTGATAGTTCGGGATGCTTTAGAGTAGGTAGGATCTCAACTACAAAGAAATCGGTAATACCTGATTAATCTTTTGCTACAAAGTCGTTAGATTATTGCTTGTTCAACTTTTCCACGACAAAACCATGCTTAACCTAACATTACTTTATTTCATACTAATTGGGACCTATTATTTGGGACGTAAATATTTACCTAAAATACATGCTCTCATTAAAACTTTGAGTCGGATGATGAAAAATCAACCGCTATTTATCATGGCATCTCTCATAACTTGTTTTATTTTGATGCATCCTGAAAAAGAACTACTGACAAACAAAATACTCCAACTAGAACTTGCACAAGAAGGCGTTAGTCATCTTCCTGAAGAATATAGGGAACTACTGCGGGGATCCGAAACAGAGATTTTGCTGTACCGAATATTAACTTTGTTACTCGCAGCATAAAAAGCACTCCGAGAGAGTGCTTTTTTCAGAAATGAATTATCTTAATTGGTTTAAAACACATGCTTCATATGGTTTTGAGCCAACCGTAAGTCCCATACCAACACAGCGTTGAACGGCATTTGAAAAATTTTCTGCCATTTCGGCATTTGATTGAGTGCGGGCTTTGGCAGGTTTTGCCTGATGAGCATGCATTTGATCAGCACAAGCGCCTAAGAAAAGAGAACTAAGAATTGCTAGGGTAGATAATTTTTTCATGGTTGATGAATGGTAGTGAGGAAGAAGTTATGTAAAGCCTGATTGTGGTCCGATGTCAGCGATTAAATCTTGATACTTAGCGAACTCCATACAACATAAATGATGTTTGAATTGTTTCACTAGTTTGAGTTTGTGTATCGCCTTGCCTTATTAGATTGTCAGATTAGAACACTCAATCAGCAGCTAGTTTACCTTCTTCAATAGAGCTCTAAATTGAAGCTCGAAAATAGTGTAGGGCAAATCATAAAAAATCGATTTTAGACCAACTATTTCTCGATTTTATTTATTATTTACATAAGCATTCATTTTAAAAACATCCAAAGTGTAAGAATTCTTGAAATTCGATTTAAAATGTTTAAAACTTTAAAAGATTAAATCAGGGAGACAAATATGCAAGCTTGGAAATCAGAAGTAAAAGATAGTATGCACATAGATTGGGATATGCCGATCGTAATGGATGATGGGTTGGTATTGCGGGCCGATATATTTCGTCCAACGCACGCTGGTAAATTTCCTGTGATTCTTTCTTATGGCCCCTACGGTAAAGGTTTGTCCTTCCAAGAAGGTTATAAAACTGCTTGGGAAATCATGGAAAAAGAAAACCCAGATGTGATGCGTGGAACAACGAATAAGTATCAAAACTGGGAAGTGGTTGATCCTGAAAAATGGGTGCCTGATGAATATGTCTGTATTCGTATAGATTCCCGTGGAGCCGGACGATCACCAGGGTTCATGGATCACAATAACGCTCGTGAAACTAAAGATATTCATTTATGTATCGAATGGTTAGCTAAGCAAGAATGGTGTAACGGTAAAGTAGGAATGAATGGTATTTCCTACTACGGCAGTAACCAATGGCGCGCAGCTGCTAGTAAACCTAAGCATTTAGCTGCTATTTGTGTATGGGAAGGGTGGAATGATAACTATCGCGAATCCAATCGTCATGGTGGGATAGCTTGCTCCTTCCGTAAAAATTGGCTGGATATGCAAATTAAAACTGTGCAACACGGCGTTGGAGATCGAGGTAAGAGAAATCCCAATACCGGCGAGACCGTTTGTGGACCTGAGACTTTAACGCACGAAGAGCTCTTAAAAAATGTTGAAGATATTTGGAAACGCGTCATTGATAATGAAATGATTAATGATTGGTATATGGAGCGCACAGCCAATCTTGATTTAGTAGATATTCCAGTATTAAGTGCGGCGAACTGGGGTGGTCAAGGCCTGCATACCCGTGGAAATTTTGAAGGTTTTGTCAGATCCAAATCCAAGCAAAAATGGTTAGAAGTGCATGGCGGTTCGCATTGGGCGCCGTTTTATACGGATTATGGAATTGCAATTCAGAAACGTTTTTTTGACTATTTCCTGAAAGGCAAAAAGAATGGCTGGAATAAGACGCCACCAGTTTCCCTGTTGGTTAGAAGTCCTGGTGAAAAATTTGAGCCGCGTGCTGAGCAAGAGTGGCCGCTCAAGCGCACTCAGTGGTTTAATCTCCATTTAGATCCAACGGCAAAAAGTTTTAGTCAAAAGCCTCTTAAAGAAAATGCACAAGTTACCTATGACATGATGGGTGATGGCGTCACATTTAGATTCCCACCTCAGAAACAAGCAGTTGAGATTACAGGTCCGATGGCATTAAAACTATTTATCTCATCATCCACCGTGGATGCAGATATTTTTGCTGTCTTTAGAGTGTTCGATCCACAAGGTAAAGAGGTTTTGTTCCACGGTGCACTTGATCCAAAAACTCCGGTAGGACAAGGTTGGTTACGTGCATCTCACCGCAAATTAGATAAGAAAAAGAGCTTGCCTTATCGCCCATGGCACAGCCATGACGAAAAGCAGCCCCTCACGCCAGGCCAAGTGTATGAACTTGATGTAGAAGTTTGGCCAACCTGTGTTGTGGTGCCTGTGGGCTATAGCATCGCCTTATCGATTCGCGGTCGTGATTATGAACATGATGATGATGCCGCAGTTTTATCGAATATGAAAAATCCGATGAAAGGTTGTGGCCCGTTTGTCCATGATGATGAGCAAGACCGCCCACCGGCAATCTTTGGTGGTAAGGTGACATTGCATATGGGGCCTAAGCATCCTGCTAAGTTATTAGTTCCGGTGATTCCAAAGAAAAAATAACAACATATCAAATGTTTTCATAAGGAGATAATCATGAAAGTATCAATTCAAAAGCGCTTTACTGTTAGAACGGGTATGGCGATTGCGTTGGCTATTGCATGCCCACTAACATTTGCTCAAAGCAGTAATTATCCTAATCGTCCGATTAAGATTGTGATTCCATTTCCACCTGGGAATACGACCGACATCATGACACGTTTAATTGCCCCTAAATTACAAGAACGATTAGGGCAGCCGATTGTTGTTGAGAATAAGGCAGGAGCTTCAGGAGTTATTGGCATGGATTTTGTTGCCAAATCAAAGCCTGATGGATATACGATTGTTGCCTCACAGGGAGGTAATATGGTGGTATTGCCACATACCAGTAAAAATATTAACTACAGCCCCCTCAATGATTTCACCTCAATTGCGTTATCGACATACAACTATCAGGTTATTACCGCTAACAATCAAGCGCCTTTTAAAACTTTTGGGCAAATGATTGATTGGGCTAAGGCCAATCCAGGTAAATTAACGGTTGCTTCGAATGGTGAAGGAGGGTTCCCTCATTTGGTATTTGAGCATTTAGCTAAAACAGCTGGGATCACTTTCACGCATGTGCCATACAAGGGGACTGCGGCGATTATCACTGACCAAATTGGTGGTCAAGTCATGGCCTCTGTCGATGGTGTTAGCGGTCCAGCACCGCACGTTCGCTCAGGCGCGATTCGTTTATTAGCGATTTCAAATAAGACTAAAGTCTCGGAGTGGCCTGGTGTGCAGACGGTTTCAGAAACGATTCCGGGTTGGACATCCAATGGTTGGTTTGCATATTCGGGCCCTGCTGGAATGCCAAAAGACATTACCTTAAAACTTAATCAAGAGATTAACCGTGCAATGAACTCTCCTGAAGTGGTTGAACAGCTCAAGCAGTATGGGCTCGAAGTTGTTTCCGAGTCCCCAGAGTATTTTGAAAAAGTATTAAAAGAAGACTATGCAAGGTACGGTAAGCTAGTGAAAGATATTGGCTATCAGCCACACTAATATAGACTTCAATTTAGAAAAGACGATGCCACAAATGTGGCATCTTTTGATCTGACCTAATTTTTAAAACTGTATCGCATACCGAATTGTTAGCAACCGAGTTTGGATAAACCCATTTTCAACTACCATATCCCGACCATACTGTAATGAAAATTTACCGAAATCTGTATAAGCTATTCCACTTAATAGAAAGCGTTGGGTGTTAATCACATTATTTTGGTAGACATTGTTAATTTCAGTTGCCCCACCTGTGGCATAAAAGTAGGAAGCACCCACAGTAAAGGTTTGATTAATTGTATAGATGGGGCCAAGCTGTATTGTGGTTAAAGGTTTTTGAGTTAAAGGAACATTGGTCGCTGATCCACAGGCTTCTGCACATTGGGGATTACCTCCGTACCAAATGGTATCGACAGCTATCATGCCATCTAGATTTCCAACGATTGCTTTTTGCAAGCCAATTTGCAAAGCAGTCTTATAACGATTTTCACCCATATTAAATGTCTGCGTATTGGAATAACTGCCAGAGGGAACTATAAGGAATCCTGCTACTCCAAAATAAGTGCGATTTTCTCGATTGACATAAGGCCAAATCGCAGTGGCTAATGAAAAATCACCAATGCCAGTACTTGTAGGATAACTTGCGATCGACCCCCCTGGTTGAATACTACCGTATGGAATTTGGATATAAGAGACTGCGGGAAGATTTGCCAGCGTATAAGTGCCAATTAATCTTGGGGTTATGCTTTGGGCATTTACTAGAGGGCTACCAAATGGTCTAGTAGATACAACGGAACCATTCTTATAGTAAGCGCTATTTTCTGTGTCATTGTAGGATATCTGTACAAAACGCTTGTCTGGCAAAGGAGCTACGATATCGTTTGGTTGTAAGTCAATTCCTTGACCTAAAAGAGGGTAAAGAATCAGCATACAAAGAAGAAGTCTATTTAAAGCTGTCTTCATTGGTTTTGATACGAGCATTACACGAAATAACATATGGTAGATGGCTCACTGTATTCAATGGCTAATTTTAGCTTTTTAATGGGGGTTTTGCCTGAAAAATCCGCAAAAGTAGTAAGATTACATCCATGAAATATGCAAATGAAGTCATTTTTTTAGCTTTTACTTTAGTGCTTTCTGGTATTTTCTTATCATCATTGCCGTATGTTGGGAGGCGTACATCAAGTAATGCTAATAACTATTGGTTGATTGCTCTTGTCCTCAATATAGTTGCTTTTTTATTATTTGCATCGGCGTCATCTATTGGCCTGGTTCTACTAACATTTGCTAATACCCTTTTTTTCGCAAGCTATTTTTTCCTTTTTATATTTTTTCGTGCTCTGAATAGTAAGCCTGTAGAAAAAATAGTTACTTTGTCACCATTGCTATTTATCGCTTTTGGTGCTGTCTTAGAGTGCTTACGTCAGTTTGGGGTCTTTCAGGATAGAGTCTTATTTGTTATTTCATTCTTGATATTTTGTTTAATCGGAATATTGTATGAATTATTTCAAGTGCGCAAACGCGAGAGCTACATTCAGATTGAATTTCTCATATTTACCTTTTGTACAGAGATAGTCCTTGGTGTGGTTCGTGTTTGGGTACTGCTAGAAAATACGGGCAATTCCCCGCAATCGATCTATACAGAGCCATTCCTTACTACAATAATTAGATGGTTTGGAGTTTCCTTGTCTGTCCTTTCTTATATTTCAATCAATGGTTTTCTGACTGAAAAATTAGCCCAATCGAATGCGGCAAATCTTGAAGATAGTAAGAGGGTAACTAACCTTTTGATTGAGCGCGATTCGATGATTGCCCTATTGCTCAAGGCCAACAAGTCCTCATCTACCGAGGCCCTATCCGCTTCTATTGCGCATGAGCTCAACCAGCCCCTGAGCGCTTCTTTGTTAAATATTCAGTTTTTGAAGATGCTTCATGAGTCAGGTAAGTTAAAGCCCGAATTAGTTGGGCAAATTGTTGGTCAACTAGAAAAAGATGCCAAAAGATCAGGAGAGGTTATTCAATCTCTTCGCTCGATTTTCATTAAAGATGACGCAGTTCAAGAAGCTATTCATGTTCATGAGGTTATTGAGAATGCCTTGGCAATTTACAAATCAGATCTTCTTTCAAAGAATATTGAAATACAGACAGATTTCAATAAAGATTTAGTAATTTTCTGCCATAAAGGGCAGCTTTTACAGCTATTATTAAATTTGATCAATAACGCCATTCAGGTCTTGAATAGTTCTGATTCGGCCAATAAGTTCATCTCTTTCCATGGTTATCATCAAGATGAGCAATATCTTTTAGAGATTAGGGACAATGGGCCCGGAGTCCCTAAGGAAAAACAAGCTCACCTTTTTGAGTTACTAAGTAGTGATAAATCAAACGGCATGGGTATTGGATTATGGCTGTGCGCATATATTATGAGGAATGCTGGTGGGAAAATTACTTACCAAGATGCTTTAGGAGGCGGTGCTACATTTACCCTTAGTTTTCCGATGACTCGTGAAGATATGTGAAGTAAATTACAACATCCTCTTGTCGTAGGATGTGCATTCTCACTAGAATTGACATAATACGGATACATCATTACTTTGTTTATTTATGACTCGCGACATCACTCCTCACGCCATCCAAAATTCATCAAAACATATCTTTTTAATTGATGACGATGAATCTATACGTGTTACCTTAAAGACAATGCTGGAATTTTTAGGTTATCAAGTTTATGTCTTTGAATCAGCGCTTGAATTTCTAAAAATTTCAATACAGGTTGCACCCGCGGTCATCATTACGGATATGCGGATGCCGGATATGAATGGCGTGGAGTTGCAAGCTGAATTATTAAAACGTGGCAGAAAAATCCCTATTATTTTTATCAGCGGAGAGAGTACCCTGCCACAAACTATTTCTGCCATGAAGCAAGGGGCAATTGAATTTTTAATTAAGCCTTTTGAGAGAGATCAGTTCATGTCCGCCATAGTGCGTGGCTTAGAACAAGATGCTGCCTATATGCGCTCATTTATAGAGCAGGTTGCTTTAGAAGAGGGGTTAAAAAGTTTAGCCCCAAGGGAGCGTGAGGTTTTTGAGCTGCTTGCTTTGGGTTTTAATAATTCGCAAATACAAGAAAAGCTACAAATTGCACTCCCGACAGCTAAACAATATAAATCTGAAGTAATGCGCAAGCTCAATTTAAGTTCCCTAGCGCAACTCATCGCTTTAAAAAATGGCCGTCATTAGAGGAAGTTTCGACTTCAATCAACCACGTAAAGTTTGGCCTTTAAATAGTTCAACCTACCCAATTATGTTTGATGAGTCTCAGGTAGTTTATTCTTCATCAAGAGCCAAACTGAAATGATGACCAATACTAGGCCACACACCTGAAAAATACCTATTTTTTCTTGTAAAAAGTACCATCCCATAAAAAGAGTTGATACGGGGCCTAAAATTCCAGCCTGAGAAGTTAAGGAAGAGCCTATTCTCATGATTGAGATCATAATTAATAAGATTGGAAAGACCGTACAAAATAGAGCGTTAGCTAAACTAAGTATGTAAACCTCTGATGGCTGATCAAATAATTGATCTGGTGCCATCAGTGTGATTTGAAGCAGGCTAAAAACTGCTGAAAAACTACTGGCATAGGTGACTAATCGAATACTCCCAACTCGCTTAACCATCTCCCCTGAAAAAATTAAATAATTAGCATATAAACAGGCGCTTACAAAGACCAAGCTAACCCCTAGCCAACCGTCATTTCCTTTAGTATCTAAATCTTCGATAAAAGCCAAAACGACCCCGAGGTAACCAATCACAATTGAAATCCATTGAAGTCTTGAAATGGGCTTGTGAAGAAAAAAATATGAAATCAAAATAACAATTGCAGGTGTTAGATAGAGCACGATTCTTTCTAGACCAGCCGAAATGTAATATAGACCTAGAAAATCAAGGTAGCTAGATAAAAAATAGCCACTAAATCCTAACCACATTAATTTCATGACATCAATAAGTGTTATTTTTGTATTGGGCTCAAAATTTCTTGAAAAATAATAAACAATCCAAAACATCGGAAATGCAAAGATCATTCTCAAGGCCAATAAAACTTCTGAAGATACTCCATATCGATAACTGAGTTTTACTAAGATGGCTTTACCAGAAAACAGAATAGATCCAGCAATAGCAATTGCCATGGAAAATAAATACGATCGTCTATCTTCGGTCACAAAATGGATGGTTTAGTTGTTATCTGCGTAACTGCCAATGATAATTTAACTTTAACAATTAAAGTTAAATTTTTAACTTACGCGATTTTAGGTCACTGTCTAATCAGCCTATAATGATATGAGGTAATAAAACCCTAAATGCCCATTCATACTCCGCTAGACGTTTATTAAACTCAATTTACTGAAGTATGTTATTGCTAATAGCTAAACCAATATAAGACACTTCATGAAATCATCGATATCTCTCACTGCATTTTTCATGCTTTTGCTCATCGCTGCAATTATGGGGGCAAATCATGTCGCAGCTCGTTTTGCGTTTAATGACTCGGTCAATGTGGTTACCGCTGTATTTTTTAGAAGTATCGTTACAGCGATGATCATTTTTATTCTTTTATTAAGACGTGGCATCTCAACGAAGATTTCCAAAGAGTATCGCATGACATTTTTGACTATTGGTACATTAATAGCTATACAAAGCTATTGTATTTATTCATCGGTTTCTCTCATACCCGTTGTTTTAGCATTACTGGCTTTTAATACACATCCTTTATGGACAGCCTTATGGTCTCGAATTTTGTATCGACGCAAGGCGGAGCCTCTTGTTCTCAAATCTATGCCTATCATTCTTTTTGGGTTAGCCCTAGCACTTGATGTATTTGGAACAGCATCAGGCCTTGGAGCTGTAGCTCAGTGGCAATCTATTGGGGAAGGGGTATTTTATGCCCTGTTGGGTGCTGCCTCATTTGGCCTTGCATTGGTATTAACAGAACATAAAACCAACAACATTAATTCTCTAGTTAGAACTGCATACACTCTGGCAATTGTGACTGCACTCGCTACTCTGCTTGGTTTTTTTCAAGGTGGCTTAACCCTTCCCATTTCGACAAATGGTTGGTTGGGGCTTGTCGGGCTTACTATTCTCTATGGTACTGGATTTACGATGATGTTTAGTCTATTGCCACGCTTAGGGGTTGTCGGTAATTCTGCAATTATGAATGTGGAACCTATTTTTGCGCTCGTCTTTGCATGGATACTATTAAATCAAAAGATATCTATTACACAAATCGTTGGGGCACTCATTGTTGTAGGTGCTGTAATCGTGATTGGCTTACGAAAAAAATAAACATGTTTTTAACGTCATTGGTTCTCTCCTTCCATGATTTTCAAAAATAGCAATCATATTGAAAAAACTTTTTTAGTCGATCAATCGCGATAAAAAGTGCTACTAATGATAAAACTACATTTAGAGTAATAGAGCGCTTTGGTAGGGATCTTTTTTGTATTAAATTCCCCGAATGACTTACTTGAAATAATTGGACCTCTTTCATTCCGTTTGTTATTAAGATGCTTTAAATTTTTTCACATTTAGAACCTTGTCCCGCCAGGCCTCATTCTAGATTAGTTATGTGATCTTTTTAAAGCGGCAAGATTCTTTTCTCGGCCTACTAGTTCTTGATCAATCCTTAACCGATTGAAGATATAGCTACTAACTTATAGCTCAATTAAAGCCTTATTCTTAGTACCATTCGTTTTAGCCATTCTCAATTTAGCAAGATCAATAACTATAGCCAATTTTTATCTCCCCAATCTCAATCGTTGATACATCTTTTGTTTAGGGATTGGCTTATGCATTCAATATTCACCATCACGAATGACAGTCGCAGTACGAATCAACCAAAAGCCTAGCTCTGGAGCTGAACACAAAATCTAGCGACCAGCATGTTCTTAAACTCATAAGATTTGTCAGTCTGATTCAATTAATCTTACAAATAGGTGATTTAGTCATGCTGCATTTTTCTCTTGCGCAAGCGGGAGTAGGATGCTCTATAAGAAAAAATGACAATTAGCTGGTTTATTGTGAAAAGTTAGCAAATAGCAAACTCAGTTTTTATCTTTAGGTGACTAATAAAAGAGAAACACATTAAAAATGCACCATATTTGTGCATAAATGTTTAGAAAATTTACTTGATAAAGTTAGAGTCATACTTTAGTATGAGTGGTTGAAATAGTCATACGTTCGTATGATTCTTCTAAAATTAGTTTGATATAAATGTTAAGTTACCGACTCGCAAATCAGGTAAAAAATTGACTTTTAGTTGTGAGGTAGCAGAAGTAGGTTAAGTTTTCGACTTGAAGATCAAGTAGTTATTCAAGGGGTGGCTTGTTTTCTTTAATTTATTTTTTTCTTATACATGCTATTTCTTTACAGTCGGTTGAACTTTTTAAAAAATACCTTTTTTATACTTATTAAAAGTATAAAAAAAATAGTCTTATTGTTGATTTTTTCTGCCAATTTTTCTTTTGCAGCACCAGATGCAGGTTCTATCCAACAGCAGATTGAGCGCGAGCGAGACTCTACCCAAGCTTTTCCTAGATCTACTATTGTTGAAAAAGAAAAACCCCAATTAGCCAATAAGCCTTTAATCGGCCCCACCTTCACGGTTCGTGAATTTATTTTTGAGGGGAATACTCTATTAGGTAGTGATCAGCTATCAAGCTCATTAGCCACATGTTTAAATAGAGAAATTGATTTTCAAGGCTTGAAATCTTGTGGGGTCTTAGTCACCGAGGAGTACCAATCTTTGGGTTGGGTGGCAAAAGCTGTGATTCCTCCGCAGGATGTTATTGATGGTAAGGTTGTCGTCAAAATTATCGAAGCCCGTTTTGGCGGCGTTACTATTGTTGGTCCCCTTCCTCAAAGGGTACGTGATACTCACTTATTGAAAATCTTTGATAACTATCAAAAAACTGATGATTTGCTAAATATGAATGAGCTTGATAGGGCTCTGCTTTTAGCCGATGATCTACCGGGAGTAGGTGTGACCGGAAATTTAGATCAAGGTGAAACCGACGGATTAACAAACTTAGTCCTTCAACTCGCAGATGAGCCTCTTGTTACAGGGAATGCTTCATTGGATAATTTCGGCTCCACATCTACAGGATTAAATCGCGCAAATGCTAACTTCATAGTTAATAGCCCTCTAAGAATTGGGGACTTGTTAAACATTAATACAATGGCATCTCAAGGAACTCGTTATATTCGCGTTGAAGAAACTGTCCCGGTAGGTTACAGCGGTTTAAGGGTTGGTGTAAATGCATCTCACTTGCAATATCAATTGACAGATGCCCAGTTTTCCACTCTTGGAGCAAATGGTCTTTCTCAAACGGTTGGCTTATCTGCTGATTTTCCTGTAATCAGGACTCGCCAAAAAAATCTTAACGCCACCTTTAATTTTGATAATAAATTTTACTTAAACCAAGCTAATGGTTCTACAACTTCTGACTATTCCAGTCGTTCGGTCTCTTTTGGAGTCAATGGAAATACTTTTGATGAGTTTCTTGGCGGTGGAGCAAATTATGCTTCCCTTACGTGGACTGTGGGATATCTTGACTTAAATGGATCAGGGAATCAGTTAAGTGATTCCATTACAGCGAACACTCAGGGAAATTTTACGAAGGCTCGTTACTCGATTAGTCGTCAACAGAAGTTAACCCCCGAGTTGTCTGCTTATGCCAATTTTACTGGTCAGATGACTCAGCGTAACTTAGACTCTTCCGAGAGTTTTTATCTCGGCGGGATCACTGGTGTCCGGGCCTATCCAACCAGTGAAGGCCGTGGTTCTCAAGGGCAATTGTTAAATCTTGAATTACGAAGACAATTACCAAACGGATTTAATTTTTCAGGTTTTTTTGATTGGGGACGCGTTACGACTTATCCGAATAATAGCTTTACTGGATCTCCAAACCCTAATGAATTTGATTTAAAAGGTTATGGCTTATCCTTAACTTGGCAAACAAATTCTGGCGCTACTCTTAAAGGCTTATGGGCAAGACGTTATGGAGAAAACCCAAATCCTGGAATATATGGAACTGATCAGGACGGAACTTTAGTAGTTAATCGATTTTGGTTAAGCGCTTCACTTACATTCTAATCATATGATGCCAATTTTTGCAGACAACTCGTACCGGCAAGTTCGGAAAATTACCCAAAAAATTCTCTTTGGGTGGATTACTGCTATTGCCGTGAGTTTGGTGGGCTTGTCTTTACAAATTGCGATCTCAGCTACGCTACCCCCACCGGCTGTTAATCAGTTACCGACTGGAGCCAAGGTTGCATCTGGAACCGTTAATTTTTCCCAAACACAGACTCCAACAAGTGCATCGCTTAATGTTACCCAATCGACCAACAATGCAATTATTAATTGGGGTACTTTTAATTTAGGAGCCAAAGCAAGCGTCAATTTTATTCAGCCAAACCAATCAAGTGCTGTTTTAAATCGAGTGTTAGATTCGAATCCTAGTCAAATTTATGGCAATATCAGTTCAAATGGCCAAGTCTTTTTTACAAATCCGAATGGCATCTATTTTGGTCCTTCAGCAAGCGTATCTGTCGGGAGTTTTTTAGCAACGTCTAGCAGTATTTTAGATAAAGATTTTTTATCCAGAAATCTTGTTTTCTCCCAAAATGGTTCTGCTGGATCAATTATTAATGATGGAAATATTACCGTTAACTCTCTGCAGGGTTATGCTGCCTTATTAGCTCCCACAGTTAGCAATCGCGGTGTAATTACGGCCCAACTTACTGGGACAGTTTTACTCGGCGCTGGAGAAAGTTATCAACTTCAGTTTGACTCTAGTAATGGGCTACTGAACAACATTATTGTAAGTCCATCAACCTTAGCCGCACTGGTCGAGAACTCACAGTTAATTCAAGCACCTAATGGTGTAATCGTGATGACGGCGCAAGCAGCCAGTTCACTTTTAGCAGGTGTTGTTCGTAATACAGGCACATTAGATGCATCAGGTATTGTTGATAAAGGTGGAGTTATTCAGCTTACCGCAAGCGATACGATTACTCAGACAGGAAAAATATTAGCAGATGCTTTACCTTCGTCTTCTGGTTCTGGAGGGAAGATCACGAT
>CANFOL010000013.1 GCA_947448695.1 Burkholderiaceae bacterium
ATTTTTCAATAAACGCTGCTAATTGAGGATTGGTCTTGGCAGCTTGGGTTGCTAAAGGATGCTCCGCAGCAACGGCAGCAAAGGTAACGCCCATAATGGTGTCCGCCCGTGTCGTAAAAACAAATAACTTACCATCCTGAATCAATTGACCCGCATCATCTTTAATTTCATGAGAAAAAGCAAACCTAACGCCAAAGCTTTTTCCAATCCAGTTCTGTTGCATGACCTTAACGCGCTCAGGCCAACCTAATCCCTCTAAATCGGTAAGCAGTTCTTCTGCATAGTCGGTAATCTTGAAGTAATAACCAGGGATCTCGCGTTTCTCAACTAAAGCACCCGAGCGCCAACCTCGGCCATCAATCACTTGTTCATTGGCCAATACGGTTTGATCAACCGGGTCCCAATTAACTAATTGGGTTTTACGATAAGCAATCCCTTTTTCCCGCATCTTTAAAAATAACCATTGGTTCCAACGATAATATGTGGGATCACAGGTGGCAACTTCACGCGACCAATCAATGGCAAGTCCCATCGATTGCATCTGTTTTTTCATATATGCAATATTGGAGTGTGTCCATTGTGCTGGAGGCACTTGATTGTTAATTGCCGCATTCTCAGCAGGCATTCCATAAGCATCCCAACCCATGGGCATGAGGACGTTATAGCCCATCATGCGAAGATGCCTTGCCATCACATCGTTAATGGTGTAGTTGCGCACATGACCCATATGTAACTTACCAGATGGGTAGGGCAACATCGAACATGCATAAAATTTCGGCTTTATTTGGCCATCAGTATTTTTGGCATATTCAACCACACGGTAAACATCTTTGGTGTTCCACTGCTCTTGTACTTGAGATTCAATCAAGCGATGATCATAAACTTGCATCAGACTTCCATCATTCAAAAAATAGTTGGTTATAACTGATGTAAGCCAAGTACATCATACATATCAAAAAATCCGCTTTGTTTGTCTTTTAGAAAACGGGCGGCTCTAACAGCTCCTTGAGCATAGGACATACGCGTTGCTGATTTATGGGTGATTTCGATGCGCTCTCCATCACCAGCAAAAAGAACGGTGTGATCACCCACAATATCCCCGCCACGAATCGTTGCAAATCCAATCGTTCCTTCTTTACGCTCTCCAGTATGTCCTTCGCGCGATAAAACAGACCAATCTTTGAGATTTTTATTTTGCGCTTTAGCAATGACTTGCCCCATTTTTAAAGCAGTTCCTGATGGCGCATCTACTTTATGTTTATGGTGGGCTTCAATAATTTCGATGTCATATCCGTCATTCAAAATCTTTGCTGCTAATTCTAGTAACTTTAAAGTGGCATTTACACCAACGCTCATATTAGGTGCAAAGACGATGGCAATTTTTTCACTGTAGCTAGCTAACTCTTGTTGTTGTTCTTCAGTTAATCCAGTGGTTCCAATGATCATGTGAATACCATGATTGGCACAATAGCGGGCATGATTCAATGTTCCTTCGGGTCTTGTGAAGTCAATTAAATACTTGGCACTGGCAAGCCCTTTTTCAAACTGATCCGTAATTTGTATGCCTGTATTAATACCCCATGAGGCTCCAGGATCTGTGCCAATAGATGGGCTTCCTGTTACATCCAAGGCGCCCACCAGTTCAACATCATCTGCTGCTAGTACGGTTTCGATGAGCATTTTTCCCATCCGTCCAGAGGCTCCTGCGATTGCTATACGTAAAGATTCGCTCATAAAAACTCCTTAGGGTTTAAGGTGTAACGCGCGTTCCACCAGGGGGTATTCCAGCACCACCAGTGGGATTAGGAAAGGCAGGTACAGGATTGGCTGGGGGTGCGCCATCAAGAGCACGTAAGTTCACTTTATTATCTACTTTGCGACGGTTTTTTCTTAAATCATCGACTTCGTCAATAAATCCCTGTTCAGTCAGCAATGCATCTGCATCAATTTTGGCAAGTTGAACACCATTAAAAGTTAAAGTGACCTTGCGTATCTCAGTTTCTTGTGTCTGGCCACTCAGGTAAGAGAATACGTAATCCCAACGATTGGGATGAAACATATCTAGGACTAAAGGAGTTCCTAAAATTTGCTTCACCTGTTCTTTACTCATTCCAGGTCGGATTGACTCCAGTTGCTCTTTTGAAACAAAATTGCCTTGGACAATATCTGGGCGATAGGGATTAAATAATTTACTAATAATAGGACGATCAACTTTATCAGTGATCGGCTTATGATCCAAACTCGTACAAGCTGAAAGTAAAGTAAGTACGCACAGACATAGCCCAAGCAAACCTTGAAAATGTATACCTAAAGTGGATGGTGAACGTTTTTGCATATGAAATCGTATTATGATGTTATTGATTTTAACGCTTAACTGCGCTACTACCTATTTATTTGTAAATACACCTATTTTTAATGTTTTATATCAATTAAATTCCTACTAATGAATAAATCCTCTTCCAATGATTTACGTGATATTGGACTCAAAGTAACTGGTCCTCGAATCAAAATTTTAGAGTTTTTTCATCAAAATCCCGGCGCTCACTACAGTGCTGATGATCTCTACATGGCACTATCAAAAGAAGGTTTAGATATCGGCCTAGCGACCGTCTATCGTGTATTGACGCAATTTGAGCAAGCGGGAATCTTACTCAGAAATCATTTTGAATCTGGCAGGGCTGAAGGTAAAGCAATTTTTGAACTGAATGAGGGTGTTCATCACGATCATTTGGTTTGCCTAGATTGTGGGCATGTGGAAGAATTTGTAGACCCCGCTATCGAAACCCGTCAACGAGAAATCGCTGAAAAATTAGGCTTTAAACTTCAGGAACACGCCTTAGCCATGTATGGCAGTTGCCTCAAGAAAAACTGCAAAAATAGAGTGAAATAATTATTAGAAGATTTAGTTAAATATTATTAACAATCATAAATGCTTCTTAACAGTACAAGAATCATTATGAAATCAATGTAGCCAATTTAGCCAATACCTCATCAGTTACATCCGCCTGAACACTCTCTAACTTCTTTGCTTTGCGCGCAGCCAAGTCTAATATTCCAGGCTAATCACATCGGACGACACCTACTGTTTTTGCACCATCTAAATCGACTGTAAAATCAGGGGATTCATCCTAACAACCTGATGTTCCTGTCCAATATTTTCTGGTTAGATTTTGTAACATAATGTCGGTGAATAAATTTAAATATCGACAATTTGTATTTTTCTTGCTCGAAAGATAAATCACTGAAAAACTAGGCTTTAAACTTCAAGAACAAACCTTAGCCATGTATAGCCGTTGCCTAAAGAAAATTTGTAAATTGATTTAACATTAAATCACAGCTATTAAGGGCTTCATTGGAATTGGTGCAATTGCAGGATTACTAATAAATCTTTGCTCAACTTCCCATAAATCTACAGCCTCTTGCATATGCAACCAACTCTCGGGAGTGCCGCCAATTACCTTTGAGATTCTTACTGCCATCTCAGCACTAATACCTCTTTTTTCATGAAGTATTTCAGAAACGGTTAAACGACTTACTCCTAAATAATTTGCTAAAGCTGCCTGGGTAATATTGATCTCGGGCAAAATATCTTCGCGCAAAATAGCCCCTGGGTGAGTCGGCCTACGATTTGGATTTCTCAAACTTCTCATTATTTTCTTCATTAGTGATAATCCTCCAAATCACTTCAATTACACCTTCGATATTAAACTTAAAAGTAATTCGCCAATTTCCTGAAATAGAAACGGCATAAACACCCTTTCGTTTACCTTTTAATTCATGAAATTTAAATCCCGGTAAATCCATATCCTCTGGAACAACTGCAGCATCTAATCTATCTAATATTCGCTCTATTCTGGAAGAATACTGTGCAGGTATTGCCTTATAACTACCTCTTGAAAAAAAACTCTCTAGCCCTTTGTGGTGAAAAGACACAATCATACTAACCCTTTTTAATTATTGTAATGTATAACATTACAATGTCAAGACATATATTACATAAATATATTTTATATTTGAGCAATTAGGCTCCTAGAAATTTTAGTCCTTTGAAAAGTCCCACTCTCTTTAGGACTTCGTTGAGATGATGACTAATTTTGCTTTTGTAGCATCTTATCTTTTTAATTTTTAAGCATGCTAGGGAAAGCAATTATTCTCTCTTCAGGGTCTTCAAATGAAATGGTATCTAACTTTTTGAATGGCTCACCTCGATCTGCCTTTTGAGCAGCTTGTCGTGCGCGATCAAAAAAGTCTTCAACCTTTTCAGAATGAATAATTACATTGATCAATTTTTTTACTTTTAAATTGAAAGATTTTTTATTTAGCATCCATTAAGGCTTGTGTAGCATTCAGCATTTGAACGCTATAACCCCACTCGTTGTCATACCAAGACAACACTTTGACTAATTTGCCATCTTTAGATACACGCGTTTGCGTACTATCAAAAATACTCGGCGTTGGATTGTGATTAAAGTCCACAGAAACAAGCGGCAATGTATTAAATGCCAAGATACCTTTTAATTCACCTTCGCTAGCTGTCTTTAAAATTTGATTTACTTCTTCTACAGTCGTTGGTCGTGATGCAGTAAAAGTTAAATCAACAACGGATACATTAATCGTCGGAACCCGCATCGCAAAACCATCAAATTTTCCAACTAGAGCAGGAAGTACAAGTCCAACGGCTTTAGCCGCACCAGTCTTTGTAGGAATTAAGCTCATTGTCGCAGAGCGAGCACGACGCATATCCTTGTGATACACATCAGTTAACACTTGATCATTAGTATATGCATGAATTGTTGTCATCAATCCAGCATCAATACCAATCTTCTCAAGCAGTGGTTTGACCAATGGTGCTAAACAGTTCGTTGTACAACTCGCATTCGAGACAACTTGATCTGTAGCTTTGAGTACTTGATGATTGACGCCATACACAATCGTTGCATCAACATCTTCACCGCCTGGTGCAGAAATCAATACTTTCTTAGCCCCTTGCTGAATATGAACCATGGCTTTTTCTTTGGTAGTAAAAGCACCTGAACATTCAAGCACAACATCCACCTGATGCTCCCCCCAAGGGGTTTCTAACGGGTTCCGTGTAGAGTACATTTTGATGCGATCACCATTGATGATGAGGTAGTCACTATCGACACTCACCTCCGCATTAAACCTACCATGCGCTGAATCGTACTGAGTTAAATGGGCATTAATCTCAATACCGCCTAAACCGTTAATGGCGACAACCTTGATGTCACGTTTTTCTTCGTAGATGGCGCGCAAAACCATGCGTCCAATTCGGCCATATCCATTAATTGCTACACGAATCGTCATCTTCTTTTTTCCTTAATTCATTCACACTACAACAACATATTCTTTAAAGAACACTATTTTATTGCCCCAGCACATTGAGGGCGGTTTTTTCAATATTTTCTGCGGTTAAACCAAAATGTTGATATAAAACTCCCGCTGGTGCAGACTCTCCAAAAGTATCGATACCATGCACCGCTGCACAACCGTATTTCCACCAGAAATCAGTCACGCCTGCTTCAATCGCAATGCGTGGCACTCCAGTTGGTAATACTTCTGATTTATAAGCTTGACTCTGCTGATCAAATGTTGTCGTCGATGGCATAGAAACTACATTGACCTTTTTACCTACTTGCTCTAGACGCTTTGCAACTTCCATTGCCAAACCAACTTCAGAACCAGTAGCCATCAAAATAAGTTCTGGTTGTTTGACTGCATGAACCACATATGCACCTTTGGCAATGTTGTTGATTTGCTTTGCATCTTTTACTAGATAAGGACAGTTTTGACGACTGAAGATCAAGCTAGTCGGGCCATGACGGCGCTCAATTGCATGCGCCCATGCAACCGCAGCTTCGGTTGTATCTGCTGGACGCCATACATCCATGTTCGGAATCAAACGTAAACTCGCAACATGCTCGACTGCTTGATGCGTTGGCCCATCTTCTCCAAGACCAATCGAGTCATGCGTAAATACAAAAATAGCACGAATCTTCATCAGTGCAGCCATCCGCAAAGCGTTACGGCTGTAGTCAGAAAACGTTAAGAAGGTCCCGCCAAATGGAATATACCCGCCATGCAAAGCGATGCCATTCATGATGGCACTCATCCCGAATTCGCGCACGCCATAATTAATGTGATTGCCCCACTGATTTTTGCGCAGGGCAATGCATGTGCTCCAATTGGTGAGGTTCGATCCGGTTAAATCGGCAGAACCGCCCATAAACTCTGGCATCGCCTTAGATAAACCTTCAATCGCATTCTGACTTGCTTTACGCGTAGCAATGGTTTCAGCTTTATCAACTGTCGACTGAATCAGGTCCTTCGCTACTTGCGTAAATTGGTCTGATAAATCACCAGCAGTCCGTCTTAAAAATTCTTTGGCTAGGTCTGGATGGGCTGCTTGGTACGCTTTAAAGTCAAGCGTCCACATTTGCTCCGTCGCAGCTCCCATTTCTTTTGCATCCCATAAGTCATACACTTCTTTAGGAATTACAAATGGTGCATGTTCCCAACCTAAAGCGGCCCTTGTTGCAGCAATTTCATTTGCACCTAAAGGCGCGCCATGCACTTTATCGGAGTCGGCTAAATTGGGAGAGCCTTGACCAATCTTTGTTTTACAAGCAATCAAAGTCGGTTTGCCATTGTTCATCGATTTTGCATAAGCAATCGCGTTAGAGACTTCTACAGCATCGTGCCCATTAATGCCTCGAATGACGTTCCATCCATAAGATTCAAAACGTTTCGGGGTGTCATCATTAAACCAAGACACGACACGACCATCAATCGAAATCCCGTTGTCATCCCAAAGGGCGATGAGTTTATTGAGTCCAAGCGTACCAGCCAATGAACACGCTTCATGACTAATACCTTCCATTAAACAACCGTCTCCTAAAAACGCGTAGGTGTAATGATTCACAATACTGTGACCTGGGCGATTGAACTCTTCAGCGAGTAGTCGCTCTGCAAGCGCCATTCCAACCGCGTTCGTGATGCCCTGCCCTAAGGGGCCTGTGGTGGTCTCAACACCAGGTGTGACTTTATATTCTGGATGACCTGCCGTCTTACTATGTAATTGACGGAAATTTTCGATTTCAGTCATCGGTAAATCATAGCCCGTCAAATGCAGTACAGAATACAACAACATGGACCCGTGTCCATTTGATAAAACAAATCGATCGCGGTCAGGCCACAATGGGTTCTTAGGGTTGTGTTTGATATGGCGCCCCCAAAGCGCAACTGCAATATCTGCCATGCCCATAGGCATCCCAGGATGTCCAGAGTTGGCTTTTTGAACAGCGTCCATGGATAAAGCACGGATGGCACTTGCCATGATTTGATGATTTTCGGGAGTATGTTGGGCTGGCATTTTAGGTAAAGATAAGAAATTGAAGACGAAAAAGAATATTTATTTTAACATTCGAGGTATGTCACATTTTTATCTACCTGGAAATTGGTCTGAAAATCCCATTATTGCCCCAAATGAACTTCGGCACCATCTCCGTGTCAGAAGAATGAGGGGGGATCAAGAATTCCAAGTATTCAATGGCAAGGGAAAAATCGCTCAAGCGCGAATCATTCAAGAACCAACTGAGAAACACACGCTTTTATCTTTATCGCATATTCAAGAAGACACTTCTTTAGAGTCTCCTTACCCCGTTGTCTTGCTTCAAGGACTTGCGGCTAATGAAAAAATGGATTGGATTATCGAAAAAGCAGTCGAATTAGGCGTGCATCAGATCATACCCTTACAGATGGAGCGCAGTATTGTGCGCTTAGATGATAAAAAGGCTGAAAAAAAATTAGCCCATTGGCAACAAATCGTAATATCAAGTGCTGAGCAGTGTGGTCGTAGTGTTTTACCAAGTATCGAGGCTGCTCAATCTTTACAGCACTACTTACAAAAGATGAGCCCCTTAGATAATCAACTTGCTTTGTATTTATCACCTACCGCTGATTTAAAGCTAGTGAGTGTATTAAAAAGAGCTCCAGGTCAAAGCTTGATGTTCATGATTGGGCCTGAGGGTGGTTTTAGCACTGAAGAAAACCTTGCGATTGCCGCAAAAGGCTTTATTGGGGTCAATCTTGGGAAACGGGTTCTTAGAACTGAAACAGCTGGCATCGTTGCGATGTCAGCTGTGCATAGTGTGTGGGGACAGTTTTAAATTAGTTGGCGAAAGAATAAAATACACGATAAGGAACGCGACGTTCTGCCCAATATTCAACAGCATCTCTAAAAACATCTAACAATGTTTCACGAGCATCTTTATCAAACTTCAGTGTACTCGGTAAGCCTTCAAGCACCACAACAAAACCAGGTTGTGGACCAGATTTATCAATTAAGGTTGTCAGCGCGTCTAGCAATGGATCATAGTTTTTTGCCTGTTGCTTCGTAAAGTGATACGCCTTCGCAATAGAATCTAAAACTTCACTTTTTGTGTAAGCGTGTGATGCATTAGCGTATACAAAGTGCTGTCCAAGTTCACTCGCTGCTTCCATTAATTCTTCGGTTCTGAATGCACGAATGGATTGCACAATATTTGTTCTCACACTGCGCAGCATCGCCGCAGGTCCACCGTCACGAACTGCTAATGCCGCTCTCCAAGATGGTGCAGGTTTTTTTGGTGGAATTGCACTTAAATCGCGCAAAACATTTCCAGTTGGATATAAATGATTACTGTAATAATATGTTGACGGCGTACTTGGCATATTCATACCTACATAATGACCTGAAAGGTCTGGGGTTGAACTATGGCTGTGATCAACAATCTGATCTTCTTCCCAGCCAGCGATTGAAGCATTTTCTGGAATATTTGTACTCATAATGATTAAAGATTACACTTTTCTTGTAATTTTGACAAGTAGTCACAGCGAAAATATTTTATAAGTTATTGATTTTAATGCTTATAAATTTTTGTTAGTTAACACCAACTACCAAATCAATTTCCACTGAGAATTCAAGAATGTTTTAAATTCAAACACTTAGTAAACAGATGCTTACTATTTAAGTGAACGGTTGATCACTAATTCGCAGAAAATGGGTCTTCTACTAGCGGTGTGTTTGCACTCCCATGACCGCTAAAGTTGCTAAATTGACAATCCGACGAACCGTCGATGAAGGGGTTAGAATGTGCACTGACTTTGCTGCACCTAATAAGATTGGGCCAATGGCAATTCCTTCACCTGCAGATTGCTTAAGTAAGTTATAAGAAATATTCGCTGCATCTAAATTTGGCATAACTAATAAATTTGCTTCACTACGCAATGTTGTATCTTTGATGATGCTCATACGGATCTTGTCACTTAATGCACTATCACCATGCATTTCGCCATCAACTTCTAACTCAGGTGCAGTTTCTCGCAAAATCGCTAAAACTTTACGCATCTTAATCGCGGACTCGTGATTGGAGGTACCAAAATTCGAGTGCGACAGAAGCGCCACTTTAGGGGTAATGTTAAATGACCTCACTTCAGCTGCAGCTAATAACGTAATCTGTGCAAGCTCTTCTGCGCTTGGGTCATAGTTAATGTGTGTATCAACGATAAATAATTGCCGTGTTGGTAAGACTAATGCATTCATTGCTGCATACACTGTTGCCCCAACTTCATGTCCAATAATTTCATCAATGTAATGCAAGTGCGCAGATGGATTTCCGACAATGCCACAAATCATGCCATCGGCCTGATTCTTTTTTACCATTAACGATCCAATTAAAGTACTGCGTCTTCTCACTTCTAATTTAGCATATGGCTCGGTCACACCTTTTCGTTTGGTTAACTCATAAAAGGTTTCCCAATAATCATTAAAACGATCATCTTGAGCTGGATTGGTGATGGTGTAATCCACATCACGTACAAGACGTAACCCAAGTCGCTCAATCCGACGCTCAATAATCGATGGTCTACCAATTAAAATCGGTACTAAAATCCCCTCATCAACCAACACTTGTGTAGCGCGCAAGATTCTTTCGTCCTCACCCTCACAAAAAACAATTCTTTTTTGCCCTTCATCAATTTTCTTAGCCGCTGAGAACAGGGGCTTCATGATGGTTCCAGAGTGGTAAACAAATTGTTCAAGTTGCGATTGATACGCCGTAAAGTCTGGAATCGGGCGTGTTGCCACTCCTGAATCCATCGCTGCTTTTGCAACTGCTGGTGAAATAATCGTAATGAGTCTTGGATCAAATGGTTTAGGTATCAAGTACTCAGGTCCAAAAGTTAAATCAGCAATACCATATGCCGTCGCTACCACTTCGCTTTGCTCCGCACGTGCAAGCTCTGCTAAGGCATTCACAGCAGCAATTTCCATTTCACGGGTTATCGTTGTTGCACCAACATCTAATGCCCCTCTAAAAACAAAAGGGAAGCATAAAACGTTGTTCACTTGATTCGGATAATCCGTTCTGCCTGTGGCAATAATAGCGTCTGGTCTGACTTCCTTAACCTCAGCGGGGTGTATTTCGGGGGTTGGATTTGCCAGTACAAAAACCAATGGATTAGGAGCCATTTTTTTCACCATTTCTTGGCTCACGACTCCACCAGCAGATAATCCTAATAAAATGTCCGCATCACCCATGACATCGATTAACTTACGAGCATCCGTATCTTTAGCAAATACGTCTTTATCCGGATCCATCAATTCTTTACGACCCTTATATACAACTCCCGCTAAATCAGTTACCCAGATATTTTCGACGCGCATCCCAAGATCTACGAGTAATTTGAGACAGGCTAGCGCAGCTGCGCCTGCTCCTGAGGCGACTAATTTCACATCTTTAATGTCTTTGTTAACAATTTTTAAGCCATTGGTGATAGCTGCACCAACTACGATGGCAGTACCATGCTGATCATCATGGAAGACTGGAATCTTTAAGCGCTCACGTAATTTACGCTCCACATAAAAACAATCTGGGGCTTTAATATCCTCTAGATTAATTCCGCCAAAGGTGGGCTCTAATGCAGCAATGGCCTCCACTAACTTATCAGGATCGTTTTGATTGAGCTCTATGTCAAATACATCAATACCGGCAAATTTCTTGAATAAAACAGCTTTACCTTCCATCACCGGCTTACTGGCTAATGCGCCAATATTACCAAGTCCGAGGACGGCTGTACCGTTTGTAATCACGCCAACTAAATTACCTCTTGATGTATATTTGAAAGCATTCGCTGGGTCAGCGACGATTTCAAGACACGCTGCAGCAACTCCCGGAGTGTATGCTAATGCTAAGTCCCGTTGATTGGTTAACTGCTTCGTGGGTGCTATCGCAATTTTTCCAGGAGTGGGAAATTGATGGTAGTCAAGGGCTGCTTGTTTTAAATTGGCTGCCTGATCGTTTTGTGCTTTACTTGACTGTTTACTCATATTTTTCCTATTGCTAATTTTTAATTACTTTACGCTATTTATTTTGACAACTACTAGAAAATATCATGACTTTTGAAGATTCTGACGCAATTGGCGAATTTGATGTCATTCGACGATTCTTTAAGCCTCTTAAGGGCAATCTTTCTCAAGGGCATTTTCCTGAAACTTCCCTACTTTTAGGTATTGGTGATGATTGTGCTCTTTTAAACGCTCCTGTAAATGGTGAAGTTTACGCAATTACTAGCGATATGCTAGTTGAAGGTCGTCATTTTTTTAAAGATACAAGTCCTAGCTTATTGGGTCATAAGTGTTTGGCTGTCAATTTGTCTGATTTGGCAGCCATGGGGGCCAAACCTATTGCTTATAACTTAAGTATTGCGCTACCCAATATTGATGTCGACTGGTTAGAACAATTTTCAAATGGTCTGCATGCCATTGCTGACTTCTATGGCTGCACACTGATTGGCGGTGATACGACCGCAGGTCCTTTAACCATCTCGATTACAGCAATTGGTAGCGTAGCGCCAAAACATGCGTTAAGACGCAGTGGTGCGAATATTGGGGATGATATTTGGATTTCAAATACGGTTGGCGATGCAAGATTGGTTCTAGGTTGTCGTCGAGGGGAATGGCATATAGAATTGCCATGGCAGGAACTGGCTGTTCGAATGGACGCGCCAACACCGCGGATCGATCTTGGACTGGGCTTAAGAGGTTTGGCAACGAGTGCTATTGATATTTCTGATGGCTTACTTGGGGATTTAAGACATATCCTAAATGCTTCAAAAGTAAGTGCGGACATTGTGATTGACGATATTCCTTGCTCACCTGTTTTGCGGGAGGTCTCTCTAGAGCTTCGACGTTTATGTACGCTTAAAGGTGGGGATGACTATGAATTATGCTTTACAACGCCAAAGAAACAGCGCGCTCTCGTGCAAACTTTAAGCGAATATCTTCAATTACCGTTAACCCGCATTGGTGAGATTACTGCAATGACATCCGAACAACCCGAGATGGCATTATTGGAAAAAGATGGTGTACCTTTACCTGCTGATTTAGCAAAACAATACATGCGTTCTTTTGATCACTTTAAATAAACCATGGACTACCCTCAACTCCTAACTCTTCCCAATTTACGTTGGATGTTTAAACGCCCATGGCGCGCCATTGCCTTTGGTTTTGGCAGTGGTCTGAGCTCGATCGGACCGGGTACTGTGGGCACTTTATGGGCATGGGCCTTTGCACTTGTATGCCAATATTTTTTTATTGGGTATTCGATCGCAGATGTTTGCATCTTGCTGATCATAGGGTTTGGCTTGGGCTGTTGGGCTTGTGGCAAATCAGGCGCAGAGCTTTTGGTATTTGACCACTCGGGCATGGTTTGGGATGAAATCATCGCCTTTTGGATGATTTTGTTGTTCGTTTTGCCATGCTCTTGGAAAATACAATTTTTGGCTTTTGTTTTATTTCGTTTATTTGATATTGCCAAACCAGGTCCTATTCGCTGGATAGATGCTTATTTCAAAACTTGGCAAGGTGGTGGCTTTTTCGGAAAATGGCCCCAACTTTTTCGTGGCTTTGGCGTGATGGTTGACGATCTTTTAGCTGCATTTTTTACTTTAATTGTTTTATCTGTTTTTATTAAGTTAGGTTTTTAATTAATGAATCAAGCTCCTCTTGAACAACATGTTTCGAAATTAGCCCAATTATTACTATCCAAGCATTTATCTATTTGTACGGCTGAGTCCTGCACTGGGGGCATGGTTGCGGCTGCTTTAACTGAACTTTCAGGCTCTAGCAATTGGTTTGAGCGGGGGTTTGTGACCTATAGCAACAAATCTAAACACCAAGAACTGGGTATACCCATGGATTTAATTCAAACCCATGGGGCAGTGAGTCTCGCTGTTGCACAAGCAATGGCTAAAGGCGCGATTAGCGCTAGTGGTGCAAAGGTTTCATTAGCGATTACTGGTGTGGCCGGTCCAACGGGTGGCAGCCTAGAAAAACCTGTTGGCTTTGTTTGCTTTGCTTGGGCTATCGAGTATCAGGGCTCACTCGTCTTAGAAAGTGCGGGCGTTCCTTTATTAAGCCCCCAAGATGTGATTACTGACCAAACTCGCTCGCATGTGCGCACTCTTGCACGTGACTTTGCGATTGCTGGCATGATCAACCGCCTAGAAAAAATCTTGAAATAAATTCTTAGACGGCCCGGATAGCGTCGCGGGTTTGCATTGCTACTTTTCTTGCTGCTTGTGCAAAATCTTGATCCCGACTGGCATATAGAATTGCCCGCGATGAATTAATCAGTAGATTAGTGCTGTGCCCCGCTTTAACTGTGGCAACGGTATCCCCACCTTGTGCACCAATACCTGGGATCAAAAGAGGCATGGCATCGCCAACAATTTTTCGGACGGTCTCAATCTCCGCCGGAAAGGTCGCACCAACGACTAAACCAATTTGACCGGACGTATTCCATTTGTCAGCGGCTAATTGTGCTACTTTTTCAAATAACTTTTGAGGTGCTTGCCCATTATTTAACTCTAAAAACTGTAAGTCTGAACCACCTGGGTTGGATGTTCTGCACAGAATAAACACACCGCGATCCTTGTACTCTAGATAGGGCGCTATTGAATCAAAGCCCATATAAGGGTTCACCGTGACAGCATCCGCCTGATACCTTTCAAAAGCCTCTGTTGCATAATGATTCGCGGTTGATCCAATATCGCCACGTTTAGCATCTAAAATAACCGGAATATCAGGGTAATTTTGGTGAATATAGTCGATTAATTGCTCTAACTGGTCTTCAGCCCTTGCAGAAGCAAAATAGGCAATTTGTGGCTTATAAGCACAAACGAGGTCAGCCGTGGCATCAACAATCTCTCTACAAAAAGAATAGATAGCTCCTCCTTGCCCTCCAATAGAGGGTGGTAATGTGGATATATCAGGGTCCAGCCCGACGCAGAGCATAGTATTGTGGGACGCCACCCGTTGTTGATACTTTTGTACAAAGCCATTAACACTACTTTTGACAGGGTAATTTGCCTGGTCATTCATAAATTTGTTCCTAGTTCTTTTTAATAATATAAACTCTCTTATGATTCTAGTTGAGAAGTATTTTTGGGGCCCCTCAGATGATTAATTTATTCACCCTTCAAAACGGCCGTTTAGCACAAGAACAAGTAGAAGATCGAAATGAACTTCTAAAATATCATGACCCTATTTGGATCGATGCGATTGAGCCAGATGACGAAGAACTAAGCTGGATTAAAGAAGCTTTTGGAGTCACTTTGCCTGAGCTTGAGGAATTAGGTGATTTAGAGGCATCTGCAAGGTATTTTGAGGGTGAAGATGGTTATCTACATATCCGTACTGACTTTCTACTCGATGAAGATGATGAGTCTCGTAACGTTCGCGTCGCTTTTATTTTGACCAACAATACCCTGTTTTCAATCCATGATGAAGATCTTCCAGTTTTCCGCTTAGTCCGGATGCGTGCTCGTTTACGTCCTGGGTCAGTCAATGATGCCAAAGATGTTTTATTGGATTTGTATTCTACGGATGCTGAATATTCTGCCGACTCATTAGAAGAGGTTTATGAAAGCCTTGAAGAAGCAGGTAAAGTCGTTTTGGCTGATACGGTGACCGATCAAATTGCTGCGACGGTTCTTGAAACGATTGCTAAAGAAGAAGACGTAAATGGTCGTATTCGGCGCAATGTGATGGATACTCGTCGCGCCCTGTCCTACTTGATGCGCAGTAAGTTGTTATCAGATCTCCAACAGGAAGAGGCACGCCTCATTTTGCGTGACATCGATTCTCTTGAAAACCATACTGCTTTCTTATTCGATAAGATCAACTTCTTGATGGATGCGACAGTCGGTTTCATTAATATTAATCAAAATAAAATTATTAAAATCTTCGCGGTTGTGTCCGTTGGGCTCATGCCACCAACACTGCTGGCAAGTATCTGGGGTATGAATTTTGAGTTTATGCCTGAATTAAAACTTATTCTTGGATATCCTGGCGCTCTCATACTCATGGCAATTTCGACGATTGCACCGCTTTGGTATTTCAAACGCAAAGGCTGGATGGATTAGTTACAAGCTTTCTGATGATTTGCCTTGAACGATGCAAGAGTCTTAAAGTCGTGACTTGCGAATCATTTGTAATACTGCTGCGGTATCCAAACTGCCACTAGGCAGATTACGCCACACTTCAAATGCTTCTGCAGCCTGCTCTACCAACATGCCCAGCCCATCTTTCGCCTGAAATCCACAAGCTTTCATTTGGGCCATAAAGTGAGTCTCTTTGCCATAAACCATGTCGTAAGCTAAGCTTGGTTGGTTTGGTTGCATGATCTGCTTTAAATGTTGGGCTTGTTCCGGTTCAAATGGCGATGAGCCCTGCAAACCCGAAGAGGTGCCATTGATGATGATTGGATATGCTTCTTCAATTTGCATAATATGTGCGAGCGCCATTGCGCTCAGTTGAACACCTGATACTTGCGCTTGTGGTAAAAAACGGTCTACTATGGCCTGCGCTTTTGCGAGAGTGCGATTAGCAATCGTGATTTTCCCTGGATTTTTTTCCATGAGTGGCAATATCACTCCCTGTACGGCACCCCCAGCACCGATCATCAATACACTTTCCCCAGCAATCTGAAAAGGATGCTTTTCAATATCTCTGACCAATCCAACTCCATCAGAATTGTCTCCAACATAGTGTCCATTTTCTTGCCAAAGAATATTAACAACCCCTGCAGCTTGAGCTCTCTCAGTCAATTTCTGACACAACTGAAATGCTTCTAATTTAAATGGCACTGTCACATTAAGACCTTGCCCACCTCTTGCAAAAAAGGTCTCGACTGTTGGTGTAAATTGTCCTAAATCTGCATAGAGTTTGCCGTAATAAATGGGTTGCTTGACTTGCAAAGCAAATTGCTCATGAATGAAGGGCGATAAGCTATGTGCCACAGGATTACCAATCACCCCATATACATCCAGTCGTGGATGCATTCTTGGGTCAAGTTGGGTCGCAATCGTATTCATGGTTTGGGACTTGTCATTTTTAATTCTAATTGAGTTTGCCCACTACCCTTCACAAACGCAAAGGTTGCAATCCAATCAATCACATCGAGTTGGGATCTCATGCTCGCGGGAAATTTTTCAAAAGGTGCACAAGCCTGAATAATAGCCAAGGTTTGTCGATCTAGTTCTAAATTACCAGAAGATTTTTCAACTTTAGGCTTTATCAGCATTTTTCCTTCGCGATCAATACTCACCATCACAATTAAACTACCATATAAAGGCTGGCCACCGCTTCTTGGAAAAAATTTAGTACCGTAAGCCTCTACTTTGTTACGCATACTGTTGTAATACTCTGCATACACCACGGATTTTGCACTTGTTGATGTCAATGTAGCTTTGCGGGGTCTTTGACTTTCTAATTCAATCCGCTTTGCTAGCTCTGCCTCTAATGGGTCCGTCACTTGTTTTTCTACGGAGGTTTTACCTTGCGTGGTTTTTTTTTGTTGACTACCATCTTCTCGCAGACTACTTAATAAGCGATTTTGTTCCACTTGTAACGTATTTAATTTTTCTGCAAGGCCAGGAATCATCGGGGAAAGGGCACTTGCGTTCATCGGCGCTTCCTGCTGTCCCCCACCATTTAAATTATGTTGTGCAAGACGCTTAGGGTTAACTGGGGCATTTTGACTCTGGCTATTGACCAGAACGACTGCAAGTGGTGCCTTGAGGTGTTTAGGCTCGATCACTGGATCAGATTTTTTCATGGACAAAATCATTAAATGAATCAAACCAGAAATCACCAGTGCAACCACAATCGATCGCTTGTACCATTGAAGATTAACTGCGCTACCCGAAGCTTCGTTAAGGGTGAGTGCTGTCATTACTTTCACCTGGAGCAGGTTCAACTATCAACTCAACAACTGGATTAGGCACTTCTTCTATCTCGGTCTCGAAAGACGTAGATTGTGTTTCTAGAATTTGAATGACGCGGACTGATGCTGTGAGTAAAAGTAAATCAATCTCGAGGATTTCAACTTCAACCCGTGCCCCTCGCGGTGCGTTTTGTAATTCAGGGACAAATAAACGTAAAGGAATCGGCTCGACCCTCACCATACCTTCTTTTTGCACACGCACATATCCACTCCATGGCAAGCCCTGTACCTCAAGCCAACGTAAGGACCAATACTTTTCAGCGATTTGCTGATACGCGTTGTAAGAAGTGTAGGTAGCATCAAATTCTGCGCAAAGACCCATGATCTTTGTATCTTTGGGGACAAATGGTGCAGCCAACTTTGCCATGACGCCCTTTTGCACGTAAGCGATCAGTTGCCATTGATTAACCAGATCAGCATACCTTCGTAAGGGTGATGTACACCATGCATAGTTTTCAACTCCTAAGCCTTCATGACGACAAGGTGTTGTTTGCATTCTGGTTCGTTGCGCCCCCCATCCTTGCTGCGCCCGGTAAATTGCCGGAAGCTCATGCTCTGCAAGAATCGATCCCCAGGTCTGATTACTAAAAATCATCCACTCCGCAACGATGGAATCAATGACTGAGCCGCGTTGGCGAGATGCAATAACGGGTATCCAATCTTGATCTTGGATGGGGCTTCTCAGTAAAGTTTCCGCGGTCAGTACTTGCTTATTACTAGTTTGAATTTCAAAATGAAAATCCCGTGGCAAACTTCCAGGCTCCGGCGGGCCCAGTCTTTCTTCACGCTGACCATGCTCCACTCGAACCATTTGTCGCTGTGCGTGCAATTGCTTAGCAGCCAGCCAAAGAACAGCTAACTCTTGGCGATAAACAATATCAGTTCGAGTAGGATCTTCAATCGACACTTCATTGACAAGAGGCTCAATATCACCCAATCGAAGATTATCTGCAATGAGCGTTTTTTCAAGAACTGTAGTGGGCGCAATACTAGTGTCGATGGTCCCATCGGCAAAAGTAGTTACATATAAAGAAATCGTCGGTCTAGCAGTATGTTCATTTAATGAAAATATCTCGATGACCGATGGCGGCAGCATGGTAATTTTTCCGCATGGAAAATATACTGTAGACATGCGTTTTTGAGCCACTTGATCCAAGGGATCCCCTGGAGCAATCGCAAGTCCAGGAACGGCTATATGCACCCCAATTTGATATTTTCCATCGGGTAGTAAGGTCACCGAAAAAGCATCATCAATCTCCGTGGTAGCGGCGTCATCAATTGAAAATGCTTTAGCTGTAGCTAGTGGTAAATCCTTAACGATTTTTTGCCACGCCGCCTCTGACAGAAATGCGTCTGAAGAAAATTGTGGCCCCTTTGGAAAGAATTCTTTTAAAAATTTCCCTTGATGAATCTCGAGGGGAGAATGGATCGCTCCTAACTGAAGTAATAATTGTGCGGAATTGATGCCTAGTTGCTGGCTAACATTACTTAAGGCCTTATACGCAATACCATTTTTATCTGGGCTCCACAGTAATTGCTGTGTAACTTGAGCTATCATATCCGGCAAATGGCCTTCTAACATTTGCTCTTCCCACTCTTTTTGCAATTGCGCCTCTTTACGTTTGCGCTCGACCGATGCCAGCGCTGCTTGTAATTGGTCTTCTGGCGCTCTTAAAAATTGCCCACGGCCTTTTCTGCGGAAATAAATGGGGGCGCTTTGCAATGCAATCGCTAGAGCAATGATTTGAGCGGACTGTACTCCTTCGCCAAAATAATCTTTTGCTACCTGATCAAATTTAAACTCCGCTTCAGGGGCGCATTCCCATAAAAAATCCATATCAATTTGTGCAGCTAACTCTTGCGCTTCAAGAATTGCTTTATCTAAATCTTGGTTTGACCACTGGTGCCAAACTTCCCGAGCCTTGAGTTTGATCCGCTTACCAAATTGAGTTTGAGCAGCATAGTGATCTGCGCCAGCAACAAAGGCGCCAATCGTTGAGGCTCCTTTAATTTCGCCACCTTCTTCGTATATAAAATGCATAGTTAAGCTAGTGCCTTGAGTAATTGTTGGTGAACACCACCAAAGCCTCCATTACTCATCACCAATATATGATCCCCAGGCATTGCTACCGACTTGATGGCTTGGACTAAGGTATCTAATTGATCAAAAGTTGTTGCCTTTTGTCCGAGCGGCAACATGGCCTCTTGGAGATCCCAACCTAAGGCAGATTTACCTTCTTTTGCGCCATAGGCAAAGACGAGATCCGCTTGCGCTAAGCTATCGGGCAACTGCTGCTTCATAACGCCAAGCTTCATAGTGTTTGAGCGCGGTTCTAATACGGCAAGTAAACGTTGTCCGCCAATGCGTCTTCTCAGACCATCGATGGTGGTAGCAATCGCTGTAGGATGATGTGCAAAGTCATCGTAAACACTCATTTGATTGACTTGGCCTACCAGCTCTAGACGTCGCTTTACATTCTTAAAAGTGGCTAGCGCTGTGGCACTTGCTTCAGGTGAGATACCCACATGTTCAGCCGCAGCAATTGCTGCTAATGCATTCATTTGATTATGTCGGCCCGTAACATTGGCTAAAACATCCCAATTCACTTGAGCAATCACTTGTCCTTGTTTTTTGACCAACAAGCTATCCTGCTCAAGACTTTCATAGGACCATGTAGCCTGTGGATGTTGATTACCAAAATACTCCACTGGGCTCCAAGAACCTCTTTGCATCACTTCTTGTAAAGCTACTTCGTCACCATTAACAATTAAACGACCGTTTCCAGGCACAGTCCTTACTAAATGATGGAATTGCGTTTGAATTGCAACTAAATCTGAAAATATATCAGCATGATCAAATTCTAGATTATTCAATATCGCGGTACTGGATCTGTAATGCACAAACTTACTGCGTTTATCAAAAAACGCCGTATCGTACTCGTCAGCCTCAATCACAAACAATGGCCGTGTTCCTTGGACTTGGCCAATTCTGGCTGATACATCAAAATTATTAGGCACACCTCCCACTAAATAACTTGGGTTTTTGCCATTGGCCTCTAAAATCCAGGTCAACATTGCCGTTGTGGTCGTTTTACCATGTGTCCCAGCGACTGAGAGAACATGATGATGTTGTAAGATCTGCTCTCCTAACCACTGTGGACCTGAAACATAAGGTAAACCAGCGTTTAAAATGGCCTCCATGAGCGGATTACCCCTAGAAACGACATTACCGATGACAAATAAATCTGGTTTGAGAGACAATTGGTCTGCAGCAAAACCTTCTATTAAGGAAATACCCTGAGCCTCCAACTGTGTACTCATCGGTGGATAAACATTGGCGTCACAACCAGTGACCTGATGACCCGCTTGGCGAGCGATAGCGGCAATACCTCCCATGAAGGTGCCGCAAATACCGAGAATATGTAAGTGCATGTTGTAATTTTATCTAAGGAATTGGTATGACTGAAGAATTAAATCGAAAAGAATCTCTAAAAAAGCAATTTCCCCTTTTATTGATGCTCGCAATCATTGGTTTAGTAAGCTTATTAATAGGGATTGGAGCCTCCTATCTGAAAAATAAAGAGGATACAAATGCCTTACCTCAAGGGGTCTATCAAGAGTTTCTGGCTGCTGGTTGGAACGACCCTCAGGGTCAAAGTATCGATACTAATACCTGGAAAAATAAAATCATTGTGATTAACTTTTGGGCTTCTTGGTGCCCGCCTTGCGTAGAAGAAATGCCTCTTCTTGCCAAATTAAGTCAGGACTCTGATCCTCAAAAAGTGGTATTTATCGGTATCGGTATTGATTCGCCAAGCAATATTCGTGAATTTTTAACGAAAACATCGGTACCTTACCCGATTGTCGTTGGGGGTATCAGTGGCAGTCAATGGGGCAAACAACTGGGCAATACCCAGGGTGCTCTTCCATACACCATCATTTTGGACCCGAAAGGTAATAAAGTATTTTCTAAATTGGGGAAAATAACGGAAGATGATGTAAATAATTCAATTTTAAGGTTAATTAAATAACTTTTAATAACAATTAATGTATTTTTTAATTGAATAAATACATCTTTTTGAATAAGTTTCTAATTTTAGGTTTTTTTAGTTAATGCTTGGGCTATACTACGTCTACACACTTTGACACTTTTGAAGAAAATCACCGAAGATGAGCGCAGATAAACACCAAATCGGTTCAGTACTTGTTTTACAAGGTCCTAATCTTAATTTATTAGGCACTCGCGAACCCGAGATTTATGGCCGTGAAACTTTAAATGAGATTCATCAGCAACTCCACGCGCAGGCATCAGCTTCAAACCTCCATTTAATTACCTATCAAAGCAATCATGAGGGTGAAATCATTGACCGTGTTCAACTTGCAAAGACGGAGGGTGTCAATTTTATTATTCTGAACCCGGGTGGTTACTCACACACCAGTGTGGCGATTCGAGATGCGCTAGTTGGAGTTGATATTCCATTTATTGAGGTTCACCTTTCTAACATTCATCAACGTGAAGCTTTTAGGCATCACTCTTATTTTTCTGATGTTGCCCTTGGAGTCATTTGTGGGCTCGGTTCGATTGGCTATCGTTTAGCACTAGATGCTGTGATTGCTAAATTAAAAAATAAAGCATTAATAGATTAATTCTCTTCAATAAGGAAGTTTCATGGATTTGAGAAAACTCAAAACGCTAATTGACCTAGTAGCTGAATCAGGTATTTCTGAATTGGAAATTTCTGAGGGTGAAGAAAAGGTAAAAATTGTTAATCACCGCACTAGCCAGCAACAAACAGTCCAACAAGTCTATATTCCGCCCTCCATCCCATCACAAATGGCGATGGACCAAGATCCTAGCTCAATACCTTCAAATGTATTACCCACTGAAACTCTAGCCGCCAAGATACCTGATGGTAATGTGATGAAGTCACCAATGGTCGGTACTTTTTACCGCGCACCAAACCCTGAATCACCTGATTTTGTCAAAGTAGGTGACACCGTCAGGAAAGGTCAAACACTTTGCATTATTGAAGCGATGAAACTCTTAAACGAAATCGAGTCAGAGTTTGATGGCGTCGTCAAACAAATCTTAGTCGAAAACGCCCAAGGTGTTGAGTTTGATCAACCCTTGTATGTGATTGCCTAAAGGGGACTGCATGTTTGACAAAATCTTAATCGCCAATCGTGGTGAAATTGCTCTTCGTATTCAAAGAGCTTGCCGTGAGCTTGGCGTGAAAAATGTGGTGGTTTATTCCACCGTGGATAAAGATGCCAAGTACGTAAAATTAGCTGATGAGGCAGTATGTATTGGCCCCCCTCCTTCCCCCTTAAGCTACCTCAACATGCCGGCGATTATTTCAGCGGCAGAGGTGACAGAAGCTCAAGCGATTCATCCTGGCTATGGTTTTCTCTCCGAAAATGCTGATTTTGCTGACCGGGTGGAAAAGTCAGGCTTCGTATTTATTGGACCTACCGCTGAATCAATCCGTTTGATGGGTGATAAAGTTTCTGCAAAACATGCGATGATTGCTGCAGGTGTACCTTGTGTCCCTGGTTCCGATGGCGCGCTTCCAGATAACCCCAAAGAAATTTTAGCAATTGCTAAAAAAGTGGGCTATCCCGTGATTATTAAAGCCGCAGGCGGCGGCGGCGGTCGTGGGATGCGCGTTGTTCACATTGAGTCGCAATTGATCAATGCGGTCAATATGACCAAAGAAGAAGCTGGGCGTGCATTCGGCAATCCCGAAGTGTATATGGAGAAGTTTTTAACCAATCCACGCCATATCGAAATTCAGATTCTGGCTGATACTTATAAAAATGCAGTTTGGCTTGGCGAACGCGACTGCTCGATGCAACGTCGTCATCAAAAAGTGATTGAAGAAGCTCCTGCTCCTGGCATTGATCGTCGTCTGATTGCTAAAATTGGCGAGCGTTGCGCATTGGCTTGCCGCAAAATGGGTTACCGTGGGGCTGGAACTTTTGAGTTTTTATTCGAAAACAATGAGTTTTTCTTTATCGAAATGAATACGCGCGTGCAGGTTGAGCATCCCGTTACAGAATTAATCACTGGTATCGACATCGTCCAAGAGCAAATTAAAATTGCAGCTGGCGAAAAATTATCTTTCCGTCAACGCGATATCGAGTTTCGCGGTCATGCAATCGAATGTCGAATTAACGCTGAAGATCCTTTTAAATTTACCCCAAGCCCTGGAAAAATTACAGCGTGGCATACGCCAGGCGGTCCAGGTATTCGAGTTGATTCACACGTTTATGCTGGTTACACCATTCCTCCAAATTACGACTCCATGATTGGAAAATTAATTTCTTATGGGGCAACGCGAGAACAAGCCATTAAACGCATGCGTATCGCTCTTTCAGAAATGGTTGTTGAGGGTATTAAAACGAATATTCCCCTTCACCGAGAGTTAATGATCGATCCCAAGTTTTATTTAGGTGGTACAAGTATTCACTATCTTGAACATCGCCTTGAAGAGCAAGCAGCTTCGCGTGGCGAAAAGTAATCTTCATTTATGTCTTTTCGCCAACTCCAATTTACTGTCGATGCACAAACTGCAGAGGAACTGGGTGATGCCTTAATGGAGTTAGGGGCCCTTTCCATTAGTGTTGAAGATGCGCAAGCAAATACAGCGGATGAAAGTCCTTTATACGGCGAGCCTGGAATGATTCCAACTCAAGAAGCGTGGAATGAATCCGTGGTACAGGCATTATTTGATAATCTTCTTTGGCAGCAATTTCCACAACATACTGAAGCGATATTGGCAGAACTTGTTCAAGCTGGTCTTGCTGTTGATGTGTATACCGAAACCTTCGTCGAAGATCAAAATTGGGTTGAACTTACCCAATCACAATTTGAGCCGATTTCCATTACACCGAACCTTTGGGTCGTGCCTTCATGGCACGCCATCCCTGAAGGTCTTCCAGATGGCGCGGTATGCCTCGCTGTTGATCCCGGACTTGCCTTTGGCACTGGTAGTCATCCCACAACCAAACTCTGCTTAGAGTGGCTAGAACAGCTTTCTAATGATCAGATACTTCAGAGTAAGCGAGTTTTAGATTATGGTTGTGGTTCTGGTATCTTAGCCATCGCTGCACAAAAATTAGGTAGTGGCAAAACTATTGGAATCGATATCGATCCACAAGCGATGGTTGCTGGGAAACAAAATGCTCAAAACAATCAGGTGAATGTCGAATTTTATTTGCCAGATCATGCACTCGATTTACCGAAGTTTGATGTTGTTGTTGCTAATATCCTAGCCAATCCTCTGCAAGTGTTAGCTCCAGCGATCGCATCTTATTTAGCTCAAGACTCAGCACTCGCTTTATCTGGAATACTTGAACGTCAAGCGCAGGATGTGATTACTTCATACGCACCTTGGATTGATCTAAAAGTCGTTGATGTTCATGACGGATGGGTTTTACTTGCAGGCCATCGATTGAGTGCTTAATGCATTTACGCAATTACAAGCTGTTCATGCTAGTTGTCTTACTTTTGCTTGGAATGGCACAAGGAGCTTACTTATTCCATCAATGGGCGAAGGTGCCACGCGCAGATATTTCTCATTGGCGTGTCGAATACGCCTCTTTAAACTTGGATGATGATGTCTCTCACGTTTTGCAAATACAACTCCGCAGTGAATCGCAAATTCCATTTAAAAAATCAGCATTGCCTCATATCGAAGTGATTCTGTCGAATATTGCCGGTGAGCCTCTAGCTTATCGTCAATTTTCACCTCAAGAATGGCTCACATCTGATCTTCCAAGAAAAACAGAGTGGCTCACTCATGGGGTAGCTTCACAAACTGAAATTACAATAGCAATACCGATAGCAGTACCGAGGGATGCCAGTGGCTTCCAAGTCCATTTGCTTTATTAATACAATATCAATACCAAAATGATGAAAAGGAATTTATGGCTAGCCTAATTTGCGGTTCAATCGCTTATGACACAATTATGTCCTTCGAGGGACGCTTTGCCGAGCAAATTTTGCCTGAGCAAATTCATATTTTGAATGTCGCTTTCTTAGTTCCAAGTATGCGTCGTGAATTTGGTGGATGTGCGGGCAATATTGCATATAACTTAAAGTTACTCAATGGCGATCCAATCATCATGGCGACCGTAGGTGGCGACGCAGGCCCTTATTTTGATCAACTGAATAAATATGGCATCAATATGGATTTTGTCCGCGAAATCCCTGAAGCATTTACTGCACAAGCAATGATTACGACTGATCGTGATAATAATCAAATCACGGCGTTTCATCCTGGTGCAATGTCTGCGTCCCATCAGAATAATGTGACGTCAGCTGTTTCGGCCTTAGAGGCTAGTCCTTTAAATATTGCTCTTGGTATCGTGGCTCCGGACGGTCGTGATGGCATGATGATGCACGCCAAACAATTTGTGGATGCCAAAGTACCATTTATTTTTGACCCTGGACAAGGCCTACCGATGTTTGATAGCAAGGATTTGTCAGCGTTTATTGAACAAGCTAGCTATATCGCCGTTAACGACTACGAAGGTGAAATGCTATCTCTTAAAACAGGTATGCCCCTTGCTGAAATTGCAAAACACGTAAAAGCATTAATCGTAACAAAAGGTATTCAAGGCTCAGAAATTTATACAGATGGTCAAAAGATTCATATTCCGGTCGTGCCTGTAGAAAAACCGATTGACCCAACAGGTTGCGGCGATGCCTTTCGTGCAGGTCTTCTGTACGGTATCGAAAATCAATTTGATATGGAAACGACAGGTAAGTTAGGCTCTTTAATGGGTGCTATTAAGATCGCTGCCCAAGGCCCCCAAAATCATACCCCTAGCTTTGAGATGATTCAAGAACTCTATCGCAAAGCGTTTCATAGCGATTTTGCATAAGAAAAACCCACCAAGGTCTTCACCAAGGTGGGTTGCTTACATCTTTTACTTCTACAGCTGTTGCCTTTCGGAAACCGTCTAAGTTAAGGACGGCTACCGGTAGGAAAAGGCCATGCAGCAGTTGGATTTAAAGTCGTTTTTGTTGATGCTTTTACTTCCGGCTTTTTAACTGCAGGCTTTGCGGCGGCCTTTTTAGCTGGCTTTTTTGCTGCTGATTTAACTACTTTTTTTTTTGCGGCTGGTTTAGCAGCAGGCTTCTTAGCAGCTACTTTTTTAGCAGCAGGCTTCTTAGCAGCTACTTTTTTAGCAGCAGGCTTCTTAGCAGCTACTTTTTTAGCAGCAGGCTTCTTAGCAGCTACTTTTTTAGCAGCAGGCTTCTTAGCAGCTACTTTCTTAGCAGCAGGCTTCTTAGCAGCTACTTTCTTAGCAGCAGGCTTCTTAGCAGCTACTTTTTTAGCAGCAGGCTTCTTAGCTACAACTTTTTTCGCTGCAGGTTTCTTAGCAGCAGGTTTTTTGGCAGTTGCCATATCAAGCTCCTTCACGTGAGAAGTAATACATACTACAGTTTAAGAAGACCCTAGCGTTCCGAACCGACTCTCTGGGTAGAAAACCGGCACAAACGCGTGAGCCATTCATGTTTTTATTTCCTTCACTGCAAAATAATCCCATGAACTTCGTAAAAAAAGCCGTTCCAAATTCTTGGAACAGCTTTTTTAATTCTGCTTGCGTAAACATACGCATTATTACTTGTTCGAAACTGTTTTGCTTGAACTCAAGATTTTGAAGGGAAACTTGCCCTGTTCGAATTTTCGAACTTTTTATTTCACAAGTTAACTTCCAACGTCTAATGTCCAATCCGTACATCTCCAGTTTTTGGGAGACAACTTTGAGTGGTTAATCCCAACTCAATGCGCCTCCAGTTTGATACTCAATCACTCTAGTTTCAAAAAAGTTTCTTTCTTTTTTCAAATCTATCATTTCTGACATCCATGGAAAAGGATTCTCTTCATTTGGGAACAATGCGTCAAGTCCTATTTGCATGCAACGACGATTACAGATGTATCTAAGGTAGCTTTTGAACATCGGTGCATTGAGTCCAAGTACTCCACGAGGCATCGTATCTTCAGCATATTTATACTCTAATTCCACTGCTTCAGTGAACAGTATTTTTAACTCGTCTTTGAACGCAGAGGTCCATAAATGGGGGTTCTCAAGCTTGATCTGGTTAATCATATCAATACCAAAATTGCAGTGTAAAGATTCATCACGCAAGATGTACTGATACTGCTCCGCGGCACCTGTCATTTTGTTTTGACGACCCATTGCAAGTATTTGCGTAAAACCAACATAAAAGAACAATCCTTCCATGATGCATGAAAAAACGATCAATGATTTTAATAATTTTTGATCACTTTCAGGAGTGCCAGTTTTAAAAGATGGGTCAGTTAATGTGTCAATGAACGGTAAAAGAAATTCATCTTTCGCACGTATCGAAGGTACCTCGTGATACGCATTAAAAATTTCTGATTGGTCTAAACCTAAAGATTCAACAATGTATTGATATGCGTGCGTGTGAATCGCTTCTTCAAATGCTTGGCGCAATAAATATTGGCGACATTCAGGTGCTGTTATCTGACGATACGTTCCAAGAACGATATTATTAGCGGCAAGTGAGTCTGCCGTCACAAAAAAACCAAGGTTTCTTTTAATAATGCGACGCTCATCTTCAGTCAATCCATTCGGATCTTTCCACGTCGCAATATCGCGCGTCATATTAACTTCTTGTGGCATCCAATGATTCGCGCAACCTGCCAAATACTTTTCCCAAGCCCATTTATATTTAAACGGCACTAATTGGTTAACGTCTGTTTGACCATTAATGATTCTTTTATCCGCCACATTCACGCGACGGTCCTTAGGAGCTTTCAGGATATCTTGGATTGGCGCAATCGCTTCATTTGGTAATGGCGTATTTAAGGCCATCGGTGTAGCTAAAGTAGCTACCTTCACCTCAGGTATTGGTGTTGGCATTACTTTTGCTGGTGCAACCGGTGCATCATCTTCCCAATTCAACATCTTATTTCTCCATTAATTACTGCATATTTCTATTCTTAAATTACTGACAAGCTTCACATTCTTCAAATCCATCATCACCTGGACGTAGGGTACAAACTGCACCGTCCGCCTCTGCCAATGCTTGATCATGAAGTGCCGCAGCACTTGCAGCTTGCTGTTCGGCTGATTGGTTGGATACTGAATTTAATGTGCCCTTATCTACCGTAGATTTTTCAACTTGAGTTGCAGAAGTTGTACGTAGGTAATAAGTTGTTTTTAACCCAAGTGTCCAAGCTAATTTATAAGTCTCATCTAAAGTCTTACCAGAAGCACCCGCCATATAAATGTTCAAAGACTGTGCTTGGTCAATCCACTTCTGACGACGGGCAGCAGCTTCTACAATCCATTTTGGAGCCACTTCAAATGCTGTAGCGTAAATATCTCTTAAATCTTGTGGAATACGATCAATTTTTGCTAATGATCCATCAAAATACTTGAGATCTGCAATCATAACCTCATCCCACAAACCACGTGCTTTCAAGTCACGAACTAAATACTCATTCACGACAGTGAACTCGCCAGAAAGATTAGACTTCACATATAAATTTTGGAATGTCGGCTCAATACAAGCTGAAACTCCAATAATATTCGAAATCGTTGCTGTTGGTGCGATGGCAACGCAATTGGAATTACGCATTCCATGTTGTTTAATACTTGCGCGCAAAGAAGTCCAGTCCATTTTGCTCGCATTATTCACGGTTAAATATCCACCACGCTCTTGAGCTAATAATTCAACTGAATCCTGAGGCAGTATTCCACGATCCCATAAAGAACCTTTATAGGTGTTATATGTACCACGTTCTTTTGCAAGCTCACTAGAAGCTTGGTAAGCGTAATAACAGACTGCTTCCATCGATGTATCAGCAAACTCAACCGCCGCCTCACTTGCATAAGGGATACGTAACATATGCAAACAATCTTGGAAGCCCATAATGCCTAAACCAACGGGGCGATGTTTAACATTCGAGTTTTTAGCCTTAGCAACCGCGTAATAGTTAATATCAATCACGTTATCTAACATCCGCATCGCAGTGTTGATGGTTCTTTGTAGCTTGGCATGATCCAAAACCAATTGACCATGAGCATCCGACATCATATGTGCTGTTAGGTTCACGGAACCCAAATTGCAAACAGCAATTTCTTCTTCATTTGTGTTTAAGGTAATTTCAGTACATAAGTTAGAAGAATGAACAACGCCAATATGCTGTTGTGGGCTACGGATATTGCAAGGATCTTTGAATGTAATCCATGGATGGCCGGTCTCGAAAAGCATGCCAATCATCTTACGCCAAAGTTGTGCGGCTGGAATACGTTTAAAGGGTTTGATCTCACCGGCATCCGCTTTTTTCTCATAAGCTACATAAGCTTCTTCAAATGCGCGGCCATATTTATCATGTAAGTCAGGTGTACTAGATGGTGAAAACAGAGTCCATTCACCGTTTTCCATGACGCGCTTCATAAATAAGTCTGGAATCCAGTTAGCAGTATTCATATCATGCGTACGACGACGGTCATCACCAGTGTTTTTACGCAACTCTAAGAATTCTTCAATATCTAAATGCCAAGTTTCTAAATAAGCACATACAGCACCTTTACGCTTACCACCTTGATTAACGGCGACTGCTGTATCGTTAACTACCTTGAGGAAAGGTACAACACCTTGTGATTTTCCATTGGTACCTTTAATGTGGCTACCTAAAGCACGTACGTTAGTCCAGTCATTACCTAATCCACCAGCAAACTTCGATAACAGGGCATTTTCTTTCAAAGCTTCATAAATACCATCTAAGTCATCGGCAACCGTTGTTAAATAGCAGCTAGACAACTGTGAACGTAAACTTGCAGAATTAAACAATGTCGGTGTACTGGACATGAAATCAAAGCTTGAGAGAATTTCGTAGAATTCAATTGCGCGGTCAGTTGGTTGTTTTTCTTCTAAAGATAGGCCCATCGCGACACGCATAAAGAAGGCCTGAGGCATTTCAATACGCTGTCCATCAACGTGAATAAAATAACGATCAAATAATGTTTGCAAACCTAAGTAGTTAAATTGAAGATCACGGTCTGCATTTAAAGCTTTACCTAAGCGGTCAATATCAAATATTTCTAAAACTCGCTTATCTAATAACTCTTCTTTAACGCCACGGCTTAAAAATTTCTTGAAATATTGTGGGTAAACTTGTTGCATTTCGCCCTGAGCAACTTCCACGCCTAAAATGTCGCGACGAATCACGTGCATCAATATACGAGCAGTTACCAAGCTATATGCTGGATCTTTTTCAATTAATGTTCTTGAAGAGAGAATTGCTGAATCAAAAACTTGTTCAATTGGTACACCTTCGTACAAATTCTTGATCGTTTCAGTCAAAATGATGTTTGGCACAATATGATTGCCTAAACCCTGACATGCAGCCTCCAAAATTGATTGGAGGTTAGCCATATCAAGTGGCTTAATAACACCTTTATCAGTGACGTTAATACCCGGATGAGGAATATCTGAAACTTTAGGTACCTGAAGTTGCGCTTGATGACGCTCTTGATTTCTTTTATCACGATATAAAACGTAGGCACGTGCTACGTTATGCTCACCGCTTCTCATCAATGCCAACTCAACTTGGTCTTGAACATCTTCAATATGGAAGGTTCCGCCATTTGGACGACTACGTAACAAACCACGAACTACAACTTCCGTAAGAAGTTCAACTTGCTCACGAATTCGGGCAGAGGCTGCGCCTTGGCCACCATTAACCGCTAAAAAAGCCTTAGTTACTGCAATCGCAATTTTTGAGGGCTCAAATGAAACAACCGCACCGTTTCTACGAATAATTTTGTAGTCAGAGAGCTGAACTGGATTTGCCACGCCGACACCTCCAGCTAAAAATCCTTGCGATGGAGCTTGGTTTGATACTACATTTGGATTGCTGCTGGTCGGGTATGTGTTTACACCTAATAAATTGCCGAGGGGATCAGCGAATGTCATAAAAGCTCCTAAATTCTTTAAACTTAAAAATTGATTAATAATGCGATTTCGTTTTTTTGCACTGCTTTAACTTCTTTAAATCCCCACGCTAAAGCTCTCGCAGGCTCATAAATAGTATGTTTTAGAGCTGCAAATTGGATTTATTTAACAGATCAAAATTCAGAAGATTATTTTCTGAAAACACTATCTATTGTGTTTTTGCTTACTCTAAGTACTAAGTATAGGGAATTTTTAGACTTTTTGTATATATATTTTTGGAATTTTTCTCAGGAATTCCCTAATAAGTGCACACTAACAATTAAATACGAATTTAGTCATCACATTGACATTATTTTGATGTTTGCGCTTACTACGAATAACCTACAAATTTATCGTGCCTGCAACCCAAAAGGCAATTTATTCTCAGGAATTTTGGCAATCTGACTGACATATTTCCAGTCAAAGCTTTTTCCTGGGTCTACTTTTCTACCGGGAGAAATATCACTATGTCCTACAAAATACCGGATAGGGTATTGTTTTTGTATGGCCGGAATTAATTGTCCCAACTTTTGGTATTGCTCCGGCGTAAAAGGCAACTCACCTGTTCCCTCAAGCTCAATTCCGATGGAAAAATCATTGACTCTTTGGCGCTCAAACAATTGCGATGCACCAGCATGCCAAGCACGTTGGTTAGTGGATACAAATTGTATTAATTGACCGTCTCGCAGAATAAGGAAATGGGATGAAACTTGTAAATGGGCAATCGTTTCAAAATATGGATCATCTTTTGGGTTGAGCTGATTCGTGAAAAATGCCTCAATAGCATCACCACCAAACTTACCCTCCGGCAAACTAATGTGATGAATCACCACCGTATCGATAGGCCCGCAATCCTCTGGACGTTCATCATAATTTGGCGATGGGGCATGTTTTGCATTACCAAGCCAGCCTTGCGGGCTAACCTGGTTGTAATGGCTAAGGCTGCAATAATGTCTTTGTTGGTACTCAAATGACTCTTGCAAAGGTAATCGAATCTTACAAAAAGAACACTCAGCCATCTTCAGTATTTGAGGTTTTGTGGGGCTTGGAGTTGTAGGCGATTTTTGTCTTTTTAGTTTATTTTTTTTGGGGAAAATATAAATTGCCCAGTAGGCAAGAGCAAATAATAAAAAAAATTCAATAATTTTTATCATGCATTGACTTTACAGTCGATGAAGAATGACTTCAAGAACAAAGCGACTGCCAATGTAAGCTAGTAACAAAATAGAAAATGACCCTAAAACCCACTTAGATGCCTCAGCACCCCGCAGACCCACTCGCCAATGCGCATACAGTAATCCCCCAAACATGGCCCAAGACAATAAGGAGAATATCGTTTTGTGATCGAGAATCAATGGTCTTCCAAATAAGCTTTGGCTAAAGAAAACTCCTGAAAACACAGCGATTGTTAACAAGCAAAAGCCAATACCCATCACATTAAACATCACGCGCTCCATGACCATTAAAGGGGGTAATTGCTCCAACAACCTAGAACGCCTACCAAGCACGAATATGCCCATCCAAGTAGCAGTATCCTTTTGTTGCTTTGAGCGCAAGCTACGATCTTGCATTGTCATCAATATGGCCTGAATAGCGGCTAAAAACATGATTCCATATGCAATATTCGCCGTAATAAAGTGTAATTTAAACCCTGAGGAGTGCACTGCTTTAGTGGAAATGATTGCTCCAGAAAACACGATTGGTAAAAAACTAAAAATAGTGGCAAGGCCTAGTACAAGGGGGAGCATGCCTTGCAGGGTAAAAAACCATGCTTCAATCCAATACAAAGTAATAGCCACCCAAGCCATTAGGGATAGAGCTTGGGCAAAGCCAAAGACGAGTCCTTCAGGGGTAAATATATCCTGATAACACGCAACACCATGTAAGGCGAGTAAAATAAAGATTAATCCCTGTACCCACAGTTGATGCTTCTTACTAGTTGGTGTGATCTCATGTTGAACTTGTTGTTGATCTTGAAATGTGACCATGCGACGATTGTGAATCACAATCATCGTTAAAGTAAGTAGGTACGCAATCGTTGGGTATATTAATAACATATGCTTAGTTTAATACTCTCATGCTAGAAAATCTAACAGCCCGTTTAAGTCGTGTGGTTAAAACCATTCGTGGCCAAGCACGACTGACCGAAGAAAATACCGCAGAAATGCTGCGTGAAATCCGTCTAGCCCTTTTAGAGGCTGATGTTTCATTGCCAGTGATCAAAGATTTATTAGCGAATATCAAAGAAAAAGCTCTTGGTGAAGAAGTTGTTTCTAGCTTAACACCTGGGCAGGTATTAGTGGGTATTGTTCGTGATGAATTAGTAAAAATCATGAATGGTGGCGCATCAAGTGATGCAGTCTCGGCCGGCAAACTTAATCTTGCGACCCAACCACCCGCAGTTATTTTGATGGCAGGTCTTCAAGGTGCTGGTAAAACAACGACTGTTGCCAAATTAGCTAAATGGTTAATCCGCACTCAAAAGAAAAAAGTACTTACCGTTTCTTGTGACGTGTATCGACCTGCGGCAATTGAACAGCTCAAAACGGTTACTGCTCAAGCTGGTGCAGATTGGTTTGAGAGTAATGTGAATCAAAAACCAACAGATATCGCATTTGCGGCAATCGACTGGGCGAAAAGACATTACTATGATGTTCTGCTTGTAGATACCGCCGGGCGACTGGGTATCGATGCCGAAATGATGGCAGAAATCGCCGCGCTTCACGCTGCAGTAAAACCGATTGAAACACTTTTTGTGGTTGACGCCATGCTGGGTCAAGATGCCGTTAATACTGCTAAGGCTTTCCACGCCACACTGCCCTTAACAGGTGTTGTTCTCACCAAATTAGATGGTGACTCTAGAGGCGGTGCGGCACTTTCTGTTCGGCAAGTTACGGGTGTGCCACTTAAATTTGTAGGTGTTTCTGAAAAAATTGATGGTTTAGACGCCTTTGACGCCGAACGTATGGCTGGTCGTATCTTAGGCATGGGGGATATTCTTGCTTTAGTAGAAGAGGCCCAAAAAAATGTCGATCATAAAGAAGCTGAAAAATTAGTCGCCAAAATCAAAAAAGGTGGCTTTGATTTATCTGACTTTAGAAGTCAGATTTCGCAAATGCGAAATATGGGCGGCCTCGCCAACATGATGGATAAACTGCCAGCTCATATGGCACAAGCTGCTGCGAAAACGGATATGAATGCCGCTGAGAAAAACATCAAACGAATGCAGGGCATCATCGACAGTATGACGCCTCAGGAGCGTGCAAAGCCTGAATTATTAAAAGCTAGTCGTAAACGCCGAATTGCTCAAGGAGCTGGTGTACAGGTCCAAGAAGTGAATCGTATGCTCGCGCAGTTTGAACAAATGCAAACCATGATGAAACAATTTAGTGGCGGGAAAATGGCTCGTATGATGGGTCAAATGGCCGCCAAAGGCATGGGTAAAGGTTTAGGTAAAGGCCTTTTTAAGTAAAAGGCCTTTTTCTCTATTTTGCGTGTAGCAGGGTATGCAAGCGTTCTAATACTTCACTGGCTGGGACTTGAGTTGCAGTTGCATCTGTTCTAGCCTGTAATTCTAGAAACCCTTCTTTTAGACTGCGCTCACCAACTACCACCCTAAATGGGACGCCAATGAGCTCCCAATCTGCAAACATAGCGCCTGGTCTTTCACCTCGATCATCAATCACAACCTCAATACCAGCCTTTAACATTTGTTGATATAAATCATCTGCCGTCTTTTTGACGAGTTCAGACTTGTCATAAGACACGGGGCAAATAACTACTTGGAAAGGGGCAATCGATAATGGCCAAACAATTCCTTTTTCATCATGACATTGTTCAATGGCAGCACCCAACAGACGAGTCACTCCGATACCGTAACAACCCATTACCAAAGGTTTTGACTTACCTTGCTCATCTAAAAAATTCGCTTTCATCGACTCAGAGTATTTAGTACCCAACATGAAAACATGTCCAACTTCAATACCTCTGCAGATTTCTAGTATGCCTTGACCATCTGGCGAGAAATCTCCTACAACAACATTGCGGATATCGGCAGTCTGTGGTGTTGGTAAATCTCTTTCCCAATTAACTCCTTTGAAGTGATACCCAGTTTCATTTGCGCCACAAACCCAATCGCTCATGTGAGCTACAGTTAAATCAGCAATGACGGGTACTTTGTTACTCAGTCCAATGGGGCCTAATGAACCAGGTGCTGCTCCAAATGCTTGCAAAATCTCTACCTCAGTAGCCATTCTAAAATCTTGTAAGCCGGCAATTTTGTTAACTTTGACCTCATTCAACTCATGGTCAGCTCTTAATAATAAGCAGCATATTTTTGCAGCCCCAGGAATCAAAGCGCCCTTTTCATCATATTGATCTACTGCAATTGCAATCGTTTTTACGGTTTGAGTTAACGATAATTGCAGAAGTTTTGCAACTTCTTCACATTTTGAAATACTTGGAGTAGCTACTTTTTCTAAGTCTTGTGCGGGTGGCTGAAGTTGCGCAATTAGACTCAAGGCTTGTGCCGCCTCTAAATTGGCTGCGTAATCTGAGGACGGGCAATACACAATTGCATCTTCGCCTGTATCTGCAATCACATGAAACTCTTGACTACCACTACCGCCAATCGCTCCGTTATCTGCAGCTACAGCTCGGTAATTAAGTCCTAGGCGCTGAAAAATACGGTGATAAGCATCAAACATCTTGCCATATGATTCGCGCATCCCAGCCTCGTCCTTATCAAAGGAATAGGCATCTTTCATAATAAATTCTCGTCCGCGCATCACGCCAAAACGAGGTCTTCTTTCATCCCTAAATTTACTTTGTATTTGATATAAATTAATCGGTAATTGTTTATAACTCCTAATTTCATTTCGAGCTACATCCGTTACCACTTCTTCTGAGGTAGGTTGCAAAACAAAATTACGGTCATGTCGATCTTTTATTCTTAATAATTCTGGCCCCATTTTCTGCAAACGACCGGTCTCTTCCCATAACTCTCCTGGTTGCACAAATGGCATGAGCATTTCGATTGCCCCAGCTCGAGTCATCTCCTCACGAATAATCGCTTCTACTTTACGAATTACCCGCAGGCCAATCGGCATGTAGTTATAAATACCTGCGCCAATTTTACGGATCATTCCTGCACGCGTCATGAGCTGATGAGAAACAATCTCAGCATCCGCAGGGGCTTCTTTAAGGGTCAATATGAATGTTTGTGTGGCTTTCATGGGTTCTTTATAGATATAATCAATTCATTGATTTTAAAGGATTCAAAAATTATCATGCTCGATAAAGAGGGCTATAGACCGAATGTCGGGATAATTCTTCTAAATCAGCGAAACGAAGTATTCTGGGGCAAGCGTATTGGCCAGCATTCGTGGCAGTTCCCACAAGGTGGGATTCATCATGGAGAAAACCCCAAGCAAGCTATGTTTCGTGAGTTGCAGGAAGAGGTTGGATTATTACCCGAACATGTTCAAGTTATTGGACGCACAAAAGATTGGATACGTTATGACGTTCCAGAGGAATTTTTGCGCCGGCAATCTGTCCAAAAATCCAGACGAATTACCTATAAAGGTCAAAAACAAATTTGGTTCTTATTGCGAATGGTGGGAAGGGATAGCGATATTTCTTTACGTGCCACGGATCATCCTGAATTTGATGCGTGGCGCTGGAGTGCCTACTGGATACCATTAGATGCCGTCATTGAATTTAAGCGCGATGTCTACTCCAAAGCGCTTTCTGAGCTAGCGAGGTATTTAAGTCGCAAATCTCACTTGCTGACCTTGCCATGGGGCTCTACTTTAGATTGTTCCCCAAATACCTCGCAAGTCTCTAATCCACTAGAAAACCAAGAATCAACTCGATAAAAGCTCTTTATGAAAAAAAATCTTATTTCTATCTTTTTGCTGATTGGGGTAATTCTGAGTTGCTCATTATCAACAGCACAATCTAGAATATTTGGAGATTTAGAAGATATTGAAAAAAATAAAGGCGCTCAAGAAAGTAAATTATTACTGCCTAACGGTCCACCTCTAAAAAACAATCTATTCCCTTTTACTCCTTCAGGAAACAGTAAAACTTTGCAATTTTATTTGGATAATAAAAATATCGTCATCATTAAAGATGAAGTTCGTTATACCGTCGTGATTAAAAGTCCTGAAGGAGCTGAGCAGATATTATTTTCGGGTATTGAATGCAAACAGTTTCTTAAGAAGACCTATGCAAGATTTGAGAACAACGCATGGGTAGAGGTCAATGATCAAGAATGGCGCCCAATAGGAAATTTGGGTTACAACAACTATCAAGCTTACTTGGGGCGAAAGGCTCTTTGTGCAGGCGATTCAGCAAACTCAAGTATTTCTAATATTAATCGAAGACTTCAAGACATTAAAATTGATTTACTTTTTTAAACAAAAGCTGTTGCAACTAGTTGCGTTCCTATCATTTCACCTTGAGCTAAGCGTAAAAGAACGTCTGGTTCATGTCCAGAAGCAATAATCGTATGACAATGCTGCCTCGACACCATTTTGGCAGCTAACACTTTTGTTAACATACCGCCTTTGCCTAAAGAACTTCCTGCTCCTCCAGCAATCAACTCTAACTCTGGTTCACCAGCTTTCGTCTCTTTAATCAGAGTTGCAGCTTTATTTTTGCGAGGGTCATCTGTATATAAGCCATCTTGATCGGTCAAAATAATTAATAAATCTGCATGGATTAAATTACAAACTAATGCGGCTAATGTATCGTTATCACCAAATTTAATTTCATCCGTAACAACGGTATCATTTTCATTAATAACCGCGACAACACCCAGCTTAATTAAGTTTTCTAAGGTTGCTTTTGCATTGTCATAACGCTCTTGATTTGCCAAATCTGCATTGGTCAATAAAACCTGAGCAGTATGGATATGATGTTCCATGAAAGCCGTCTCATAAACCTGTACAAGACCCATTTGACCAACGGCAGCAGCGGCTTGCAAATCATGAATTTCTTCTGGGCGAACTTTCCAACCCAAGCGTTGCATCCCTTCAGCAATGGCTCCTGAGCTCACCATCAACACTTCTTTACCGGCCCCCTGAAGTTTGGCCACCTGGGCTGCCCATCGATGAATTGCAACTTTATCTAATCCCTCTCCATGGTTGGTCACTAATGTAGAGCCTACCTTAATCACAATTCGTTTAGCATCTTTACATACGGATACAGTCATGTTGGTTCTTTTCCTAGCTGATCATCCAATTTAAAACGTACATCTGCGTCATACTCTTCTTGGGCATCTACTTTCGCTTTTTGAGCATCTAAATACGTTTGAATGGCAAAGCATAACTCTTTACAACCCTGCCCGGTCAGACCTGAAATCTCAAAAACAGGGCCTTTCCATTTAAATTTCTTAATAAATTCTTTTACTCGCTTGACGCGAACTGGCTCTTCAAGCATGTCTACTTTATTTAAAACTAACCAACGAGGTTTGTCGTAAAGGGCTTGGTCATATTTAAGAAGCTCTTGCACGATTCCTTTTGCTTGACCAGCGATATCAATTTCATCATCAAATGGCGCAAGATCAACTAAATGTAGAATAATTCCTGTACGTTGTAAGTGCCTTAAAAAACGATGGCCGAGTCCTGCACCCTCGGCAGCACCCTCAATCAATCCGGGAATATCCGCAATGACAAAACTCTTTTCTGGTCCAACTCGCACCACCCCTAGATTAGGATGTAAAGTTGTAAAAGGGTAATCGGCTATTTTTGGTCTCGCATTAGAGACTGCTGTGATAAAAGTAGACTTTCCAGCATTGGGTAATCCTAATAAACCTATATCCGCTAATACTTTTAACTCAAGCTTTAATTTGATGCGCTCACCAGGCTTACCGCTGGTCTTTTGTCTTGGAGCTCGATTTGTACTACTTTTAAAGTGAATGTTCCCCCACCCACCCTCGCCACCTTTGGCAATTAATAGGCGTTCACCATGCATGGTCAAATCAGCAATACGTTCGCCTGTTTCCATATCATCGATGATGGTTCCTACTGGAAAACGAAGCTCAATATCGTCGCCAGCTTTACCATAGCAATCAGCTCCTCTGCCAGCTTCACCATTTTTAGCTAGATGCGTTTTGGCATAGCGATAATCAATCAGGGTATTAATGTTCCTATCAGCAACTGCCCATACGGAACCACCTCGACCGCCATCACCACCGTCAGGACCTCCAAACTCAATGAATTTTTCGCGACGCATCGATGCACTTCCAGAACCGCCATTTCCGGCGATTACTTCAATTCGTGCTTCGTCTATAAATTTCATATTTAGGGTCCAATAAAAAAGGCCTCGCAAAGAGGCGAGGCCTTGATCTGAATACTTTGTTCAGTCAGGCTATATTACGCTTGCGGGAGAACAGAAACAACTGATTTCTTTAAAATACCTTTAATTGTGAACTCAACGTGTCCATCAACTAATGCATATAAAGTATGATCTTTACCCAAGCCTACGTTCGTACCTGGGTGCACTCGTGTACCGCGTTGGCGAATAATAATGCCGCCAGCATTAATGGCTTGACCACCATACACTTTTACACCTAAACGTTTTGATTCTGAATCACGGCCGTTTCTTGTTGAACCGCCGCCTTTTTTCTGTGCCATAAGATACTCCTGTTATGCCTTAAATTAAGCCAAAATGTTGTTAATCAAGATTTCTGTGAAATTTTGGCGATGCCCTTGACGTTTTTGATAATGCTTACGTCTGCGCATTTTAAAAATTTTCACTTTGTCATGGCGACCCTGGGCGATAACAGTGGCTGTTACGGAAGCACCAACAACCAAAGGCTCACCAAACTTCAGTGAATCACCAGCCCCAACGGCTAGTACTTGGTCGATTGTGATTTCGCTACCAATGTCCGCAGGTATCTGTTCTATTTTCAATTTTTCACCAGAAGCAACCTTGTATTGCTTGCCACCAGTTTTTATGACCGCGTACATATAAATCCTCTCGAAAGGGTTAATTCCCTAATAAATTGGGAAGCCTCAAATTATATCCCGATAAAACCTCATGTGTCAAAGACTAAAATGCCATCAGAAATGCTTGATTTATTCAAAGTTACTAAAATTCCCTTAAAATAGCTCTATGATCTAGATAAATTCTAAATAAAATATTATAAGTTGTTAATTTTGAAGAAAAAAATTATAAATGAGCTTAAGTGCTGACACCGTTCAACCAGTTGTAAGTCTTTCTTCCATTCTGCATCCGATTGATGCCGATATGAGAGCACTGGATCAGGTCATCAAAACAAGCCTAAGCTCTGATGTTGCTCTGATTAACCAAATTTCTCAATATTTGATCGAAGCTGGCGGCAAACGTATTCGTCCTGCTTTAATGTTTTTAATCTCAAATGCTCTTAGTGGTCAAAAAGCTGTTGCTCACCGGCATGAAATTGCTGCTGTTTTAGAGTTTATTCATACCGCAACTTTACTGCATGATGACGTGGTGGATGAATCGGATTTACGCCGAGGTCGTCAAACTGCAAATGCTGTCTTTGGCAATGCAGCTAGTGTTTTAGTAGGCGATTTTCTCTATTCAAGAGCTTTTCAAATGATGGTGGTTCCTGGTGAGCTCAAAATTATGGAGATCTTGTCGAGTGCTACCAACATCATTGCTGAAGGTGAAGTGCTTCAACTACTGAACTTGAATGATCCTTTGGTGACTGAAGATCGTTATTACAAAGTCATCTTATATAAAACAGCAAAATTGTTTGAGGCATCTGCAGAGCTAGGAGCTGTTTTAGCTAAAGCAAATGCGTCTCAAACAAAAGCAGCCGCTGAGTTTGGGCAATATATTGGGGTGGTCTTTCAACTCATTGATGATTGGTTGGATTACGCAGCTCAATCCTCAGTTCTTGGAAAAAATGCAGGGGATGATTTGCGCGAGGGTAAACCAACTCTACCGCTCATTTATCTTCTAAACGAAGGTACACCTGCACAAAAAGATATGGCTGCTTGTGCAATTGAACAAATCGAAGATTGTGATGAGGTTTTTTTCAAAGATGTTTTAGCTGCTGTCAAATCCAGCGGTGCGCTTGAATATACACTCAATCAAGCTGAAAAAAAGGCTATTGCGGCAAAAGATTGTCTGTCACACTTTCCAGATAATCCAAGCACTCAAGCACTTTACCAACTTTGCGAATACTCCTTATCGCGACCTTTTTAACGTGCATTTACCTTTTTTAAAACCATCTCTACTGTCTTCGGTCGACCTCTTGTAATGACTTGATACGATTGGTCATTAATAAACAATAACTTACCGTCGTCCGTAATCCGCGCCATCACAGCATAGGTGTGTCTTGGATCGATTTTTTTCGGATCATACTCTATCGTAAATTGAATCGGGACCTGTCCTGCTGGAGTGATTTTCAGGTCACTAATCTTGCGATATACTGCATCCGCAAGTGATACATCGGCTAAAACAATTTCTAATTGTGCATTTGGTGGCAAGGCAATGCGCTCCAAGTAGGTCACAGAGCCTTGAATTTTTTCTTGCTGATTCATCGCGCCACATCCTATGATGTTACAAATGATAAAAATCCAGGCGATCCAAAACGGATGTCGATATTTCATTATTATTTCATCGTTGAAAGGACTGGGTGCAAAGGTTGCGACATAAAGTGTGGCGACATTATTTGAATTCCTGCACGATTAAACTCATCTTGAATTTTTTGATGTAACTCTGAAAGAATTTTGGTTTGGATTTCCGGAAACTCTGTGTGAAAAAATAACTGATACTCCACATAAAAATCACTCAGTGCTCTTTGGAAAACATATGGGGACGGAGCACTTATTATTTGATTTGTCGACAAAGCAGCACTAATCAGTATTTCATGTACTGTTCTCCAAGGTGCATCATATCCAATAGTGACTGTTGTAGAGATTAATGAACCAGTGGCATCATTTAACCGCGTAAAGTTCTCAATCGAATTGGAAATAATGACTGAGTTTGGAATCGTGGTTTCAATCTTATTTTGTGTTTGAATTTTTGTTGCCAAACCACCAATTTCAGTAACGACGCCTTTAACCCCATTTACTTGGATGAAATCTCCCACCCTTAATGCTCTTGAGTAGACAACAACTAAACCACTCATCAGTTGTGTAACCAATCCAGTAGAACCTAATGAAATAATGACTCCTAATAAAACTGAAAGTCCTTTAAATGCTTCACTATTCGACCCAGGTATGAAGGGGTAAATAATAGCAATACAAAGCCCCCAAATAATGACTGTGGTAATTCTTTGGGTGGCACTGACAGTCTCAAAGTGAAGCAACGGGATTTTTAATTGGCCAGATTGAACTCTTCGAAAAAATACCTTTAATAAATCTAATAAAGATCGAGTAATGAATACCACGATAAAAATCGTCATTAAATTCGGTATTGCAGCCAGTATTGACTCAACGACCCAGTGCAAAGTATGACTAACGTACATACCCAATTTATGTCCTAATGGATAGGTCAGTGGAAATCGACTAAAACAAAAAGTGATCCAACTATACAATAAGATTAATATTAATAACCAACTAATAAATTGAGTTAATCTTGCCCCAAACAGGAAAAAATACTCGACCCAATGGGTGCCGTTATGACGTGTGGAAATTTCGCGGCATTTAATTAATAAATAGTGGCCCGACCAATTGAGGCCACGTTTGAGAATAACAATTGATGCGATTAATGCAATCGTGGCCAATAAAGCCACGAAGAACTCATGAATTAAAAATGAAATTTTGCTTTGTTGATATCTAGCATTTTTTAGCTCTTCTAAGATTAGGGTTGTTTCCTTTACAAGATCAGCCATTTGTTCACTTGATTCCGGATCCAAATCTTTTTCAATCAGTGAAAAAAGGTGTCGAGTGCCAAGATGAAACTGAAAACCTTTCTCACCCGCTAAACTAAAAGGTACAGCGCGAATATCTTCAATGAGCTCCATCGTTTCAACTTGACGCATCCTCTTAAGTGCATTTTCTACTCGAATTGACGGCGAGGCGCCATTTAAATTTGCTCGAAAAATAGCAAGATCACGGTTCATAAACGTTAAAGTTTCAGGACGAACTTCCTCATTCGCCTTTACTGCAGCAAATCCTTGCGGGATAAAGATGTTCGTTATCAGAAATAAGGCAAGAAAAAACCAATGAACTCTGCGTTGAATATGCATTTTTTTATCTCTTTTAATTTTTAGTGAGAAAATTCAATTTACTTCATTTTGCCTAATTTTGATGACGAAAACCAACTACCGACCAGAAATTGATGGCTTAAGGGCAATTGCAGTCATCTCAGTTCTCGTTTTTCATACTTTTGTAGATATCTTGCCGGGTGGATTTGTTGGGGTAGATATTTTCTTTGTTATTTCAGGATATTTAATTACTCAGATTATCTTTCAGGAATTACAATCCGGAACTTTTTCTCTATGGGGCTTTTATCAACGGCGAATCCGTCGAATTTTCCCTGCTCTTTTACTCATTTTTCTCACCTGTACCGTCCTCGGATGGATCATTCTCACCCCATTTGAATATGAGCTATATGGCACACATATGTTGGCTGGGGCAGGTTTTGTGCCCAACATTATTTTTTGGAGAGAAGCTGGATACTTTGATAAAGAAGCCATTACAAAACCGCTTCTTCATTTGTGGTCTCTTGGTGTTGAAGAACAGTTCTACTTGGTTTGGCCTCTCATATTAGGTCTTAGTTGGAAAATTTGGAAGCCCCATCCCCAGTCTGTTTTTAAAGTGGTCCTGACTTTAGTCCTCATCTCCTTGATCTGGAGTGGTTACCAAATCAAGCATCATCCCATTGCAGACTTTTACTCGCCCTTCTCGCGTTTTTGGGAATTGGCTTTAGGAGGTTCTATTGCCATTTGGGTCTCACGCCCAGAATGTCTAAAACTTGAATCTCCATTTTTTGTAATGGCCGGGTTTGGCTTAATCACTTTTGCACTCTTTGGCTTCAATACCAATACACCTTTCCCTGGCTTATGGGCTCTGATTCCCTGCCTGGGATCTGGGCTTCTTTTAATGGCAAATCCTCAATCTAGTCCATTGCGATTTGTTTTAAGTCATCCACTGATGGTTTTTATCGGGTTAATTAGTTACCCTCTGTATTTGTGGCATTGGCCTTTACTTTCTTTTGCCAGAATTTTAGAAGGGCAGGCTTTACCCAATATACAAAAACTTTTTTTATTAGCTTTGTCAGTGTTGCTCGCATGGCTTACATTTCGGTTTTTGGAAAAGCCGATTCGAGGTTCTCGCTCATCGAAAACTGCCATTGTTTTATTACTCTGTATGGTGTTAGCGCTAAGTTTTGGTGTGGTTCTTCGTAAAAAAGATGGCTTTAAACATCGCCACGAACATGTTTTACGTGCGAATCCTAATACCATGGTTGTTGGTGAGTTTAGAGGCGAAATACTTCGCCCATGTGAGCTAGCTTTGCCAATATCCCAAGAACTAGATTGTTTTGCTGATAAGCGTGAGCCCATCAAATTTGCCATGCTAGGGGATAGTAAGGCAGAAGCTCTGTATTATGGCCTCACCAGCGTTTCTTCTGAGAAAGGGCATTGGTTGTTAGTGGATGGCGTACACCCAAGCCCTCTAGGCGCTGGTGCCGATCCTCGAGTTCAGCAAGTATTTGAATCGGTTAGTAAAACGCCGAATATTGAGGTTATTGCTATTGCAAATACACTAACCAGTCTTTTCCCTTTAGATAAAAATACTGGTCTTATTTCCTCTGACTCTCCTGATCCTTTTCAACAACTAGATATTTGGAGTAAACAAATTTTAGCCTTAGAAAATGCCGGTAAAAAAGTCGTCGTAATCATTGATAACCCTACATTTCCTGATCCAACTAGCTGTATTCAGGGTGGTTTAACTTCCTCTCATTTTCTCAATCAACTTTTTACTCGCAGAGCGAACCCTTATTGCTCGATTGCTTATGATCAATTTTTAAAAGGTACTCAGCCCTATCGTGCTTGGTTAAAGGCTCTTCAACAGCTTCACCCTAACTTAATTATTTTTGATACAAGCCCCTATTTATGTGATGTTAAAAATAATATATGTACGATTACAAGTGAATCTAACTTTTTATATAGCTACAGTAATCATATTTCTGATTACGCTGCAAAAAAAATCGGGCTTGGCTTAACCACAATCGTCGATCAACTTCTGAACAAATAAATCTAAGTCATCGGCATAATATTTCGTAACATTGAATGAAATTGTTTACACTGTAACTATGACTACTACTTCTACACCTTGGTCGATTTCACAAGTCGAAGCACTTTATGACTTGCCTTTTCAGACCTTAATGGCCAAAGCCGCAGATGTTCATCGAGAATATTTTCCCGATGGCGATATTGAACTAGCAACCCTCCTTTCTATCAAAACGGGTGGTTGCCCTGAAGACTGCTCTTATTGTCCGCAAGCTGCTCGCTACCATACAGGTGTAGAAGCTACCAAACTCATGGATATCAATGAAGTTTTAGATGCTGCAAGAGCAGCCAAAGCAGCTGGTTCAAACCGATTCTGCATGGGTGCGGCATGGCGTGAACCAAAGGACCGAGATATCGAAAAAGTTGCAATCATGATTCGTGAAGTAAAAGCACTCGGTTTAGAAACTTGTGCGACGCTAGGTATGTTAGAGGCAACCCAAGCTCATACTTTAAAAGAGGCCGGCTTAGATTTTTATAACCACAACCTGGATACGAGCGAAGACTTTTATGGCAGCGTGATACAAACCAGAGAATATCAAGACCGTATTAATACATTAGGCCATGTAAGAGAGAGTGGTATGTCTGTCTGTTGTGGTGGAATCATTGGTATGGGTGAGTCCCGTCGTCAACGTGCTTCACTCATTGCGCGACTGGCAAACCTAGCACCATATCCAGAGTCTGTTCCCATTAATCACTTAGTTCCTATGCCAGGAACACCCCTAGAAAATCAACCACCACTTGACCCACTTGAATTTGTGAGAACAATCGCCGTCGCCCGTATCACGATGCCAAAAGCAAGGGTACGTCTGTCCGCAGGTCGTCAAGAGCTAGGAAAAGCTGTACAAGCCATGTGCTTTATGGCCGGTGCTAATTCTATTTTCTATGGCGATAAACTTTTAACCACGAATAATCCTGAAGCTGAAACTGATCGCGCTCTTTTACAAGAGCTTGGCTTAAAAACTAAAGTCAATCAAACTGCCGAAATCGCAGTTTGAAATTCAGATCACCTGCAGCATGATTTTGCCAATATGCGCACTGCTTTCCATGCGTTCATGTGCCTTAACTACTTCATCCAAGGGGTATACGGAATCAATCACTGGTAAGCACTTTCCACATTCGAGTAGAGGCCACACATTTTTTAGCAGGGCATGCGCGATTTGGGCTTTTTGCACATCGCTTCTTGGTCGCAAAGTAGCTCCAGTATAGGTAAGCCGCTTACGCATAATCGCTTGAACATCAAGAGAAGCTTTACTGCCTTCAAGGAAGGCAACTTGTAATAATCTGCCATCAATCGCAAGCGAATGAAGGTTACGTTGGATGTACGATCCGCCCACCATATCTAAGATGACATTCACGCCTTTTTTGTTCGTAGAATCAAGAACCCGCTCGACAAAATCCTCTTCTTTATAATTAAATACTTCATCGGCACCTCGTTGTTTACAGGCTTTCACTTTTTCCGAGTTACCAACTGTTGTATAGACTGTTGCGCCAAACTGTTTAGCCAATTGAATCGCCGTAATGCCAATGCCACTAGAACCGCCGTGAATCAAAATACTTTCTCCAGCTTGAAGATGCCCCATATCGAATAAGTTAGACCAAACAGTAAAGTAATTTTCTGGAATAGCGGCCGCATGCAGCATGGATAACCCTTTAGGAATGGGTAAACAACTACCCTCATCCGTCACGCAGTACTCTGCATATGCTCCGCCAGGTGTCAATGCACATACTTGATCACCTACTTTCAATTGCGTCACGTTTTTACCAACGGCAGCAACTTCTCCAGCAACTTCTAACCCTAAATATGGGGAAGCGCCAGGCGGAGGTGGATATGACCCTGAGCGCTGAAATACGTCGGGTCGATTAATACCTACGACATGAGACTTAATTAAGACTTGGTTATCACTTGGAGTAGGGACTTCTATTTCCTCGATACGCATCACCTGTGCAGGTCCGCCGGCACCATGAGTTACTCCACGCATTGTTTTATTCATTGATTGATCTCTTTTCTTAAGATATGTTTTTACAATCGTTGTAGTTGCTTAATTGCTGCATTGAGTGTTTCTTCTTTTTTAGCAAAACAAAAACGAATCATATTCTCATCATTTGATTTGCCATAAAAAGCGGATACAGGAATTGCAGCCACTTTGATCTCAGTCGTTAGCCATTTACAAAAATCAGTTTCATTGAGCTTTGCCTCAGGTATCTTTAACTGCGAATAATCAACGCATTGAAAATAAGTTCCTGGCGATGGCAATAAAGAAAATTGGGTATTTTTTAAACCCGCCTGAAAATAATCTCTTTTCTTTTGATAAAAATGAGATAAAGCTAAATATGGATTAGGATCTTCTAGATAAGCAGCTATGCCATATTGCATAGGGGTATTTACTGTAAATACGTTAAATTGATGAACTTTTCTGAATTCAGTCATCAAATCTTGAGGGGCGCACACATATCCCACTTTCCAGCCAGTGACATGAAATGTTTTACCAAAACTTGAAATTAAAAAACTACGCTTTGCAAGTTCAGGATGCCTGGCGATACTTTGATGCAAAGCATCATCAAATACCATATGTTCATAGACTTCATCACTACAGATAATGGCATTGGTGGGCCTTACTAATTCAGCAAGACGATCCAAGTCTTTTGCCTGCCACACCATTCCTGTGGGATTGTGTGGTGAATTAATCATGATAAGGCGCGTCTTCGGGTTGATTGATTGGGCTAATTCATCCCAAGGCAATGCATAAGACTCAATGATTCCTTGATCATTTCTGATGGGCTTCATCTGAAGCGCAATGGTTTTACCCCCTGCCATGTCGATTGAAGGCACATAGGAGTCATATACTGGCTCTATCACAATGACTTCTTCATTCGGCCGAACTACTGCTAGGATGACGGTCAGAATAGCTTGTGTAGCCCCAGCTGTAATTGTTATTTCTTGTATAGGGTCGTATCTTTTACCGTATAAGCTCTCCACCTTTTCCGACACTTTTTGTCGTAATGGAACAATACCTGCCATTGGAGGATATTGATTTTGATCATTTTTCATGGCCTGATGAACCGAATCAATGAGTTGTGGGTCACAAGAAAAGTCTGGGAAACCCTGTCCTAAATTAATGGCCTGATGTTCTGTTGCAAGTGCTGACATCACCGTAAAAATAGTGGTGCCTACTTGAGGAAATTTTGAATTTAAAAGTGTATGAGGCATAGGTAATTTAAAAATGACATTATTTCAAATCAATAGAAACATTATGCTTGATTTATCTTCGCTATAATCCCAAGAATACATAAGGGTGCTTTTTATAAAGCAATTCGTGTGGCCCTCTTCTAAAAACATATTCTATATTGATGAATCCAACATCGGCTAACACTTCACTTTACCCCCTGCAAAATAAGCTAGCACTGCGTGTATTTTTTTGTTTTGCCTTTGCTTATCTCTTATCTTATGGACTGCGAACTATTAATGCTGTTATAGCACCCAGTTTAATCTCAGATCTAGGAATTAGTAACTCCACCCTTGGTGCCTTATCTGCAGCCTACTTTATTGGCTTTTTTTTCATGCAAATACCTCTTGGGCACTGGCTTGACCAATATGGCTCAAGAAAGTCTGAGAGTTTCATGTTGCTGTTTGCTGTATTAGGTGCGTCCTGCTTTGCAATGGCTGATCATGTGGCTTACTTGACGATTGGTAGAGGTCTAATCGGTGTAGGTGTATCAGCTTGTTTAATGAGCGCTCTTACTTTTTATAAACGCTGGTTTAAGCCTGAACAACAAGCAACTCTTGCATCTGGAATGCTGATGTTTGGGACAGCTGGAGCCATATTAATGACTATTCCAGTAGAAATGGCAATGCCCATCATTGGTTGGCGTGGTGTTTTTTGGGTCATGGTAGGCTTACTTGTTGTTTCTATCTTAGTTATTCGTTACGGCATTCCAAAATCTACAGATCCGTCTCCTGTAATAAAGAATCATCATGAGACGGGTACTTTTGGATGGCTCAAAGGATATGTCCCCATTCTGAAAAGTGGGTATTTTTTACAAGTGATGCCAATGGGTATTTTTAATCAAGGGGGATTTCATGCGATTCAAACCCTATGGTTAGGTGCTTGGTTTAAAGACATCGTTATGCTCTCTAAGCATGAAGTAGCTAATCATCTTTTTATATTTAATCTTGTGATTCTTGCTAGTTATGCAGCAAACTTATTTATTCCCCGTCTACTCAACAAAAAAGGTATTTCCACCTTTCGCTATGCAAGTGTCATTAGTGGTTTTGCCATTATTACCCAAGTTTTAGCCTTATATCTTCCACCTCAATATGCGAGTATCTCTTTATTTATATTTGGACTATGCTCTACGTCTTTTATTTTGGCTCAGTCACAATTTAATCAATTTTTTCCCAATTCAATTAGTGGTAAAGCAAGTACTTCATTTAATATGCTTATTTTTGCTGGGGCTTTTATCACTCAATGGGGTATCGGTCTTCTGGTGGACTACTTCATTGGTCTTGGAATTCTTCAGCCTGAAGCACTTAAATTTGCCTTACTCATTTTCTTAGTCATTCAAATCGCATCATATATCTGGTTGTGGGTAGCCCCATATGTTCTGGATAAATCTCGATTTAATACTACTTCTAGCTAAAGATCTAAACTCAGTTCCTTTGATTTGCTATTAATTATTTTGTGATTTTTTTGATTTCTATTAATATCTTAATTTGATATTACTGAAAACTTAAAACCACATACAAAAGGAGTCAATATGGATCGTCGTAATTTTGTTGCAGGTGCTGGTGGTATTGCAGGTATTTTAGCAACCACTACCGCTCCTGCTGTGCATGCACAAAATGCAAATATTCGTTGGCGTTTAGCTTCTAGTTTTCCCAAGGGGTTAGACACGCTATATGGTGCTGCTGAAACTTTTGCCAGAAAAGTTGGGGAACTATCTGGGGGGCGGTTTATTATTTCTACTCACGCAGCTGGCGAACTGATGCCCGCCTTTGGTGTTGTTGATGGTGTTCAACAAGGCGCAGTTGAATGCGCTCATACCGCTTCTTATTATTTTTATGGCAAAGATCCAACATTTGCAATTGATTGTGCAATCCCGTTTGGACTTAATGCTCGCCAGATGACTGCTTGGATGTATGAAGGTAATGGCTTAAAGCTCATGCGCGAGTTTTATAACAACTACAATATTGTCAATTTCCCATGTGGAAATACGGGTGTCCAAATGGGCGGTTGGTATAGAAAAGAAATAAAAACTGTCGCTGATATGAAGGGTTTGAAAATGCGTATTTCAAATCTGGCCGGCGAAGTAATGACTCGTATGGGGGTTATTCCACAGTCAATTCCGGGAGGTGAGATTTATCAAGCTCTCGAAAAGGGGACCATCGATGCCGCAGAATGGGTTGGCCCATACGATGATTTAAAACTGGGGTTTTATAAGGTAGCGAAAAACTATTACTTTCCGGCATGGTGGGAAGGTGGTCCACAATTATCTATCTACATTAATAGCAAAGCCTATGCTAGCTTATCATCTGAAAATAAAGCGATCCTTGAATGCGCGGCCTCACATGCGCATGTGGATATGCTGGCCAAGTATGATGCCCGTAATCCTGCGGCTCTTAAAGAATTAGTAGCCAATGGTGTAAAACTGAACCGGATTCCAAAAGCAATTATGGATGAAGCCTTTAAACATACTGAAGATGTCTATGCCGATCTAAGTGCAAAAAATCCACAATGGAAGAAAGTCTTTACCGATTACAACAGCTTCCGCAAAGAGAGTAATCAGTGGTTCCGTTTTGCGGAATCTGCCTATGATGGATATTTACAAAACGCTAAACTGTAATTAGTCTGCATAGACTACTACTTTTGTCTGAACCCGAAAGATAACTTCTTTCGGGTTTTTTTATTTTGTCGGTGATGAATTTTTTTGATAATCTTTCATTAGATCTTCCATCATCAATTTTTCATTTTGATTTTCACTATTGGATACCTCTTCTGGAGGAGCTACCAATTGAACTGCATCCAAATCAACCACAACTGGCTTATCTAGAAAAATAGTTACAGTTTCCGGCACAAAAATAACGATGACGACTAAAACCAATTGCAATATCACCCAGGGTATTGCCCCTAAATATATATCCTTTGATTCTATTTTTTTAGGTAAAGATCCATTTTTAAATAAAGTATCAGAAATACCTCGAAGATAAAAGAGCGCAAAACCAAATGGCGGGTGCATAAAACTACTCTGCATATTGACACAAAGCAGTACACCAAACCAAATCATATTAATACCCAATTTATCTGCAACAGGTGCTAACAAAGGCAAAATAATAAAGGCGATTTCAAAAAAATCTAAGAAAAATGCCAAGAAAAATATGAATATATTAACCGCGATTAAAAAGCCTACTTGCCCTCCAGGCAAATGACTTAATAAGTCCTCAATCCACTTCGCTCCATCTACCCCTTGAAATACTAAAGTAAATAATCTTGAACCAATTAATATAAAAACAACCATGGCAGTAATACGCATGGTGCTTGTAAGTCCATCACTAATCACTTTAAGATTTAATCTCTTATGGATAGCAGCCAGTAAAAAAGCTCCTATAGCACCCATCGCACCAGCCTCGGTTGGTGTTGCGACTGCAACATTCATCCCCGGCAACCCTCCCATACTTCCTAAAACAGCAAATATTAAACATGCAGAAGGAACAATACCTCTTAAACATTTTTTCCAAAGACTCCATCCATGTAAAGTTCTTGCTTCCTTGGGTATCCCAGGTAAATCATTCGGTCTTAGTTTGGTTAAAAGAAAGGTATAGATTAGAAATAATATAATTTGTAGTATGGATGGTCCCCATGCACCCTTATACATATCTCCAACAGATTTTCCTAACTGATCCGCCATAACAACTAGTACGAGAGATGGTGGGACTAATTGGGTAATCGTCCCTGACGCAGCAAGAACTCCAGTGGAATAGCGGATGTTATATCCGTACCTGACCATCACTGGTAAAGAAATCATAGCCATTGCAATCACCTGCCCAGCAACAGTGCCCGTAATGGCTCCCAAGATAAATCCAACAATAATGACTGAATAACCTAAACCACCTTTGACTGGACCAAACAACTGTCCCATTGAATCGAGCATATCCTCAGCTAATCCACACCGCTCAAGAATAGTTCCCATGAGTGTGAAAAATGGAATCGCAAGTAATAAGTCATTGGATAAAATACCGAAAACATTGAGTGGTAAGCTTGTAAAAAAACTTGCTGGAAACCAGCCCATCTCAATTGCAATAAGGCCACTAACAAGACCTAAAGCAGATAATGAAAATGCCACTGGAAAACCAATGAGCATAATAAAAATTAAGCCAGCAAACATGTGTGGCGCAAAGTCTTGCATACTCATTGCAATGGTCTTTCGTAGTGGGTATCCATGTGATACTTGTCGTTTAACCAAGCAATTCGTTTAATCAGCTCTGATATACCCTGTAAAAACAGTAACCCAAAACCTAATGGCAGCATGAGCATCGCTGGCCAGCGTATCAGACCCCCAGCACTATTTGACATCTCACCCGTCAAATACATTTTTAAAAATAATGGCAATGACAGATAAAACATGAGTCCTATCACAGGAAATAAAAAAAATAGAAGTCCAAAGATATCTATAAAAACTCTGATTCGACTATGAAGACGTCCATAAATTAAATCTACTCGAACATGTTCATTTACTCTAAGGACTTGGGCAGAGCCTAACATTACGCAAGCCGCAAACATATACCATTGAATTTCTAGCCAAGCATTCGAGCTATAGTCAAAGAGATATCTCATGACCACATTACCAACACTAATCACGCAGGAAAGTAATACCGCCCATTTGGCAATATGACCAAAAAAATCAGATATCTTATCGATTAGCTG
>CANFOL010000014.1 GCA_947448695.1 Burkholderiaceae bacterium
AACCATGTCAGGCCTCACAGTACCTTAGGTTATCGACCACCAGCACCACAAACCCAAGTGCCGAAAATCATCCACAATCAACCCATCATGATCCAATGATAAGATATGAACACTCTCTTTAACCGTGGTACTAAATTAACATCAGTTCAATTTTAATTAATGCCTTGGATTTGATTTTCAGTTTATCTATCTTTCTAGATATTTTATAGAGGCAACCACTTTTAGAAACCTGATACCAACTAAATAGTTTTTTAACTTATCGGAATTAATCATTTTATATCTAAAATTTAAATTTATTGAAAGAGAATTCATTTATCTTTAAGGTGATATTTTCGAAATGATTTTCAGTGTTTGATAGGGCTTGCTTGCAAGAAATCCATTTAGGAGAAAACTTAATACTTCTTGGAATGATAGATATTCTAGCCTCAATAGGGATGCCCCTTTTCTATTTTGAGTCATTATGAATAGAACGCGTTGAGTATTAAAAAAATTAAAACTCTTGCCCCCAAAGTTAGCAATTTTTAATAACTTTAGGGGGTAAGTTTAATGGGTGATTTCTTACATATATGAATGCTTTCTCAGAACTTATACCCAAGACTGATAGAAGGACCAGCAACTGAGACGTTATTTTTATTGTAGTAACTCATATAGTCAATTTGCCCATATATCTCTTTAGTAAAGTTAAATTGAGCACCCCCACCATATGAAAAATCAAAGCCACTAGACCAATCGCTTCCTAAATTTGAGGTTGCATTTAGTCTAGCGTCTGTAACTCCAAGTCTTACAAATAAAGAAAAACCATCGTTTACAGGCAAAGAAAATTTACCGTAGCCTCCGTAAGCACTACTTATTTTTGCATTTACATTTGTGCCATTGTAGTTAATATCTGAAGAATTCAAATTATTTCCAAGCAAAACTTCTGCAGCGATGTACTTACTAAAGCTGTAGCCAACTTTAATTTCAGCCATTGTATTATTAAAGTTAGTATCACCTTGTTTAAAATAAGCTTGTCCTAAGCCTAATTCCGCATAATAACCAGTTTCTTTGCTAGCCGATTCTTGCGCCATTACGCCAGTCGATAAAACAGTAAATAGTGTAGCTACAATTAGTTTATTTTTCATTTCATCATTCCTCATTCTTATATATAAGAGTCCACTTTATAAGTTAACTTAATATGTTTCTGTCTGATATCGAACATACTTTGAAACTAGGAATATTGCGCCTAAATATCTTTAGAGATTAATAATCACAGATCTTACAAGGATAATCTCTCCAACTTGGCTTTTTATCAAAGTATTTGGCGACCTTTTTTCGTATATCGCGCTCTTGCTTTGACCGTCTGAGCTCTCCCTCTGGCTTTTAACTTTTACCGCTTGTTTATCTTTATCTAAATGCTGCTCTGCGAGCAGGTCACACTTATGATTCAAAGCAACAAGCTAAATGCGAAGAATCCCAATCGTTGTGAAACATTAGTAACCCCAAAACCTCACTTAACTATTAGCTTGAGGTGAGGTACAGCAGTGTAGAAAGGTTGGTTTTTTGGAAAGTCTAAATGAGTATAAATTGCACTAATCAAATTTCTTTGAGTATCTAATCGCTAATATATTAGCCAGTTGTGAATATACAGCGATTGGTTGCCATGTATATGTAACACTTAGCGTTGATTTATGATCAGAGAATGGATAGACATAAAAAGGTGCAAGAGTAAGATAACGCATTCTGTTGCCATCCGAATTAGGAGTTCCAACTGAGTAGATATATCCGGATAAAGAGGTTGGTGTGCCAAGCAAATCATCAGATACTTGATTAACTTGAATGGCATTTATACCTAATATACCTAACCCAGGATCTTTGCCAAAAATACTTAATTCCGTAATCACAACCTTACCACTAGTGTATGTTGAATTTGTATTTGTGGAATTGTGTTGATAAGAAACCTTTCCCGCAAAGGCAAATTTTGGATGATTGTAAATGACTCCAGCAGTAGGAGTGTATGACCAGTAGCCAAAACCAACATTAACTGGAGTAGAAGCACTATTGCTTCCAGTCGGAGTCGTTATCCCAAGACCCAAAATATATCTTATTTGGCCTACATTTTTTGACCATGCACTTTCTAAGACAATATCTCCAATCCCAGAGTCTGAAGCATTATTAGCTGCATTTAAATTAGTGATATATTTTTTTGCTGCTGAATTTGAGGCTATAGAACAGCTAGATCCAACAGAGATCAGCGCGCTTGGAGCGCTACAAGTAAATCCTGAAATAGACGATAAACTGATATTAGATGTTCGAGTTATGTCTATATATGGAATAAGGACTGAAGTAGTGATATTGCCGCCGAAAAACTGCTCTCTAGTGCTATAACCACTCATTAAATTAAGAGCAGTTACTTTTTGCGAGATATTCATATCAACATTCAAGTTACCGGAAACAGTCCCTAAGGCTGTAATACCTAGAGGAATATTAGAAACCGAAGTTGAGGCTGCACTAGTACCATCCGCAAAATTTACACCATATATATTGCCCGATCCAACTTGCACAGTCCCAAAAAAGCCTGATGTGGTTGTCTCGTCAGAAGATGCAAGAGAACTACCTAAAGCACCTATCGGCGAATAATGAATTCGATTACCCTCTAAGGCTAAGGCTTGAGTACTTATCAACATGAGGGAGATGAGTTGAAGAAAAATTAACAATTTATAAGTGAATTTAAAATTTGTATAGACCAAATTAGGTACTGAAACTATCTACATCTGGATCTTTGGGTTTTAGGAAAAGAAGGGTTCATTGTGATGTATATGGAAAAGCTCACGTGGTAAAAGATTCGTTAAATTAGTTATCAGTGGAGATAGTAGTTTTACCAAAAAGTAAGACACAGTTGTCAATCAGTAAATTTCTGTATTCAGAAGAATAGCTATAAGGATCTTGTTCCAAAAAGGGAGATCTGATCATTTGCGCTAACCCACGAAGGTTTACCCGAATCTGATTTGGGTTAAGTAGCCTTAATGTACCTGTAGTGTCATTCTTCATAATATTAGATAAGGGTGCTATGAGAACATCAATTGATGCAGGTAAAGTTTCTGGTTGAGGGTTATATTTGGCGAACAATCTGAATAAAGTTAAACAGTTTTTGATATTTCTACCATGAAAATCATTTATATAATGGTCAACCATCAGAATTGACAATTGCCTTACATTAGCGTTATTTGGGAATTGTATTAATTCTTTATAACAGGAGGAATGAATTCTTTTTATATAAAAACCAAATAGTCTTGTTAGGATATCCTGTTTATCAATAAAGTATCTATAAACAGCCCCAACGGAATAGCCTGATTTTTTAGCTACTTCTAAGATACTTATTCTTTCAAGCGGGACTTTATCCACTTCCATAATAGAAAAAGTCGATTCTAGAATATTTGTAGTTGTCACCTCAGACCTTAATTGCTGAGGTTTAACTTTTAAAGGCGAAAGATCCATAATCAAGTCCCCAAATCTTTGGCTTAGTAGAATATTTGATAATATAGCAGAGTAAAGAAAAGCTTACTTTTGACGATGTCATAAAAAAATATTTTATAGATAAAAAAAAATTACTTTAATAGAATCAATAATAAGTGGTGTTATAAAAAGTGAATAAGTTCTATACTAAATGCTGAGAAAAAATAAAATTAATCTGATTATGTATTCTCAGGACTCTAATTTTGGGGTTGAATAACCCAAATTTACAATTCAGGCATTACTCATTTAGCTCAAGATTTTTCTTTATTAGGCGGATTACTAAATAAGCACTTATCAGTAAAGCAATCATAAGAGCTATTAATGTAACCCATGAGAATTTTTGATTGAGTAAATAAGTTGCTAATATGACATAAATCAATGCAGATGCAATCGTTAAGTAACTTGCCCAATTTTGATCAAACCAAAGTCCAATTGCTTCAATTAGTCTCATTGCACATAATATAAAAAATACCAAAGAACTTTGAAAAAATAGTTCTTTTGGTTCTAAATGAATAAAACCAAGTCCTTGCCTAACTAACATTACATCAGTACCAGCACCGAAGAATTTAGGAAAAAGACTAGTATCGGGTATTGAGATTTGAAAGGATAGGTATAGAAATACGCACCCGAATCCACATGCCATAAAGCTTCTAGCTAGTTTGAAGATTGCGATTAATTTGAGACTATTGATGTTCAACTATTTAGATCCTCAAATTAAGTAACAATTTTTTATTAAAGCAAAATTCAAACAATGTAATTTAAATGATACGTTCGTATGAATTATAAATATTTTTATTCAATAAATCAATAACTTGTGTGGAAATAATAAGTGAGTAAATAGTGGTTTAATAGGCTCAATTAACTGCTGAAATCTAACTAAAATAGTTGAGTTATTCGCCTCAATCTTTTTAAAAACATGCTTACAAGACCATTAATAAAAAAACGTAACATCAACAATGATTGATGGTCTTTTGCTACTTCACATTGTGAAATTTGAAACTCTAAATCAGTTCTTGGGGTTTTACTCGCATAGAAAAGACAGCATAAATGTCTTTGATGGTTTAGCGACGTTAAGAAAAAATAAAAGAGGAGCAGTTTTAGCGATGACTTTAAAAAATCTATAGTTTTTACTATAGACCTACTTTCGTAATTAACTCAGGAATTTATGACTCAAAAATCAGATCAGCCTCATCTTGTTTGGCCAGAAAATCAAGTACAAAGTTCAACAACTTCGACTTCATTAACCCCACCCGACCACTTATCTCCAAGCCGAGTGCGCGCTCTTCCGGCGAGTATTTTTATGTCAAGATGGCTGCAAGCACCCTTGTATGTTGGATTGATAGTTGCCCAAGCTATTTACGTATGGCAGTTTTGGCTCGAATTATATCTTCTCTTAACAAATGTTTTCTTATCGACCAAACACGTTAGTGATACGGAGTTGATGTTGGTTGTTCTTGGGTTAATCGACGTTGTGATGATCTCTAATTTATTAGTAATGGTGATTGTTGGTGGTTGGGAAACTTTTATTTCAAAGCTTGGACTAGAGACTCATCCAGACCAGCCAGAGTGGTTGTCTCATGTAAATGCAGGAGTTTTAAAAGTAAAATTAGCTACGGCCATTATTGGAATATCTTCCATTCATCTATTAAAAACTTTTATTAATGCAGAAACCTTAGACGAGAAGACGCTACTTTGGCAAACTGTTATACATATGGGTTTGGTTTTATCGGCTATAGCGATTGCATATACTGAAAAGATTACTGCTTCAATTTCGCCAGATGCTATTAAAAATTAATTGGTGGGTATCTTAAGCAACTTTAGAGGCCACAAACTATCTGCTCAAATCCTACAAATCCAATCGCATATGTAAAATTTTTTTACAAACTATAAAACTTTGTCAAATTGTTGCTTTCAATTTTTTTAGATAATGAATCATATTCAAATTCACAACTCCGCAGCTATAAGAGAGTGGGATCAGCATTTTCAATATGTCTTTTATTATAAAAATAAAGGAGATTGCAGAAATTAATATTCATCATCTAAACTATGACATATATCTTGCCGAAGTTTATTTTTTGAATATCATTGACCGGATTTTCCGATCTAACACAACTTATGATCTCTATATTTATAGATGCTCGTGCCTATCTAGACCATTTTTTACAAAAATTCTTACAGAAGTAAATTAAAATCTTACAATGAGAATAATTGTATTAGCAACCCTTATCTTTTTATGTAATGTAACCTTTATGCCTTTGTTGGGCATGGCTCATGAAATCTCACATGAAGATCATGCGGGTCATACTCTAATTACTTGGAACGATGATCAATCAAGTAATGGATTATTTCAAGTTCTTCATGATGAGACAAATGGTCAGTCAGATCTATCTGTTGGCCAAGAATCTCTTGATCATCAATGTCACCATACGTCTGTTATCGGTATGGCTACCTTTGTTTACGAAAATAAGATCTATTGTGTAGGTCTCTTTAATATGATTGAACCACTCTTTTCTATTCAATCATTTCCAACACTGATAGATTATCCCCCTATAAAAGTCTGAAAATTTTAATTATTGCTTGGTTTTTTGACTAAAATTTTTCCTACTTTATAGGATTTTTAATGAAATTAATTTTTGTAATTTGGCCTTTATTGGCATCCTTGCTGTTTAATGCTAATAATGTGAAGTCCCATGGTATTGCTGGTAATCGTTATTTCCCCCCAACTATTTCTGTAGAGGATCCTTTTGCTGCTTATGAGGTTCATTCTGGAGTTGGAAGAGTTCCCATGGTGGGTTCGAATAACTCAACGTCAAGTCATTTGGTAATTGGCGTCGGCATTGAACCTATAGATGGTTTCGGTATTGCCATTGATGGTGTGTATCGAAATCCTAATGCAAACCTAAATCCTGAAGGAAATGGCTTTGATAATTTGTATTACGCTGTCAAAAAAGAACTTACGATTAACGATCAACATGAGTTTGCTATTACTTTAGGAGTCAATGGACAGGTAGGTAGAACTGGTGCCTCAGGCGCGAATCATTCAACTACCTATACCCCTACCATTTTTTATGCCAAAGGATTTGGCGATTTACCCAATTCAATGAGTTTATTAAAACCAATGGCAATCACCGGTGTCTTAGGTTATCAAATGTCTACCGATCAATCTCAGCCTATAGCGTTGAATTGGGGGTTTACGCTTCAATATAGTTTTTTATATCTAAATAAGTATGTACAAACCACCGGTTGGGGCGAGCCTTGGAATAGCTTAGTAGCTGTAGTGGAGTTTCCAATGCAAACTTGTATGAGTGGTATGTGCGACGGGCAGGTCACTGGCTCAGTTAATCCAGGATTGGTTTGGATCGGTCCTCACTTTAATCTTTCAGCAGAAGCTGTCTTTCCTATCAGTCATCAATCACGGCATGGAGTCGGAGTACTTTTTCAGATGAATAAGTTTTTCGGTAAATAAAACCAGCCTCCTCATTAGTAGTAGGTTGACCGATTTTGTTTTACTTAAGCCTCTTTATTCTAGAGTGTTCGCTATGTCATCGGGGACCGTGATAGACTAAGGCTGATTCATGTAAATTTAAATATAAAATATGAAAATTTTAGTTTATGGAGCGGGGGCAATTGGTAGTTGGTTAACTGCTGAGTTAACCAAAGCGAATCACGATGTTTGCCTGTTAGCGAGGGGTGACAACCTGAAAAATTTACAAGCAAGCGGTGTGAAATATGGTGAATTGGGTGGTGAACAATTTCATATTCCCGTTCGCTGTATCGATCCAGATTCGGCTGATAAAGATTTCGATATTATTTTTGTTACCCTCAAATCGATGCAAATAGCGGCGGCTGCTCAGGATATCATTTCTAGATTATCAAATGGGGGCTCGCTTGTCATGATACAAAACGGTCTTCCTTGGTGGTACTTTAGTGGGATTGATTCTCAGTGGAGTGGCAGACGATTAGAAACATTAGATCCCGATGGTACTCTGACAAAACATATTCCAATTGAGACTGTTGTTGGAGCGGTTATTTTTAGACCAGTGATCAAAGTTGGTCCAACTGAATATGTTCTTCCCAAAGTTCCAAAATCTTGGCTCAGTATTGGTGAGGTAGATAATCAATTGCGCCCTCGTTTATATGAAATTGAAAAACTCATAGCATCTACTGGTTTTGGAGTTCAAGTTGTTCAAGATATTCGGAAAGCAAAATGGCAAAAACTACTTCGAAATATTGTTTGGAATACCCTTTGTACGATTGGTCAGTCTCCACCGGGAAGGTATGAAGCTCATCCTTATGGATCTGAATTAGTTCATCTCATCATGAATGAAAGTCTAGCGGTAGCCAATCAACTCGGTATGGATTTAGATATTAATCCCGTGAATGAATTGTTAAGCGTAAAGGGGGATTTTCGGAATAACCCTTCGATGCTACAAGATATAAGAGCAGGTCGTCCTCTTGAAAGTGCTGCAATTATTAAAGTAGTGATCGAAATGGGCGAAATTTTAAATATTCCAACTCCAACTTTACGCATGATTTGTTTATTTTTGGATGTTTTGAACCAGGCATCACAGGAAGAGGGCGGTGGTATTCGGATCGCAAAAAATTAAATTTTTATTACATACATCAATATAAATTATCATGAAAAAATTCAATCGATTTTTAATCATACTTGGAATAAGTTGCCTGAGCTGGTCTTTGAATGCGTCCTTGCAAGCGCAAGAGTACCCAAATCGGCCTATTAAGATTGTAATCCCGTATCCTCCCGGAGGCCCATCAGATATTGTAGGACGACTACTTGGACAAGCCCTTACTGAAAGTCTTGGGCAGCCAGTCATTATTGAAAGTAAACCTGGTGCTGCAGCAAATATTGGTACGCAATATGTAGCAAGATCTAGTCCAGATGGTTATACGCTTTTGTTGGTGAGTAGTAATCTTGTGATTAATCCAAATTTGTATGCCAATCCTGGGTATGACACCATCAAAGATTTTGCACCGATCATTATGCCGGCTGGATCACCTAATTTAATTGTGGTTCATCCTAGCTTTCCCGCAAAAAATATTCAAGAATTTTTAGCCTTAATAAAAGCAAATCCTGGCAAATATGATTTTGCAAGTCCTGGCGGTGGTTCTGGGCCACACCTTAGCGCCGAGTTACTTAAATTAAAGCTCAATTTAAGTATGCAACACATCCCTTTTAATGGGGGTGGGCCTGCCCTGCAAGCAGTACTCGGTAATCAAGTTCCGATAGGTTTTTCTACATTACCGCCAGCAATTACCCAGGTCAAGGCTGGTAAATTAGTGGCTATCGCTTTTACGAGTAGTGCAAGATCATCCGTTCTGCCAGGAGTTCCTACTCTCGTTGAGTCAGGTGTTCCAGAAGCGGAGGGAGAAACTTTGCAATTTATCGTGGCTCCAGCTGGAACACCAAGCGGGATTATTCAAAAACTCAATTTAGAAATGAATAAAGCCTTATCAAATCCAGAATTACAAGCGAAGTTGATCAATGCAGGTTATTTTGTATATAACAATTCGCCAGAGCAAACTACTCAAAAAATTCGTTTGGAACTTGATAAGTGGGCAGCAGTGATTAAGGCTGGAAAAATTAAACCAGACTAATCTTTTAGGTTTTATAGGAAGGATCTAACTTATCTAGCATGCGAAGGAGAGCTTGCCACTCCCCCTTTTTTTCCTGATAGCCTGGTCGAGAAAAACTTTTAGCTACGCCTTCGGCAATTTCTTGAGTAGGAATGATTAGTTTTGACCCACCAGCGAGAGCCGCAATTTGAATTTGGCAGGCTCTTTCGAGGTAGTACATATAATCAAATGCTTCCCGAATCGTATTGCCACAAGTTAGCAAGCCATGATTGGATAAAATAAGCGTCATTTTATTTCCAATATCTGCCACTAAACGTTGACGTTCTTCCAAGTTGAGGGCAACACCCTCATAGGCATGATACGCAACATTATTGGTAAGGCGCATGGCATGTTGAGAAATGGGGAGAAGCCCTTGTTCTTGGGCCGACACTGCTACACCTGACGCGGTATGGGTGTGCATCACACAATGCACATCGCTGCGTGCCTCATGAATAGCACTATGAATCACAAATCCAGCCTGATTAAAACCTAATCCAGTAGGATCATCTACGATTTCGCCATCAAGAGTAACTTTTACTAAATTTGAAGCTTTCACTTCATCCCACATAAGACCAAAAGCATTGAGAAGGAAATGATTATCTGCACCTGGGACCTTGGCAGAAATATGGGTATAAATAAGATCTGTCATCTTGAAATGAGCCGCGAATCGATAGCAAGCAGCAAGATTTACCCGTGTTTGCCACTCTGCTTCAGTTACTTTAGTACGAACATTGTTAAGAGATAAATCCATCATCAGCCCCCATATTTTTATACATTTTTACTGATTATAGATTTATTTTGTAAATACTCTTTTTTCCAATGAATCATTATTTTAGATTGCTTCAGTAAGATTAGTTCTATAAAAACTATATGATGCAACAATTTAAAGTTTACTAGACCATTTTTTTGATCTATCCCTTACGGATGTTGAATTGAAAGTTAACTACAGCACAGAGTTTGTACAATAGAATTAAGTTCCCCTAGTTAAATTCACTGAGTTAAGTAAGCAAATATGACTCAAAAGCTTAAATTTATAATTGATTAAAAATATTTAAAGGATAAGTACGATGGCACGAATCATTGGAGGCATTGGGGTTTCACACTCACCGACGATTGGATTTGCAAAAGATAAAAATCAACAGCAGGATCCTGTGTGGGGGCCAATATTTGAAGCTTTTGGGCCTATTAAAGCTTGGTTGCAAGAAAAAAGTCCCGATGTTTTATTCGTCATTTCTAATGATCATGTTACATCATTTTTCTTTGATCATTATTCAGCATTTACCTTAGGAATTGGTAATCAGTATTCTGTAGCCGATGAGGGTGGGGGACAACGAAATATTCCGCCACTTCCAGGACATAGTGAGTTAGCGATACATATAGGAAAGTCACTCATGAGTGATGAGTTCGATATGTCTTTCTTTCAAAACAAAACTTTAGATCATGGTACGTTTTCTCCTATGTCGATGTTTGCTAACAATGACGGTTCTTGGTCTACCCCCATTGTTCCTTTACAGGTAGGTGTTTTACAGTTTCCTATTCCTAGTGCGAAAAGATGTTTTAATTTAGGGATTGCCTTACGTAAAGCTATCGAAAGTTACACCGAAGATCTCAAAGTGGTGATTATTGCAACTGGGGGTTTATCTCATCAAGTGCATGGTGAGAGATCTGGTTTTAATAATACCGCGTGGGATTTAGAGTTTTTAGATTTACTTGAAAAAGATCCGCAACAGTTAGTTAACATGACTCATGCAGAGTTTGCCACCAAAGGAGGATTTGAAGGTTCTGAAGTCATTATGTGGTTAATTATGAGGGGAGCTCTCTCAAGTCAGTTAAAGAAGATCCATCAGACTTACTATTTGCCATCTATGGCCGGTTTATCTACAGTCATTTTTGAAAATCAAGCAGCCACTGCTTCTGCAAATCAAATACAAAGGCAGATAAAGCAAATCAATCATCAATTGGATGGTATAGAGCAACTTTCAGGGACCTATCCTTTTACCTTAGAAAAAAGTGTAAAAACATTCCGTTTAAATCAGTACTTGCACGATATGGTACATCCTCATCATAGAGCAGTTTTTAAAGAGAATGAGGAACTTAGTTTTACCCAAGCGGGACTCATTGAATTTGAAAAAAAGCTTATTCGTCATAGGGATTGGCGCGGAATGATTCACTATGGATGTATATTTTTTGGTTTAGAAAAATTGGGGGCAGTACTTGGAATCTCTAATCTTCATATTTATGCTGCAATGCGTGGTGAGAGTTTAGAGGAGTTCCAAAAAACCCGAAATGCGCCTGGCGCACTCTATTCAGTTGCCGCTACAGATTCGAATAAAAAAGATTGGAATTAATTTCAATCTTTTTTATTAAAAGATAATTTCAGTATGTGTAGATCATTCGTTTAAATGGACTAAATCCAGCTTTGTGATGATGATGGTTTAGGCTTATGAGTCTATTTTTGGCTAAAGCTCGAAGTGAATATCATATTGCATTAACAATCGCTATTACAGTATCTGTGTATTATTTGCTGGTCAGCAAATTTGTATAAAACTATATTGTGGATATAGTACCTAATCAGGAGTCTTACTTGCTCTGCGAATGCTTTTCTTTTCTATTATTTCCTTAGTTCATATCATCGCCAAAGAGCATCAAGAATAAGACTATAGAGGGTTAATTGAAGAAATCAATTGATTGAGTGCGCTAGGAAAATAAATGACAAGCATTGCCACCAGCTTGTTTGATAATGTACATAGCTTGATCTGCTTCTTTCATGAGTAAATTTGCATCAATACCATCCGTCGGGTAAATAGAGATTCCTATACTTACCGCAAGAGTAATAGACACCTCATTAAATTGCATTTTTTGACGAAGTTTAAAACGGATTTCTTCAGCTATGTTAATCGCATTATCAGTATTCTCGATGTTTTCTAATAAGATTAAAAACTCATCTCCACCAAGTCTAGCAATAGAGTCATAATCTCTGACACCAGATTTGAGTCGAGATGCGACTTCAATCAAAGTTAAATCCCCAATATGATGCCCAAAGCTATCGTTGATATTTTTAAAGCGATCAATATCAACAAAAAGTAGAGCAAATAATTGTTGTTGACGTTCTGCCTTATTAATAGCTTGATGAAGGCGCTCTTGGAAAAGGGGGCGATTTAATAAACCAGTTAAAGAATCATGATCTGCCTGAAATTGAATGGACACATTGTCATTATAGGATTTGGCCAGCATTTTACTCATGAGGGCTAATAAGATGAGAAAGATGCTGGTCGCTAAAAAGATAAGTTGAACACTTTTAAACCACTCAGATAAGTAAGCTTTTTTGACTATGCTAGCCCCCACGATGAAAGGAAGATTGGGGACTTTTTGAAAATTAATCATTCTCTCGACAGTATCAGAGTCACGATTAAATCCCGTTGCATTAACGATAATGGTGTTATTACTACGATCTGGGAAATTTATCGAGCGATCAATCAGTTGGCTTAGATTTACTTTCCCAATATTCTCTTCTTTCATTGGCCATCTACTTAATAGTGTTTTATCTTCACTATATAAAGTAATGCTTGAACCTGAGCCCAGTTTATCGCCTATTTGAGCAAATAAATCTGAGATAGTTTTAATAGAGATACCAATCAAAACGAGCCCTAAGAATTCTTGATTGGGGCCATTTATGCGCCTTGCTAAATAAAAGACCCATTCACCTGTGCCTTTGTTTTTGACGGGAGCGCTAAAAAATGTATTTAAATCTTGGTGCTTACTCAAATAAATAAAGTAATCTCTTTCTCCAAGATTAATCGGTGGTGGAGGATATTGTCTAGAAAAATTTAATACGAGGCCATGTTGATCAACTAATGTTACAACATCGATAATCGAATCAGTTTTAAGGTTATTTACTAGCCAATCGAATTGATTTTTTTGGGAAGCAAATTGATTAAATGCAGAGGCATTTTGTAAACCTCGACGATCAATCATTTCCACCATATTGTTTAATTGAGTATCATATTTTTTTATAATTTGTTCTACATTTTTAGATAAAATAAATGTGATGGTGGTGAACTCTTTTGAACGATATTGAATAGCATTCTGATGAAGGATGTAAGAAGTATAAATTGATAAAAAAATAGTGAATAGTGCAATACTTAAAATAATCAACCATAGTTGGATCTTTGAAGATGGCTTTTTAAGTAATGACTTAGTTATCATGGCATTCTTCAAAAATTCGAATAAATTTTTCTTGGTCTACTAGAAATGCTTCGATAATTAATGGATCAAAGCGTATATTTTGATTCGTAATAATATTTACTAAGGCCTCTGGGTGAGACCATGATTTTTTTAATATTTCTAAATATATGCCCACATTACCAACATCATGCAATGTTGCTGCATGAAATATTTGTTGGATGAAATTATGCGTTAAATCAGGATAGTCTTGTATTTTAATCATCTGTCATACAAGACTTTTATATAAAATTTAGTACTTAAAATATGATTTCTAGTTTTGTTGTCATATGCAAGAGCTATTTGATGAAGTTTTTGAAGCATTTTTAATTTAAGTTTTACATGCTCTTTTTTATACGTTAATAAAAGGAGGGCGCCAACTATGCTGACTCCTAAAAAGAGACCGATGCATAAAACGATTAAGAATAATGAGAAGGAAATTTTTTCTGAGTTCTATAAAGTTTAAAAATACTAATTAATTTGATATTAATCTTATTCTTGGATATTGCATATTAATTTATTAGTATATAGTCCATGAATGCAAGTAATCATCATTTGAAAGAATATATGAATCACCGTCCAAAGGATGATCTTATCAAACCCTCTGACGTAAGCTATAGAACCTTATTTGAAAGAGCACAAATTGGTATTGTGATTAATTTCCCAATCTATTTGATATTGATGAATGAATAAATTGATCTTATCCGGCATTATTTATATGATATTGATCAATACCAGTATTGCATTAGAACTTCCTCAGTATTGGTTATGTCAAGGCTCAAGTCATCAATTTATAAGAGAAGAAGGAAATGATGTTGAGCAATATTCAGGTAGTGACCCTGTTTTATTAGAAATTTTCTCTCAGCAGGTTTATCAGTTTTTTTCGCCGGCAATAGCTGGGGCATATGTTCAATGTCTAAATACGCAAAAGACCATGATGTTTCAAAGAGAGAATTGTCAACCGAAAGCCAATCAGAAGTATTTTCGACAGGGTACGCTCAATCTTCAAACCGGAGAATTATTATTTACAGAATCTCGCAAGTTAAAGAAACGTGAAATTCTGGGGCAAGGGCAATACCAGTGTCAATATATTGGACATACCTATAATTTTTTACCCTTTAACCATGCAAAAAAGACTGACTAAATTTCCGATCATCCTTTTTCCAATTGTGATAGTGGAATTTTCGATCATATTGTCATGGGTTTGGATGATGGGGGATTTTTCTCAAATACGTTTTGGTGTCTGGCCAATCTCTGAATGGTTAATTAATTATCAAGGTGGTTTTGTACGTCGAGGATTGATTGGAGAAGTTTTGTATCAACTCTTTCCAGGCCAAGCATTAATTCCCAAAATTTACCAGCTGACTTTTTATCTATATTTTATCTATTGTATGATTTTTATAGGCTTGTATCGCTTATCAAAGATTCGTGATTTACCTTTACTGGTATTGATGTTATTGATTCCTGGCGGCATTTTTCATATGGCCATTTCTAGTTCTTTTTACACCAGAAAAGAAGTTTTATTTTTAATTCTATTTGGATTACTTTGCTTGATTTACTTACAAATCAGTAGAGTTCATTTAAGTAAGAAAAGACCATGGATGATTGTATTTATAACTGTGGCGATTATTGGTGGTGCTTTGATTACACTGTGCCACGAAGCCTTTATTTTTATGAGCTTTCCCTACATCGCTAGTTTATTTTGGCTCTTAAAAAAAGAGCACCCACAACAAACCTGGATTCATTGGGGGTTTCTTGCTTTTATCGGGATCATGCCAATGATTTTTATTGTTTGCACTATGATGCATGGTTCGATATTGATTTCAGAAAATATTTGGGACTCTTTATCACTTCAAGACCGTATGATCATCTCTCCATATGCTCCTTATACCGTTTATGGAGCAATTGGAGGTATCGGATGGAGTAAATTACAAAACTTATCTACTTTGTATGGGGTTATTGTATCTGGCGGCTGGTTAATTTGGATGTGTTTTGCACTTGCTCAATATGGTGTCTTGGGGTATATATTTGCAAGGTGCGCATCTTCACAGAGTCGAGATATGAAGAATCAGAATTTAACGTTGATATCTGTACCATTTATTTTATCGTTAAGTATTTTTCTTGTGGGTTCTGATTGGGGGAGATGGATAGCTTCATCTGGAAATCATTTTCTATTATTTATTTTTGTATTGTGTTGCCAAAATAAAATTCCGATTTTAATAAAGCATAAAATTCATGCTTGGCCTAAAGAATGGATCAATTATCCAATCATATTTCGTACTCGTAGGGTATTTTTTGCGATGATAGCCTATGAACTTATTTTCAAATTACCTGAATGTTGTGTGCAATATCCTTACTTTTTCGTCCAATACCCTTTATTTGCCAAATTATTTATTTCCTATTAAGTAGTATCAAAAATAAAAAATTTGACTTAGATCAATAAATAAGATCATTTAGCTCAAAATTAGACGCAATGTGCGTTACCGCACATTATTTTTTTTTGAATAACCGGAAGATGCAAGTGTAGTTTTAATTTCATAAACAGATAATTATTAAAAGGATTTCATCATGACACTTTCTGTAAAATTCAAAAAATATATACGTCAATTTATTAAAGAAGAAGATGCTGTAACAGCAATAGAATATGCATTAATTGCATCATTGATTGCACTAGCAATCATTACAGCCGTTACAGGCCTAGGTACTAAATTGGCATCCGTTTTTACTTCGATTACAACGCAAATTTAAAAACGTTGATGGTGTATATTCCAACGAGCTATCGTTACATTGGACTATTAGGATTTCTTTTCTTGGCCACATTTTTTGATTTCAAAACAAGAAAAGTTCCTAATGTTCTAGTAATCATAGCCGTTGGATCTGCTTTATTCATTAGTTTACTGACTGGGTCAAAGATTGACCTAATGCAAAGCCTACTCGGTGGTTTATTAGGATTTGTGATTTTTTATTATCCATATATTAGATCGTATATAGGAGCAGGAGATACAAAATTATTTGTGATTGTTGGTATGTTTTTAGGACCTCATCTGGCCATATGGGCTTATTTATTTACATGTTTAATGGGTGGATTTTTTGCTACTTTTGTTGCTATTTATCAAGGTCGATTAAAACAATCTATCGCTAATATTTACGGTAATACTCATATTCATAAAAACTTTCCCTATACAGTAGCTATTTTTGCAGGAACAGGAATGGCAATTCTAAATTGCCAAAAACTAATATGATGATCCGTGATCAGCCATATGTTGTTGCTTTGATTGCCGCCTTGCTTGCTGGGATTGTCGCCGTTATTGGGGCAACTATTTGGCTCAAAGATATTGAATCAAATAAAGTAACAAAGATTATTGTCATATCTAAAAATGTCGCAGCTGGTGAAATTTTGACGCAAGACAATATTGCATTTAGTGAACGAGTCGGAACAACTTTGCCCGTAGGTGCGCTCTTAGAGATTTCACCATTATTAAATCGAGTTGCTAAATCAGACATGTTGATTGGCGATGTTATTCGGGAAGGCTCTTTAGTGCCACTTGCAATTGACGGTAGCATGGCGGCTGTGATTGCCAGTGGAAAAAGGGCATTCTCGATCAGGGTTACAGAAGAAGCCGGTGTCGCTGGATTTATTCTTCCAGGAAATTATATTGATGTACTTATGAGTACTAAAGATACGAGTGGTAAGCCAGTATCAAAGTTTTTGTTAGAAAATATCTTGGTTTTAGCCATTGCACAAGAGCGCAATAAGGCTAATCGAAGTGAGCCTAAAGTAGTGAATGTGATTACTTTAGAGTTATCACCTGAGCAAGCAGAAAAGCTTGATGTTGCCCACAATATTGGAAGCCTCACGATGGCTTTACGCAATCAATCAGATAAAGCTGAGATTGGTGTTCATGATTCTGCTCCCCCTGAAACCATAGTGCCCCCTCAGCGTAAGTATATAGGCGTAGCTCGCTCAGGCAATTCGATTGAAGTTATTCGCGGCACTACCAGAGGTATTGAATAATGAGATTTTTTAAGTATAAGTTTCTAAAAATAACACGACAATATACATTCATATCCATATTTTCAATATTTATCTTGAGTATAGGATCATCTGCAATTTTTGCGGCTGATCCAGTGGATAGTAAACCCACATCTCAGCTATCGATGTCGTTATCCGTTGGAAAATCAAAAGTACATAAAACAAAGGGAACTATTACTAGAGTTTCTGTTGGTGACCCCTTAATTGCTGATGTGATTTTAGTGAATAAACAGGAAATTTATTTATTAGGAAAAAAGTCGGGTGCGACCAATGTAATGATTTGGTACGAAGATGGACGCAGCTTAGCAATTGATTTAACGATTGGGGCAGATACGGATGGCTTACGTTTGTTGTATTCACAATTGTTAAAAAATGAATCTGATATCAAAGTTACATCTGCGGGAGATTCTTTAGTATTAACTGGTAAGGTCAGTGATGCAATGACAGTTCAGCAATCAATTCGATTAGCTGAGGAGTTTAGTAGTAAAAAGATTATTAATATGTTATCAACAAATGATTTACCGCAAGTGTTAATAGAAGTAAAGATTGCTGAAATTGATAAAACAGTTGCAGATAATCTAGGTATCCAAATGAGTGGCACAAACTTTTCATTTAATATGCTCAGCGGTGCTCCTGCTTTAGGATTTGGTGCTACAGCTAGTGCCACCATGGGTGCAGGTAGTGGTTTAACTACATCTTGGTTACAGGCCAATATTCAAAGTGGTTTGATTAAAGTCTTAGCAGAACCCAATATTATGGCAATTAGTGGTCAGGAAGGACAATTCTTGGCAGGCGGAATCATTTTTATACCCATTCCACAAAGTAGTGGCACAGGGGGTGCCGTCATTACTTTACAGCAACAACCTTATGGTGTCGGCCTTAAATTTACGCCAACTGTATTAGGCGGTGGTAGAGTAAATTTACAGATTCAGCCAGAAGTATCGGAGGTTAACTCGCAGGGAGTCGTGGTGAGTTCGAATGGTTCAACATTAGTATTGCCTTCTATTACAACGCGAAAGGCCTCGACTACTGTACAGCTATATGACGGCCAAAGCTTTGCGATTGCTGGACTAATTAAAAATAATGTAGCTTCGAGTATTAGCATGTTTCCAGGATTAGGTAATTTGCCAATTATTGGTGCCTTGTTTCGAAGTAGTTCATTCCAAACCAATCGCAGCGAATTAATTATTGTTGTTACTCCAAGAATTGTAAAACCATTATCAGCAAGACCGGAGTTACCAACTGATAAATATATCGAGCCTACTCAGGGTGAATTCTTCATAGGCGGTAAGTTAGAAGGTATTTCCCCTAAAGGATCTGTAGAAAACCTAGAGCCCAAAAAATGAAAATATTAAAAATAGTCATCATACACTGCTCTTTAATATTAAGTGCTTGCCAAAGCCACTTTGCAGCGGATTCAAACTTGGGGAGTTCTGTAAATAGCGCAATACAGAATCAAACGGTTAATCCACAGGCAGCAAGCATGGCACCACAAGAGGTGAGGGGTATGGACGGTGTTAGTGCAAAAACTTCGATGGATAGTTATCAAAATAGCTTCATTCGTAGATTGCCTGGAGCAGGTGCACTAACGAGTGGGCAAGTAGGTGCAACTGGGGCATCAGGTAACACAAATACAGGAATAGGAACAGGCTATTCAGGTTCACCATAACAATAGATGACTAGGAGTTTATAACGATGAAGATTGTAGCCATTGCTAGTACTGCAGAAATGTTGGCTCAAATTCAACATATCCTCCAAGATATTCAAGAAAATGATCAATATATATTTTTGCAGAGACACAATCAGGATCTGCGTATTGATCGCATTGATTTAGCGTCAACGAATATTCTCATTTTAGATTCTGAGTCAATCGATCAAGCTGACTTAAGGTTAATCTCGACATTTACAAGAGAGAATGCTAATCCAGCAGTCATTTATATGGCGGGACCTTGCTCAGAAGAGGAGCTAATTAATGCAATAAGGTCTGGCGTGATGGAGTTTATACATACGCCTATAGTAAGTCATGACCTGACATCTGCAATTGAAAGAATCAGAAGTCGTAAATACATATCTAATACACATAAGCCTCGCGGGAAAGTACTTTCCTTTATTTCTTGTAAAGGAGGCGCTGGGGCAACATTTATTGCTTCTAATTTAGGCCATATTATTTCAACTGAGCAAGCTAAAAAGGTGTTAATGATTGATTTGCACCTACAGTTTGGAGATGCATCATTTTATTTATCTGATGAGCCTGGCCTTGCGACATTGGCCGATATCGTGACTAAGGAAGGGCTTGACAATACAGTCATTGCTACTGCAGCGATGCAAATTAATGAGAATTATTTTTTACTACAAGCCCCTGATAACGAAGAGGATTCCTTGGGGATACTTGCGCGGCATATAGATAATCTATTGACGATTGCGGTTCAAGATTATGACTTTGTCATTGTTGATTTACCGATCATCATTGATGCCTTAGCCATGAAGTCACTAGATCGTTCTGATTATATTTTTGTAGTCATGCAACCCACTGTACCTTATATGCGTGCTTTTACAAAAATGAATCATTTGCTTACGAAATTGGGTTGTGAATCTCAAAAAATTAGAACAATACTTAATCGATATAGCCCTTCTATCGACATTCCTTTACAAAAAATTGAAGAAGCCATACAGACAAAAATTTCTTTTACCATCGCGAATGATTATGTAACGGTTTCGAAATCAGTCAATATTGGTAAACCAATTACTTTATTAGATTCCAAAAATATCATATGCTCTAATTTGCGTGACATCGTCGTCATGGTGAGTGATCATATTATTGAGAAATCTTCCATTCCATTTTTTAAAAAATGGTTTGGGTAAGTGTAAATCGAGGATAAAATGTCACTCAGAGATACCATTCAAAGAGGTTCAAATCAGTTTGATAAATTGGAAAATTCGAAAGCAGTGCTCTCGAAAAACTCCGAAGATCATAATCGCTTAAAACAACAGCTGCATAGACGACTATTAGATTTATTAGATTTAAATCAAATAGAGAAGATGAGTGATTACGATTTAAAAAGTCTTCTTAAAAGGTCGGTTGAAAACATCATTATTGAGGATAAGTTACCGCTTAGTGAGATTGCTGTATCACGATTAGTGCATGATATTCAGAATGAAATTATTGGATTAGGACCACTAGAGCCACTTCTTGCGGATTCTTCTGTTTCAGATATTTTAGTGAATAATTTTTCAACTGTATTCATTGAAAAAAAAGGACGTCTTGAGAAAAGCCCCATTAATTTTGATAATGATGCACATTTATTAAAGATTATCGAAAAAATTGTGGCTCGAGTTGGTCGACGTATCGACGAATCGAGTCCAATGGTAGATGCTAGGCTTCCAGATGGTTCGAGGGTTAATGCCATTATTCCCCCCCTAGCAATTGATGGTCCATCACTCTCGATAAGGCGATTTTCTGAAATTCCTTTGACTATGGCTAACTTAATCAGTTATGGGACCTTAACGGAAAAAATGGCAGTCATTATTGCTGGGTTAGTCAAGGCCAAAACTAATATTTTGGTATCAGGTGGAACTGGTAGTGGTAAGACTACGTTCTTGAATATTATGTCTGGATTTATTTCTGATAATGAACGGATTATTACGATAGAGGATGCTGCAGAATTAAGTTTGCAACAGCCACATGTAGTTCGCCTAGAGACAAGAGCCCCCAATATTGAGGGTAAGGGTGAAATAGATCAACGAGCCTTATTGAAAAATACCTTACGGATGAGACCTGATCGCATTATTTTGGGAGAGGTTCGTGGCGCTGAGGTTCTTGATATGTTACAAGCGATGAACACTGGTCATGAAGGTTCATTAACTACCGTGCATGCTAATACCGCTAGAGATGCCTTAACTCGTTTAGAAAACATGGTTGGACTTGCAGGGTTGGCTGTCATACAAAAGTCACTACGTCAGCAAATTATTTCCGCCATTGCAGTTGTGATACATACAGCAAGATTGAGTGATGGTAAGCGAAAGATTATGAGTATTCATGAAGTCACTGGAATGGAAGGCGACATGATTACAATGCAAGAAATCTTTGGCTATGAACAAATTGGCATCAATGGTGATGGTTCAGTCAAAGGGCGGTTCAGAGCGACAGGTATACGCCCAAGATTTGCAGAACGTTTGGCTTCAAGAGGTATTCCGCTACCCGATTATTTGTTTGATCCTGATGTGGATTAGATAGGATAATGATGATCTTTCTTTTTATCTTCCTCATATTATTTTTTATATTTACCGTATTAGGTCTTCTATGGGCTTTATACAAAATATGGGATCAAAACTTTAAAGATAAAAATTCTAAGATGCGTTCTCGGGTGCGCTCAGGTCATAGCGTAGAAAGTAATTTAGAGTTTAATGATGTCACTTATAGCTCTACATCTAAATTAGATGAGCTTTTAGAAAAAACTTCTATTGCATCATATTTAGGAAAAAAATTACTTCATTCTGGCGTTAAGATGAGCATCAATCAATTAATTATTTTAAGTATATTTTTGTTTGTTTTAATTTGTATTTTGAGCTTATATTTAAATATCAGTTTTTGGGCATCAGTCATATTTGCATTCCTGATTGCCTCAATTCCATATGCTTGGATTTCATATAAATATGGGCGTAGACAAATACTGTTAGAAAAACAGCTCCCAGATATTTTGGATTTTATCGCACGGTCAATGCAAGCAGGCCATGATTTTAATAGTGCTTTAAAACTCGCGGCATTAGAATCTCCCATGCCCATTTCAGAAGAATTTCAGTTGGTATTTGATGAAGTCAATTTTGGTGGAACAATTCATCATTCCATGGAAGGTTTATCGCAAAGAATAGATTGTTCGGATGTTCGCTATTTTGCAATTGCTGTTTTAATTAACCGTGAAATTGGCGGCGATATTTCAAGTTTATTGAAAAATGTAGCTACATTAATTCGTGATCGATTAACTTTTAAAGACACCGTATATGCCATGACTGCTGAGGGGCGAGTCTCTGCAATCATTTTGGGGGTAATGCCCTTTCTCATTGGGGTCTTAATTTTTTACGTGAGTCCCGGATTTGTTGATGTGTTGTGGACAAATGAAACAGGACAGAAGATGTTTTTTTATGCTTTTCTGTTGATGGTTTTAGGTGGTTTTTGGATGTACCGACTAGTTCAAATCAAGGTCTAGGAGAACATAATGAATTTACTTTTTTTAGGCACACTTTTTTGTATTATTTTTTTTGTGTTTGGTGGAATTTTTATTATTACATGGAAAATTTCTAATCAATCTATTGATCGTCGACTTGTACATTTAAAAAAATACTCTATAGCGTCGGGAGGAGTTCAATCTCAAGTCACCAAAAATTGGAGAGAAAGTTTGATGAATGATTTAGTCAAACTATCGATGCCCAATGAGAAGTGGGATACATCCCCATTAAGAATACATTTTTGGCGAGCTGGTTATCCTCATCAAGAAGCCGTATTTTTATATTACGGATTAAAAACGATTCTTTGCATTATTTTTTTTCTGATGGCAATCGTTTATTGTTATCTCTTTCGTACGGATTACGATTTCTCAGCAAAACTATTTTTAGGACTCATTTGTGCTGGAATAGGCTATTATTTGCCAAATCTTTGGATCAGGTATCGGATCAAAAAACGGAAAGAGCAAATTTTTGACACATTTCCAGATGCACTGGATTTGATTCGTATATGTGTCAGCTCTGGTTTAGGTTTAGATGCTGCGATTGCTAGGGTGGGTAGTGAACTGAGTATTTCGAGTAAGGCGTTATCAGAAGAGTTTCATCAGCTTAACCTAGAGCTTCGAGCAGGTGCTTCCCGAGAAAATGCACTCAAAAATTTAGCTTCTCGAACAGGAGTTGATGATATTCGATCATTAGCATCGATGCTCATTCAGTCGATTCGATTTGGCACTAGTGTTTCCGAATCTTTACGGATTCACGCCGAAGGCCTAAGAAGTAAAAGAAAATTAAAAGCACAAGAAGCTGCAGCAAAAATTCCTGCCAAGCTATCTATACCGATGATTTTATGTATTTTTCCAGCATTATTTGTTGTGATTTTGGGTCCTTCAGTTTTGCGAATTCTGCAATTAATACAACCATCGATGACAAATTAATCATGAATATATTGAATCATCAACCACGTACATCTGAACAAGGTTCAGCAGTTGTTGAATTTGCTCTCATTTTACCGATACTATTGTTAATTGTTTTTGGCATTATTAATTTTGGTGTTCTGATGTATAACCAGTCGGTCATTACTAATGCTGCTAGAGAAGGTGCACGATGGGCTGCTATTCACTCTTCAGTTGTATATGGTAATACATGCACGAATAGTTATTCTGTAGCGCCTATCGACCCTTGCCAAGTGGCATTTAGTTATGCCTCATCCGTATTGATAAGTTTTGGAGCCAATGCGTTGACTGTTACAACATCGGCTTTAAACTTCAATGCTGGAACTCCGCAAACAGTCAATGTTAATTATTCTTATACCGGTGTTGGTTGGTTTTTTGGCGGCCAAGCTAGTAAAAAATATTCTTCAATAGCAGTGATGCTACATGAATAATTTTCAGAATAATGAGCGTGGGGCCATTGCGGTGATGGTTGCCGTATTGATGGTCGTATTAATTGGATTTTTAGGTTTGGCCGTTGATTTTGGATACGCTTATTTACAAAAAACTCGCCTTCAACATGTCGCTGATGCGGAGGCATTAGCTTGTGTCATTAGTCCTAGCGCTGCTCCTTGCCCAAATACGGGTGGAGATGTTTATCCTGCGGTTAATCCATATGGATTTACAATTAGTATCCTTAATCCAGGTAACAACAGTCTTTGCCTCATACAATCCCAAACTGGTTGTGTTCGCGCTATAGCAAGTACAACTTGGAATACATTTTTTATTGGCATACTAGGTTTACCTACGCTCAACCTGAGCGCTTTAGCAGTTGCCGGTAGAAATGGCAATGTACCCTCTTGCATTATTACGACTGGCAACTTCAGTGCTAATGGTAATAATCAGGCTAATTTAAATAATTGTGCATCTTCTATTGGCGGTACTTTAAGTACCACCGAAAAAGCTGGGATTAACATTACTGGTCAGGGAAGTATTACCGTGTTTAATGGCGGTAACCCGAATCAATGTGGAACTTGTTCACCCCTACCAGTGAGTATGAATACTCCAATACCTAATTTACCAAGTTCTGTCTTTCCTAGTCTTAACTTGAACGGTGTGGCATTACCTAATCTTCCTTACACAGCTTGTACAAACTCATCTTGTGTACCAGCAATTTATAGTGGTGGCAAAGTAACTCTAAATGCAAATACAGTTTTACAAACTGGAAATTATGTTTTTAATGGTGGTTTTAGTAATGCCGGATACTCCTTGACAAGTGGTGTTGGAGGAGTATCTATATTTGTTGCAGGAAATCAAAGTTTAGACTTGTCAGGAACTGTTAATCTAACAGCACCATCTATCGCTGGTTGTACTGCGGGGAGTGCTGCTGTCATCAGTCATCCTTACGTGTCGAGTTATAACTCAATTGCTTTAAATGGATCTAATGTCAACCTCAATCTCAATGGCATAGTAAATTTATCTGCCGATGATATTACGGTGAGTGGTTCATCCGCCAACTTAAAAATAATAGGTTCATTTATCTCCCATTCATTAAGACTTGATGGCAATATGTTTCCACAAGTTTCCGCTAATCCATGCTTCAATTTGTATGAGTCAACTGGTTCAGCTATCTTAGTAAATTAAGAAACTGATTCTTGACAAATATTCTGAAACACCTTCATAAATTGATTTAAATCAATTTTAAAAAAAAGATTTTTGCTATTGTGGTCTTAACCAAGGAGAATCTTATGTTTAAACATATCTTAGCCCCAATTAGTGGGGACGACCTAACCAAATTAGAGCTTAAAAAAATTATTCGTTTAGCCAAGTTAGATGGGGCGATGATTACTTTAGTTTATGTATCTGACCCACTGGGACCATATATGTATTCAGATATGGTCAACGAAGTGATGATTAGTGAAAAAGCGCATCAAAAAGCTTGTAATGATTATGCCAAACATCTTTTTGCTAAATCAAAAGCTTTGATTCCTGAAGACATTGAAGTGAGAAGCATTCATATATTTCATCCGAACATTGCTGACGGGGTCATTGATGCTGCTGAACAAGTAAATGCTGATGTGATCATGATGGCTTCACATAAAAGGAAGGGTATTAAAGGATTCTTTTTACGCAGTGAAGCACACGAAGTCATTTTGCATAGTAAAGTACCGGTTCTAATTTTAAATGCCTAATGAACTGTAATTATTGTCGAATTGGCTGAGTTAATTCAGACCCGGCCAATCGATATAGTTCTTTGATATTGAGTATTTTTAGGTGTTTACTTTTCACTTCAATAATTCCTGCTTGTGAAAATTTTGATAGGATACGACTGACGGTTTCTATTTTAAGACCAAGGTAGTCACCGATCTCTTCACGCCCCATTGCTAAATTAAACTCTGTCGAAGATAGACCTCTTTTGGCAAGTCTTTCTGACAAATAAATAAATAAATAAGCTAACTTTTCTTCAGCATTTAAACTACCCAAGGTCAGTAGATGCCGATGGTCTTGAGTAATTTCCCGGCTAAGAAGTTGATATAAGTGTCGTTGTAGAGAAGGTATTTTCTGGCATAAAGTTTCAAACTCTGAGAATTGCACAATACAAACTTCACAATCCTCGAGAGCGATTGCTTCGGACTGATAGACGTTATTGCCGATACCATCTAAGCCTAATATTTCTCCTGGTAAATGAAAGCCAATGATTTGACTTCGACCATCTTGGAGAAGAAGTTCAGTTTTTAGGGACCCAAAACGAATACTGTAGAGAGATATAAAGGGGTCTCCTTGATGGTAAAGATACTCTCCTTTATTGAGTCTTAATTTTTGACTGACTAAAATATCGATTTGCTCAGCCTCTTCTATAGTAAGTCCAAGAGGTAGGCAAAATTTTCCAATTACACACGTAGAGCATTTTGCAGCTTGTTGTAATGGATGCATATGCGCCTTATAAAATTTATAATAATTACATTCTTATTATGTGTCATTTAGTGCTAAATGAATAGTTAAATTTACGTGTACTTGCATACATAAGAAAAATCTAAATGAGATTTCTTAAGAATCATTCAAGGCATTCATTGATGAAATAAAAGATGAGGGCAAATATGAGTTTACCTTATCATTATTTTTGAAAATGCTACAATTTGAAAATGAAATTGAGTCAACGCTCCATATGGGTTCACTGGGTAGCTATTTTTGCTATTCTAATGAGCCTATTGGTACCAGCTATTTCTCAAGCCATCATCTCAGATGAGTCTTTAACAAGAATTGACTCAGAGATTTGTTCGGCGCTTGGCACGAAAATTTCTCACCATATTCAGATTGATTCAAGTAAGGGCTCAGATCGTTCTAGTGATGAGCATTGTCCTTATTGCGCATTACAACATCTTTCTTACATGCCCGCCACAGTGCAGGTACATGCTGTCACTATTGATCATCCAACCACTTTCTCAAGCTTGCATGATCAATCTCCCCGGTCATTAATTACATGGCTTAAGCAACCTTCTCAGGCACCTCCTCACATCTCTAAATTAGTTTAGCGATAACAAAATATTTGTAACTTTTTGGAGGGAATAAATGCCTTTAGGCATTTATTCGATAGATGATGAATAAACGTCAATTATTAGTTTTACTCACTGCTCTATGGGCAACAACCATCTGGGCACAATATCCTACTGGTAATTCAGTGATGCTTAGTAATGTTCAGCCAGATGTAACAGAGATTTCTGTAGAAGCGAGTAGGTCGAGTACAAAAATAGAGTCGATGCCAGTCTTTACAACCTTGATTACTCAAGAAGGCATTCAAAAAAGTCCAGCTTTAACCTTGGATCAATTACTTCGAAATATCAGTTCCGTTAATTTATCTGGAGCACCTTACTACGTGTCAGACCCTACGGGAACAAGTTTGAAGATGCGCGGTTTAGCCAATGCCAAAGTACTTGTCATGTTAGACGGAATACCGATTCATGATCCATTTTATTCAACGATTCAGTGGTTTAAAGTTCCTTTAGCCTCAATTGAACGAGTGGAGGTAATTCGCGGTAGTGGTTCTGCACTTTGGGGTAATTTGGCTGTGGCGGGTGTGATTAATATCATATCTAAAAAACCAACTAGTCCTGGAGGAGAGATTTCTACAAGCGCTGGAAATATGAATACCCAAAATGTGTATGTAGCTAAAAACCTGGAAGTGAGTGAAGACTTAAAAGTTCGTATTTCTGCTGATTATTTTCAAACGGATGGATATATTCCAACCCCCGTATTTTTTAATGGCGCTTATAAGTTAAGTGCTGGACAAGTTGAAAATTCAGATAAGCAAGCCAACTTGAGATTCGATTCGTACTATCAATTTGATGCTGCTACATCGGGCTTTTTTAAGTTGGGCTATCACGAACAAAACCAATATATCAACAATGAGCTTGGTCAAAATCTTCAACAGGCCTATGATTTATCTGCCGGCGTTACTTCGCAACTGTCGGATAAAAGCACGATTGATGGCAAGTTATGGTTTCAATCCATTGTCTTTAATAAGAACAACGCTACCGGATGTTGGCCAGGTATCAATACTACCACAGGTGGTTATACACCAAGCTCAAGTACATATAATAGTAAATGTGGTACATCATTTAGTGCGGGTGTTGCCCCATCTGATGCTGCGCCCATTTATAAATACATTGGCCAAACGGATTATCAGCCCTACAATGAAGTTGGCGCATCGCTAGTCTATTCCAACAGTTATGCTATTGGTAATAGCACGCTAGGTATTGATTCACGTAGGTTAAGTGCGAAAGATTCCCAGTTTAATTACAATCCTCCCACGGTGGCTAATGGAATTGTGACAGTTGCACCTTTGGTAAATACATATATATCATCACAGGCTACACAGCAGTTTATTGGAACTTTTTTCCAGCAAAAATATCGCCCCATCGATGAATTCGAGGCAACACTTGGACTGCGTCTAGATTCTTGGACAAACTCGAACGCAAATATCACGATTAATAATAACTCTAGCCCGCAAGATGATAAAACGACGTATAGCTTTAATCCTAGCTTTTCACTGAAGTATTTTGCCGATGATAATTTATCTTTAAGATCTTCTGCGTATAAAGGCTTTCGTGCACCGGGTATGAATAATATGTATCGAAGTTTTGGTAGTACTTCCAGCACATCTACATCAATTTCAAACCCCAATCTTTCTCCTGAAAATCTTTATGGTTGGGAAGTCGGAGCAGATTATCAATCCTCTTTTGTTGATTTGAACTTTACTTACTACAATTTGTATGTGCAAAATATGAACTACTCAATGGCTTTATCAAGTACTTCAACTGGAGTGGCAGCCCAATATTATTCAAGTATTAAAAGTTTATATGGTATTACCGCTTCCCCATTTAATTACTATCTTGATCAATTTGATTCTAGATCGAATGGTCTTGAGCTAGGATCGAAGTGGCGTTTAGCAAACAATCTTTCATTGATTGCTAATTATATTTACACCAATGCATTTTTAACAAATACGATTGATCCATCAAAGAATCCTTCCTTCCAGCAATTAGGGGGTGTATCTCCTAATATGGGTATTTTGGGGATTGACTGGAAGATCAATCCTAAACTTAAAACCTATTGGCAAGCACGTGCAGTTAGTCAAGCTTATCTGGATACAGCGCAAACCGTTCAAATGCCAGGATATGTGACCGTTGACTTCAGCGTGGCGTATGACTATGACAACAAGACGACCTTCACTGCCAATGGTATGAATCTGCTCAATCAAGGTTACTATACCGATGGAGGCTCATCTTCAACTACACCGACGCTGGGAATACCAAGATTAGTGATGGTGGGCTTGCGTTATAAGTTTTAAATGAGAAGCTAAGCTATAAATTGAAAAAAAACTTTAGAATCGGAATAGTGATGATCGTATCCATGGTCCAGAAATTAAAAAAATATCTCGGTGTGAGCTGGATAGTACTCATTTGTACTCCGATTCTATGTAATGCTCAAACACACGATCATGGGATGAAAAAAGCCGTTATGAGTTGCACAACAACTGGCATGGAGTGTGCCAATGCAGCTACTCCTTTTATGACCAATGATGGCAAGCTATGGGTAACATGGACTGCTGGTGGAGTCATCTCAGTTGCAAAATCCACTAATTTAGGAAAAACTTTTGATGAGCCTATTCGATTGGCTGAGCATGGTAAATCTTTGGATACGGGAGGTGACGCAAGACCCCAGATAGTCATTGATTCTCAGAGAAGAATCGTCATTGCTTATGCCTTCTTTAAAGATACCAATTGGAATGCACAAATCAATACAGTAGTATCTGAAGATCTAGGAAAAAACTTCTCTAAGCCAGTCAGTATTGTTAAAGATGAAACAAGTCAACGATTTCCATCGATGATCAATAGCAAGAATGGCATATTTATAACCTGGATCGATAAACGCCTAATTGCCGAAGAAAATAAAAAAGGTAAAAAGAAATTAGGCGGCTCAGTTGCTTATGGTTGGCTAGATCAAAAAGGAATGATTACTGGCAAAGAAGTGATAGCAAATCCAAGCACCTGTGAATGTTGTCGAATTGGTGTAGCGCTTACTCCTGATCAATCACCAGCTTTTGTGTACCGCGCAATTTTTGATCAAGGGATTCGGGATCATGCAATGCAGATAGTGCAAGCGAATGGGCAAGTGGGAAAAATTATACCCATTGCCAATGATCAATGGAAAACAGATACCTGCCCACACCATGGACCCACCATTACTGTATCTAAAAATGGCACGATACATACCGCTTGGTTTACTCAAGGGACTAACCGTACGGGTGTGTTTTATGCCAAATCTAACAATCGCGGAATCGGTTTTTCTTTGCCGCGTAAATTAGGTGATGATGGCCGTAATGTTGGGCGACCTTATTTATTATCTATGGATGAACACGTTTGGTTGGTTTGGAAAGAATTTGATGGTGAAAAATCTCGAGTGTATGCCGAGTACTCTGCAAATGATGGACAAACTTGGAGTGATAAAAAATTGATATCTGAAACATCAGGCTATTCTGACCATCCTTTATTGATCAGTTCACAAGGCAAGGTGTATTTATCTTGGCTAACACGTCAAAATGGATATGAGTTAATTGAGATGAGTAGATGATGAAAAAATTATTATTCCTATTGAGCTTTTGGATATACATATCTATTTCTGTTGCTTATGCAGAGATAAAATTGCAACCTTATCAATCTGGTGACTGGTCAGAAATCACTAAAAAATATCCCAATCAAGCCGTCGCTATTCATTTTTGGGGCACAACCTGTGCGCCATGTATTACAGAACTTCCAGAGTGGGGCAAATACTTAAAATCAGATAAAAACATTAAAGCAATTTTTGTACAAGTGGACGACGTCTCTGGGTCAATGATCCGCAAGAGATTGCAGAGCGCTAAACTAGAGAAGTACGATCATTATTATCTGGCGAGTAATTTTGATGAATTCATCTATTTTGAAGTTGATAAAACATGGCATGGAGAAATTCCGATGACAATTTTATTAGGTAAAGATGGAAAAAAAGAACGTATCTTAGGATCTGTTGAATTTAAAGATATCAAAAAATGGGCCAGTAAACAAATGAATATTCAGTGATTGTGAATCAACGATCTAATTAACGATGAGATAGGATTTATTTTTTATGAAATTGCTTTCATTCACCATGAATCAACGTGATACGTTTGGGATTCTTAAAGGGAATCAAGTTATTGATCTTGGGGCTAGGATGCCGACAACCTCATTATATAGTTTGATTCAGGATGGTCTTCTAAATCAAGTTCTAAATCAAGTTGGATCAAAAGATGCAGATTATGCTCTGACTGATATTGAATTTTTAAAGCCGCTGGGCCATGAAGGTCGTTTTATTTGTGTTGGGAGAAACTATAAAGGACACTTGGCTGAAGCTAATATGAAGTTGCCTGATTTTCCTAGTATGTTTATTCGATTAGGTAGTTCTATCGTCGCACATCAAAGCCCCATCATCTTGCCAAAAGTATCTCAGCAATTTGATTTTGAGGGAGAGCTTGCACTGGTGATTGGTAAAGCTGGTAGACATATTTCTAGGCAAGAGGCATTCAAGCATATTGTCGGTTATTCTATTTTTATGGATGGTAGTATTCGTGATTTTCAATTTGGGCACTCACTCACTGCAGGTAAAAACTTTCAATCAACTGGGAGTTTTGGACCATATTTAGTAACGGCTGAAGAAGTGGGAGATCCAAGTCAGCTTGAGTTACTTACTCGTTTAAACGGTGTTGAAGTGCAACACACTATCACAGATGATTTGATTTTTGATATACCTTATCTTATCGAATATATATCGAGTTATACCACCCTTATGCCTGGAGATATTATTGCTACTGGAACTCCAGAGGGTGTTGGTTTTGCAAGAACACCACCTCTTTGGATGAAAGCCGGTGATGTATTAGAAGTTGAGATTTCAACAATGGGTAAATTACAAAATACGGTAGTCGCAGAAGTTTAAAAAATCTCGCTTAAAACGTGGATTGAGATAGTGACGAGGGATTGATTTCTGATACTGTTGCAACGCCACATAGTTGCATTGTTCTCATGAGTTCACTTTGTAAAATGGCCAAAGCACGCTTTGCACCTGGCTCACCTGCTGCAATGGCGCCATAGAGCGTTGCACGACCGATCAAAACTCCTTGAGCACCTAGAGCAATAGCTTTCACGATGTCAGAGCCGCGACGAATACCGCCATCTAAGTAGACTGGAATTGCTTGATTCACGGCAGCAACGATTGTTGGCAAGGCATCCAGACTAGCCATTGCACCATCTAGCTGCCGTCCTCCGTGATTAGATACAACAATTGCATCAATACCCATCTTGACGAGTCGTAAAGCATCCTCATGATTTAAAACACCTTTTACAATGAGTTTTCTGGGCCAAAGATCTCGAACTGCTTGAAGTCTATCCCAATCAAAACTAGGATCATAGTTGTTGCCAACTGAGGATGCCAAACTTTCGTTCGTTGTACTTGCATTGGTAAGGCCGCTCAAGTTTTTTAACTCTGGAACACCGTTGAATAACATGGGTAAGGCCCATCGAGGTTTTGATGCAAAATCTAACGTATTTTTTAAGGTAAAGTGAAACGGGATCTTGAAATCATTGCGCAAATCTCTTTCTCGTTTGCCACCAACAGGCAAATCAACCGTAATCATCAATGCCTCATACTCTGCATCTTGAGCACGTTGGATGAGTTTTCTAAAATAATCTTGATCCTTCAATACATAGGCCTGAAACCAAAGCCTACCGGGGGCATGGTTAGCAATTTCTTCAATGGAAGCAGTTGCGGTCGTTGATAAGCAATAGGGTATGCCTGCAGATGTTGCAGCTCTTGCGATGGCAATATCTCCTTCTCGCCAACCAAAGCCAACCGCACCTGTAGGAGCAATCGCACAGGGAAGATGGCTTGGTTTACCTAAAACGGTACTGGATAAATCAATAATTGAAACGTTATTCAGTATTTTTGGGATAAAGCGCTTTTCCTGGAAAGCAAGCATATTTCTTTGTAGAGTGATTTCATCTTCAGCGCCACCGTCAAAAAAATCAAAGACCGCCTTAGGCAATCTTTTTTTTGCGTGTTGTCTTAAATCTTCAATAGAGTAAAAGTGATCGGTAGATGAACTCATTCATTGATTTTAAAGCATTGTTAGGACTGTCTCGTTAATTTATTACAATAGTGGAGGGTAATCACTATCTTGTGTATTTTGTGAAAATACAATAAAAATCTATTAAATCATTTATTTATTTAGCTATGCAAATCCTTCCAGAAAATAAAACCTTAGGTGCAAAAGTTATTCATGCCGACTTATCAAAACAGATTTCCTCAGAAGATCGAGAAAAAATTGTCAAGTGGCTTGGTGAATATGGTGTTTTAGCGTTTACACAACAAGAACTTACCCCGAAACAATTACGTGACTTTAGTGCAAATTTTGGTGAGTTAGAAATTAACGTTGCAAAGGTCGCACAAGATCCGGCATTACCCGAGGTCATGACCTTATCTAATATGGTTGAAGATGGCAAACCCCTAGGTCTTTCAGATGCGGGGCAAGATTGGCATACGGATATGTCTTATAGCAAGATGATTGCCTTTGCAAATATTTTATATGGCATTAAAATTCCATTTCGTAATGGAAAGTCTCTTGGTAATACCGAATTTTGTAATATGCAAGCGGCTTATGAAGGATTGCCTCAAGAGATTCAAAAAGAATTAGAAAATAAAACAATTACCCATGACTTCAACAAGTTTTGGGAAAAAATGCGCCAAGAAAAGGGTAGTTCCAGACCGCCATTAACACCAGAGCAACGACTTGCGAAACCACCGGTGTCACATCCAGCGATTTTGGTACACCCAATCACGCAAAAAAAGGTGTTGTATGCAAATCCTGGTTACTCCGTTCGAATCAATGAACTCTCTGAAAGTGCTAGTGATGAATTATTGCATTTCTTATTTGAGCATCAACTTCAAGAAAAATATCGATACGCATTTGAGTGGGAAGAAAAAGACGTACTCATGTGGGATAACATGGGTACGATCCATAACGCAGTAGCAGATTATCGAGTAGATGAACACCGTTACATTAAGCGTTGTCAAGTTGCGGCAAATTTGTTTTTTAATTCATAGCGAGATCCTTTTATGACGGCCATCCTTAAAAAAATTCTATTGAGCCTTGTGGTAATGACCGCATTGCCTGCCATGTCGCAGACTTATCCAGATAAGCCGATTAAAGTGATTATTGGCTTTGCGGCTGGAGGACCTACAGATGTGATTGCAAGGGTTTTGGCACAAGACATGACTGCAACATTAGGTCAATCTGTGATTGTAGAAAACAAAGCGGGGGCCAATGCAAAAATAGCTACCGAATATGTAGCTCAAGCCCCGTCCGATGGGTATACCTTGCTATTCGCATCTTTATCGCATAACGTCAACGCAATTATGTTTAAGAAGCCTGGGTATGATCCCATCGCTAGCTTTGAGCCGATTTCAATGGTGGCTGACTTGCCAATGATTTTAGTTACTTCTTACAATTCACCAGTAAAAACACTTCCTGATTTTATTAAATTAGCGAAAGATAAACCAGGTACAGTCAGCTACAGCTCTTCAGGAAATGCTGGATCTTCACATTTAGCGGGCTCACTTTTAGCTACTGAAGCTAAGGTTGATTTGATTCATGTACCATTTAAAGGAAATGCACCTGCACTCACTGAAGTAATGGCAGGTAATGTGAATTTTATTTTTTATCCCATCATTGGGATTGCTGATCAAGTTGCACAAAAGCGTTTGCTTCCTCTAGCCGTAGGAACAACTAAACGTCATCCAGATTTTCCGAATACTGCCACGATGGAGGAGTTAGGTTATAAAGGTTTTGATGCTACCGCTCCTTGGGTTGGTATGTTAGCTCCTGCTGGTACGCCTGCTCTTGCAGTATCAAAAATAGATGCAGCGATCCAATCAGCATTAGCTAAACCAGAAATTCGTAAAAGACTAAATGATCTTGGAGCCGTGATTGTTGGGAGTCGTCCAAATGAATTTAAAGCTTTCTTAGTAAAAGATAAATTGCATTGGAAAAAAGTAATCGATGCTTCAGGGTTAAAGCCAGAATAACCTTTACAAGGGTTTGGGGATAGTCACACTCTAGACTTTATTTTGAAGCATCGATTAACCGTTTAAAAGTGCAATTGCTCTTGTACCAATTAGTTCACAGATGCATTGCTTTTAATAGTAGGCTAATTGCCACCATAAAAGTAAAAATAGAAAATATTTGTTGCACCCTTGCCCCGGTCATTTTCTTTTCTAAGCCTTTGCCTATTAGAAGTCCGAGCAATGAGCCAAAAGAAAATGGTAGAGCAATAGTCATGTTTAAATTATCAGAAGCAAATGAAACAAGTGCTCCGCCGGAGGAAACAATCGCTAAAACTCCAAGCGATGTAGCAACAATGGACTTCATGGGCAAGTCGGTAAATTTTTTCAATGCTGGGACAATAATAAATCCACCACCAACGCCTAGTAAGCCAGATAGAAAACCAGCACCTGCTCCCGCAAACATCAGGGAGCGCGCACATGGAACCGTCCATATGAGCTTACCAATCGATTGGTCCAGTTTACAAGGTGGTGGAGTATCTTCTTTAGGGATAATTCCTTTAATCAAGTTTGAGGCCTGATGAAAAAGTTTGATAGATGTGTAAAACAAAATTGCACTAAAAAGAATAATTAAAGGCTTATTCGGTATTATTTGTGCAATACATAATCCAACTGGCGAGAGTATCAGTCCAAAAATGGACATAAACATGGCGGCTTTGTAGCGTAAAACGTGATTCTTAAAACCAATGATTGCACCGATACTTGCTGAGAATGCAATAGCACATAGTGCAATTGGACTTGCTTGCGCCATGGGTAGGTGCAGAAAAAAAACTAAAAGAGGAACGGATAATATGCCACCACCTGCACCTGTTAGGCCCATTAAGAGTCCAACAAATACACCTAGAAAAGTAATTAATAAAATGCTTTGATCCATAGAGTGGTGCGTCTCAATAAAAATCAATACAAAATGCATTGATATGCTTCGTTACCATTGATTATAAATATATAATCAATGGTAACGAAGGTTTATCTGATGTGAGATGCCTATTTTGATTTACTTGAATCATTTTTTAGGAATAGTACGTGAATCCAATCGTGAATTCATTTTTTGATACTGCAACAAGTACCTTTACCTATGTTGTTTATGAAAAAGAGGGCAGTACTTGCGCGGTAATTGATAGTGTTTTACATTTTGATCAAAAGTCTGGAAGAACCAATACATCTCCCGTAGAACCTGTTATTTCCTTTATTCAGAAAAAAAAGCTTCAAGTCGAATGGATTTTGGAGACCCATGCTCATGCAGATCATTTAAGTGCTGCTCAATTAATGAAGTCCCAGCTTGGTGGAAAGATTGCCATTGGTCAACACATTCAACAGGTACAAACGACATTTAAAAATATTTTTAATTTAGAAGAAGCTTTTGAACCCAATGGTTCTCAGTTTGATCATTTGATTGAAGATGATGAGCAGTTGGTTTTTGGTAATTTAGTTTTTCATTGTTTTCGTGTTCCTGGCCATACCCCAGCTTGTATGGCGTATCAATGTGGAGACTCGATTTTTGTGGGTGATACATTATTTCCTCCAGATGTAGGAACTGCACGGTGTGATTTTCCGGGGGGTGATGCACATCATTTGTATCGTTCAATTAAAAAAATCTTAAGTTATCCAGATCAAACGAAGCTATATATGTGTCATGACTATCCTCCAAATCATCGAGAAATTTCATGTGTAACAACAGTTGCGCAACAACGAAAAGATAATATTCATATACATGATGGAGTAAGTGAAGTGGATTATGTGAATATGCGACAAAAGCGAGATGCTACTTTGGAGATGCCGACTTTAATATTGCCTGCAATTCAGATTAATATTCGTGCAGGTCATTTTCCACCAAAGGAATCTAATCAAGTCTCTTATCTCAAATTACCTTTGAATATATTATGACTATCGATTGGATGGCTTTTACTCCGGGTAGTGCTATTGTCGGCGGCCTTTTGATTGGTGTAGCGGCAAGCTTGTTAGCGTTGTTTAATGGGCGGATTGCAGGCATAAGCGGGATTGTTTCTCAACTACTGCATTTTAAGAGTGCCCCTTTTGATCATCTTCCCTGGCGAATATTATTTGTATTAGGCTTAATCAGCTCAGGATGGGTTTATCAACTATTTTTTCAGTTACCCCAAATTACGCAGAGTAATTCCATCGCTATATTGATGACTGCAGGATTGTTAGTTGGGGTGGGGACTAGGCTGGGTTCAGGTTGTACCAGTGGGCATGGTGTCTGTGGACTTGGGCGTTTATCAACGAGATCTTTAATTGCAACCATTAGTTTTATGACTGCAGGTTTTATTTCTTGTTATCTATTTTTACATAGTGGTTTGATATGAAACTGATCACAGCATACTTATCTGGGCTTATTTTTGGAGTTGGTTTAATTATTTCTGGGATGACTAATCCATCCAAGGTGATTGGGTTTTTAGACCTTTTTGGCAATTGGGATCCTTCATTAATGTTGGTGATGGGGGCCGCAATTCCTGTTACTTTTATCACGTTTCGATGGTTAGATAAAAACCAAATAACGATTTTGAAAGAAGCTCTTCACTTGCCAGGAACTCGGCAAATTGATTTACCATTAATTGTTGGAAGTATCTTATTTGGAATAGGTTGGGCATTGGCAGGATATTGCCCTGGACCAGCGATTGTATCTCTTGGGATTGGCAACATGGCTTTACTTTATTTTGTAGGTGCCATGATCATGGGTATGAAATTAGTAGAATTCGTTACAAAAAAATAAGATGTAGAAGATACTTGCTTCTATCAGTTGAATCGATGGTCAAACGATATGAGCCTCTAAGGACTGATAGGGTCAAATGATTTCTGGCCTATTACTACCCTTGGGAAATTCAAGAATATGACTTGTTAAGGTGCTTATTTACTAAATGTATTGAGCAAGAGAAACGAAGAGAAGTATTTGATGGCATCAAAGACCCACATCACAAAATTGAACCAGGTTATTTAGAATGGCTTAAGGCGCTGAGTATAAAAAAGAGTGGAAACTAAACTACGGGAAGCTAAATGAGCTTCCCGAGTTTTTTGGAAATTACAGAGGGCCTAAATTAGTAGCTTCATCTTCGATGTGATTCGAGAGGATACCAATTTTTTCAATTTCCACTTCCGCGATATCACCTGGCTTCATAAAAATAGGGGGAGTTCTTGCGAATCCAACCCCACCCATTGTCCCTGTAGCAATGAGGTCGCCTGGTTGTAGAGTAGTCCATTCAGTGATGTACTCAATCGTTGCTTCAATTGAGTGAATCATCTGTGCAGTGTTTGCTTTTTGCATCACGACACCATTGAGTCTCATCTCAATATTCAGATTCATTGGATCAGGAATTTCATCGGCAGTTACCATCCATGGGCCATTGGCACCAGTCTTTTCGAAGTTTTTACCTGGATTAATTTGACTGGAGTGACGTTGATAATCTCGCAGACATGCTTCATTCAGACAGGCATAACCAAAAATATAGTTTAAAGCTTTATTCTTTGGGACATAACGCCCTGTAGGTTTGCCAATCACGACTAAAAGTTCTGCTTCCCAATCAAGCATGTGTGAGACTTTGGGGCGCAGAATCGGTTGCTTATGGCCAGTTAAGGACTCTGGCCAGCGAGCAAAAATCATTGCTCTATCAGGCGCTTTACGGTTGCCAACGGCACGATTAGCCTCATCCACGTGATCATGATAATTAAGCCCTACGCAAAACGTCTTGCCTGGGTTTGGTACTACAGATAAGAGGTGAAGACTATCGTAATCATAATCACCGGCAGATTCTTGGATTAAAGTTTGGGCAACGGCTTTACCATCGTTGGCGATAAAGCTAATGATGTCAGGATATAGCCCCCCAAGTCGTGCACTTAAATCGATGACTTTATTACCTTTAATGACACCATAGTGGTTTTTCCCAGCGTGTAAAAATGATACGAGTTTCATAAAAATTTCCTGTAAAAGGTGAAGTAAAAAAAGAATTAATTTAGTATTTGTAAGCGCGAGCTCATTGCATTGCGCCATTCATCTTGGGAGCTAAAGCTTGGATTTTCTTTAATCAAATTTTCTGTATACGCATAAATTTGATCATCGGTTAAAGATAAATCGAATGGTTTTCCATGTGGTTGAGCTACATGCCATGGTGTATCCATATAAATTTCTAAGCCATTACCTTCAGGATCATGGGAGTAGATTGACCAAGCATTGCCGTGAGTGATGGGTGTGATGCTAGTAATAGCATGGTTGATTAATCTTTTTTCCACACGACGTAGATCATCTAATTGATCTACGAAAAACGACATTTGAAAGACGACGCTAGGGCCAGACTTTGGGTCTTTACCATCAATTAAAACCAATTGGTGATGAGCATCATCACTACCACTCATAAAAACAATATTACGATTCCCTAGTCTAGGAACTTGACCACGATCAGTCACAACGAGGTCAAAAACTGAGGTGTAGAACTGTTCCATTTTGTCTAAGTTATCGACATATAAACCGAGATGTTTTAACTGTGGAATTTTTTTCATATATTAGTCTACTTTCATGTTGACTGATTTTGCAATAGCAGAATATTTTTTAATATCATTACGTACTTTGTCTGTAAATTCGGTTGAATTTAGAGGTAGTGAATTACAGCCCATCTTGCCTAAATTGGCTTGTAGGTTATCTGAGCGAGCCATATCATTCACTATTTTATTGTAAGCTTCTAAGATGTGTGGGGGTGTATTCGAAGAGGCTGCGAGCCCATACCAAAAACTTTCATTGAAATCAGTTAGACCACTTTCAGCTAGCGTTGGCACATTCGGAATTTGACTCATGCGTTTTGCAGTCGTCACACCAAGTGCTTTTAATTTACCTGATTGAACTTGGGACAAAATTATTGCTGGGGTACCAATATAGATAATCGAATCCTGACCACTCAAAACATGCGCTACAGCTGGCCCTTCACCCTTGAAAGGAATGTGTGTCATTTTGACACCAATCTTAGTATTAAGCATCTCAATCATCATATGAGAAAAAGATCCATTGCCACTAGAAGCACCAAAAATACTTTGAGAGTCAGACTTTAAAGAAGAAATGAGTTCTTTAAGATTTGTGGCTGGTACTTTGGAACTAGCAATCATCACTAAGGGGACTTCGCAGACCGAACCTAGAGAGCGTAAGTCTTTTAAAGGGTCATAGTTAATTTTTTCATAGACCGCTGGATTAATCGCCATCATTGAGGTAAACACGAGGATCAGATTATACCCATCGGCTGGTGCATTCATGAGGACATCCATGCCTACCCCGCCATTTGTGCCCGGCCGGTTATCAACAATGACTGGTTGACCTAACTTCTCAGAGAGAGCTTGTCCGATCGTTCGTCCAATGGCATCGGCACCACCCCCAGCAACTTGGGGAATGATAAGACGTACTGGTTTAGTTGCTGTCCATGGGGGTGTTTGTGAGAATGCTGATTGAGTTAAAAAAAACAGCACGCCAGCCCAAAGTAATTTGATCTTCATGATTTGTCTCTCTTTATGTGTTGAGTTTATATTTAACCCTTGGTTACATCATAGATTATTTTGATATAAATGCCTAATTTACCAGTCCGTTTCTCTTCCCGGATTTGCAGCAATATGGTGGATGGATAAGTCGGCACCACGGTGTTCTTCTTCAGGAGTCATTTTTAGACCTACAAGGGCTTTTAATGTGCCGTAGACTATCAAACCTCCTACGAGTCCAATGAAAACTCCTAATGAAGTTCCAATCAATTGGCTCAAAAATGAAATACCACCAAGACCACCTAAACTAGTTTGGCCAAAAATTCCAGCAGCGATTCCACCCCATACACCACATAAACCATGGAGAGGCCACACACCCAGAACATCATCAATCTTCCAACGATTTTGTTCTAAAGTAAACACCCTGACAAAAAGAGCCCCAGCGATTAAGCCAACGACAAGTGCGCCAATGGGGTGCATCACATCTGAACCAGCACATACAGCAACTAAACCAGCAAGAGGGCCATTGTAAGTAAAGCCTGGATCATTTTTGCCGATCCACCAAGCAGATAGAGTTCCGCCGACCATGGCCATGAGAGAGTTAATTGCGACAAGACCGCTAATTTTATCGATGGTTTGTGCACTCATTACATTAAAACCAAACCAACCTACTGCAAGCACCCATGCACCTAGAGCGAGGAAGGGAATACTGGAAGGTGGGTGAGCTGAAATTTTGCCGTCTTTACCATATCGTCCATGACGAGCGCCTAATAAAATAATGGCGGGTAATGCAATCCAGCCACCCATAGCATGGACAACGACTGATCCTGCAAAGTCATGAAACTCTTCTCCTCCAAACACCTTGAGCCATGCTTGAAAGCCAAAATGCTGATTCCATACAATCCCTTCAAAAAAAGGATACACAAATCCTACAAGGACAAAAGTGGCGATTAATTGCGGATTAAATTTTGCACGCTCAGCAATTCCTCCTGAGATGATAGCTGGGACTGCTGCTGCAAAAGTTAATAAAAAGAAAAATTTAAGTAATTCAAAGCCACTTTTTTGTACCAAGACTTCAGATGTTTCCCAAAAGCCTATTCCGTAGGCGATACCATAGCCTATAAAGAAATAGGCTATGGTTGATACGCTAAAATCAAGAAGGATTTTTACTAAGGCATTGACTTGATTTTTATGTCTTACGGTACCTAACTCTAAAAATGCAAAACCACCGTGCATGGCTAAAACCATGAGGGCGCCTAACATGATGAATAGTGCATCGATTGCAACTTTAACTTCTTCCAAAATATTCCCCTGTTTACAGTTATTTTTTAAATGATAAAGAGTCTACTTTAAAAATTAAATGAGTGACAAAATTTAGTTAAGGGTTAACCCTTATGCTATGAAAAGATTTTAAAAGTGGTTGATTCAATCACGTTGTAACAATTACTGATTCGCTTTGCTGAGAAAAAAACTCGACCGATAAAATTTTTGCAAGTAATGCCCATTTGTTTACTTTCGCAGTTGATTGCATTGTTAGACCAAGTTTCTCAGGGGCGTATTGAATAACCTGGGTTAAGGATGGTACCCTCAAGTACCAAGAGAAGCAGCGCTACCTTTTACTTGAAGAGCATTAGCACCACCATCGTCAATAGGATAATCTCCATGACATGGGTCGTCCTTTTTTTAGATATTAAAAAAGTATAATATTGCTGATACAGAATGAGGTAATCATCTCAACATTCAGAGGAGTTATGATGGCTTTTGGAAAATTACAGTTAAAAAGTTTGCAAGGAGTTGTTTCTGATGAGGAGTGGCAAGCCAGAATTGATTTAGCTGCTTGTTATCGTTTGGTTGCGCATTACGAAATGTCTGACATGATTGCCAATCATATTACGCTTCGAGTCCCGGGTGAAGATGATGCTTTTCTCATTAATCCTTATGGCATGATGTATGAGGAGATGACAGCTTCCTGTTTTATTAAAATCACTCATGATGGAGAAATTCTTTTTAAGCCTGATTTTGGGCAGCTTAATTATGGATTCAATAAGCCTGGCTATATTTTGCATAGCGCGATTCATAAAGCACGTCCCGAGGTTGGTTGCGTCATTCATACCCATACGTATGCAGGTATGGCAGTTTCTTCCTTGCAATGTGGGTTATTGCCACTCAATCAGACTTCAATGCGTTTTCTGAAAGTGGCCTATCACGACTATATGGGTGTCGTATTAGATATGGCTGAGCAAGAAATATTAGTACATGATTTAGGAACTAGTGAAGCCTTAATTTTGCGTAATCATGGTTTGCTTACCCTGGGGAAAACAGTAGGAGAAGCATTTAACTGGATGCATCGCTTAGAGTTGTCTTGTCGTGCTCAAATCGCAGCGATGTCATGTAATGTGCCATTGCAAGAAGTTTCTGAAAAAGTACTGCAGGAGACTTACATGAATTATCAACCACAAGTTCGTCGTCCTTACGGCGTGATGGAGTGGCCAGCTTTACTAAGGATGATGGATCGAATGGACCCTAGTTATAGAGATTAAATTGACGATTCAAATATAATTAGAAAATAAAACTTATAAAAAATCGGAGACATGATGATGAATCTAAAAAGGTATTTAGCCTTTGTATTTCTATGGATGAATGTTCTTCCTGCAGTTGCACAAAACTTTCCCAATAAACCCATTACGATCGTTGCACCATTTGCACCTGGTGGAAATGTGGATATTGTCGCTAGGGCAGTCGCTCAAGGTTTAAGTACTGTTCTTGGACAATCTGTATTAGTTGATAACCGTGCAGGTGCCGGTGGTTCAATTGGTTCTTCCTCAGTGGCTCGGGCTGAGCCGGATGGTTATACCTTATTACTGGCCACGACGAATACGATTGCTGTTTTACCCTATATGATGAAATCGCCACCTTACAAACCTTCGGGATTTAGTCCCGTTGGTTTAGCGGCAGTATCACCTTTGGTGATTGTGGTTCGAGCCGATGATAAGCGCTTGAATGACATGAATGCTGTTATTGCTGCTGCAAAAAAAGATCCAACGCGAGTGTCGGTTGGGCACTCAGGCTTGGGCACCTCTAATCACCTCGCTATTTTAAGGATAGAAGATGCTGTAAAAGTAGAATTTAACATCATTCCTTATAAAGGGTCGACACCAGCATTAACTGATTTAATGGGGGGGCAATTAGATTTTATGATTGACCAATTATCGAGCTCTAAGGGTTTTGTTGATTCTGGTAAATTAAAAATACTCGCCGTACTTTCAAAAGAAAGGGATCCTAGTATTCCGCAAGTACCCACTTTTCATGAAGTAACTAAACTAGATGTCGAAGCGAATACCACCTCAGGTTTATTGGCGCCACCAGGTACTTCAGCAGAAATTATCAAGACATTAAATTTGGCATTAAATAAAGTTGTGAATGACGTGGCTTATCAAAATAGATTAATTGCCGTTGGTAGTGTTCCGAAATCATCAACATCCCAAGAGTGGGCAAGTCTTCTGAATCAAGAGTCACTTAACTCTCAAAAACTTTCACAAGCTGGTAAATTAAAAGCTGAGTAAATCATATGACGAAAATTTGTTGCCTACCTAAAAAGAGTTATCAACCCCTAGCTTTTACTCCTCCTCCACTGGCATGTGATAGTCATGTCCATATATTTGGACCATTTGCAAAATATCCTCTGAGTGATGATCGAAGTTACACCCCTGCTGAATTTTCAACAGATGATTTTATGGCGCACTTAAAAAGAATTGGATTTTCTCGTGGGGTATTAGTCACGGCGAGTGTTTGTGGCACAAATAATGGATCGATTCTTGAGGCTTTGCGTCAATATCCAGATCAATTTCGAGGTGTTGTTGTGTGCTCTGCAGATGTAACAGATGCACAGCTTGATGATTGGCATGCACTGGGGGTTCGAGGTGTTCGATTTAATTTATTACGTAAAAATGGAAAAGTGGTTTATCGCAATGGTGTAGGTCTTGAGGTATTAGAGCAGTTGGCGCCAAGAATGGCTGCGCGAGGCTGGCATGCGCAAATTTGGGCACATGCTCCTGACATACTCGAATTGGCGCCAAGGTTGTTAGGACTCCATTTGCCTTTAGTGATTGATCATATGGGGCGCATGGATACGGTTAATGGAATCTCTCATCCGGGGTTTAAAGAGTTACTACGTTTAGTTGGGGAGGGTCTTGCATGGGTAAAAATTTCAGGGGCAGACCGGATCAGAGCATCTCTGGAAACGTATGATGATGTCGATCCTTTTGCAAATGCTTTAATTCAAGCCAATATTGAACGTGTAGTATGGGGATCTGATTGGCCACACATTAATTATTTTGATGACCGAGCGATTCCAGATGATGGCGATTTAACTAATTTATTATTACGTTGGTTGCCCTCTGAAAAAGATCGTGAACAGGTTCTTGTTCGCAATCCAGCAAGTCTTTATGGGTTCTAATGAATGAATACAAAAAAAATTGTTTTTTTAACACCATCAGTTCCAGCTTTACGAACTGAGATGCAAAGTTTATTACCTTCCGGTTTTACGATTGAGTTTGCCGATGTTAACGAAAAGGATTGCCATAGAAAGCTATTAAAAGATGCTGATTATGTTTTTTTAGGGGCTAGCTATTTAGATGCTGAACTGATACAAGCAGCACCTCGATTAAAGATGATTCAGAAGTGGGGTATTGGCGTAGATAAGATTGATATATCAGCTGCTAAAGCCAGAAATATTCCAGTAGCAATTACCAATGGCTCTAATTCTGCGCAAGTCGCTGAGCAAGCTCTCCTTCTGATGTTGGCTACTCTGCGCAGATTAACCTATGCGCAAAAAAGCTTTATGGCTGGAAAATGGCCTAATGCAGAATTGCGTACTACTTGTTTACAACTTACTGGTAAAACCGTTGGTTTGTTTGGCTTTGGTAATATTGCTCGTCAAGTTGCCAAGCAAGTACAAGGTTTTGATGCAAAAGTGATCTACCATAGTCGGCAACGTGTTTCAATTGATATTGAGCAAGCTTTTAAGGCGGAGTATGTGGATTTTGAAACATTAATCAAGCAAAGTGATGTATTGAGTTTGCATGCGCCGCTCAATGCCCAAACGCATAATGTGATTTCTTATGAAGTGATACAAAAGATGAAGCAAAGCGTGATTATTGTAAACACGGCAAGAGGTGAGCTCATTGATGAAGTTGCCTTAGTTCAGGCTTTAAAAGAACAGCGCATATTTGGGGCAGGACTTGATGTCTTTGTTAATGAACCGCCGCAAATGGATAATCCACTTTTTACTTTAGATAATGTAGTGCTAACGCCCCATGCTGGAGCTAGCGTAAAAGAAGCCGTGACGAAAATTGTTCAGCACGGCTTTAATAATATTGCCCGCTTTGAGAAAGGTGAATCTTTAGATTCTGCAGATTTAATTGTTTGATTCATTCTTTATTCTGGTTTGATTCCTGCAGACTTAGCGAGTTTTTGTAAGCGACTGACTTCAGATTTAATTACCACACCTAAATCATCTGTACTTGGACTAGTAACTAAATCAATCCCTCTTTCTGCAAATCGTGCTTTGAGTTCGGGTTGATTGAGTGCTTTGACGACTGCAGCATGCAATTTTTGAGTAATTTCTTTTGGCGTCCCAGCGGGTGCAAGAAGTAAATTTAAGGTAACGTCCTCGTAACCAGGATATCCTGATTCTGCCATAGTTGGAATTTCAGGCATCAATGTTGATCGTTCAAGGCTAGTAATGGCTAGAGCTTTTAACTTACCACTCTTTACATTTTGTACCCCGGTACTAATTTGATCAAACATCATTGGTACTTGGCCACTAAATACATCGATCATTGCTTGAGCATTCCCTTTATAAAAAATATTGGTAAATTTAAGACCTGCACGGTTGGCAAATACTTCTGCAGCAATATGGCCTGTTGAACCATTACCACTACTTGCGACAGCAACTCCAGGATTAGCCTTGGAATATTGTACAAATTCTTGGATATTTTTTGCTTGTATGATTGGGTTAACCATCACAAACATGGGGACCTTACAAGTTAGTGAGATGGGGACAAAATCTTTGACAGGGTCGTAGCCAGCGTTGTTTGAAATTAGGGGTGCAGCAAAAAATGTACTGGAATGTGCCAGCAGAGTATACCCATCTGGCGATGCTTTTGCGACGTATTGAGTTCCTATAATCGATGCTGAGCTAGGCTTATTTTCGATGATGACCGATTGCCCAAGTATTTTTGACAGCTCATTCCCCAGGGTTCTTGCAACGATATCAACATTACCCCCCGCAGCTACAGGAACAATAATATGAATGGGCTTATTGGGATAATCAGTAGCATTTTGTGCAAAGCTGGAGATAGAAAAAAATGTACTGGTGATGAAGCATATACGAATTATTAATTTCATCATGAGAGTATTCCGTCATTGATCATAACGAGGATAAAAGGAGTGTTTTGATTGCGCTTCTAAAAGTCGAATCATGGCATGCCACTCTAAAATACCGTAAGGTCTTCTCGTGCCTGGTTGATATAGATGAGCTGTTTTAGCTAAAACAGACTCATCCGGAACCACTAATTGAGTATTACTGGCCATGGCATCAACTTGAGCGCGACAGGACATTTCTAATTGATACATCGTATTAAATGCCTCTTGGACGCTAGGACCACAAGTTAATAAGCCATGATTTCTGAAAATCATGGCATTGTGGGGGCCAAGATCAGCTACCAGACGTTTTTGCTCATCTAAATCAATCGCAGGACCTTCATAATCATGGTAACCCAAGTGATTTACAAAACGAATAGACGTTTGTGTGAGAGGTAATAAGCCGCATTCCATTGTCGAAACCGCCATACCAGCTCTAGTATGGGTATGAATAACGCAGTTAACATCTTGTCGTGCCCCATGGATTGCTCCATGGATAACATATCCTGATTTATTGATGCCGTAGTCAGTTGGAGGTTTTGCTAATATGTTGCCCTCTAAATCTATCTTCACTAAGCTAGAAGCGGTAATTTCTTTATACAGTAAGCCATACAGATTAATGAGAAAATGCTCTGTGCCAGGGATTTTTGCAGTGATATGGTTATAGATTAAATCTGTCATACCATAGGCATCAATTAGACGATAGCATGCGGCGAGCTCTACCCGAGTTTGCCATTCTTCGGGGCTTACAGAGCCCTGAAGGGAAGGGAAGTTAGTGTCGTAGTTCATAATTCTCCTAATATTTTTATTTTGTTCATATTACTATTAATTTTTGAATAAAATCAATTTTATTCAATCAAGTTAAGGAAACTGACATGTTGTCTATTCAGGAACAAGAACCTATTGCATTTGAGATACCTCGTGGAGCGTGTGATTGTCATACCCATATTTTTGGACCGGAGGAACAATTTCCTTATTGGTCAGGTAGGGCGTACACCCCAGCAGATGCAAGTATTGCTCAACTAAAGCAATTACACCATTACCTAGGTATTGAGCGTGTTGTCATTGTAAATCCAAGTCCTTATGGTGTAGACAACACTCGATCATTAGAGGCTATTCGTGAGCTTGGAAATCAGGCCAGGGGAGTGGCAGTTATTGATGAGAGCATAACGACCATAACAGAGATTGAAAAACTGCATCAAGCGGGTTTTAGGGGAGCTCGTTTAAATCTAGAAACATCTGGAGTTGAAGATCCACTGTATGCCAAAAATAAACTTTTACAAACAGCAAAATTAATTCAATCTTTTGGATGGCACGTGCAGATTTATTCCAATCCTCAATTAGTGACTCAACTCATGAATGACATTATTCATTGTGAAGTACCTGTTGTTTTGGACCATTTTGCAAGACTGCCAATTGATGATGGGTTAGAGCAGCCTGCGATTTTACAATTGCTTGAGATGTTAAAGTCTGACAACGTTTGGATGAAGCTCTCTGCACCGCAAAGAATTACTAACCAACCTGATTCTGATCGAATGGAAGAGTTTGTTGATGTGTTACTGAGGGCAAATCAAGATCGACTGTTATGGGGGACTGATTGGCCCCATTCAGGAGCGCAACCAGGAAAGAAAAGAATCAAAGAGGAAATAGAGCCATTTCATCTAATCAATGATGGTCACGCTCTTAATAGACTGAATCAGTGGGTTAAGAATCCAACCCTATTGAAGAAAATATTGTCAGATAATCCGGCACAATTGTATGATTTTGAAGAACTCTAAAAATTAGAAGTAATTCACTTAATCGTTACAAAGAATACCCATTTATTTGTAAAGTTGGATTCGTGTAGTCAATGATATAAGCCTTGGTATTTACATTATCTATAATCAAAAAATATATAAGGTTTTTATGTCATCACAATTAAGCATACGCCGCAAAGTCTTGGCAGCCATAGCCTCAATGGGGCTGAATTCATTTGGTCTTGCACAAACTAAAAAAACAAATGTAAAAGAAATTGATGGTCATTCAAACTATATTGATGTTGATGGAATAACTGATCCGAAGACACAACGTGGCTTAAGTATTCGAATTCGCCTACCTCTGGAGAAGAAAAAATCACCTTTAATTATTTACTCTCCGGGTCTTGGGAGTGGACTATCTAATGGACAATCTTGGTGTGAGGCTTGGACTAAGGCTGGAAATATAGTTGTAACTATTTCTCATCCAGTTACAAATGATGTCATTTGGGATACTAAGCAGATCACTTTTACGAATCGACTACAGCAGTCTTTGGCTATATCACAGTACGATTTAAGAGTGTTGGATTGTAAGTTTGTTATTAGTGAATTATTGAAGGGGTCTAAATCATCATTTCTAGAAAAAGGTGGGCTACTTCAGGATAATTTCAAATTAGAAGACTATATTGATTCAGATCGTATTGGTATTGCTGGCCACTCGTATGGAGCCTTAACGGTGCAGTCGATATGTGGACAAAATGGAGCAGCGATGATTGATCCTCGTATTAAAGCCGCAATAGCATTTTCGCCAGGATCCATGACTGAAGCTAGCGTTAAAAAAATGGCGAATGTGAGAGTACCATTTTTCTGCATTATGGGAGACCATGATAATCAAGTCACTTTCAAAAAAGGGGCTGAGAAAATGACATTAGGTATGCCTTTGGCTAGACGTCGTTGGGTATATGATCATCTTCCTCGTGGTGCTCGGCAATTATGGATTGTAAGTCCTGCGGATCATATGACATTTGCGGGTGAGAATATTGATGAGCAATCTTTTAGTCGCGATATTCCCATTGAGTTGGGTGGGCAGTTACAGACTTGGGAGCGAATTAATCAAGTCACTACGCTTTTTTGGAATTATTATTTATCAAGCCAAGCAAAAACAGAAAATCAAAAGTTGCTTTTAGCTGAGTACAAAAAAGCAGTTAAAAATATCATATCTACAAAAGAAATCATAGAGATCAGTTAATATTGACTTTTATAATTTATCAAAGCCTGATGACTGAGGTCTCCAGACCATTAATTTTTTCTCAATGATGCCAACTAACGCATCTAATATGAGTGCACATGTGGTTAAAAGAATAATTCCAGCGATCACTGTATTGATGTCAAATGAGCCTTCAGCTTGAAGGATGAGATAACCAACACCTGCTGCTGAACCCAAGTATTCGCCAACGACTGCGCCAACAAAAGCAAGCCCAATGGAAGTATGTAAGCTCGAGAAAACCCAGCTTGTAGCGGAAGGTAAATAGACGGTTCGAACCAACTGTTTTTGATTTGCACCAAGCATTTTAGCGTTCGCCAAAATGCTTGGACTAACCTCTTTAATACCTTGGTAAACGTTAAAAAATACTACAAAAAATACAAGGGTGATAGCTAATGCAACTTTAGACCAAATACCTAAACCAAACCAAACTGAAAAGATCGGCGCAAGAATTACCCTTGGCATAGAGTTTAAAGCTTTAATAAATGGATCGAAGATGGCTGAAAAAATCGGTGATAAGCCTAAAAAAAGCCCACAAAACGTGCCAGCAATAGTTCCAATCGTAAAGGCCAGGCATGTTTCAAGAAGCGTAATACCAAGGTGCCGATAGACATCTTTTTCAATGATCAACCAATTCACTAGGCGCTGAAATACAATCAATGGTTCACCAATAAAAAAAGCTACATCATTTGATCGACTGAAAAATTGCCATGCTAAGAGGATGATAAGCAATAGCAAGAGTTGCCAAGTAATAATCTTAGCCTTATTGGAAATAAGATTTTTATGCATGAGTTAAAGTTTTCATCTGTTGGGTATAGCTTTTCATCACTTCGGATCTGAGAACATTCCAAATTTGACTATAGTATTCATGGAATCTAGGATTTGACTTTATTTCTGCTACATCTCTTGGTTTGGGAAGATCAATCTCAAAGTTGCCAATTGG
>CANFOL010000015.1 GCA_947448695.1 Burkholderiaceae bacterium
ACCATGTCAGGCCTCATAGCTCCCTAGGTTATCGACCACCAGCACCACAAACCCAAGTACCAAAGCTCATCCACTATCAACCCATCATGATCCAATGATATGATATGAATACTCTCTTTAATCGTGGTACTAAATTAACATCAGTTCAAATGTTGGTACAGATAAGATATCTATCAACATTGCAATTATTCCCAAAGTATCTCAATTCATGGATGCTGGTGTAATTTTTGCACAACTCAAGTTCAAAATCTAACTTTTTAAGAATTAAAAAAGGGATGTCTGTAGAAGCGCCAATATCAATATTAATAAAAGATTTTTACAATTTTCTATAAAATCAAGAACAGATGATAATCATCATATTCAAAAGGTGTAAAGCCATACTCGATATAAAAATCGCGGGCTTGAGAATTTTTTGCATCAACGATCAAAGCCTTGGCTCCAACTATTTTTTGTACTTCTTGACAACGAAGCAAGGCTTTTCCAATGAGCAATTCTCCAATCCCATGGCCAACGTATTCCAAGCTTCTAGCTAATCTCCCTAGTCGAATACAAGGTATCGGATATCGAGGAAGCTTCTTCTTTAAACCCTCAGAAAAATCCTGATGGTCAACTTGTGCAGTGCTCAAAGAATAAAATCCTACAATGACTGAGGGATTTGAAGGATCAACCAATACAAATGTTTTGGTAATATTCCGTTTCTCTAATTGGGCCGCTTCCTTTTGCAGAAATTGATCCAATAAAGGTTCACCACAACGAAATGAATTTCGGTCATGGATTTTTGAGTTTAAAGGTAAGTCTTCAAGCAATCTCTAGATTCCCTGCCTTTTCCATTGCTCTTTTTAACGCTTTATTGGGTTTGAAGCCACCATTCAAAGCTTTTGCAAACTTCGTAAAATCATCTTCGTTCAAGGATAGGCGCGTTTCTTGATCAATCATTTGACGCGCTTTTTCTTTAGCAGCACTTCTTACGAAGTTAGCCATGGTCGTACCTGCCAACTCTGCCGCAAGACTAATTGCGTTTTTATCAGCGGTATTGAGAACCATTTCAAAACGTTGCGTATTTTTCATATCATTATTCCAATAGAATATTTACCGTAACTATACCGTAAAAAATGAATTTAATTGATCTTTTTTATCGTTTAATTTTGATACCAAACTGATAAAAAATTAATTTAAAAAGGCTTGTTTCATGAGCCTTTCGTCTTTCATGATGGAGTTATATCAATGGAGGATTTATGAAAAAAATAGTCATGTTGTTGGTTGTCTTTGTTGTTAGCCCTGCTTTTGCCCAAATCATGAGTTGGGAAAATTCACCCTACAACTACAACAACTCACCCCTCAATTATCAAAACTCACCTTTAAACACCAATTCGAAGAATGGTGTCTATGACAACAATGGAAATCGAATTGGTTATAGTCCGTCCAAACAGAAATAATATATTCTCATGAAATACCTTCTCACCTGCTTGCTTCTCTCTATTTCTATTCAAGTACTTGCCCAATCCAATAAGCAAGTTTCTATGCGCAAAGAACTCACTAAACTAAATGATTATTATCAAAAACTGTATTCTCAAAACCCTAAGATTGATCATCTCTTTAAAAAGATTGTTGAGTATCGATCTGATCCTACATTAGGTATCAAAGAATACGCAAGCCTAAACGAAATAGAAGGTCTCGAATCGTTTGAGGTCCTACAAAAGCAACGCGATCAAGTTACTATTTCGATCTATACGGATCATCAATCAGAGGCCTATGTGGAACTGATGAATGACTATAACAAAAATCGTAAAGCATTACGGCTGCAATTAGCTCACCGAGAAATTACCTGGCGTCAATTTGTGGATGAGCTGCAAATACTGATTCAGAAAAACCAAACTCAAGAAAAAATACATTGGGAAGAAACTCCCAATATCACACGAGCATTAGCATAGATTTTTTCTTTAATCGTTCTTATCATCTTTACCTATTTGACTACGAATCACACGCACAATTGTTGGTATCAATCCAATCAAGATAAACCAAATAATGGACGGAAATGATGTGTGGGATTTTTGTTCGTCAGCCATTTCTAGAATGGCTTTTTGTGTAGATGTTTTTTGATCTAGTTTAGTAATTTCCTCCGGATCACATACTGGAGGTACTTTTTTCCACACTTCATGTGGCAAAGCATTGGCTTTTAATTCTTCTGCTTCCTTTAGGCACTTTTCTTGTGCTGATTGAACCCCTGATTGACGACTAGTTTGTGAAAACTCACCATAAAAAGTCGTAGCCAATCCAACGGCAACAAATCCGATAAAGAATTTTTCTGCAAATCCTAATTCCGCAAACTTTGAAAACATATTTTTCTCCACTATTTGAATAACACTACTTTATACAATTTCTTTGACATTGGCATGTTGATCTACTAATAACGCACGCACCGGCTTATCTTGTCGAATTTTATTAACTAATGCTTGGTAATTGTTGAGTTGATTTTGATATTTCTCAAAGAACTCAGTACCCTCGTCTGGAATCGTTAATTTATAGTCTAGTATCACGAGTTCATGATCTAACTCTACTAGACGATCGATTTTAAATAAAACCCCTTCCTCACCAATCATCTCTAATTCATTCCAAACTGCAATCAACTGCTTACCATAAAAATAGTCTTTTAAATGATCTGCTTGTAAAATTTTAGTGACAATCGGAATCGCTTTATTAGTAACAAACGTTGGGGCTTTTTGCCCTGCTGCTAATTGTTGCAAATACTCGGTATTGATCTCACCTGTGATGGGCTCTTTGGTAGTTTGCTCTAGTAACCAGTGCACCAATGTACCTAATGCCAAAATCTCTAGATTCGGTTTACTTGGTTCAGTACTTGGCTGATTAGTTTCTTCAAAGGATTTACTCTCTTCGTCCTGAGCTAGCTCTTCATCTTTGATAGGTATTTCCGAAATCTTTGGGAACTTCAGTCGTGTCTCATTCCCAACAGGTATCGCTTGAGCTACTGTTGGGCGATTTTCTTCTTGAGACACAATCTCAGTTATCGACTTGACTGGTGTTTGCGCTTGCACCAGTAGTGCATACCAAGATTTTTCATTCAATTTACCGTTGCCGCTCGCTACAAAACATTGTTTCGCGCGGGTCATTGCCACATAGAGCAAATTGGCATTTTCTTTTTGAGCAATCTTATTCTCTTCGTCCTTTAAGGGTTGAAGCCTGTCGTTCAAGCCATCTTTTTGGTAAACAAACATCAGTTTCGGGGCGTTTTGATCGGTAGGCCAATCCATCAATACTCCACTATTATCTTTTTCTGAAGATACATAATTGCTATTCATTAAGAACACAAAGGGGGCTTCTAAGCCCTTTGCTGCATGAATCGTCATGATCTTGATAGCTGTTTGATCTTCCTCCATAGCATCATCTTGTTCATCATCACTAGCTTCTAGCACTTCCCCTTCATCGGGAGTTTCCGTTTCTGCACCTTTGGTGAGTATCAGCAACTCTTCAATAAAACGACTGAGGGATGGATAACGCCCGCCATTGGTATCCAATGCAAGCTTTAAGAATGCTTCTAAATTAGCGAGTACTTTAGAATGCATGAGCGGTGGACATACCCTGGAGTAATTGGCATACACCTCACCCTCTTCATAAATACAATCGAGTAAATCGTGTACGGGAAGATGATTGGCTAGGATACGCCATCGATTGAGTAACAGATGCGCTTTCTGAATGTTCTCCTGCGGAATCTGATCCAAATAATTCCACCAAGATGTTTTTTTAGCCAAGCTCGCCAACTGTTGTAATTGCTGTTCCTCGCAAGAGAACAAAGGGCTACGCAGGACATGCGCTAATGCTAAATTATTACTTGGTGTGAGTAAGACATTTAAAAGCGCGCTAATATCTGCTGCTTCTAAGGTTTGTAGTAATCCGCCCTTACGTGGACTTTGATATGGGAGTCCAACCATTCTGAGAGCAGTCTCAATCTCGAGAATATGGGTTTTATTACGTACCAGGATATAAAAATCGCTTGGATTTGCTCTTCGAACACATCCAGTATTTTTATCATCCTTCACGGATTTGGTAGCTAACCAATAACTGATAATGCTCACCACTTGTTGGGCTTCCGTTAAATTTTGCTTTGCGGCAGCTCCTCGGGTGCTGTCCAACATTCCTTCTAAAAATGGATTTCTGGTTTCGAATGCGGCTTCTTTATCAATTTTGGGGATGAGATCTAGACAAAATACATCGGTGTCTAGAGGCGTCTCTGGGTGATCCTTCCAAAGCGTTTCATGATCCATAAACCTGTAATCGGGCATTTGCTCTTTCACCACAGAAAACACCTGATTTACATTCTGAACGACTGCGGGTGGATTACGCCTCGTGTCATTTTTATCAAGTAATTGTGCGCCGTAATCACGTTGCAAAAAATCTTGTACAGCTTTAAATAAGCGGGCATCTGCTTTACGAAAACGATAAATAGATTGTTTGGGATCGCCCACGACAAATATCTTAGGCCGCTGATCCCCCACCCCATAACCACTTAACCAAGCTTTTAGAATCATCCACTGGGTTGGATTGGTGTCCTGAAACTCATCAATCAAAATATGTTTGTACTTGGCATCAAGTCGTACTTGAATATAACTGGCCAGCACTTCATCTTTTAATAACTGCGCGACATTCATCTCAAGATCATTAAAGTCTAAAATGCGATGATTCTTTTTATATTCTCTAAAATGCTTGGCAATCGAGGTGCCTAAAATGATCCAAGACTGATTGAGTTGATATAGATTTTGCTCTTTTTGCCACTCGTTATATCGATCAAGTAAATCAAGCCAAACCCTAAATAGCCTTGGAATTTCAGTCTGTAAATCTACTCGTCCCGCATCAGTCAAAATATCATTTAAAGCCCCTGAGCATTTTAAAACAACAGGTTTTGGATTATATGGTGCTGTTTTATTAAGTAATGCCAACTTGAGAAGATCGATTAAAGTTTCTTGCTGAAGCTCTGCTTGTTGCGCATCTAATAATTGTTTTAGTGTTTTTGTTAGCTTCACATCGTTACTTGCACCACTTTGTGAATACCACTGGAAACAAGTTTGTAAGCCCTGCCAATCATATTGAGTTTGATCATGCAGATTCAGCATGGGACTTGGTTGATGCAAAAGTGGTAGTTTCTCTTCCAATATTTGCAGCGGATCTTTATCGAGTGGCAATGAATCAACATACTGTTGCCAAGCACTTAATTGCTCCAAAATACTCGAGGCACCTTCTAAGAGTTTGTCTGCGGCTGTTTTAGAAATCAAATCCAACAGTCGTAAATAGTGATCTTGTAGATTTTCAAATTCTCCCTCACCAGCTCCAAGTTGTTGCCACCAATCTGCCATCGCTTCTTTTAATAAGCGCTGACGATCTTCTCGCAAACTTCCTTGATTGACGATGCCTGAGGTCATTGGAGCAGCAGAACTTACTCTGCTAAACCAGCCATGGAAAGTTTCCATAGTCACCCCTTGTGGTTGGCTTAATACTTCTTCATACAAGGCCTTGGCACGTGGTAATTGTTGCTTAGCTTCCTCTTCACTAAGGCCTCGAAGTACTAATTCCTGAATCACTTCTGCGTCGGGTTTTTGATGCATCTCCAAAAGAAGTGTAGCCAAGCGATCATTCATCTCCTGCGCGGCTTTACGGGTAAATGTAATCGCTAATATTTGACTAGGTTGTACTTCATCTAATAACAATCGAAAGATTCTAGAAATGAGCAGCCAGGTTTTACCACTACCCGCGCAGGCTTCCACCAAGACGGATGTCTTAGGATCACAGGAAATTTTGGTCAGTTCGTCAATCATGCTTCCCACATTCCTTTGCGGCAAATGCCGCGTGCATCACAATATTTACAAACTTGCTGTGGTCCATTGGCCGGCATAGATCCTCCCGTCCAAACGTGATCGAGATCTTTTTGGATTTGTTCTTCAATCTGGTTAAGCATCTCCGAGTTAACCTCTAGCTCTAAAGCTCTTTGTTCTTCTTTGGCGTCTCGTAAACTAATCCAGCCTGCCTGTTTAACTTCTTGATGACGGTAGCGATAAATTTCTGTCAGAGCTTTACTGTAGATGAGGATTTGTGGATCATCAGCCAGTTGTTCTTTTGATTTTTTTAACTTTTCACCATCTTTGAATTTATAGTCCCAAACCTGAAGGTCTGAATCATCTTTGAGGTCCACGCGATCGACTCTGCCATAAATGGTAATTAATTCGCCACTACTGAGCTGTAAGGAAAACTCAACAGTCTTTTCCGATTCAGCATAGGTCCACCCTTTACTCTCTTGATCAAGCTGCCATTGAACGATTGCAGGAATTTGCTTGAACCATTTTTGTTGATCTGCAAATAACTGCCCATTCTGGGCAATGAGTAAACTCCAATGGGCTTTGGAAATCTTCTCTAACTTTTCTGTCATCCACTCTTGCTGACTTACTGGATCGGTAAATGTTTGTTGTTGATAATCTTGATAAAACTGATGCAGAATAGCATGCAATAAACTACCAATTTGTCCAAAGTCGGATTGCTCTTGCAAGGCCTTGGGTGATTTCAAGCCCAATACATACGATACATAAAATTGATAGGGACAAGAACGCAAGGCTTTATAAGCACTCGGGCTAATCTTATCTGGCAACAAGTCTGACTTTAGTATCGGTGTACTCGATTGGGTTTGGAGATCGTTAGTAACTTCACCATCATTTAATTCGATGGTGGTAGTTAAATGCGGCAGATCCATTTGTAATCTTGCTAACCAGCTACTTACGCGATTTTTTTCTTGTGCTTGTTGATGCTCTTGCCACAATAAATCGACATAGGTATGGGTTGTCAGTAATTGCGAGAGATCTCTTGCTTGTTGAATATATTCAAACTCTGGTAAAACCTCATCGAGCTCTTTTAACATCGCCCTTGAAAATATAGAGCCGTAATCTTTTTTACTTGGCAATTGACGATCATCACATCCAATCAGAACAACCGCGTCGAAGTGATTCAGGCGAGTAGCCGATAACGGCATAAATGTAATATTGATGGATTTTGTTTGAGTCTTTTGAGAATAGCTTGCTTGATCTATCCACAGATCAAGCAAGCTGGTCCAGGCAGTATGTTTAAGTGTTTCTTGATGTAATTCGTGCAACTCATCCAACATGGCTAAAAAACTTTGTCCGGCTTCATCTTCAACTAAGGATTCCATCATGCCAAAACTGTCTAATTGCTCTTTCAACAGATCAACCCAAGCTTTACTACTATGTCGTACGTTTTGCCATAGGGTGTTGAAACTTTGTAATTGCGTGAGTAATGCTTGCGCAATCTGGCGATACTCTGAACTGTTTGGATGTTCATCCTGTCGCATTTCTTGGGTAAAGACAGACTGTAACTCTTGCCAACCACTACCTACCGAGCTTGATAAAAGTCGACTTTCCATCCACCAAGCAAAATCCAAGGGATCAATTTCTAGTTTCTCGACAAATGGCGCGAGGAACGACTGCCAATTCAACATCGGGTTTTTCAGAAACCCAAACAAGGTCACAAGGTTTGGACCCTCAGGCCTAGCAGTCAATTGCAAATAACTATGTACGGCAGCGGCCGCACTGGTGGTCGCAAGCTTCCAACCGGTTTGATCTTTAATGGCGAGGTGATCTCCATACCGTGCAAGTAATGCTCGTACTCTTCTGGCGACTAAACGATCCTGGGCAATGATGGCGATATGGTTTCGTTCCGCTTGAATATGCTCCTGAATACAGGCAAGGGCAGCCCAAGCCAACTTCTCAAAATTAGGCTGCGAAATAATGCGCCATGGGTGTTTCTTAAACTTCTGACGATTATTTTTAATTTGTTCAAGGGTAGCTGTATCAAAGTGCGTGGTTTTTTGCGTAATACATTCTGGCCACAAGGCACTCTGTTGCCAATCCATATCGATCTTTAATACGTCTTGATGCTGGGCATATGCTTTTAAAAATTCAGCTTGGATGGTGCGAACTGTGTTGGTCGGTGTGGCCATTTCTAACCAAACGAGAGGTGGTGGTTTGGTTGCTTCTTTGGTTACTACTTTGGATGCGTCTAACTCTTGTTGGCGATATTGATATGCCATGCGTTCGCGCACAAATGGATCTTCTGTACTGCTGAGATATTTCCAAAAAGCGAATATGAGTTGCCCTTCTTCATTGGCTAATTCCAAATTGTGAGGATAGGCATTTTTAATGGTTTGCTCAAACTGAACTTGTATTTGTTCATATGCTTGATCCATTGCTTTTGACTCTTCAGGGGCAAATGCAATATTGGCTTGTGTTAAAAAATCACAGGCCTGAACAACTGCTTTAGCCATTGCCCATCTGCCACCCTCGCCAATTACGCCAAATTGACGCTGGATTTTGGTATGTTTGGCTAGCTCACCATAAACCATTTCCCATCGCTCTAGAGTAGTCAGTACGGGTGGGAAATGCATCAAGCTAGGGGTTTGGGACAACCAGTCGGCAACGCTTAATATCTTGGGTAAAAAGGCAATCTTGGGATGAATGGGTGTTGGTCTTGAAGTCTCCAGTAGTCGCCTTAATTCCCGAATAGGACCGGAGGTGGAGGTCAAAACAATCGGGGTCTGACCACACTGCTGGGCATGTAACCAAATCGCATGCGCCACATCTTGCAATGCACCATCATGCGCTAAGACACTTTTTTCAATCATTGACATATTAAAAATAATTTTCCAGCGAGAGAACTTAGGTGTTTTAGGTTAAGATAAACGTTATTGTTGAATAAATCCAACTCTAATCTTACAAGTATTTCGTACTACTTCTAAATAATTATTAAGGATGCATCATGAGCGAAGCAATCAAACATATTACAGACAGTTCATTTGAAGCCGATGTTGTGCAAGCCGGTAAACCAGTTTTATTAGACTTTTGGGCAGAATGGTGTGGTCCTTGCAAAATGATTGGCCCTATTTTAGAAGAAGTTGCGAAGGAATACGGCGATAAAATTCAAATCGCGAAAATTAATGTTGATGAAAATCAAGAGATTCCAGCTAAATTTGGGATCCGTGGTATCCCTACTTTAATTCTTTTCAAAAACGGCGAAATCGCTGCGCAAAAAGTCGGCGCTCTAGCGAAATCACAATTAACAGCTTTTTTGGATTCTCATTTGTAAAAACCAATTCCCCTACTGTTGTTTTTTCGTAGGGGAAAATTTGTTGCTAGTTAATTTATAGTGTTAGAATCATTCCAAACTTAGATTTAAATGTGCTTTTGATTTATTTCTACCTGTTGCCACTCGGCTACCTCCCCCTCTAATTATTGGTGTCTTTTATTTACAGTTTCTCAAACCCCCTCTCATCTAGCCACTCTCCAAACGGCCCCTCTTTAATCACTACAACTACTCCAGACTATGCAACTAACTGAATTAAAAATTCTGCACGTTTCTCAACTTTTAGAAATGGCCGCCTCCCTTGAAATTGAAAATACTCAAAGGATGCGTAAACAAGAACTGATGTTCGCGATTCTGAAGAATCGTGCCAAAAATGGCGAAACGGTCTTTGGTGATGGCGTTCTAGAGGTTCTTCCCGATGGCTTTGGTTTTTTAAGATCACCGGAATCTTCCTACCTGGCTTCCCCTGATGATATTTATATTTCCCCTGCACAGATTCGTCGTTTTAATCTTCATACGGGTGATGAGGTTGAAGGTGAAGTAAGAACGCCAAAAGAAGGTGAACGCTACTTTGCGCTTGTCAAAGTAGATAAGGTCAATGGCATTGCTCCGGAAGCACTCAAAAACCGGATCATGTTTGAAAACTTAACGCCTTTACATCCAGATCGTCCAATGCATTTGGAGCGCGACATTAAGGCGGAAGAAAATTTAACGGGTCGTATCATCGATATGATTTCCCCTATCGGTTTTGGTCAGCGTGGCTTAATTGTTGCTTCACCTAAATCCGGTAAAACGGTCATGATGCAACACGTGGCTCACGCCATCTCAACGAACCATCCAGATGCTATTTTAATTGTGCTGCTCGTGGATGAGCGCCCTGAGGAAGTTACTGAAATGCAACGCTCAGTGCGGGGTGAGGTAGTTGCCTCGACCTTCGACGAACCTGCTGTGCGTCACGTTCAAGTGGCGGAAATGGTGATCGAAAAAGCTAAACGTCTTGTTGAGATGAAAAAAGATGTGATTATTTTGCTCGACTCGATTACGCGCCTCGCTCGTGCCTACAATACGGTCGTACCTTCTTCCGGAAAAGTACTCTCTGGTGGTGTGGATGCAAATGCGCTGCAACGTCCAAAGCGTTTCTTTGGTGCTGCCCGTAATATCGAAGAAGGTGGATCGCTGACAATTATCGCTACTGCTCTGATTGAAACCGGTAGCCGTATGGATGATTTGATCTATGAAGAATTTAAAGGTACAGGTAACTTAGAAGTTCACCTGGAGCGTCGCTTAGCAGAACGTCGGGTCTATCCTGCGATTAACCTCAATAAGTCCGGTACGCGTCGTGAAGAACTCTTAATCAAGCCAGATATTTTGCAAAAAGTATGGATTTTGCGTAAATTACTCGCAGATATGGATGATATCGAGGCAATGAACTTTATCGTGGATAAACTCAAATCCACCAAAAATAACGCTGAATTCTTCGACTTAATGCGCCGCGGAGGCTAGTAAAGCCAGTTTTTTGGCAAAATACTGCCTTTTTGTGTGGTTTTATGTCATAATTGTCGTTTTCGCGGGAAAGTATTGGGGTGTGTCAGTCGACCATCGCAATGGCTACCTCAATTTTTAAGGAACTATCATGAAACCAGGTATTCACCCAGATTACAAAGAAGTTGTTTTTGTTGATGTATCAAACAATTTCAGCTTTAAAACTCGCTCTACTATCTCTACCCGTGAAACAATCAAGTGGGAAGATGGTAAAGAGTATCCCCTTTCAAAAATTGAAACTTCTTCTGAATCACACCCTTTTTATACGGGTACACAGAAGATTATGGACACTGCAGGTCGTGTCGAGAAATTCAAACAAAAATTCGGCTCCAAAGCTAGTGGTAAAGCTACTGCTAAATAATGCCTGGATAACAAAACAAAGGCAGCCGCATGGCTGCCTTTTTTATTCCGATGAATAAAACCCTCAAATTATCAGCCGCTTCTACGGCAAGCATGCCCCGTGTAATCATGGTGGCGCTAACGCTGGTATATGCTCTCTCTGGTCTCTTTCAACATGATCCTTGGAAGAATGAGGATGCGGAAGGTTTTGGTGTAATGTGGACGATGGCGCGTGGTAATCTTCAAGATTGGTTGTTTCCACATATTACTGGTCGTGATGCAATAGTCGGCACCCCTCTTCCCTATTGGATTGGTGGTCTATCGATTCATTATCTTGGGCCATACATCGGTGAGATCAATGCCGCAAGATTGATCTCAGGTCTATGCTTTTTGGGAACAGCATTACTCATTTGGTATGCCACCTACTTATTAGCACGTCGGAGTGAGGTGCAACCCATGGCATTTGCCTTTGGTGGTGAACCTTCCCCCAAACAATACGGCAAAACAATTGCAGATGGTGCTTTATTGATCTTTTTAGCATGTATTGGTCTGGCCATTCGTGTCCATGAGGCATCTCCTCTGATCATGCAACTTCTCGGCATTAGCCTTCTGCTGTATGGCTCCATACGGGGTTTTGATAAACCCATTCAGGGGGGCTGTATTGCTGGTATGGCTCTTGGTGTGATTGCTCTATCGGGCAATCTATGGACAGCCTTATTGCTCTGCCTTGCAAGTCTGGTGAGTTTTCATACTCGTAAAAAAACGATTGTTTTCACTTGGGTCGCCCCTCTACTGATTGGCTTTGGCCTAGTAGTCAGTCTTTGGCCTATTTTATGGACTCTGAATCATGCTCCTGCTGATCGCATTCGCGAAGCAATCCATGTTTGGTGGGGTGTCTTTCAATTCCAAAAATTTGTTACGTTCAATAGTCTTGAGTTCTTAGGTATTAACTTTTGGAGCTATACCTGGCCTGTTTGGCCGCTCTGTTTTTGGAGCATTTATATTTGGGCCAAAAATGGTCGGCAAGGCTTAAGCGCTTCTCATCTCAGCATTCCTGGTTTGATCTTATTAGCTGAATTGATTCTGTTTTTATTTAATCAGGATTTAAGTGAACGGTATCTGATGTTACTCATACCAGCGATGTCGATTCTGGCAGCTTTTGGTTTACCGTTTTTACGTCGGGGTTTAATCAGCTTTATTGACTGGCTCTCCTTACTGTCTTTTACGGTGGTTGCAGGTTTTATTTGGGTGATCTGGTTGGCTAAATTAACCGGCTATCCTGCTGCTACGGCAGATAACGTAGCGCGTTATTTGCCGGGTTTTGTGGCGCAATTCAACGCTCTGGATCTAATCATTGCTCTGATTATTACGGGTATTTGGATTTTGATTATTCGCTGGCGCATGTCCCGAGCACCAAAAGTGATTTGGCGCTGCCTCGTGATTTCGGCTTCAGGGACTACCTTGATGTGGGTGCTTCTCATGACTTTATGGTTACCTACGATTAATTACGCCAAAACCTATCAACCGGTGGCAAAACGTTTTGCTAAAGCGCTACCATCAACATTTCGATGTATTGATAGTAGCTTTTTAGGTGACTCGCAATTGGCATCGTTTGTGTATTTCACACGTTTGCCATTGAAGGATGACCCAACCTGTGATCTGATGCTAACCCACTCTACGGAAGAAGCAAAAGCTTCTGCCATCCTTAATCAACAACGTTTAACTTTACTGTGGGAAGATCGTCGCGATAGCGACAAAGACGAACGTTTACGTCTGTATGCTGTGAAATAATTTTTTAGGTACTTCATGACTGGCTCTATAGCAACTATTTTTCCTCGTTTAAAACGAGATGTTCCAAGAATTCTTGATCTTGCAGTACCGATTCTGTTAGGTCAACTCGCAGTAATCGCCTTTGGGGTAATTGATACGGCTATGGCCGCAAGATACTCGACCGATGATTTAGCTGCGCTCGGGATGGCCTCGTCCATCTTTATTAGTATCTATGTGGGTCTCACTGGTATTTTGTCAGCTCTGAATGCCATCGCGGGTCAATTATATGGCGCTAATAAATTTCCGGAAGTTGGGGAAGATACGCGCCAAACACTCTGGCTTGCCTTATGTACTTCGGTTGTGGGTATTTTTGTTCTATTACATCCTGGCGCCTTTCTAGCACTGGGTGATGTTTCTCCAACTATTGAAGCTAAAGCGCGCCTATATCTGGAAATTCTGGCATGGGGTACTCCTGGGACGATGATTATGCGCACCTACATGGCACTGCATAACGCGATCTCAAAACCAAAGGTCATTACTAAATTACAAGTCATCGGTCTGTGCTTAAAGATACCTCTTAATTATTTATTCATCTTTGGTGGTTTTGGTATTCCGGCGATGGGTGGCCCGGGTTGTGCATTAGCTTCTGTGATCGTGCAATGGTTTTGGGTCATCTCGGTAACGGTTCTGATCTGCACTCAAAAGAGTTATCAACCGTTTGGGATATTCTCCAAATTTAGTCTACCAAACTGGCCAAGGATTTGGAATATCCTCAAACTCGGTGCACCAATCGGCTTTAGTTATTTGATTGAGGTTACGTCCTTTGCGTTTATGGCGCTCTTTATCGCTCGTTTTGGTACGAGCGTGCTAGCGGGTCATCAAATTATTGCCAATATTGGAACGGTGCTGTATATGATTCCTTTATCCCTATCCATCGCCACCATGACGGTCATCGCCCAACATCTAGGCGCTAAACAAACGCGTGATGCGGAACAAGTAGGCTGGTCTGCGGTGATTTTTATTACATCTGTAAGTGTTTGTTTAGGAATCTTGGTTTGGTTCTTGCAGGATTTTTTACTCGATCTGTATTCTCCCAAACCAGAAGCGCGTGCCATGGCACATAAATTATTTATCTTTATTGCTATCTATCAAATGGCAGATGCCCTGCAGGTAACCGCTGCATTTATTTTGCGAGGTTATCGTGTCGCCTTTTGGCCAATGCTCATTTATGCGGGCTCTTTGTGGGGCGTGGGACTTCTTGGTGGATATTTAATGGCGTTTCAACATATTCCGTTTGTGCCAGAGTACTTCCATGGCGCTGCTGGATTTTGGACGGGCAATAGTATTAGCCTAGCAATTGCTGCCTGCTTTTTACTAGCACTTTTTAAATATACCGCCCGCGGAATTGCCCGTAAGGGTGTTGAACTCCCGCTCTAAGTAATTTATTCAGGGCGGATGTTTTGACGCTGGGCTACTTTGGATAAGCTTTCAATATCCTTTGCAACCCTTGCCTTAAATTCCATCGGGGAACTTGCATAGGGCTTGCCGCCAAAATCAACTAAACGTTGTTTAAATTCTGGCTCATTCGAAATCGCACGAATCTCTTTATTTAAACGCTCCACAATCGCTGGTGGCATATTGGGCGGTCCAGATACTCCAAGCCAAGACTCATACGTCACTCCTGGATACAAATCAGCTACCGTTTGTGCATTCGCAATCGGACTTGCTCCTTTGGGGGCGGTTGTTGCTAAAAGTTTGACGCGCTTATCTTTGAGTAAGGATGCTGTAAGTGTCATGGTATCAATCATGATATCCACTCGACCTCCTAACAACTCCTGAAAGGGTTGCGTACCGCCTTTAAATGGTACGTGCACGACGTTGACTTTTGCTTCCGAGAAGGTCCACTCCCCAACCAAGTGCATCGCTGAACCAACGCCTACGGAAGAGTAAGTATATTTATTTGGTTCATTTTTAGCAGCTTGTATGAACTCAGCTAAATTATTGAATTTAGAATCAGGTAAGACGGTAAAAGCAATCGGATAGGTTGTTACCATGCTGATCCAAGAAAAATCATTCACAGGATCATATGGTAATTTAGGGCGAATCGCGGCAGTACTCGCATGCGCGCTTGGGGCAAAATACAGCGTGTAGCCATCCGGACTTGCTTTTGCAGCAAGATCAGTGGCAATGGTGCCGCCAGCGCCTGGATGATTTTCCACCAAGACGTTTTGTCCTAAGCGATCGGTCAGACTTTTTGCGACTAGACGAGCTACGATATCAGAACCACCACCAGGCGCATATCCTAATAACATCCGTATCGGCTTATTCGGCCAATTAGACTCTACTGGCTTTTGGGCCCAGAGTGCGGATGAAAAACCAAGACCTAAACATAAAAAAATAATCGATAAGCGTTTCAATGTGGTTCTCCAGGATTCATTTTGACATGCATTTTTGCTAACCAGTCTTCCCTTGAACAAAAGCCTGGTCTTGAAGAGGCGCTTTGATAGGCGATTTGCATGATGGCTTCTTCAGATAAATCAAAGTCCACTACTTCACGTAATGGTTGCTCACAATACCAAGGAGTATCAAAAAAGATCTCAACCCGATTACCTTCTGGATCGCGAAAATAAATCGATAAGGCATTGCCATGACAAATACTCACCAAGTCATGTGTGCCAGAGTTTGCTAATGCCCTCTTGCGAAATAATTTTAAGTAAGTAAGGTTCGGTACGCGAAACGAAATCTGATTAATCGGATTAAAGGCAAGTTGTTCAGGTCTGCCATTCGCCATCACAATCTGATGGTGCTCTTTTTCATTACGACTTAAAAAGACGAGACTAACAGTTCCCAACTGCCCCTGATCGGTGATCTTAAAATCGAGTACTTCTTGGTAATAAGATGACATCTTTTGAATATCATGCACAGCAAACCCCATATGACTTAATTGCAAAGCATCTTGGGGTAATAAAGGACTAGTTGACATGAATTTTTAATCAGCTTTGATATGGTTATCTTGAATTAATTTTGCGTATTTGACTTTCTCAAGTTCGCGGAACTTTTTGCTCTCATCCATACCCGTTGGCACGGCTTGCACACCTAATTTAGCAAAGCGTTCTTTGATCGGCTGAGATGGAAAGTTTTGTGCTTGTACAACGCCAACAAACAACAATACAAATATAAATAGCGCTTGTTGAAACATCAACTGCGTTTTTTTAAATGATTGTAATAATGCAATAATATCCCTTAATTTCAAGATGACATCTCCATATTTTTTGTACTTTTGAATGATCAAGTGTTTTATTTGTAAAATATACTAGCACATGATTTATTGAACACGAATTAGGTTAAACCTTTATAAAGAGACACACTATTATGCAAGCACCTCAAGCCAGCGCCAAAGCCGACCAAACTCTCTCCCGTAATATGACTCTCCTTGCTCACCATGAACTGGGTGGCTTTGGTGGTCTGGGTGAAGGCATGGGTTTACAAATCACTAAAGATGGTCGACGGATCATGTGGTTGGCGCACGAGTCTGCACCAAAAAATTTCTCCGGCGTAGATGTGACTGATCCAAAAAATCCAAAATTGATTGTGCAAACGGATTTACCCCACATGCAACTCCGATCTAACTCGCTTGATGTTTGGGGAGATCTTCTCGCAGTAGCTTACCAAACCCAAACGGTGGGTCTCAAACCTGCAGGTGTCGATCTTTTTGATGTCAGCGATCCCGAACATCCAAAATTACTCTCCCACTTTGATTGCTCCGGTCCATTTTCTCGTGGCGTGCACGCTTTATGGTTTGTGGATGGCAAATATATTCATATGTCTGCTGGTTCAGATGATTTTGAACCTACTCATCCATTAGATGATCAGTTTTATCGCATCTTGGATGTGTCAGATCCAAGAAATCCTGTAGAGGCGGGTCGCTGGTGGTATCCCGGTACGCGCGTCGGTGACTCAGCCCCTCCTCCACCACGTCACCCAAAGTTTGATACGGGCTATCGTGTACACAATACGAATGTCTTCCCACGTGAGCCTCACCGCGCATATGTAGGCTATATCGATGGTGGTGCTTTTGTTTTAGATATTTCAGATATGAAAAATATTCAAGTGGTTTCTCATTGGAATCACTCGCCACCACTCAACGGCTTTATCCATACAGTACTGCCTTTATTTGATCGTAAATTGTGGATTGTGAGCGATGAGTGTGTGTTTGATGATGGGATCGATTGGCCGAAATTAGTCTGGGTGATTGATAGTAGTGATGAAAAAAATCCTCTGTCCATCTCCACTTTCCCAATGCCTCCTGTCGAGGTCTTTAGTAAACGCGGCGGTCGCTATGGCGCTCATAATCTGCATGAAAACCTCCCGGTCCCAGGATCTTTTTACTCCGACACGATCATTATCGGTACTTTCTTTAATGGTGGTATCCGCGTGTTTGATACAACGGATCCTTACCGTGTGGAAGAAATTGCCTATTATGTTCCAGGTGCTCCAAAGCTCTCTCCTGCAGGCGCCATCCAAATTAATGATGTCTATGTCGATGAAAATGCCATTGTCTATGGCGTAGATCGTTTTGGTGGTGGTCTGTACATCCTGGAGATGAATATTTAATTGATGAATTTTCAGAGGGACTTACTTGCGAGCAAAATTCCAGTAACCATCATTACTGGTTTTTTGGGTAGTGGTAAAACAACTCTGATTTCTGAATTAGTGCGTCACCCAGAAATGAATCGGGTTGCGCTGGTCATCAACGAGGTAGGTGAAATCGGGATTGACCATGATCTGATTGAGCGCTCGACAGAAAATATTTCTCTTTTATCAAATGGCTGTATTTGTTGCTCGGTGAGAACCGATATGCAAGAAACCCTGCGTGATTTATTCGCAAAACGCTCAGTAGGTGAAGTGTTTGATTTTGACCGTGTGATTATCGAAACGACGGGTCTTGCCGATCCGGCACCGGTTCTACAAACTCTCGTAAGCGATACTTTATTAGAAGCGCAATTTCGGTTTGATGGCTTAGTGACCTTAGTCGATGTCGTGAATTTTCCCATCATGGTCCATACCCAAAAAGAAATCGTCAAACAAATTGCCATTGCCGATAAGCTCTTTTTAACGAAAAGTGATTTAATTGACGCCTCAGCAATGGTAGCAATTGAGGGAGAGATTCGGGAGTTGAACTCTTCTGCGCCAATGATTGTTGTGACGCAAGGTAAAGTTTCTCCGCAAGAACTGATGAACTTGGGCTTATCCTCAACAAAATCCTCGAGCAAAATACTGTCTTTCTTAGGGGAACCAGCAGGGGGTGGCAAATATCTAGGGCAATTTGTACAAGCGCATGATTCTGGTATACAAACACTTTCCCTCAGGTTTACGGATCCATTTACATGGGAGGCTTTTTCTAGCGCTCTTGACTTGCTGAGCAATCTGCGCGGCCCTGATCTTTTACGAATGAAGGGGATTGTAAACGTTTCTGGCAAGCCAGTCGTGGTGCAAGGCGTACAACATATCTTTCACCCGCCAGCGCACTTAAAAGAATGGCCAAGTGATGATCATGATTCCAGAATCGTATTCATTACCCGCCATATTGAGGCACAGTTAATTCGTAACTTATTTGATACTGTGCGTTTATTGAATCATTAAATTCAATTACTTGGTGTTTTTGTTCAACCCATCCTGAAGTTGGCCTTGTAGCGGTTGATATTTTTTCAGAACACTATCAAACGAATCATCAACTGAATCGTTTGACAAAAGAAGATACCGCTTTTTTAAGACAATTTATAAACCTATTATATGATGATAGAAACATTTATTACAGTAAATGATTATTACTTTGGGGAACTCATATGAATGACTTTATTAATGACACACAAGCTTTAATCCAAGAATCTTCTTTTAATCGCCGTGATTTTATGAAAACATCTGCGCTCGGTGGACTTGGCTATGCCATCGCCTCTGCACCAGTCATGGCGCAAGCAATTAAAACAGACTTTAAAGGCTTAAAGTGCTCTGATGAAACTGTTTCATATGGTGACTCCAAATTGCCGATCTATGTTGCTAGGCCTGAAAATGCGAAAGGCCCATTGCCGGTGATCCTTGTGGTGAGCGAAATCTTTGGTGTGCATGAGTACATTGCTGATGTGGCGCGTCGCTTTGCCAAACTGGGTTACTTAGCGATCGCCCCTGAGTTCTTTTACCGTGCAGGCAATCCTCAACAAATTGCAACGATTGCGCAAATTCAGAGTGATATCGTAGCAAAAACGCCAGATCAACAAGTCATGACCGATGTCAAAGAAACGCTCAACTGGGCCAAAGAACATGGCGGCAATATGTCACGTGTTGGAATTAATGGTTTTTGCTGGGGTGGTCGTATTGTTTGGCTCGCTTGCGAAACACTACCAAGCTTTAAAGCAGGTGTTGCTTGGTATGGTCGTTTAACTGGAGCTCAATCCGCGAACTTCCCGAATCACCCAATCGATCTTGCCGCACAATTAAAAGCACCTGTATTAGGTCTCTATGGTGCCAAAGATACAGGTATTTCTGTGGCGACGGTTGCGAACATGCAAGATACTTTAGTGAAACTAAAAACCAATCGCGCAGCGCAACAATCTGAATTTGTGCTTTACTCTCAAGCAGGTCATGCCTTCCATGCAGACTATCGTCCAAGTTATTTGCCTGCAGCGGCAGCTGATGGTTGGGATAAGGCGACGGCTTGGTTTAAAGAAAAAGGTGTTTAAGCCGATTTTTCTAAATAGCGTAGACCTAAAAATACGCCTAAAATCATCCCAGCAACAGCAATAAACGAAGATAAGGCTAACGTGGACATACCACTTAAGCCTTGTCCAAACGTACATCCCAAAGCAGTCACACCACCAATCCCCATCAATGCCGCACCTACGAGGTGATTGAGGGTATCCACAGTGCTTGAAAAACCTTGCAGTCGCCACTGTCCGCGAAGCACTGCACTGATGGCTGACCCAGCCACAATCCCAAGTGCAATGACCATCGCAAAGCTCCATGTTTTAGAGGTATCACTAAACAAAGTTAAATAATCTAATAGGTAGGCCATTGGCGCGACTAAAGAGGCACTTTCCATGCGACCACTATTAGTGGCGATAAAAAGGGGCTCTAGGGTATTGGGGTCTTCAGGTACAAATCCTAGATATCCTGATACATACCAAAATCCAACAATCACCAAACCAACAACTACACTCACCCACCACTGGCCATGCTTTCGAAATTGGCTATCTTTAAACGCAAAAGCTAACAAAACCACTCCAAAAAGAAGGCTTAAGATGAGTGATAAAACCAAGACTGAAAAGGGCAACACTTGACTCAATAAGGATGGTAAATCTTGATGGGTCGGAAGTTGCATAAACACGCTATCGACCGTGCTCACACGCAAAACACCAAATATACCTCGCAGGGTCATTTGCGCAAAAATACCAACCACGAGTAAAACAATCAATGACTTCAGGCTTCCACCCCCAAGACGAACAAGATTTTTAGCACCGCAGCCAGAGGCAATGGACATGCCAATCCCAAATAAAAGTCCCCCAATAAGGGCCGACAGCCATAATAATTTAGAGTTTGTGTAGATGGTTTGATGGATATCAATCCAGCCACCAACATATAAAAAACTAGTCCCCATAACGGCAATCGCCAATGCAACACACCACTGACGTGCCCGATGCCAAGACTCCATCACAAAAACATCGCTAATGGCTCCCATCGAGCAAAACTGTGTTCTTTGCATCACAAAACCAAGGATACTAGCCAGTACCAGGGCACTGATGAGGACAATTTGTTTTAATTGAATGAGTTCAGACATGCACTTATTTTACAACCCCTGCCAAGCCAACTATAAAACACACGAATTGCCACTGGCATTGACATTGACGACGCGTTTATTTTGCAGGGTAAAGGTTGTTCTGCATTCACTTGTATACGAGTATCCAGGTGTGCCAGGAATCGGTCTTGTAAAAACAGCATCCCCCTGCTGAATCACTTGGACTGAAGAAGGTGTTGCCGGAACAGTGTGTTGCTGCACTTTTTCATAGGTCAAATACTTTGCTTGATCTGTCTGGTATTGACTTGTTGGTGCTCCCCAAGTAGCAACTAATGTATTTTCATCAACGCCGACCCATTGGTTGATCATCTTGTTATATTTTTCAGCTGACACACATCCTGTAAGGAGTAAAGTGTATACCGCAAGCAGGGGCAACCAGGATGTAAAAATTTTATTTTGCATATCAGGCCTCATCGAATGTATCTAGTACAAAAGCATCCAGAATAAAAAAGGGAGCGAAAAACAAAGGTATTCAATTTGATCATTTCTTAGACAAAATCATCAAAACAGATTTCTGAAAACAAGATACCCCAACAAGTGGATGGTAGCATATCTAATGTTAAGGGAAAACCTTTTCATTCTATGATTAGATTCTTTAGACTTTCAGTAAAGATTGTACTTTCTGCATCTTGGTGATGTTCCACAGTTGGGTGAAAAGAGTTTTCATTTCTGCTTCTGTGGCCGCTCCACTAAAAAGTGCTAAACGAATCGCCTTTTCTTCAATCTCAGCTCGGGATAAGGTGTTCCCTGGATCACCTTTAGGTTCATCCACTCGACCATGCAGGCTTCGACCGTCTTGAGTTTTAACAATGACTTTACCAATCCAGCGGGCTGGATATGCATGATCGACTTCAGGATCTAATTCCATTGAGATTCGGGAACACAGTTCTTTGATCTGAGGATGATTAAAGTAGCGCTCAAATTCATTGAGTCCCGCATAGCCATACTGTGCGGCTAATGCTAAGACAGTGCCCATCGAGAATTTTGATTGATGCACGGTAGTTGGATTGACGACAGGTCCTAAAACATCAATCGCTCCTTGATGAACCAAGGTTTTTACCTCAACAATGTCCTCTGGCTTAAGTTGATGATTTTGTATCACTTGTAATAGAGCATCTGCTGCAGGATGCGTGTGGCGGCATGAGGCATGGTATTTAAACGATGTCTCCACTAACGCCCAACGCTTTCCTAAACGATCGGTGAGTTTTGTCACATCAGCGTCGCTTGACATTCCTGCAGCCATTCCTTGAGAGCCTTCTAAAATCTTTTTAGCCCCTGTAAAACCATCTTTAGCTAGGTACGCAGCGGTCAAACCTGCTCCTGCAGCATGCGCAGTATGTAACTGCTTGGAGTCTGCGGCATCTTTTAAAAACTCCCATAAGCCTGCCGCTTGTGTGCCCGCAGATCCAAATGCATGCAACATCTGCTCAGGGGTTAATTTTAATAGGCGCCCTACCGCAGCAGCAGCCGCAATGGTGCCAGCGGTTCCCGTCGTGTGAAATACTTTGTAATGCGAGCGCCCTAAAAACTCCCCAACCCGAATACCAACTTCATAGCCAGCAATACAGGCAACCAGGAACTCTTCACCACTGGCCTGAATCGATTGGGCTACAGCTAATGCGGGTGAGAACACCACTGTTGCTGGATGAAATACCGATGCATTATGCACATCATCTTGCTCAACAACATGGGAGGCAGCAGCATTGACCATCGCAGCAAAATAAGGTGTTGTGTTGGTGCGATCAATCAGTACTTCAGAGGCACCTGAAGCTGGCCCCATATGTTTGGTGAAACGATTGATAATTTCAATGGCACGAGCCCCCTTACCAGCAAGCGTAGACCCAACCCAATCCACAAGTAAATCCTCAGCCTTCAGAAAAACGTCTTGTGGAATTGTATTCGCTTGTAAATTGGCAGCGAAAGTGGCAAGCTCTTGGGAAGGAAAGGAATTTGATATGTTTGTCATGTGTTCTTCTTTATCTCTTTTAATTTAATTTAATTGTTTTTAAAACTTCATTTAATCTTTTATTTTCAGATTTTAAAAACAAATCAAATTCTTCTGGGCTTCGACCATCAATTTCAAAGCCATCTTTTTGCATCAAAGATTTCATATCAGACTCTTGCAGAATTTGACGCATCGTCGTTTGAATTTTATACCTGATTTCTTTAGGTGTGTTGGCTGGTGCAAACCAACCTAGCCATGTACCTGCAATAATTAAATCATTGAGTCCTAACTCTTTAAATGTTGGTACAGTTGGAAAGTCTGGCGAACGACTTTGTCCCGTAAATGCAACGGCTTTCACTCGTCCAGAGTTCACATAAGAATGGGCAATCGTAGGCGGCATAATCATAAAGTCGACATCACCAGCAACTACTGCCGCAAGAGCTCCTGGAGTTCCTTTAAAAGGAATATGCAAGGTCTCTATCCCAACCCGATTGGCAAATACCTCACTCGCGACATGAAGTGCATTACCGACACCCGGAGATGAAAAATTGACACCATTTTTCTTTTCTTTTGCGTAGGCGATGAACTCATTGAGAGTATTCGCTTTTAATGCTGGATTAATCACCATGACATAACCGGTGCCGGTGCCCATCATCGTAATCGGCGTAAAGTCTTTAAACACATCATAGCCAATACTTTTATTCGCAACCGTATTGATTAAAAATGCAGGTGTTGTATGCAACAAAACATAGCCATCGGGTGCAGCATTTTTCACTGCAATCGCGCCGATAGCACCATTAGCCCCTGCGCGATTTTCTACCACAATGGATGTGTTCAAAGCTTTTTCTAACTTCACAGCCATAGACCGTGCTGTCGTATCCGAGGTCCCTCCTGCCTCAAATGGCACAATTAAGCGGATCGGTTTATTGGGATAGGTTTGAGCAACTATTGGTGCTTGTAATCCAGTTAAAAAAAGTACGGCTAATATGCCATTTACAAGTTTCATATGCACTACTCATTGCTTAAGGCTGGCTAAGAAATGTTCGACCATTTCTGAGCGTGTTCCAATCCAAACATCATCTGCTTTGGTAGCAATTTCTAAAATGTTTTGAAAAGCCCCGGCTCCAGCTGGTCTACCAAATACATGCGCATGTACTGTGGGGTCAATCTTAATCGCCCTTGTTTCCCAAACTCGCACATACTCTAACCAATCTTCAAAGATCTCCACCATGGCTCGTGGTGGTTGTCCATGCCGCATGAACAAAGGTAAATCATTGACTTCCATCGTGCCTGGTACTGCAACAATGGAACAATCACCAAAATCGACTTTATATGGTAAATCATCATTCAGGGTATCGCTATGCCACATATATCCCTCCTGAGCCAATAACCTTGCTGTTTTAGGACTAGGCGTACTTCTCGGACTAATCCATCCTTTAGGTCTTACGCCAATGACATTTGCAATTAAATCGGTTGTACGACGAATATTATCGACTTCTTGCTGCTCATCTAAATAAGCAGGAATAACATCCATCGCGTAAGAATGCGCCACAATATCATGGCCTAAATCAGCAATTGCCTTGACTTCCGATGGATAACGCTCTGCCATGATTCCACAAACCAAGATAGAAGCTTTGACATGATGTCGCTCAAAAATTTCGAGTACGCGGTGGACACCCCTGCGGTGTCCATACTCTGCCCAACCAATGGCGTTTAAGTCAGGTATACCACCTTTCAAGGGATTGCCCATGGGACCAATTCCAGGCCAATGGCCGTCAGACCACCACTCATAAGCCATACGAAACACAATACCAATTTTTTTATTACCAGGCCAAGTGAAGTTTTCCGCAGGATGAATCTCTTTTCCACCAGCGTGGATGTCGTACATATGAGTCATAGTATCTCCAATTTATTTTTTTACTTTTATTTTATAAAGTTTATTGTAATAAAGATTCTAAAAAATTTAAAAAAGCTTTTTTAAATTCCTTTAATAGCGGCATCTCGCTTCGGATTTATACTTTGTAAAGTGCACAATTAAATCTGCCTCAGATTTATATTTGGTGTAATGAATAATAGTCCTAGCATCACTTTTGTGGTTCGTAAAATACCAAACGCCAGATCCTGTATCCGATTGATATTTTGTCTCATACACAATACAGTTCGCCTCTGACTGGTAATTGGTTACATAAACCTTTGCCTGTGCTTCAGAGGCATAATCAGTCACATAAATTTGTGCAGCGTAAGTTTTCAAGCTCAAACACAATATGACACAGATAAAAATTCCTCGAATCATTGGCATCATGCTTGATCATCTTTCTAGTAAATTTCGAATGTTATACTTTGACAACGAAAGTTTAACTGATTTTATCTCCTCCTTATGACTGATACACAATTAATCTCGCAATACACAGCCCTAGGCTGGGAAACTTTTTCTGATGAAGGATTTATGCAAATTGCGGGTCCCTTTTTCTTTAAAACGGATGGCCCTCAAATGCACTTTCTCTTCCCCACTGGTGTTAAACATAAAAACTTGCGAAGCGTTGTTCAAGGTGGTGCTCTCATGACGTTTACCGACCGCGCCTTTGGCGCATTTGCCCGCCATAGCACGGGTACCAAAGCAACGGCGACGATTCAATTTAATTACAACTTTGTGGATGCAGTGCAACTCGGCGACATTGTTGAGCTCTCCCCGATTGTGACCAAAATCACCAAAAGTATGGTCTTTTTAAATGGTCAATTATGCGTTGGAGAAAAACCAGTGGGATTTGCTACCGGTGTGTGGAAAAGGTTCGATTAAACCTTTTCCTGTTAGTCATCCAATGACTTGATCGGTGCTAGCGCTAATGTCCTTGCAATCCACCAAACGCTTTTACTCTGCGCTCACTTCATAAGCTTGATCTTTGAGAGGCATGTGCAATATTAATATTTGCGCAGCATGATCACTTGTCTTTAACTGATGACTCTTTTCGTCACGACTCAGGTATACATTCTCATTCTTTCTTAAGCAATGATCCTCTTCAATCAAGTATCCTTGCATCACAATCATAAAAATGCCTGCAACATTTTGGGGTATCTCCAGCATAAATACGTCATTTTTTGGCAGCTTTAATTCGCCAACCCCCAGGCCACTTTGAACATCTTGATGAATCCAGTGCAGTTGTCTTTGTTGTAATTGATCAAGCTTTGCTTGAGAGTCTTCTGGAATCGATGGTGAAGTGTAATGATGTTTAGGGCCCTTTTTAAAGAACTCCATTTGCGCTGGTAAAAACTTGGCACCTAAGTCACGACTGCTTCTTAAGGTGAGGTAATGCAAGCCTTGATTGCCAGCAATGATCGGTCCATAACCAGTATATGCTCCCGCATAATGCACAACGTAGGGCTTAACTTCATGCCGACCAAAGTTACCCGATCCTTCAATAAATACCTGAAATTGGTTTTGCGTATGAAAATGCAGCGGATTGGTGATATTGGGTAATTGTTTGATTAAGTAGGATTGTGGACAAGCATCTATATCATCATGGATCTCAAAATAATCATATCGATAATATTTAAGGCCATTGTCGTGCTCGTGATATTTAAAATTTTCACCAGCTTTTAACCCATACAACACCGAGTTACTCATTCAATCTTTGCCCCAGACTCTTTTACACGCTGCCCCCATTTGACGTACTCATTTTGAATAAACTCTTCAAATTCGGCAGGATTTTTACTGAGCAATGTTTCTGCACCTAAGCCTTGTAATCTTTTAAGAACCTCGGGATCTTGCATGGTGAGATTTAACTCTTTATGCAGTCGCTCAACAATGGCTTTAGGTGTTCCCGCTGGGGCAAACAAGCCTAACCATGCGCCACCGTTAAATCCTTTGAGTCCAATTTCATCCACGGTTGGCACATCGGGCAAAAAGGAAGTTCGGGTGAGTCCGCCGGTCGCTAATGCTTTTAATTTTCCTGCTTTAATGTGTGGTTGCAAAGTTAGTACCGTATCAAAAGTCACATCTACCTGACCTGCAATCACATCCGTTTGCGATTGTGAACTACCTTTATAAGGAACGTGGACCATCTTAATCCCGGCCTGACTAGTAAACATACTCATCAAAAGATGTGTGGTAGCACCATTACCGATCGATGCATAGGTATATTTATCCGGTTCAGCTTTTGCTTTATCGATTAAATCTTGCATACTATTGATACCTGATTTGGGATTAGTCACCATCACGTAAGGTAACCAAGTTACTAAACCAATCGGGGCAAAACTTTTTCTGGAGTCGTAATTGAGTTTGCTATACAAATGAGGATTGGTCGCAAATGGTGCAGTCGCACTTAGCAATAAGGTATATCCATCTGGGGGTGTAATTGCTGCAGCTCCCGCCCCCAAACTACCACCCTGTCCAGGCTTATTATCAATAATAAAAGGTTTGCCAAACTTCACCGCAAATCGTTCGGCAATAATCCGTGCCACAGTATCAGTCGCGGTTCCCGGAGGAAATCCCACAATGATCGTGACGTTTTTTTCTGGATAGATACTTTGACTCTGGGCATGCAATGAAGCAAGAATAAAACAAAGCAACAGTATGATTTTCTTCATGTGTGTCCCCTTCTATTTTTATTTATAAGAACTAGCTTATCATATCCAGATAGATTGTCATGGCTCCTGCAATGCCAGAGAAAAAGCATTTTGAATGGCACTATCACTCTTACCCGGTGTTTTTGCATCACCAATCACATGCACCTTAGGTGCAACTTTTTGCTTGATGATCCAGGTAGGCAATTGCGATACTCGCGCCTTGTAATACAAGATATTTTTAAGTGCGTCAGATGAATATATGCGTTGCATCCAAGGTGCGTTAGAAATCGTGGGGTGGAGCAATATGTTCATTAGCCAAGATAGTCCAAAGCGGTACTTTGCTCCGGTAGCAATCACGATACGATCAAAACCATTTAATCGTGAATCATTCACTTCTAGGTGAATACCCATTTGAAAATGTACTCCTTGTATCTTGCAAGTTTGCCGGAGTTGTTCCAAGAAATAGTGAAATGCTGCTGGATTCGTTTTTACTTCCTGAAATCTCGGGGCCTTTGAAGCATAGAGCCAGGCTCCCCCAACTTCAGGGCTCTGATCAAAAATAGTCACCTCATTTTTGGTCGATACGATGGCTGCATAGGACAAACCAGCTGGGCCAGCCCCAATAATCGCAATGCGCTCGCCCTGTATCTTCGGTGTTAAGTTGGGATACTTAAGTTCATGCGCAGCTGCCGGGTTTACTAAACAACCTAATTGTTTACCACCGCGCATTTCATTCACACAGGTATTACAAGCAAGACACGGGCGTATCGGTTGTGCGGCAGCAGCTTTGTTAACCCAATCGGGATCAGCCAACAAGGGTCTTCCTAAAGCAATAAAATCAGCTTGAGACTCTTCCAACAAACGATTCGCAATGACTGGATTACCAAGTCTTCCAACGGTAATCACTGGGATATCAACTACTTGTTTAATTTCTTTAGCGAAATTTGCAAATGTAGCCTCGGGATAGTACATTGGCGGAATCATCCGCTCGGCCGATGGCAGTGATTTGTAATGCCCAGCTGTAACATGGATTGCATCTATGCCACTATTGGCTAAAATTTTAGCCATCTCAAAACCTTCACTAAACTGCAAACCTTCCGGAAATAAATCATCAACATTTAATCGGTATATCAATGGAAAATTTGGTGCAGCTGCTTTAATTCCATGAATAATTTCAAGCGAGATACGCAATCGATTCTGTATCGATCCACCATATTCGTCGTCACGTATATTTTCTGCGGGGCATAAAAACTGTGATAGCAAATACCCATGCGCCCCATGAATCTCTATACAGTCAAAGCCAGCTTTTTGAGCCCTGAGCGCTGCATTCACAAAAGCTTGTACCGTTTGCGCAATGCGTTCTTGCGAAATCTCATCCGGCATGATCGTTTGCATCGTTACTTCATAGACATCATGTGGTAAAGCTGATGGTGCTAGGGGCGTTAATCCAGAGATATCTTTTCGTGTGTGACCACCTGCATGACCAAGCTGTATAGATGCTTTAGCCCCACTAGCATGCAGAGCATCAACTAAACGGGTAAGACCAGGAAGATATTGATCACCATAAATACCAAGTTCATGGGCACGGTGTCGGCCTTCAATTTCAGGGGAAGCCATCTCAACGGTAATTAAACCAACACCACCTCGTGCGCGTGCACAAAAGTAAGCAATCGAAGCATCCGTGACATACCCATCTTCAGTCGCCAGACGAGTCGTCATCGGCGCCATAATGACACGGTTTTTAATGGTTAACGAACCAATGCTAGCCGGAGTTAATAATGTCATCACGAAACTAGTTCAGGTAAGAATGCCTTTTAACGACCTCGTCCAGCTGCTTTTTTCATGACCTTACCTGCTCCAACGGGAGGAGGTGTTCTTTTTGCCGATTTAGCATCGCTTTTTCCATCTTTGGATTCTGGATGCGCTGCTGCTTGTTTTTTTGCTAGTGCTTCTTTAATACTTGAAGAAAATGATTTTTTGACTTCTGTCATGACGTACTCCTTAATATGTCTCACCCAACCGATGTGATACCTCTATGATATTCCAACTTCACCAAGGAGTCCGATTTATATTAACGGACTATTGGGGCATGAAGACTTTTAATACCTTGGCTGTTCCGTCTTGGTTAACTTGAACCAAAACCATTTCTCCCGAACTCGTATTAATGCCGGTATATGCCAAAATATTCACTTGATGGGTAACCATGATTAATGGCTTACGATCTGACTTCTTCATATGAATTTGTAACCACTCGATTAAATTTTTTCTTGCTGGAGCAGAGTAATCTTGTTCATTAAATGTAGACGCTAATGCATCGATTATTTCAGGGGAACCATAGTTAAATAGCTTTGCTGTATCAATACACCGACACCAAGGACTCGAATAGACCTTTGCTTGAGCAAGCCCTTCTGATCGAAACCAATTACCAGTTCGCCTTGCTTGGTTAATACCATCTTGATTCAAATTTCTTTGAGTCGAACAATCATTGATTTTAAAGTTAGGTGGGTCGCCAATCCCTGGCGCATATGCATGACGCATCAATAAAACAGTATTACCTTGACTCATGAGCTCAGATAACTCTCCAGCAATCCCTTGGGGAGTGATGCACAACATAGAAACAGCGAAGAGAAATAACCGTAGGGAAAGTAAATTCAGCATATTTTGATTTTAAACGCTATCAAAGATATTTTCAAAGCAATCAAAAAGAACCCCAAGGTTCTTTTTGATGGAAAGCTTGATCAATTACTTTGCAGGTGGTGCTGTAACTTGAACGGCGATGTTTTGCGTGATCACTGCTTCAATTTGATTTCCAACCTTAACACCTTTGAGTACATCTGGACCAACCGCAACTTGGACTGTTTTGTAAGGCCCCTTCAGAGTGACGACATTGTCTTTCGTATTGATCGCCATAATGTCAGCAACAATCTTGACTTGATGCTCAATGATGCCAGCTGGCTTTTCACCAGTCTGTGCTCTTGAGTAAGTAATTGTTTCTTGTCTTTCTTTAATGCCATTGCTGATGACTTTAACGTCAGATACGATGACTTTAAGAATACTCAGGGTCACAATATCACCCACCTTAATTTTGTCAAAGTTTTTTACTTCATCACCTAAAATGGCTTCTAATTCGCGACCTTCTGGCCCAACGATGACTACTTTACGTGTTTTAGAATCAATGGATTTAAATTTCCCTTGAAACTGCACACCTTCCAGGGCCTTTACCATGCCGGGGCCCGCATCGACTGCAATAATTGCTTGTGGTTTATTTTGTGCCATTACTGGACTCATGCTAGCTATCGCCACCAACATCGAAGCAATAATTAATTTTTTCATTAAGTCATCCTTTTTTATGATTAAGTGACAAGTGTAGTCGGAAGTTATAACTGGATAGTGAAAATTCGTTATGCTCTTTGTAATGAATGCTCACTTTTCAAATAATTAAAACTTTAAGGTATCTCCTGGCTTCATCACCTTCACCTGCGTTTTTGTTTTGCCCAGAGCAGCAATAAACTCCTCAGGAGTGCCAATATTAAAAGGGTTTGTCTTATAGTGCATCGGAATCGCAAATTTAGGCTTTAAATAATCATTAATTGCTAAAGCTGCACCTTTAGGATCCATCGTAAAGTTACCTCCAATTGGCAATAAAACTAAATCTGGACGATATCTTTTCTGAATTAATCCCATATCGGTAAATACATCGGTATCACCTGCATGGTAAATCGTAAAGCCATTCTCGAGTTGGATAATGAAGCCAAGAGGCTCGCCGCCTGGGTGACTTTCATCTTTATCTGTTTGAGGATTTCGCCAAACGTAGGTCGATGAATGCTCAGCATGAACTGCCGAAATCTTCACCCCTGGAAAAGGCGCAATCGTGCCTCCTTTATTCATTCGAGGTAATTGCTTAGCCGGCAAAATACCAAGATTCATGAAGGTTTGATTTAAATCTCCTGGACCATAAAGTGGCGCATCATTCATTTTGGCGATTTCAGGGCCGTCTGCCATGTGATCCCAATGCGCGTGCGTCACTAAAATAAGATCCACTTTGCCAATCTTCTCTAAATTTTTAAGCTCTGGTGGTGTGACCGGATTTTTTAAAATCCATGGATCAATCATAATCACCTTACCAGCTTGCGTCGTGATTTTAAATGCGGACTGACCATACCATAAGAGTTCAATGGATCCTTGCGCATAAACAAGGCTTTGTAGAAAAAATCCGCTAAGGATCATCAGGGTTTTCATAAGGTGTGATTTCATTGTCTGTCCATTCATATTTATATACTCACCTAACTCATCCCGAAAAGATGACCGAGTTCTCATGCATAATGTATTTATATCACTAAAACAATCACGGGAGAATTTTGATGTCAGTCACACTCTATGGATTTTGGCGTTCTTTAGCAGCTTATCGTGTCAGATCTGCACTGTATTACAAAGAGATTCCTTTTACTGAAAAGATTATTAATTTAGTTGAAGGTGATCAATTTTCAGAAGACTATCACAAGCTCAATCCGCAACATGTCATTCCTCTTTTGGAGCATGATGATCGAAAAATTACGCAATCAATGGCAATTCTTGAGTACCTCGAACAGGTTTGGCCAAATCGTCCGATTTTGCCAAAAGATGCTTATGAACAAGCCTACTTACGATCCATCTCCTTGATTACTGTTGCTGACACTCACCCATTAGTGGTGCCAAGGATTCGTGGCTTTTTAAACAAGAACTACGGTCAAGATGAAGCTGGTCAAGCCGCATGGGCTCAGCATTGGTTTAATGAGGGTAGTCTTGCGATTGAAGCACGTCTTCATAATGAGGGGCTTTTTGGTCAATTTACTTTAGGCAATGAAGTGTCAATTGCTGATTTCTCCTTATGCTCCCATGTGATTGGCGCACGCTTATTTGGCGCTGATCTAAGTCATGCACCACAATTGGTCAAAATTGCTGATCACTGTCTAAGCTTAGACGCCTTTGCTAAAGCCCACCCAATGAAACAACCAGGTGCTCCTATCAAAAAATGATCAAAAAGTTTACAAGCGGATCGATTCGTTATATCGAATATGATCCGCAAGAAAAACAATTAGATATCCGTTTTGAAAACGTCAGCACCCTGGCTTATAAGGGTGTACCACTTTGGATTTTTGAAAAAATGAGTCGGGATCCAAGCCCCAAGTCATTTTGGGAAGACAATATCAAAGATGAATACACACCCACGCAACCTCAGAAAAAGACTGGTCAATCCTCTATAGATTCTCTGAAAAACTTATTCGGTGACCCTTCATAAGTTTTGTTTTGGTGAGACATGGTGACTGACAATCTGCCATTGGTTCTCTCTTCGAACCAAAATATGCGTAATTCGGAGTTCTAAGGGGCGTTGCTCCAAACGCTGAAAGCTAGCGCTACCAGCGATACTGATGACATCTGGAGTAACTCTTTTTATATACTCAGGTGTAAATACAACACCGGTATATAAACCTGGCGTTAGGTTCGCAAAGTAGCACTCAATCGCTACTCTCCCAATGTATGGTGGAATCCGACTCCCAAACAGTATGGCATCCTCGGCGTAAAGTGCCGCTAATGCATTCGAATTGAGTGGCGCAAAATACTGTTGCCACTGCTCATATACTAGCGCAACGATTTCCGCATTTGATAGATCATTCATCTGATTTACTCCTTGGATAACACCAATATAACGGATCTAATCCTCAAAGTTTCTAAATATAACCTGAATCTTCAAGGTAAAAATCCTTCCACTGCTGACTATTCTTTGTATTTTGAACACTGATGAAGCTCGTCCTTGAATTCAATTCATATTATGGCATCATCATGTTGTGGCTACCCTCATCAAATAAAAGGATTCATCATGGCTCACCTGTTACCCGGATTTACTTCCAGCCAATTCACGTATTTCCATCCGACTGATGGTGAGATTACAATTTCTTATCAAAAGGCGGGAAATGGGCCCCCTCTTCTTCTGCTTCACGGCTTTCCACAAAGCAAAGCAATTTGGCACCTTACTGCTCCCCAATTGAGCGAACGTTTTACTGTCATTGCAAGTGATTTGCGTGGCTATGGAGAATCCTCTAAACCTTTGGGGAATACAGATCATTCGAATTACTCAAAACGTTCCATGGCCATGGATCAAGTTGAGTTGATGAGGCATTTAGGCTATAACGAGTTTCATCTGCTAGGTCATGACCGTGGTGGTCGGGTATCACATCGACTCGCCGCTGATTATCCAGAATGTGTGCAACAAGTCATGGTGCTCGATATCTCTCCAACTCTGGCTATGTACGAACAAACCAGCATGGCATTTGCACGGGGCTATTGGCATTGGTTTTTCTTAATTCAAAAAGCTCCCATACCAGAAACAATGATTAGCGCCGATGCGGAATTTTTCCTCAAACAATTTATGGGTGGTAGATATGCTGGTCTTGATATTTTTGCCAAGGATTGCTGGAACGAATATGTGAGTGCCATGCAAGACCCCTCTTGTGTGCATGCCATGTGTGAGGATTATCGTGCTGCATCGACAATTGACCTTGACCACGACCGAGTTGATATCACTGCTGGCAAAAAACTCCAGATGCCACTTCGAGTACTTTGGGGTGAACATGGTTTAGTCAATGCATGTTTCTCGCCACTGAATGATTGGCGTAAAGTCGCAGCAAACGTTTCTGGAAAAACGTTGAATAGCGGTCACTACATTCCAGAGGAAGCTCCCGAAGAACTTCTCGCTGAAGCTCTTGCTTTTTTTCAATAACTTCTATGTGTATTAGTTTTGCTTCTACATACAATCAAGTTTGGGTCAAAAAGAACTTTGATGTTGAACTACCCAACCCGTATCCAGCAGAAGCTTTTCCGGGATATGTTGCTCCTTTGATTATCAAAAGTAATCAATCTGGAAGAGTTGCTTGTGGTTTAGCTCAGTTCGGATTAATTCCGCATTGGTCCAAAGATCGCAAAATTCAAAAGCATACCTACAATGCTCGATTGGAAACTATCGCTGAAAAGCCCTCCTATCGGACTGCTTGGAAATCAAGACGCTTTGGTATTGCCTTAATGGACCATTTTTATGAACCTTCTTATTTAACTGGTAAATCCGTTCGCACGGCAATATCGTCAAGCAATAAAGAACCTTTGGGAGTTGCAACCATCTGGGATACCTGGAAAGATGAATCGAGTGGCGAAATCATCACGAGCTTTTCACTGATCACCATCAATGCGGATGAGCATCCTTTCATGAAAAATTTTCATCGCCCAGATGAAGAAAAAAGAACCATTGTGTGTCTAAAGCCTCATGTATTTCATGATTGGTTATCGACTACACCTGATCAAGCACACCATTATTTAAACTATGCCTCGATGACTGAACTAGAATAACTCATGACAATCAAACCAATACTCAAAATGGGTGAACCCCTTTTACTCCAACAAGCAATTCAAGTTACTGCAGAGACCATTGCTTCGCCGGAAATCCAAGGAATCATTCAAGATCTTCTAGATACCATGAAAGATGCGAATGGCGCTGGACTTGCAGCACCACAAATTGGTATTTCCTTACAAATTGTCGTTTTTGGCTTTGAGAAAAATGAGCGTTACCCAAACGAATTACCAATTCCAGAAACGATTTTGATTAATCCTGTCATTACTCCACTCAACTCTCTTCAAGAGAGTGGCTGGGAAGGTTGCCTCTCGGTTCCTGGCCTGCGCGGCTTCGTTCCTCGTTATGAAAACATTCGATATCAGGGTCTTGATGCTCATGGTCAAATCATTGATCGCACGGTAAGTGGCTTTCATGCACGTGTGGTGCAACACGAATGTGATCATTTGCTAGGAATACTCTACCCGATGCAAATTGAGGATATGACAAAATTTGGCTTTACTGAGGTCCTTTTTCCAAATCTATAAATCATTACATTTCCCTTTGCGAAAATAAATGTTATTGATTGAATGAGTTGATTGGTAGATACTAAAGCTAATTAATCGCATGACAACCAAGGTCTCATATGAATCCTCCCAAAAAAAACGATGCTGAACTTTTACTAGAACTCCAAATAGAACTAGTAAAAATGCAAAAATATGTTATCGAAAATAAAAAACGTGTTCTAGTGATCTTTGAGGGACGTGACGCTGCAGGTAAAGATGGCTCTATCAAACGTATTGTGGAATACTTAAGCCCTAGAGAAACGCATGTTGTAGCGCTGAGTAAACCTTCTTATCATGAAAAAGGCGAGTGGTATTTTCAGCGCTACATAAGTCATCTTCCCGCAAATGGTGAATTGGTCTTTTTTAACCGCAGTTGGTATAACAGAGCTGGTGTTGAACCCATTATGGGATTTTGTACAGAACCTGATTATCAACGCTTCATGAAAACTGTCAATATATTTGAGACCATGTTGGTTGATGATGGTATTACCATCATCAAATACTATTTGGATATCTCTAAAAAAGAACAAGCGGAACGTTTATTGGATAGAAGAAAAAATCCTCTAAAACAATGGAAGTCTAGTCCAATTGATGAAGTGGCTCAAAAAAAATGGGGCGCCTATAGTAAATATAGAAATAGTATGTTGTTAAAAACAAATAACATGGCAGCGCCGTGGCAAATGATTCATGCGAATAATAAAAAATTAGCACATCTCAATGTGATTCGAGACTTATTGAGCAGAATTAATTACCCTAACAAAAACAAGAAAATCCTCAAATTGGACCCAGATATTATTTGTAGCTGGAAGCCAGGTGCTTCTGAGTTACCATCCTTGGAAAAATAATCTTTCAACATTGATCACTATTTTTCTTTTTTACCTACTAATTTGCTAGTCTTATAATCAAAACGATCAAAGCCTGACGCAGTATCTCCAGTCATATTAAGTTCAACATCATGAATAATTTGATCTTTATCTTGAAAACTAAATTTGAATTTTTCACCTTCAAGGCTTGGTTTCATAATAGGATAAATTTTTTCATCGAAGGTTAAGGTGCCCCCCACGCGCTGTTGGTATTGCACGAGTTGCAATGTGGCTTTTTGCGTTGGGTGCACGCCATAAACACCCCAAGTACCGGAAATCTTTGCAGGCACTACCCAATAGTAAGCCCGAGTAGGATTACCAATCTCCACATCAGGCTCCCAATCTCCCATATGAAAGGAATTCGAGACTACCCTTGTGCCAGGTTTCATATTCAAAATTATGGGCTTTAACTGTAGATTTAACTCAGGCAACAAATAGAGCGTTAAAACGGTTGCCGATGAAAAATCTTCTTTGAAAATATCACCATTGATGATTTTTACCCGCTCACCTACCCCAGCACGATCTGCATTGCGCTGTGCCAAACTCGCCATCTCAGGATTGAATTCAACACCAAATGCCTTTGCTCCAAAATCTTTTGCCGCTGCAATAGCAATTTTGCCATCGCCAGCCCCAAGGTCATAAACAATGTCATTAGCAGATACTTTAGCAGTACGCAACATTTGCGTTACTAAATCAGTATTCGTTGGTAACCAAATGACATCTTTACCAGATTGGCCTAAGCGGGGCTCATATTTTTCATCGCCATATTTCGTATTATATTGAGCATAATTTGCCATGCTAATGCAACTAAGAATAGCAACGATCAAATATTTAAAAAAAACAGTTTTATAGTTCATCAATTTCATTCATATCACCATTTATAAAAATATTTTAAGCCAACTTATCTACCAATTGGACCAAATTGTGGGGGACTAATACGCCTCTTAGATGCTGCCTCGTAAGCACTCGCAATAAGAATCAATGAGTCTTCCATGCCCGGCTCAACCCTAAATACCAATGAAAATGGTAATCCTGGTTCAGCTAACTGAGTTGGCACATCAGTTGTCTCGCCGATATAAGATTTACCATCTTTCGATAATACATAGTGCGCATCATATGCGGTTTGCACATATCCTGCCGGCACTAAAACCTCAGTTAAACCGGCATTAGGCCCATACAGCATTTCATTACGAAGCAGATTGATTTCACCTGGCTCTTCAGGCCAGCCAATCTTTGCAGGTGGTAATGGTGTATGGAGCCTTACTAATACATCGAGTTGATTCTCTAAAATCACCATCATATCGACACGTCGCAATAATTCTCTAAGCATAATGCGCTCATCAACCCCCTGCCTTCCTCCAAGCGGATTTCTGGGATCCGTCGTTTCTTCCCAGTTCTTGAAAGCAGAACGTTGATCATCTCCCCAAAATTTAGAGCGCTGATTGAGCGTCGGCCAGTCAATGAGCGTTTCCCGAAAACCAGCGGCTTGCCAATCAGATGCCCTTCGAGTCAAATATTGTTTGATATGGAACCTAAATGAATTAGCTAAGATTTGGTGTTGAATGGTCGCAATATTCAGATTTTTGGGTGGCGCTATATTTAAGTCTGCCAATTCAACTAGGTAATCGATTGGCGCCATAGTTCCAGTACCAAATACTTTTCCAGGCGCAAACTCAGTTGGTATGATCGCTTTCTCAAACTCAGGAAATAACGGTTGACCTGCATCATCTAAACGAAACAAAATATCGGGCATCAACACTGGCACAAGCCTTGCCAAAGCCTTTGTAAAATCGATCTCCATTTGCTCCACAGAAGGATCTTTTTGCCAAAGTGGATGTGAAGATTCTACTAATGTTGCTCCCAAATGATTGCCTAGTACGTCTTTAATTTCTTTCGTTGCTGCTGAAATAATCGGCTCAACGGCTTTTATACCAGGATTAATCATCGACTCACGCACCACACCGATCCTCTTTCCACTTAACGCGCCTGACTGTGCATGATGTGTAATGTGATCCTGATAACGCGTTTGCAAAATAGAACTTCGCGGAACAGTTGTATAAGGGTCACGTGGATCGTAGTAACCCTGCTCCGAATCCTTTAGAGCGTCTAATATCTTGGTGCAATCTGTTAATGTTCGGCACAAGATCCCCGTTCGATCACAATAAATATCTGCACCAATAGCTCCGCCATCAAAACCTAACATCGCTTTATGAGGCAGTATCAATGCGAGCGAGTTATGATTTGCAGGACCACGAGTGGACATTCTTGTCTCTTCACCTAAACTCGCCATGACTAAGTTCGTACTAACCGAAACTCCAGACCCTGAACTTGAGCCCAATGAGGCAGATCGAGTCGTATCGTACGAATTGGATGGGTTTCCACCCCAAGTGGTGCGCTGATATCCCAGTACAGAAGGTAATATTTTCTCTGGATGATTTTTACCACCAGGGTCGCCTGCACGTCCGTTGTATTCCGTCATGACGGCTTTGGCCAAAATGATGGCACCTTTTTTGCGCAGTTGCTCAACTAATAGATGATCTCGCTGTGGAAAATCAATATCGTAAGCAGCATCACCGCCACCTGTTGAGCGCATATCCTTGGTATCAAAAGCATCTTTAAACGAAAATGTCACACCATATAAAGGTAAGTTTTCAAGATCTGGATTTGCGCCGTATTGTTCGTCTAAAGCTGCAGCTTGTTCTAATGCGTCTGGGTAGTGCCTGAACATTTCACATACAGGCGGAGCACCTTTAGGTAATGGCCCTAACGAGGGATGCAAATCATAATCACCATGACAAGTGATAGAGCGCTCGCCGCGAATATTTAATGTTGATAATGCATTCACTTGACCAGCATCGGGCTTGCCTACGATCATCCCAAACTGTTGCATCACTTCTGGTTGTGATGCGGTGGACTCCATTCTGCCAAATTCTAAAGGTGGACCTTTGTAAGAATCTAAATTGGGGAATAATTGGCTTGCTTTGACAGTTTTTTGATCGAAGTGGAGAGGCTCTCCAGCTCTAATCGTCCCTCTACTAGGAGCTATATCAGCGCCATCTTGGGTAACTAATAAACTCGATGGGCCGTTATATTTTTTTATTCGGGCTAGATATTGTTCTACTACTTCGACACAGGTCGTTCTTCCCTCTTGGATTGCTTGATGAAGATCAGAAATGCTTGCCTCTTCTACAAAGAAATTTGAGTTCGATTGATCTTCTTTCATTTTTATCTCCAAATATTCTTTTTTTATGATTTTTTCTAAATCTACCAAACCACATGATAATCCACCGCAAATAGCTTGTAATTAGATTTAGCATTATTTTTAAACTTACTTGGAGCACTTAATTGTGAATCATCAAGAAATTAGCAATAGTAAGCTGAAGAAAACTAGAGCGTCATTCAACATCAAGCTAAAGTTGTAAAAATCGACTAACACACTACTGTGGTAAACCCTTACCGCGCATCCCACACTTCATGAGTAGTTAAATAATTCTTACTGTTTTTGAAAATTAGTGACAACCTTTTTATTGTGTTTTCATGTAGGGAACACTAAACTAAGGTATGATTAATCAGAGTATAAATTAAATTGTTTTGACTAAAAACAACTTTACAGTTTCGAATACCTATAGGGATAAAAATTATGTATGACAACTTTCAGATAGAAAAACTCATCGACCTTTGGCTCTCAGAAGATATTGGTCATGCAGATTTAACTGCCCAACTGATGATTGCTGAAGATGCTATTGGTACATTTCATATGAACGCCCGCGAACCCATGCATGTCGCTGGTATTCATGTTTCAGCTCGCATATTTGCTAAATATGATTCACGACTAAAAGTAACACTCCACGTCAAAGAAGGTGATCAAGTTACTAAAGGAACTAAATTATTAACCGTGTCTGGCCCGGCCAGAAGTATCTTGACGGCAGAGCGAACTGCGCTCAATATCGCCCAACATTTAAGTGGTATTGCCACCGAAACCGCTCGCTACAATGCAGAAATTGCTGGAACAAAAGCGCGTTTAATCGACACCCGTAAAACCACACCTGGTCTGCGGATGTTAGAAAAACATGCTGTAGTTTGTGGTGGTGGACTTAACCATCGTTTAGGACTAGATAGTGGTGTGATGCTCAAAGATAACCACATTGCGGTTTCCGGAAGCATCATGAACGCGGTAGCCAAAGTACGCGAGTTACTCCCTGTTCTGACAAAAGTGGAAGTGGAATGTGACCGTGTTGAACAGGTTAAAGAAGCTATTCAAGCTGGAGCAGATATCATCATGCTGGATAATATGTCTCTTGAAGATATGAAAACTTCAGTACAACTCGTCGCTGGCAAAGCAAAAGTTGAAGCTTCTGGTGGTATCAGTATGAAGACGATTAAAGCAATCGCCCAAACTGGCGTAGACTTTATTTCGACAAGCAAAATTACCCAAGCCGCACCGCCTGTTGATATCGGCCTGGATGACTAAAACTTCCCAAATCTAAAAATGCGCTCTTCATGAATATTGGGAAATTATTTTTTATTGTAGGGCCCAGTGGTAGTGGTAAGGATGCCTTGATGTCAGGCGTTAAGCCCTTCTTACCACCTCATGATTTTTTGTTTGCCCGTCGAGTCATAACCCGAAATGCGACAATAGATGCCGAAGATCACGATAGCTGTACTGAGTCAGAATTTTTAGCGCGCGAAAAGGAAGGTGATTTCATCATCTCTTGGCAAGCTCATGGACTCTTTTATGGATTACCCTCTTCCATACTTAGTGCAATCAATCAGGGTATCAACGTCATTGCCAATGGGTCACGCAACGAAATCCTTTCTCTACACAAGAAAGTGCCCTCACTTTGCGTTATCGAAATCTCAGCACCAACCGATATTTTAAGAACAAGGCTGATGGCTCGTAATCGAGAAACACTGGAAGATATAGAACGCCGACTAGAACGTGCATCACTCCCATTACCTGACGGAGTTTCTACAATCCAAGTTAAAAACGATGTCACCTTAGAGATCGGCATTAGTCGTCTTAAAGCCGCTTTATTGCAAGACACTGATTCGACCGATCAACTTTCTCAACTTTTATATCAAAAAACCTGTGGCTCTCGCTTAAGCAAAGCTGATTACGAGATCCTCCTGCCAGCAATCATTCGTCATACATTTTCACTAGCTGACGTACAGGCTTTTTTAATTGCCTGCACAGAGCAATTAGATGAAGAAGAAATCATTTCTATCGCTCATGCTCGCACCCTTCTCTATCCAAGACTCCAATGGCCACAGCCCATGGTGATGGATAAACATTCCTTAGGTGGCAGCATCGGTAATCGTGTGACGATGGTCGTCATCCCCATCATCGCGGCCTTTGGTATGCTCATTCCAAAAACATCTTCACGCGCCATCACTTCTGCTGCTGGTACTTCAGATACCATGGAAGTTCTTGCAAAAGTTGACCTCTCTTTTGATGAAGTTAAAGCCTGTGTCTCAGCAACTAATGGCTGTATTGCTTGGAATGGCAAGTTAAATCACTCCGTCCTCGATGACGCCATCAATTCCATCACTCGCTCATTTAGCTTAGATACCCGCTACTGGGCAGTAGCATCTATCCTTTCAAAAAAATTCACAGCTGGATCGACACACATTGTGATCGATATCCCCTTTTTACCAACAGGTAAAGTTAAAACTCAAGAAGAGGCAACTGAACTCGCCGCTTTATTTGAAAGTGTTGGTCAAGCGATTGGTCTTGTCGTTAAAGCATTTCCGACGGATGGAAGTATTCCCGTTGGACGTGGCATTGGGCCATATCTAGAAGCACGTGACGTTTTACAGGTGTTAAGTAATGATGCCCAAGCACCAAAAAGCTTGATGGATAAATCGAAATTTTTCGCAGCTCACCTCTTATCCATGGATGAGCGGATCGGAAGTTTTGATGCAGGTTATCAACTAGCCGAAGAATTACTTCAATCAGGTGCGGCACTAAGAAGCATGAATACCATTATTGAGGTTCAAGGCAGGGCCAAAACAATCGATCTACCGATTCACCACATAGACATCTTCGCACAACAAGACGGTATTGTTGCGGAAATTGATGGTCATATTATCTCTGGTATTGCAAGGCTTGCAGGAGCACCCACACTCAAATTAGCTGGTATTGACTTAAAGAAAACAACCTTTGAAGCTGTCAAAACTGGCGAAATTCTTTACCGAATTCAGAGTACGGATCAACATAAATTAAAAGAAGCCTATGAACTAGCAAATCGACAACACGGGTTTGTGTTGAAATCAGCTAACGAAGGTGTTCATTTAGAGTGATAAACAACTTCATTTTGGGGAATTAACTCTATTTTTTAAAAAGAAGCATGATAGTATCAAAAATAAATTTTCATAACCGTTTTAATACATAAGCTAATTAGGAGTATTCGATGAATCAAGCTTGGATAAAAAAAGTTGTTATCGGATCGATGTTTTTTGCACTTATCACACCGTTCATGAATGCGCTTAGTCAGGAATCTGTTCAGCAATATCCGAGTAAGCCCATCTCCATCGTGGTTAACTTTCCCGTGGGTGGTGGTACTGATATTTTGGCACGCGTTCTGGGCAATGGTTTTAATGACGCCTTTGGACAACCCGCCATCATCGAAAACCGTGTTGGCGCAAGTGGCAATGTCGGCGCAAAATTAGTTGCAGATAAAGCACCGGATGGTTATACGCTTCTCATGGTCAATAGCTCCTATGCAATTAATCCAGGGGTTTTTGGAAGTATGCCTTTTGATCCCAAAAAGGATCTAACGCCAATCATTAACGTGGCTTTTGTCCCTTCTGTAATTGTGGTACCTCCAGACTCTCCTTATAAACGCCTTTCAGAGTTACTCGCGGCAGCAAAACCCGCGAAAAACTCTATCTCATTTGGCTCTTGTGGCAATGGAACACCACAGCATTTAGCTGGCGCTACGCTTAATCTAGATGCGAAAACGAATATGACTCATGTGCCTTTTGGTGGTTGTGGACCAGCTCTTCGCGATGTCTTAGGAAGTCAAATACCGATGGCGATTATTACAGCGTCCAGTGCCGCACCCCATATTAAATCTGGTAAGTTAATTGCTTTGGGGATCACTTCGGCAGAACGTACGGTGCAATTACCCAATATTCCAACAGTTGCAGAACAGGGCTATCCTGGTTATCAGATTAACCAATGGCACGGATTACTGGTCCCAGCAAAAATGCCCATTGCCTTACAAAACAAAATTTATGAAAATATTTTAAAAATTGTTCAAACTCCCGAAATAAAAGAAAAACTCATCTCCATGGGCTATACACCCGCTTATGATGATCCGACTGTATTTGGAAAATTGGTGCATTATGATATCGACCGATTCTCGAGCCTAACCAAACTGATTGGGCTTAAATCTGATTAATGTTCTTCTTGAGAACATCAAGCATCTTGATCTGCTTTTTTAATGCCCAAGAACTTCTGGTATTTGCGTTGCGGGTGGAGTGTTTCTACTTCTGCCACAACGCACAATACCGTCAATCATGACCATTCCTATTCCAGGAATATCACCCAATTGAACACTCTCTAATAAAGTTTTACCACTCGTATGCTGGGCACGATCCATAAATACAAAATCCGCACTGCGTCCCACCTCAATTAAACCCGCATTGATTTGACGCAGTTTGGCTGTATTGCCAGTGGCAAAACAAAAAACAAACTCAGCCGGAATCGAAGCCATGCTTGAGATCAGAGATATCAAACGAAGTATCCCTAAGGGTTGAACGCCAGATCCAGCAGGGCCATCCGTTCCTAAAATAACGCGGTGGGGACACTTTAACTGCATCGCAGCTTGAGCAGCTGCAATCGCTACTTTTTCATTTCCATTGTGAACAATCTCGATCGCACGAGAAGATTTTTCACACAATTCACAAACATCTTTTTCTGGCAAAGAAGTATGACCGCCATTAATGTGCCCAATAATATCGGCATCAGCCTCTAAAATGACATCTTTATCAATCAGTCCTGAACCTGGAATAGAAGGGCCACCCGTATGAATCGTACTCTGGATGCCATACTTTCTGGCCCATGCAACCATTTCCCGAGCTTCATTGCCCGCCTTCACTGTTCCTAAACCAACCTCTCCCAATAACTTCACTCCAGAGTCAGCAAGCTCCTTAAAGTCACTTTCAACCATACCTTTTTCAATGATCGGCGCACCAGCCAAAACCTTAACACCATTCGGGCGGAAATTATCATAGGTCCTCTGCGCTGTAATTGCTAGGGCTTTCAGACCTACAATGTCTTTAGGTCGGCCAGGTAAATGGACCTCTCCAGCAGATACCATGGTTGTCACCCCACCATGCATGGTGGACTCAATCCAACCGATTTGATTTTGTCGCGGCGTCCAATCGCCAAAAACAGGATGAACATGACTGTCGATCAGACCAGGAGCAACGCAAGTTTGATGAACATCAATGGTGGTTTTCGCCGAGGAAGTATCCAGATCTTTAAATTGACCTACCGCTTGAATCATGCCATCCTGAATCACAATCGTATCCGCCTCAAGGATGGGCTGATCAATATTCCCTGACAGTAATAAGCCAATATTTTTAATGACAACTTTGCCAGATTTTCCTTCGAGTGCGATATCAGCCATACTTATTCCTTTAAATAAAAAGACTTTCAATACATTTTTTAAACTTGATGACTTGAACTAACGGTTCTTAATACAACTTCATCTATAAAATTACCCCAGTGAGCCAGTTTTGCCTTTGTGGTAATTTTCTCACCCAAAAAAGCCGTCAAGGTATATTGATTCGAC
>CANFOL010000016.1 GCA_947448695.1 Burkholderiaceae bacterium
GAAATAGAGGCAGACTGAGCCAATAAGCCCAATTCGATTTCAGGCACAAAGTCATGATTCATTGTTGCGTTATCTTCCGGTGTAGTTGTTATTTGCATTAATTTTGGTGGCAATCGTTGTATTAAATCGGTTTGTTTCAATCCAACATAAAGATGAGATTTGCTTTATGCTAAACCTTTATAAGGAGATGATATGAGAGCAATATGGAATGATGAAGTTATAGCCAATTCAAGTGAAACCATTGTTGTCGAAGGAAATCATTACTTTCCACCCGCAAGCTTGAATATGCAATTTTTTAAGAAGTCCGAAAAAAACACAGTTTGCTCCTGGAAAGGTACGGCTAGTTATTACGATATTGATGTCAATGGCCAATCTAATAAAGATTCGGCTTGGTACTATCCTGAGCCAAAATTGGCTGCAAATAACATTGCCGGATATATCGCATTTTGGAAAGGCGTAAAAGTAACTGATTAGCTATCATTTTAACAGAATCCTTTTGACCATGCTTTACGCGTTGGGAGGCTCATAAGTGATCGCGACCTTTTTCTATATTGAGCATTACAAGGAGTAATGATTGTTTTGTTATCCTCTTATTCAATGTAATCAGTGAAAAAGATACGTCATCAAATCAGAACCTTTGAAATCATTTAAGTTTTATGCAAACAGAAAAAAGAACAATCTCACCCACAGCTTTCCAACTTGGACTGTCCGGTTTAATTCCCTTTATTACTTTAGCTGGTTTAAGTTTTGCCGTAGAAGCTTCTTATAAAAATATCGTCGTCTTCAGTTTGCTTGCCTATGGAGCGAGCATTTGTAGTTTCCTAGGTGCAATTCATTGGGGGTTAACTATGCGCGATACAACTCCCAATAAGTTGTATCTATTATGGGGGGTAATTCCTAGTTTGATTGGATGGGTTAGTCTGATGATCAAACCAGAATTGGGTTTACTCTTGATTGCATCATTACTATGGATTTGTTTATTGATTGACTCTAAGATTTATCCTAAATATTCCCTTGAACAATGGTTGCCGATGCGTTTAATTTTAACAATCATAGCAAGCCTTACTTGTCTTGTTGTTGCAATTTAATTAATTACCGCGTTGAAAACCATTGTGGCTTTCGGGCGTTGCGCAATGTTAACTGGCATCATTATGCCGCCAGAGCTTTTTCTTCTTCAGGAACAGATGATCGGATTAAGTAATCAAAAGCCCCAAGAGAGGCTTTAGCACCTTCGCCCATCGCAATGATGATTTGCTTAAATGGCACAGTAGTACAGTCACCTGCAGCAAAAACACCAGGTAATGAGGTCTCACCTTTATGATCAATCACAATCTCACCATGCTTAGAGAGCTCCAAAGTTCCTTTGAGCCAATCCGTATTTGGAAGTAATCCAATTTGTACAAAGATCCCTTCAAGTTCAAGTCGATGCTCAGTAGCATTGACTCGATCTTGATAGATCAACCCATTTACTTTTGTACCATCACCTAAAACTTCTTTCGTTAAGGAACTCTTCAGGATGGAGACATTTGGCAGGCTATTTAATTTGGTTTGTAAAATAGCATCAGCACGTAATTGACTATCAAACTCAATTAATGTGACATGGCTGACGATACCAGCTAAATCAATTGCCGCTTCAACACCAGAGTTTCCGCCACCAATGACGGCAACTCGTTTACCTTTAAACAATGGACCATCACAATGAGGACAGTAAGCTACGCCCTTATTGCGATACTCTTGCTCTCCTGGCACATTCATCTCTCTCCAACGCGCTCCCGTACTAACGATAACTGACTTACTTTTAAGGACTGCACCATTTGCTAACTCAATTTCAATACCTTTTCCTGATGGACGTAATGCTTTTGCGCGCTGCAAATTCATAATATCAACCTCATAGCTTTTGACGTGCTGTTCGAGTGCTTGAACCAACTTAGGTCCTTCAGTTTCTTTAACGGAAATAAAGTTCTCAATGCCTAATGTATCCATCACTTGACCACCAAAACGCTCTGAGATGACCCCTGTTTTAATTCCTTTACGAGCGGCGTAAATAGCGGCAGAAGAACCTGCTGGGCCACCACCAATAATTAGCATATCAAATTCAGGTTTTGCATTGAGCTTGGCGGCATCTTTTTTTGGACTGTTCGTGTCAAGTTTTGCGATGATTTCTTCAACACTCATTCTTCCTTGACCAAAAACCTCATCATTCAGAATAACCGTAGGGACGGCCATAATTTGATGATGATCCACTAAGTCTTGGAACCATGCACCATCAATCATTTCATGTTGAATATTAGGGTTGATAGCGGCCATTAGGTTTAATGCCTGAACGACATCTGGACAGTTGTGACACGATAATGAAATAAAGGTTTGGAAGTGTAATGGACCTTCTAGACCTCGAATACGTTCAATGATTTCATTTTCTACTTTTGGTGGATAGCCACTCGCTTGGAGGATGGCCAAAACAAATGAGGTTAATTCATGCCCCATCGGTAAACCAGCAAATGTGATGCGAGCTACATCATTAGGTTGGCCAACTGTAAAGCTTGGAACCTTTAGACTTCCGCCATTTAACTTAATAGTAATTTTTTCAGATTGGTCTGCTACTTCATTTAAAAGTTCGAGCATTTCTGAAGATTTTGTAGTGTTATCAACTGTTGCTGTTAAAACAATCGGATGAACAATTTTTTCAAAATACGCTTTAAGTTGTGATTTGATATTGGTATCTAACATCATTATTTCCTTTGAATTAAATAGGTGAGTCTATTGGGCAAGATCATGATTTCTTCTCCAATAGACTCTCCGAAGAGAGTCTGATTGGTTATTTCAATCATTCAATTAAATCTTGCCAACGAGATCTAAAGAAGGAGTTAATGTTGCCGCGCCTTCTTGCCATTTCGCTGGGCATACTTCACCTGGATGGGCGGCAGTATATTGAGCAGCTTTAAGCTTACGAAGAGTTTCAGAGACATCTCTTGCGATTTCATTAGAGTGAATCTCAGCAGTCTTGACGATACCTTCGGGATTGATAATGAATGTGCCACGTAATGCTAAGCCAGCCTCTTCAATGTGAACACCAAACCCACGCGTGAGAGTATGTGTTGGATCTCCGACTAATGGGAACTTTGCTTTGCCGACGGCTGGTGAAGTTTCGTGCCAAACTTTGTGTGAGAAGTGCGTATCGGTTGTGACAATATAAACTTCAGCACCCATTTTTTGGAACGAAGCATAGTTATCTGCGGCATCTTCAATTTCTGTAGGGCAGTTAAATGTAAATGCTGCAGGCATAAAAATCAGGACAGACCATTTACCCTTTAAGCTTTCGTCTGAGACGGTAATAAACTTTCCATTATGAAAAGCCTCGGTTTTAAATGCGGGTATTGCCGTGTTAATAATTGACATGGTGTTTCCTTTTCAGATAAATAAATAATTGACAACAGGAGCCATTGTGGAGGTTTTGCATTAATCAGTCTAATGAATTATTATGATATTTATTATCGATTTAATAGATAACTAAGAAAGTTCAAAAATGGCATCCTTACCAACCATTAAGCAATTACGTTATTTAATTGCAATCAGTGAAACTCTCAACTTTACAAAGGCAGCAGAGCTTTGTTTTGTAGGGCAATCCACCTTAAGTGCAGGACTTAAAGAGTTAGAGGACTCACTAGGCGTGCAATTAGTTGAGCGAGACAAGCACTCAGTATCACTAACGCCCATTGGGCATGGTGTTGTAGAGAGAGCGCAGCGATTAATCGTACAAGCAGATGATTTAGTAGATTTTGTGGAGGGCTCTGCTGGGTCAATGATGGGAGTCATCAAATTAGGCGTGATTCCAACGATCGCACCATTTTTATTGCCATTATTTTTACCAAAAATGAGAGAGCAATTTCCTGATTTAAAAATTGTTTTAAGAGAAGATTTGACTGCTAATCTGATCGACAAATTAAATCATCATGAATTGGATTTTGCATTAATTGCGCTGCCATATGACACTAAGGGTTTTTTGATTAAAGAGTTATTTAATGATGAGTTTTGGCTCATTGGAAACCAGAATGATCCAAGCCTAAAGAATAAAGAAATTCAATTAACCAATCAACTCACTGATCGCATTTTGTTGTTAGAGGAAGGTAATTGTTTACGGGACCATACTTTAGCTGCTTGTAGGAAAACGGAAATTGCAAGTCAAAGCGGTATTGAAGCTACAAGTTTATTAACTTTAGTGCAAATGGTTGAATATGGTTTAGGGATGGCTTTGTTACCAGAAATGGCAGTCAAATCAGGATTATTAAAAAATACGCAGTTAATTGCAAGACCTTTAACCGCACCTGCTCCTAATAGAAAGATTGCTTTAATTGCAAGATCGACTACTGCGCGTATCGAAGAATTTAATGCTTTAGTTAACGTGATTAAACGATAAGCCAAAAGAAGAATGAAAAAATACCAACACTAAGGTTGGTATTTTGATGAAGTTGTGTAATTAATTATTTAATCCAATGAATAAATTTCTCACTAGGATTTCTGACTTTAGCAACTTTGGATAACCAATCTTCATCAGCATTTCTGTAACCTACTGCCATGATGACGCAACTACGTAAACCTTTTTCTTTTAGACCTAAAACTTCATCTACACCGGCGGGGTTAAAGCCTTCCATTGGTGTGGCGTCAACTTCTTCTTCTGCAGCAGCAATTAATCCAGTTCCAAGACCAATATAGGCTTGTTTAGCTGCATGATGGAAGTTGAATTCAGCACCTCTTGCTGGGAAGTTCTTTAAAAGCATTTGACGATAAGCTGCACCGGCTTCAGTTCTTAAGTTGCGAATATTTTCAGTCATATCAAAATTGGCATTGATACGATCAGCTGTGTAATCATCCCATGCTGCAAAGACGATGACATGAGAGCAATCGACGATTTGCGGTTGGTTATTAGCTACAGCTTTAATTTTTTCACGAATTTCTTTATTCGTGATTACGAATAATTCATAAGGTTGAAGACCACTTGAAGTTGCTGCCAATCTGATTGCTTCAACAATACGCTCGACTTTTTCCTGAGGGACTTGTTTCGTTGCATCATATTTTTTTGTTGCGTAACGCCATTTCAATTTGTCAATTAAGCTCATTTATTGTTCCTTTGGTTAAATTTATAAAATTTTAATATATGACATTTTAGAACAAATATATGATTTCACCCTTGCATCTAGATTCGGCAAATCTAGATGCAGAAGTAAGAGAGTCTAAAGTGGAAAAAAGACGATTAAAAACGAAAAATACCTTTTAATATCAAGGAGTCAGTCACTAAATCAGCTTCTTAACACACCTACATGGATGCTGTATGAGAATTTATTTCGGTTTTATTGCAGAAATATTTTTTACCCAACGGGATATTTCAGAGTTGTAGTAAGCCGTGTTTTGCTCTAAAGTCCCACCCATTGGTACAAGATCATTTGTGTCAAATTTTTCAATCACTTCTGGACTTTGTAGGGCAAGGTTGATTGCTTGATTGATTTTTTGTTTAATTTCTAGTGGAGTGTTTTTAGGAACAAAAACACCTGTCCAAAGATCATCCCTTAGTTGTGGATAGCCAGCTTCAATGACAGTTGGGACATTGGGTAAGCTTGCTAGTCGTTTTTCACTTGAAACAGCAAGTACTTTGACTTTGCCTTGTTTTGCAAATTGCGTCACACCAGTCATTGCCCCACAGGTGATTGGAGTTTCACCACTCACAGTGGCTAATAATGCAGGACTAGAGCCTTTATAGGGAATATGCGTCACATTTGCTTTCCAAATAATACGGAATAAATTTTCACAAGTGATGCTTGGGGGAGTACCTGTTCCAGCCGTCGCAAAAGATAAGTTATCTTTTAGAGCAATTTGTTTTAATTCCTCTAAATTATTAGCCGGAATTTTCTCATTAATAAAAATACCCATTGGTAAGTTACTAGCGAAAGACACCACATCAAAATCTTGTGGTTTATAACCTGAGGAGGTTCCAGATGCGGCATTGACAATAATGGAAGGGGACACCACCAATATCGTATAACCATCAGGCTGCGAGTTAGAAACATATTGAACACCAATGCTGGCTCCAGCGCCAGCACGATTTTCAACAATGACAGGTTGTTTCATTAACTCAGAAAGTTTTTGACCAATGACCCTTGCTGTTACATCCGTTGATCCACCTGGAGCAAAGGGTACAATGAAATGAATCGGTTTATTTGGGTATGAAGTATTTTGCGCATGTGCAATCGAGAATAAAAAATAAAAGCTCAATACTATCATTTTCAGAAGAGATAAATAGTTTCCGACTTTCATCATAGCCTCGCTTTAGAGTTGTCCATCAATGAGAATAAATGCAATACGTGCTGGATAATCAGATCGATTAGCCCAAGCATGATTCGTGCCTCTTTGAATCAATATATCTCCCGCTCGCAGAACAGTTTCTTCAGTTTCTAAAATAGCTGTTATTTCACCAGCAAGAACAATTGCATAGTCAACGGTTTGAGTAATGTGCATGCCGGGATGATCACCGGGTTTCAAATCGTGTCCGGCATCAGGATAGAGAGAAGAAAAAGTTGCATCTTGTAAGCGCTTGACTTCTGCTGGGTCTTTTGGCTCAGGTGGATAGTCAATAACCCTCAAGATGGAACCATACTGAGGTGGTAAAACACCTTGATGATCTGTAATGGAGTCTAGTGCATTCACCATGACGGGAGATTCTGTTGTCCGCCAAATATTAGTTACTCTATAACCAGGTCGTTCTGGAACTTCTTTGGTAGAGGGGGAGTTGCCATCTTCTAAGAAGTAGGATTTACCATTGGAGTTATTGGCAGTGATAACTCTTCGCACTGGTGCGATTATATTAGATAGGGTTTTCATCATTGTTTGGGTATCCCAATTTCATTGACAACTTTGGACCATTTAAGGGCTTCTTTTTTTAAATATTGATTAAATTGCAGAACACTGCCGCCAGCCGCATCAAAACCAATACCAGCAAGGCGTTCTTTAAAGCCAGGATCATCTAGAATTTTTTGTATATCGCTATTCATTTTTTCAACAATCGCTTCATTTGTCGTTTTTGGTAAAAAAACACCTACCCAGGTATAGTCTTCAAAGCCAGGAAACCCTGACTCAGCAACCGTTGGAACGTCTGGTAATGACGGGAGTCTTTTTGCACTTGTAACAGCAAGCCCGGTTAACTTACCTGTTTTAATAAATTGGCTAGCAGCTGGAGCGGCCACACTACTAAATTGAACTTCCCCAGTTAAAGCGGCATTAACGGCTGGGCCAGCACCTTTGTAGTGAATGGGTTCAACTTGAACCTTGGTTAGTACTTTAAATAAATACTCTGCGGATAAATGCGGGGTAGTACCTTCACCAGGAGAGCCATAATTAAGTTTTCCAGATTTGGCTTCCTCAATTCCTTCCTTTAATGTTTTAGCTTGCAAACTCTTACCTGCAAGAATCATGTTTGGACTAGTAGCAATATTGGCAACACCAATAAAGTCTTTATCTAAACTATAGCCAGGGTTATTAAATAAAGAAGCATTCACAGTAATAGATGTCGTATTTAATAAAATAGTGTAGCCATCACTCACTGTCTTAGCAACGGAGGCAGTGCCAATGTTGCCATTGGCGCCAGGGCGATTATCTACAATGACAGGTTGTTTCCAGGAATCTGATAACTTTTGGCTAATGAGCCTGGCGATAATATCTGTTGGTCCACCAGGAGCATAGGGCACTACTAAGCGAACAGGTTTATTAGGAAAGTCATTTGCTGAAGATTGTGCCCAAGAGTTGAACGAGCAAATTTGAACAAAGATTGAAACTATTACTACGTTTAATAATCGAATTTTTTTCATCATTTTTTTATGCAGTAAAACCTGCATTTGTCTCCTATTTTTTAGTATGTACTAATTATTTATTTTTTTGTATGCATATAAGTGTAATTGCTAATACTCTTGAAAAAAAATTTAAAAAAACTTAATCATTTGTTTAATAATTCCTCATTTGGCTATAGAATAAAGATTAAAAGAAGTAACCCTAAGTTGAAAAGGGTGCTCATAACGATTTTGGAGACCTTATGTTCTTGACCTATGTTGAGGCAACAAATGCTCAAAAAAACAGGAGTAAATCCTAAATGCTGATTGACGATGTAGGTTGATATTCTTGAAAAAAATATTTATTTTCAGTCATTCAATCAAGCTTGATCAGATATGTAGAAATTGAAAAACGAACTTTACAGAACGGAGAAATAAGTGCCAGAAAAAATGTCGGGAGCGAAATACTTTGCAAAATTACTCGAAGCATACGGAGTAACACATGTCTTTTTTATGGATGCCGTATTACGTAGAGCGCTTGCAGAAATGGAAGATACAAGCATCACACGTATCTTAGGGCATTCAGAAAAAGGTGTCGGGTATATGGCTGATGGATATGCTCGTGTATCAGGCAAGCCTGGGATTTGTATGGCTCAGTCTGTAGGTGCTGCCAACCTTGCCGCATCCCTTCAAGACCCTTATCTTGGCCACTCACCCGTAATTGCATTTACTGGACGACATGTTGCAGCGATGCAATATAGAAACTCTTATCAAGAAGTTGATCATCATCCTTTGTTTGAGCCTGTAACAAAATTTAATGCTCAGATGGAGGTGGTTGAACAAATGCCACACTTAATTCGTCAAGCTTTTCGGGAGTCTACCACTGCAACACCAAGACCTGCCCACATTGATGTTGCAGGCTTTACCGGAGATGCTTTAACCCCCTTAGAGGTTGAGTTTGAAATTGCCGTCGATCAAGTTCATTCACAGTTCCCAGCATTTAGACCACAACCGGATCCAATAATGATTCAGGTGGTTGCTCAAGCAATTGCAAGTAGTAAGAAGCCGATCATTATTGCTGATCGTGGCGCGGTTATATCTGGCGCCAGAGAAGCGCTTCATGCCTTCGCTAAAAAAATTCAGGCACCAATTACTGTAACTTTAGATGCAAAGTCCTTGGTCTTGGAAAAAGAGCCATTATTTCGAGGAATGGCTGGTCTTTATGGCAGAAGTTGTACCAATCACATGATCGATGAGGCTGATTTAGTCATTTATTTGGGAAGTAATACGAGTGATCACACTACCGCTAATTGGAAACTTCCAAAGCCACATATTCAAACTATTCAAATCGACATGGATCCAGTAGAGCTTGGTCGAAATTATGCGAAGTGTATTGGCATTCAGGCAGATGTTAGATCAAGTTTAGAGAATTTAGAGAAAGCTTGTAATAACCAAAACCGTGATGAGTGGTTAAGTTATACCAAGACATTAGCAGATACTTGGTGGCAAGAACAAGAAGTAGAGCTCTCAAGAAGTCAAACCCCGATGCGTCCTCAAAGACTTTGTCGTGAACTCACAGAAATTCTACCGAAAGATGCTATCTTAGTCGCCGATACGGGCTACTCAGCACTTTGGACGGGTAACTTAGTAGACATGACTCATCCAGACCAATTTTATATGCGCGCTGCAGGTTCTTTAGGATGGTCGTTTCCAGCCGCGATTGGTGCAAAAGCAGCAGCTCCGAATAGAACTGTTGTCTGTTTTACAGGTGATGGTGGATTTTCTTATCACTTACCTGAACTTGAGACAGCAAAGCGTTGGGGCCTCAATGTGATCGTGGTAGTGAACAATAATGAATGTTTATCGCAAGGAGTTAAAAACTTAAATATTGCCTATGGCAATCGTCCTGAAGGCAGAAAAAAAGAGTGTTATGTTTATGAGCCAACTGATTTTGCGAAGATTGCCCAAGCGTTTAATTGCTTTGGAGTGACCGTTGAAAAGCCAGAAGATTTTAAATCTGCTTTTGAGAAGGCTCTGGCAAGTAATTTACCTGCAGTCATTGATGTTAAAACTGAATTTGCTTATCAAGCACAACTAGCCTGGGTACCCGCATGAGCCAACAACCAACCGTCCGTATTCCACCGATTCCACTAGAGCAAATGACCCCTGAGCAACTTGCCGTGGCCAACACCTTGATTGCTAGCCCCAGAAAAATTTTGAGTGGCCCTTTTAATGCACTCCTACGTAAGCCTGTTTTAGCTGATCGAGTACGACAATTAGGAGATAGTATTCGATTTGAAAACTCTTTATCTGATCAATTACGTGAATTTTCCATCAGTATTACTGCTAAATACTGGGAAGCTAAATACGAATGGTATATCCACAGCAATTTAGCCATTGATTTTGGTATTAACCCAAGCATCATTGATGCTATTGGCTTAAATCAAGAAGTAAAACTCACAGATCCAGAGCAAATCATTATTTATGAGTTTACTAACGAGCTATTAAATACAAAGCAAGTAAGTGATGCAACCTATGCGAAAGCATTAGAACATTTTGGTGAAATCACAGTGATTGATTTAATGGCTACGATTGGATATTTTGGGTTTGTATCTGTCATCCTGAATACGGTTCGCGTACCCTTACCAGACGGTGTTGTATTGAAAAATTTTAAAACGTAGTAAATTGATGAAGAAGAGTGTGACTGATGAATTTGATATTAAAGTATGTCGGTTTGATGCTTGTCATCTTTCAATTTTCCGTGGCATTATCGCAACCCTATCCGAATAAACCTGTACAAGTAGTTACTCCATTTCCTCCAGGTGGAGCCGCAGATATTGTTGTTCGTTTAGTGACGCAAAAGTTGACTGAAGAATTAAAGATGTCATTTATTGTTGAAAATAAGCCTGGAGCAGGTGGTGCTATAGGTGCTCAATATGTTGCACAAGCTTCACCTAATGGTTATACATTATTAATTACTTCAAGTAGTACGCTTTCTATTAATCCACATTTATCGAATAAAAACACATATGACTCGTTCAAAAGTTTTAGTCCAATATCTCTGATTGGTTATTCGCCCAATGTATTGGTAATTAATCCCAAATTGCCTTTTAATCAAGTCAGTGAATTGATTGAGAATGTAAAAAACAACCCTGGAAAATATACCTTTGCATCAAATGGTGCAGGTACTTTAAGCCATTTAACGGGGGAAATGTTTAAACAATCGGCTGGAATTGAAGTTTTACATGTACCTTATAAAGGCGCCGCTCCCGCAATAGTTGATTTGTCTAGTGGACAGGTATCCATTTTATTTGCGGCATATGCTAGCGTGAATACAATGATGCAAGCAGGAAAAGTTAAGCCTTTGGCAGTAACAAGCTTAAAACGACTTAAGATTGCTCCAGAAATTCCGACACTGGCGGAGTCTGGATTACAAGGATTTGAATCAAACCAATGGTGGGGGTTATTTGGACCTGTCGGAATGCCACCTGAAATTGTCAATCAATTAAATATTGCGATGAATAAAATTCTGCAATCACCAGAAATAAAGAAAAGATTTACAGAGGAAGGAATAGATATTTTGTTAGGAAAGCCTGCTGCCTTAACCAAGTATTTACAAGAAGACTTTGATCGTTGGGGCAAGGTGGTTCAAAAGGGTCACATCACAAATAATTAATGTATATGTCAAATCATCGCATCACGCCAATACCAGTAACCAAAATCTTAGGTGAGTTCATTGCAAATTTGCAATGGGAACAAGCATCTCCTAAAGTAAAAGAATTAATGCCGATTTTGATGGTGGATTATTTTCGTGCTGGAATTGCAGGCCAGAATCGCTATTGGACAAGCCTTGTGACTGAACTTTATCAATCACATAGCTCAGATAAAACTGCAAGTGTTTTATATACCGATTTAAAAATTGATATTTCAAGAGCTGCCTTTATCAACGGAGTGGCCTCAGGTAGTTTAGATTGGGATGACTCTCATGTGGCTGCGATTATTCATCCAGGAGTCGTCATTTGGCCAGCTGCTATAGCAATGGCAGAGCATGTAAATGCTTCGGGTAAAGAACTTTTAACTGCAGTCTTAGTCGGTTATGAAACAGCTATACGTATTGGTATGTCGATTCAGCCTGAGCATTCATTAAGAGGTTTTCAAGGGACTCCAACATGTGGGGTTTTTGGAGCGGCCGCAGCTTGTGCCAGACTTTTAAAACTTTCACCTGAAAAATGTCGAGATGCTTTAGGTATTGCTGCCACATTTTCATGCGGAATCTCGCAGTTTTTTGTCTCAGGCTCAGATATTAAAAGGTTTCATTCGGGTAAAGCAGCTGCTAATGGCATTGAAGCAGCTTTGCTTTCTCAAATAGGTCTTACAGGTCCTCATGATTCCATTGAGGGTTCGCAAGGATTTGCTCGAGCATTTTCAGATCGATTTGATCCAGAAATAGTTATTAGAAATTTGTATCAGGATTTTGTTTCGGAGTGGATATCCTTAAAGCCCCATGTTGGAAGTGTTCGAATGCAAGCTGCAATTGAGGCGGCTATTATATTATCTAACGAAGGGGTGAAAGCCGATCAGATTCAATCTATTACGATTGGTATTCATGGAGCAATGGTCAGTAAATTAGCCTCCAATAATCCAGTTGACGTTCAACAAGCCCAATTAAGTACCCCGTTTGCAGTTGCTATGGCATTGATCATAGGACAATCTAGAAATGGATTATTGGCATTATCTATAGATGATTACGAAAGTAATATTCAAGACCTCATTGTGCGTGAATTATGTAGTCGAACCTCATGCATTGTTGATTCAGAGGTCGAATCCTTAACTACCCGAGAGTCAGTCGCTGGAAGAGTAACGTGCCATTTAAAAGATGGTACGATAAAAAGTGCATTCGTCGCAAGTCCTAAAGGCTGTCCAGAGAACCCAATGAGTATTGAAGAGGTTTCTAATCGTTTTCAAGGACTTGGAACTTCCATGTTTTCAAAGTCAGATTGTGAGCAATGGTTACATCATGCTAGACAAGTGCAAGACTTGAAAAGTGTTGCACCTTTGATGACCTTACGAAAATAAAAAGTCCTTAAATTATTCATGAATAACCCAAATAGCCCAACCTATGAAATAGCAAAATTTGCAGCTGATCTTCGTTATGAAGATTTACCAGAGAGGGTTCAGCAACAATTAATTGGATTTTTTTTCGATTACATTCGAGTGGCATCAATTGGACAACGAATGGAATGGAGTCAATGGGGGATGGATTATGCTGCTATAACAGCAAATGCAGGGCCTAGTTCGATACTTTTTTCTAAGCAATCCATGGACCCGGTCAGCGCTAGTTTCATAAACACGCTTTATTCCGGGAGTATTGATGCTGATGATGTGCATGTTGGAGCAATGCTACACCCCGGTTGTATTATGTTTTCAGTGGCGCTGGCAATTGGTCAAATGAAACATTCGAGTGGCGAACAAATACTTGCTGCTGTTGCAGCGGGTTATGAAGCAATGATTCGAATCGCTTTATCTATTCAGCCCTCACATTTCAAAAGAGGATTTCAGAGTACTTCTACGATTGGTGTTTTTGGTGCGGCTGTAACAGCCTCAAAATTACTATCAAACAATGAGGATAGTACTTTAGAAATTGCCCAAGCGATAGGTCTAGGAGCTTCATTTGCTGGAGGGCTTACTCAGTTTTATCACTCAGGCTCAACGGTGAAGCGACTACACGCAGCACAAGCGGCTAGTTCTGGAGTTAAAGCTGCTTTATTAGTTGATCGAGGATTTTCAGGGCCGACAGATATTCTAGAGGGTAAAGATGGTTTTTTCAGGGCGTATGCTGACAATTTTGATGCATCTATCCTATCTCAAGATTTGGGTATTTTGTTCAAGATTTCTGAAGTGGCTGTTAAACCTCATGCTTGTAGCGCAAGGGTTTTATCTGCGATTGAGGCTACTGCGAATATTTGTAAGCAACAAAGAATTGAGGTTGAGCAAATTCAATCCATTTATCTTGGTATTCCTAAAGTGATTCAGGGACGTTTGACATCAACTGCTCCAAAAGATGTGCAAGCCGCACAAATGAGTGCCCCATTTTCTGTGGCATTGACTATCCTACAAAATCATGATGCTGAGGTGTTTTCTTTGAATGTGGAAGATTTTGAAACGGGCATGATGAATCAAGAAGTGATGCATTTAACTAGTTTGGTCAATTGCGTAGTTGATGAAGAGATTGAAAAAACAAGTAGTGAAGAATCTGTAAGTGCCAAAGTTGTAATTCTGTTGAAAAATGGTGAAGAATTTTCAAATATGATTATTGCTCCTAAGGGAAGTATTGCAAGACCCTTTACTTTAGAGGATCATCAATTAAGAATGAAGCATGAATTATCAAAGCGCTATACGGAAAATCAAATCAATCAATTCGAGGGACTTATCTCACAATTCCCTGAAGTAAAAGATATTGCTCAAGAAATTACCAACTTTTGGCTGAAATAAATCAACGTTATAGGGGGTAAAAATTACCCCCTATGCTTAGTTTGATTTCATATTTGCAGCGGTAATGAGTTCGCCATATTTTTTTCTATCAGCTGCTATTGCATCTTCGAATTGTTTGCCTGTTACTTGCCATGGAACAAGACCAGCCTTCAGAATTTTTTCTTGCATAGCCTTATTGGAAAGGATTTCATCGATCGCTTTGAAGAGCTTTGCAGTCACTTCTGGAGGCATCCCTGCAGGGCCAACAACGCCTCCTAAAGAACTACAGTCATATCCTTTAAGCCCTAATTCATTGAGTGTAGGGAAATTGGGGCGGTTTGGAATACGGTTTAAGTTAGAAGTCGCTAAAACAGTCGCTTTCCCAGCATCTACGAAATTTAAAATGGATGGGCCAGAACCAAAAGTAAAGGTGACTTCATTTGCTAATAATGCAACTGCCGCAGGTGCTGCTCCTTTATAAGGAACATGCGTCATTTGAGTGCCTGTCATTTGACTCAGCATTGCGCCAGCTAAATGAATGCCATTGCCAACACCAGGAGAGCTGTAGGTCACTTTACCTGGGTTTGCTTTAGCCATCGTAATTAAGTCATTGAGTGATTTAATACCTGATTCAGGAGTAACAGATAAATAAAAGGGGAATTTGACGAAGGAAGAAATATAAGTAAAGTCTTTGGCTGGGTCATATGGGAGAGTCATTAGCGCCATGTTTACATCTAAAGCGCCAGTGGATACCATCGATAAGGTATAACCATCAGGCTTCGATTGTCGTAAAAAATTCATCGCAATCGTGCCATTTGCTCCAGCTTTATTATCAACAATGACTGAAACCTTTAATTTTTCCTCAAGTGCTTGCGCGAGCATTCTGCCAGCACCATCCACCCCGCCTCCAGGAGCAAATGGTACGATCAAGCGGATGGGACCATTCGGCCATTCTTCAGCGTGTGCGAATGTGCAATTGATGAAGGTGAAGAAAGAAATGATCCATACGCTGATATATCGCAAAGATTTCATATTGTGTTGCCCCCAATTTTTCTAGTAATTAAAGCAGTCTTCTTCATGCTGTTGTTACATAAACTCCACTTTTGCAACGTTTCCGGGTTGTACCGTAAGTAGCAAACCTTCTTCTCTACCTTCTCCAGGAGTCAGGTTAATAAAACGGCGTGGTACAAATGGAGGGACTGAGCAAACATCTAAAGGATCAAGGTCTACAGAATATTTTTCACCAAGTCCCCAAATAATTCGCCATTGACCTTTAATGGCTACAAAAGTTTCATTGGTATCGTGGTTATGCAGTTTTGGTCCATTTCCGGGTTTTGCCTCAACATAAGACATTTGAAAACCTTCAGAAATAGGGATTGCTGACATAGGCTCTTTACCCCCGTCAACAAGTAGACCAGTACCTACTACAAGATAATTTTTTCTCTCATTGCCGGGTAATAAACTATCTGGATAACGATCAGGAGGATATTTGAGTTTGCTGTGTCTGGCAACTCGGTGATTCATTTCTGCTGGGGAGAATTCTTTGATCTCCATTTCATATTCTTTTAATTCTGACATTTTTTATTTACCTTGATATCATTTATTGTTTAAATCTCTTCTGAGTTCTGAGTTACTCATGAATTGCTCATTGATCATATTATTGAAGAGAATAATTACATATTAGGGTTTGTGCTAGGAATATGACGCCAATCAAACAGGTTGATACAAGAGATTTTTATACCAATGCTCAAGGTCGAGAAGTTCCAGCGAGCATTTGGATTCCCCATGAAGTTGTTAAGCCACTACCTTTAGTCTTAGTTGGGCATGGCGGGAGTGGTCACAAAAGATCACAGTTAGTGCAAGATGTTGCAGAAGCATTGCTAGATGAATTTCAAGTTGCGGTAGTTGCAATTGATGGTCCTGTGCATGGATCAAGAAGAGAAGTCTTTAATGATGGTACTGCGGTTCGTCAAGAATTTCGAAATCTATGGGCAACAGGATTAAGCGTTGATCCCATGGTTGCGGATTGGATGTCATGCATTGATTATTTGTGTCAAATACCAGAAATTGATTCTACAAAAATAGGATGGTATGGTATTTCAATGGGTACAGCTTACGGCATTCCATTAGTCGCTAGTGATCCACGAATTAAAGCTGCGGCACTTGGCATGTGGGGAACTTGTCGCGAACCTGCACAGCGTCTAAAAGAAGATGCGGCAAAAATTGACATACCGGTTCTTTTTCAAGTCAAAGAACAAGACGAAATATTTACCCCAAAAGGCCAGCAAGACTTATATGAACACATTGCAAGTAAGGATAAGACATGGCAGTCATATCCTGGCGGACATACAGACCCTAAAGATCAGCAATTGAACGATATTGTGCAATTTCTCATGCATCATTTGATAGGCGATTGAGAACTCGATGAAAAATCAAATTGCTATAGTAACGGGGGCTTCTTCTGGGATTGGCAAAGCAAGTGCGATCGCCTTAGCTGAGGATGGGTTTGACTTAGCGATTACTGATTTGAGAGTTGATTCCTTGAAAAGTACGCATTCAGCGATTGAAGCCTTAGGTAGAAGAGCTATTTCTATACCCTTAGATATCAGAGATCAGGCTCAAATAGATGATGCGTTAATGCAAGTGGAAAGACAATTTGGTGAATTTTATCTATTAGTAAATAATGCGGGTGTTCCTTCTTTAAGAAAACCAGCCATCGATATTCATCATCAGGAGTGGGAAGAATTAATGGCGGTTAATCTCACTGGAACATTTTTCATGACGACCAGTTTTGGAAAGAAGCTGATTGAACAAGGTAAGGGTGGGTGTGTGGTGAATATAGGGTCAACACACGGCCAAGTTGGATTTAAGGGTGCAAGCGCTTATGGAATTGCAAAAGCTGGGATTAGTCACCTTTCTAAAATGCTTGCGATTGAATGGGCACCATACAATATTCGCATTAATACGATTGCACCAGGGTCAACTCTTACAGAGTCCAGAGCCCCGAGTTTTGCTGAACCTAGCCGTAAAGAAGAGCTTTTGAGTCGAGTGCCATTAAATCGATTCGCTAAGCCAGAGGAAATTGCCGCAGCTGTAAGGTATTTGGCTAGTCCATTAGCAAGTTATACCACTGGACAGACCATCTTAATTGATGGTGGTTTAACAGCCGCATAAGAGAATTTAGACGTCAGTCACAAGCTTAAAAATATCCCTAATCAATTAAGGTTTCTAATAAAAGTAATAAAATAGATAAAAATGTAAACGAAGGTATAACATGAATCAACAACGAAGATTATTACTCAAACACTCGATGGTGTTTGGTCTTATGGCATCCACTGGTTTAATTTCCTACGCGCAGGCTCAAGAGTGGAGTAAAGCTGCTTTTGATGGCAAAAGCTTAGATGAGGTTTTTAAAGCATTGAATACCTCAACTCCTGAAAAATCCTCAGCTATTACTCTGACAGCGCCAGATATTGCTGAAAATGGCGCAGTTGTTCCTGTTGGGCTAACGACCTCCTTAAAAGCAGAACAAGTTGCGATATTAGTTGAAAAAAACCCTAGTACATTAGCCGGCCAGTTTTATTTTCCTGCTGGAACTGAAGCGTTTGTCGCTACCCGTATCAAAATGGCACAAACCTCCAATGTTTATTTTCTTGTGAAAGCTGAGGGTAAATGGTTAATGGCCATGAAAGAAATTAAAGTGACTTTAGGTGGTTGTGGTGGCTAACAATAGTCCAACAACATCATCGACTTTCTAACTAAAGGAATACATATGCCAGATCCAATGCGCATTCGAGCAACAGAAAAAGACGGAATTGTAGACGTAAAAATCTTAATGAGACATGATATGGAAACCGGTCAACGTAAAGACGCTGCTGGTAAGACAATTCCTGCTTGGTTTATCAATCAAGTTAATGCCAAAGTACAAGGCAAAGATGTTTTTAATGCTAATTTTGGTTCAGCTATCTCAAAGGATCCTTTTTTAAACTTTAAATATAAAGGATCTAAAGGTGATAAGTTGACGGTTACTTGGTCTGACTCAAAGGGTGAGAAAAGAACTGATGAGATATTGGTTTCCTAAAAAAGATATCTTCATGAATTTCATCCCAAAATCTTACCTTTCATATTATTGCCTGCTCGCTTTTTCTTTATTGCCACTTTCGAGCAATGCGCAATCTACTGCCGATGAAATTGCAAAATATCGTGAAATGATTGCTGACGGGAATCCTTCAGAGCTTTACGAGATGGCTGGTGAAGAGTTATGGAAAAAACTAGCAGGACCCAAAAATACAAGCCTTGTACAATGCGACTTGGGGATGGGTCCGGGTGTTGTTGATGGAGCCGCTGCTAGATTGCCAAAGTACTTTAAAGATACGAATCGCGTACAAGACCTTGAGTCAAGACTCATGACCTGTATGGAAACCTTACAAGGAATACCTGCGCAAAATGTGATTGATGCAAAGTTTGGGGTAGGTCCTAAAAAAGATATGGACGCTATCGTTGCTTATGTAGTGACGAAATCTAAGGGCCAAAAAGTTAATGTCAGCATTGCACACCCCAAAGAAAAATTAATGTATGAGATGGGCAAGAAAGCATTTGATTTTCAGGGGGGGCCTTATGATTTTTCTTGCGCGTCTTGCCATAATGCACCGGGAAAAAGAATTCGATTGCAAGATTTGCCAAACCTAACTACCCAAGAGGGTGCAATAGCAGGTTGGGGTTATTGGCCAGCCTACCGAGTCTCTAGCGGGCAATTTTGGACGATGCAACAACGGATTAATGACTGTTTAAGGCAACAACGTTTACCATTCCCGATTTATGGCTCTGACTTTACCATTGCTGTCTCAATGTATATGGCAAAAACTGCCAATGGTGGCATTATTCAAACACCGGGGCTCAAGAGATAACTATGAAACGATTTACCAAGACGCCTCTTAAAAATTTTTTGATTTTTACAGCAATCCTCAGTGGACTTTTTTGTTCAGTCGTGACCTATGCGCAATCTGCCTCGCTAGATCAGACTTTTGCTACGATGATGAAAAATAGTTTTCGTGCTGAGGGTATCGCTGGTTTAGATCGTGTTGAACAAGATGCAAATCAAAAACTTTGTTCAGATCTAAAATTTTATATGACAAAAGCCGGTGCAAATAAAGGTCGTGAGATTGAAAAAAAGAATATGGCATCTATAGTTCAACCATCAGACGGTAACTATATCGGTGATTGGAAAAATGGAGAGGCAATTGCTCAAAGTGGTCGCGGAGCTACATGGACAGATGTGGCTGATACGCCCGTTGGTGGAGGGTGTTATAACTGCCACGAAATCAATAAAAAAGAACTATCCTACGGCAACATTGGCCCAAGTTTATGGAATTATGGAAAAAATCGTGGGTACTCTAAAGAGTTGATCATGTATACCTGGAATCGTATCAATAATTCAAAAGCCTACAATGCTTGCAGCAATATGCCACGTTTTGGACATTTTAAGCTCCTCACCGAAAAACAGATTCAAGATGTGATGGCTTTGTTATTAGATCCAAATTCGCCAGTTAATCAATAACAGGATCTGACTCATGAGCATTCACCGTAGAGAGTTTTTACAAACTCTGGCAATTGCATCAGTTGGTGGATTGGGGCTTCATTCCCAATTTGCACAAGCGCAGAGATCGGCTAATTCATTTTATGATCTTCCCAAATTTGGCAACGTGCATTTTTTACACTTCACAGATTGTCATGCCCAACTTTTGCCTATTTACTTTCGTGAGCCAAGTGTTAATTTAGGGGTTGGCTCCCTTGAAGGAAAAACACCGCACCTTGTCGGCGATTATTTTTTAAAGGCAAACGGAATTCCTGCAGGTTCGAGGATGGCCCATGCCTATACACATCTAAATTTTACGGATGCTGCTAAAAATTATGGACGAATGGGTGGCTTTGCTCATCTAGCAACTTTAGTTAAAGAATTCAAAGCCAGTCGACCTGGGGCTCTTTTATTAGATGGTGGAGATACTTGGCAGGGATCTGCAACAGCGTTGTGGACCAAAGGGCAAGATATGGCGGACGCTGCCTTAGCGCTTGGAGTTGATGTCATGACTGCTCACTGGGAAATGACTCTAGGAGAAGAGCGTGTTCTAGAAATTGTGAATAAAGATTTCAAGGGGAAGATTGACTTCATTGCACAAAATATTAAAACTACCGATTTCGGAGATGAAGTCTTTCCTGGTTATATCCTACGAAATATGAACGGAATCAAGGTGGGTATTATTGGCCAAGCCTTTCCTTATACTCCCATTGCAAACCCGGGTTATTTAACACCAAATTGGACCTTTGGTATTCAAGAAGAAAATTTGCAAAAAACCATTCAAGAGGTCAAAAGTAAAGGTGCAAAACTGATTGTTTTGTTATCTCATAATGGGATGGATGTTGATTTAAAACTAGCATCACGAGTGACAGGTTTGCATGCAATTTTGGGAGGGCATACCCATGATGGAGTGCCCACACCTGTGAAGGTAAAAAATCCTGGGGGCGTTACTCTTGTTACGAATGCAGGTTCCAATGGTAAATATTTAGGCGTTTTAGATTTTGAAGTGAAGCATGGTGAAGTGGTGGATTATCGCTATAAGTTGCTACCGATATTTTCAAATCTCATTCCAGCGGACCCTAGTATGTCTGCATTGATTCAATCCATCAGAAAACCTTTTGAGAAGCAATTGCAAGAACCATTGGCGAGAACCGATAGTCTTTTGTACCGCCGAGGTAACTTTAATGGAAGTTTCGATCAATTAATTTTGGATGGCTTGATGACGCAAAAAAATGCAGAGATTGCATTTTCGCCAGGCTTTCGGTGGGGCACTACATTATTACCGGGCCAAACGATTACCATGGAAAACCTCATGGATCAGACGGCAATCACTTACCCCTACACAACAGTTAATAGGATGACTGGTGAAATGATCAAAACCGTATTGGAAGATGTTGCCGACAATCTATTTAATCCTGATCCTTATTATCAGCAGGGCGGGGATATGGTTCGTGTCGGTGGCCTACAGTACCGAATTGATCCACGCGGTTCCATGGGTAATCGAATTTCAGAGATGCGCCTGCAAGGCAAGTTATTGGAAGCCCAGAAGACTTATAAAGTTGCAGGTTGGGCGCCAGTCAGCGCTGCTGCCAAGGAAGTTGGTGGTGAGCCTATTTGGGATGTAATTGCTACGCATTTACGAGATATAAAAATAGTAAAATCAATTCAAATAAACGAACCCAGTATTGTAGGTATTTCTAAAAACCCGGGATATCAAAAAACCTGAAATGACTAGCAAGTGAAAAAAATAAATCAAGCCTTAATGAATGTGTGCGTCCTATTCGCCTTGGTATTTGGAGGTGAATCAACACTTTACGCGCAGACGAATCAAGTTACTTCTGTTGTCTATCACATCGATGACACTCAAACTCAAGGGTTAAAAGGATTAAGAAATATACGTAATCATTTAGATGTATCTCCCACAACCAAGATTATTGTTGTTACGCATGCCGATGGAGTTGATCTCTTAATGGAAGGTAGTCGTGATAAGAAAAATAATACAGAATATGCTCCTTTAGTCAGCGCCCTAAAATCGAGAGGGGTTGTATTTGAAGTGTGTGAAGTTACTTTAAAAAATAGAGGTCTTAAGAAAGACCTATTCATTCTCGATGCCGATTACACGCCTTCAGGTGTCGTACGCCTAGCGGATTTACAATTTAAAAATCATTTCGCATATATTAAGCCTTAAATTTTTTCCGATAGGTAATGCCCACTTAGTGAAACAATTAGAAAAAACAGTTTTTGAGGTCATATCGATAAGCGAATGGAGTGCGCTTTAAGTAGTTTATTATTAAGTATCGCTAGAAAATCATATCAAGGGGATAAAAATGGGGAATCAAGAAAATAATTCACGTCGCAGTGCAATTAAGCTTGGACTTAGCACCGCAGCGGCCACGATGGTCTCAAATACCGTATCTGCGGCAAAGCCTGCCGACCAGAAAACTATGTTTACGGTTCCCCAAGTGTTTATTCCGATTGCAGATCAAAAGGAGCAATTTCCTGTACGAAGAATTTACTGCATTGGTAGAAACTATGCAGCTCATGCAAGAGAAATGGGTTCAGACCCAACCCGTGAACCACCATTTTTCTTCCAAAAGCCAACCGATGCCATTCAGTATGTTGCACCGAATACCATCGGTAATCATGCTTATCCGACACTGACGAATAATTATCATTATGAAGTTGAACTAGTTGCTGCTCTCCATCGTGGCGGTAAAGATATCAAAATTGAAAATGCCTTAGATCATGTTTGGGGATATGCCCTTGGATTAGATATGACAAGGAGAGATTTACAACGTGCCATGGGCGATCAAAAAAAGCCATGGGAAATTGGTAAGTCTTTTGATCATTCAGCACCGATTGGACCATTATTCCCAGTCTCCAGGATAGGGCACTTTAAAGAAGGTAATATTGAATTATCCGTTAATGGAGTAGTCAAGCAAAAAGCGGATTTAAAGCAAATGATTTGGTCTGTTGCGGAGCAAATTGTAAAACTCTCTGAGGCGAACGAATTATTTCCTGGCGATATTATTTATTCAGGAACTCCTGAAAATGTAGGACCTGTTGTCAGAGGTGATGTGATTCGTTGCCAGATCCAGAAGTTACCTGATCTAGTGATTAAGATTGTTTAATCTAACTTTTTCATCATTCATGACAGTACCAGAGTTTGTTTGATGAAAAATAAAGCAACATTGCCATACGCTGGTTTGCAAGTAGTTGAGTTTACCCATATGGTAATGGGGCCTACGTGCGGGATGGTGCTTGCGGATCTTGGCGCTGATGTAATTAAAATTGAACCGATTGACGGCGATAAGACGAGAAAATTGTTAGGTTCAGGGGCCGGGTTTTTCCCCATGTTTAATCGTAACAAAAAAAGTCTTGCCATCGATATAAGCCAAGAGCAAGGTCGGCAATTGGTGGAAAAATTAATTGCTAAAGCGGATGTTGTTTGCGAAAACTTTAAGCCTGGCACGATGAAAAAATTGGGCTTAGATTATGCAACGCTGAAAGAGAAGTATCCCCAACTCATTTATGTGTCGAATAAAGGCTTCTTACCTGGACCGTATGATCATCGAACAGCCCTAGATGAAGTAGTTCAAATGATGGGCGGACTTGCCTATATGACTGGGCCCTTGGAGCGACCTCTAAGAGCAGGTACGTCCGTGAATGACATTATGGGTGGTATTTTTGGCGCTATAGGTGTTTTAGCGGCCATTAAGGAAAGAGATTCTACTGGCCTTGGACAAGAAATTCAAAGCGCCTTATTTGAAAACAATGTTTTTTTAGTTGGTCAACACATGATGCAATATGCGGTTACTGGTCAGGTGGCTAAGCCAATGCCAAATCGTATCTCGGCCTGGGCTATCTATGATGTTTTTGAAGTGCTTGAAGGTGAGAAAATTTTCTTAGCCGTTGTTACTGATACGCAATGGCAAATCTTTTGTGAAGCCTTTGGTTTTGAAGATCTTTTCAAAGATTCCCAGTTGAAAACCAATAACATGCGCGTAGAGCAGAGAAGTCGACTAATACCTATTCTTCAGGAAAGATTGGTTGATACTTCAGCAAAAGAAATTGCTCGCATATTTGAGAGTAATGGCTTACCCTTTGCGCCAATTACGAGGCCAGATGAATTATTTGATGACGAGCACCTGATACAAACCGGTGGTCTAGCACCAATTACTATTACTGATGGACCGCAAGCTGGAAAAGAGTCTGCAATTCCTTTACTGCCCTTTTCGATGGATGGTAAGCGTTTAGGTGTACGTGAAAATCCGCCAAGAGTTGGTCAGCATACTGAGGAAGTTCTACAAAGTTTAGGATGTACTGCTACTGAAATTCAGGAACTAATTCAGAGTGGTGTTGTTCAGATTGAGGTTAATTAAATAGGTATTTTTAAGGATTAATTTATTCATGCAAATCGTTATTCCCGATGACTATCAAGATTGTGTTCGGCATTTAGCGTGCTTTCATAAGCTCAGTGGTCATGAAGTTATTATTTTTAATGACACGGTACATACATTAGAAGATAAAGTACGTCGATTCCAAGATGCTGAAGTAATTGTTTTGACAAGAGAGAGAACTGTTATTGATCGCCAACTCCTTGAGCGGCTGCCTAATTTAAAACTCATTTCTCAAACTGGGAAAATGGCTTTACATGTGGATCTTACGGCATGCCATGAAAAGGGTGTTGTTGTGATGGATGGACATGGAACGGGAGGCGCCACTGCAGAACTCAATATTCTCTTAACCTTAGCCGCACTCAGAAACTTTGTTAATGAAGTGAATCGACTACAAGACGGTAAGTGGCAAGGATCGGTTGGCCGACAACTCTCTGGCAGACGATTAGGAATTTATGGATATGGCAGAATTGGTAAACAACTCTGCTACATTGGAAAAGTCTTTGGAGCAAAAGTTTGGGTATGGGGCAGACAGTCTAGTATGGAGAAAGCAAAAGCTGATGGTGTTGAGATAGCGCCTTCAAGAGAAGCATTTTTTGCGCAAAGCGATATCCTTAATTTACAGTTACGACTCAATCCAGAAACACAACATATCGTTACAGCACAAGACCTTGCCTTGATGAAAAAAGATGCCTTGTTGGTGAATGCGAGTCGAGCTGAGTTAATTGAACCAGGAGCATTATATGAGGCCCTGCAACTAGGTCGCCCAGGATTTGCCGCTGTAGATGTTTATGAACATGAACCGGTGCTCAACATGGCCGATCCATTGTTAAAGTTACCTAATTGCTTGTGCTCACCACATTTAGGATTTGTTGAGTTAGATAATTATGAAACCTATTATGGAATTGCATTTGATAACATCAATGCCTATGTTAAAGGTGACATGATGAATCGAGTTGTATAGAACTTAAAAAATAGAGGCTATATGGATTTTCAATTAACGAGTGAACAACAATCATTTGCGGATGCGGTAGCAAAATTTGCCACAAAAGAGCTTCTGCCAGATGCTTTAGCGAGGGCGCATCATCCACATTATCCTTGGGACGTTGCACAAAAATTAAGTGAACAGGGTTTGTTTGGGATTACCTTTGCTGAAAAAGATGGGGGACAGGGCGGCACTTTGATGGATGCAGTCATTGCTATACAGGAGGTTGCGTTGCGGTGTCCCAAGTCGGCTGACGTTGTGCAAGCAGGGAATTTCGGAGCTATTAGAACTTTTGTTGAATATGCAAGTGATGTGCTCAAAGAAAAATATTTACCAGATTTACTTGCAGGTAAAAAAATCATTGGTTTAGGTATGAGTGAACCTGAAGCTGGATCAGCCGTAACTGAACTTCAGACATCTGCAAAGAAGGTAGACAATGGCTATCTGATTAATGGTTCAAAAGTATTTTCAACGCACAGCACTGAGGCGAATATTTTTTTAGTTTATGTTCGTTTTGGCCCAGGGCTTGAAGGTATTGGTTCAGTTCTAGTTGAAAGAGATAATCCAGGATTGACCATTGGCCAACCCAATAGTTTTATGAGTGGTGAGACTTGGTCGCAACTCTATTTTGAAGATTGCTTTATATCTGAAGACTCTGTTTTATTAGGGCCAGGTGGATTTAAAAAACAAATTAGTGGCTTTAATGTTGAGAGGATTGGTAATTCTTCAAGAGCATTAGCATTAGGTCGATATGCTTTTAATAAAGCAAAAGAATATGCGCAGATTCGTCAACAATTTGGTAAAGACATTTGTGAGTTTCAAGGTGTGCAATGGAAATTTGCTGAAATGGCAGTTAAGTTAGACGCTGCTCAATTACTGTTATATCGAGCCGCAATCAATGCTCAAGATGGTTTGCCGTCAGCCTATGACACATCTGTTGCAAAATATATGTGTAATACCGTTGGTTTTGAAGTGGCTAATGAATCTTTACAAGTAATGGGTGCTACTGGTTATAGCCAAGAAACATTAGTAGAGTATTGTTTAAGAAGAACTCGTGGCTGGATGATTGCTGGTGGTTCTTTAGAGATTCTAAAAAACCGGATTGCTGAGGAAGTATTTGAGCGTCGTTTTAACCAAAGATCATAAAATGAGATATAAATAAAGGAGATAGTTCGTATGATGAATTTAATTCAAAAAATCATGCTGCTTGTTTTGTTTTTTTGCAGTTCATTAGCCTACTCACAGCAAGATAGTCAGTTCCCCCAAAAACCGATTAAGATTATCATATCGTTTACTGCAGGTGGAACAACTGATATTTTGGCGCGTGAAGTTGGTAATCAACTCTCGATACGCCTCAAAGTTCCCGTCATTGTTGAAAATCATGCAGGTGCGGCAGGCAATTTAGGCACAGAAATCGTCAACCGGTCTGCTCCGGACGGTTATACATTACTAGCTAGTTCAATTGGGCCAATCTCGATTAACCCATCCTTATTCAGTAATTTAGCAGTGAATCCACAAAAGACTTTGCAGCCAGTGGCCATGATTGGGGATGTACCTAATATTTTGGTAGTGCCATCAAATATTGGCGTGAAGAATTGGAAAGATTTCATTGCTTATACCAAAGCTAATAGTGCAAATATTAATTATGGATCGACTGGTATTGGCACTACAGCACATTTAATTAGCTTTTTGTTTTCACAAAAAATTAATATCAATGCGTTACATATTCCCTATAAAGGCGCAGAGGCAACTAGAGACTTAGTTGCTGGCCGTTTGCAGTTCATGTTTGCAACAGCTCCTTCAGTAGTGCCATTAATTAAGAGCGGTCAATTAACTGCAGTTGCAGTATCTTCCAAAAAAAGAATGAGTGCTTTACCAGATTTACCAACTTTAAATGAGTTGGGCATTGATATAGCAACGGGCGCCTGGTTTGGGTTATTTGCACCGATTAAAACTTCTCCCGAGATCACCAAAAAAATCAATGAGACAGTACTTTCTATATTAGAGGAGCCTGCGATTAAACAAAAACTATTAGGTTTAGGATCAGATCCAAGCCCAATGAGTGTTCAAGACTTTACGAAATTTATCCAAAATGATTATGCTCTATGGGCTCCGGTTGTTAAAGCATCTGGCGCAAAACCTGAATAATGCAAACTATAATAGAACAGTTTGGTTGTTTTATCGAAGATTGTCAGCAAAGAACATTTTCTGAAGTTACGATGCATGAGGCTCGTAGGACTTTATTGGATTGGCAAGGATCTTTAATTGCCGGATCTGATACGGATGTTGCAAAAAAATTATTCATAGCATATTCAGAAGAACTTGGAGTCGGCAATTGTAGTGTGGCCGGATCTACAAAAAAAACATTTACCCGTGCTGGCGCATTCATGAACGGTACGATTTCTCATATTGCTGAATTTGATGATATCTATCGGGATGGGGCGTATCATCCTGCTGCCCCAACGATTTCAGGGGTATTTGCACTTGCCGAACAACGCAACGACTCGGTTGAACATTTGTTACGTGCAATTATTGTTGGTTATGAAGTATCGACACGAATCAGTAAAGTCATACAACCGAGCCATTACCGATTTTTTCATACGACGGGGACCGTTGGCGTCTTCGGTGCAGCAGCAGCTTGTGCATATCTTCTGAAGTTAAATAAGACTCAAGCGTGTGATGCCTTGGCAACTGCAGCTACATTTGCTAGTGGCTTACAACAAGCCTTTCGATCCGACTCCATGACGAAGCCCATGCATCCTGGTCATGCTGCCGAGGTTGGTGTGAATGCAGCGCTTACAGCACAAGCAGGAATGACTGGAACACCAGATATTCTTGAAGGCTCAGCGGGTTTTGGTGCAGCGCTGTCACAAAATCCAAGGTGGGATGAAGTATTGAAAGATTTAGGAGCTACTTGGAATATTGAACACATGACCTTTAAAAATTATGGCTGTTGTGGCCATAATTTTCCAAGTATTGATGGCGTTACATTTCTCTTGCAAAAGCATCAGATCAATTGGAAAGAAATTGCCAAAATTCGTATAGGCGGATATAAAGCAACGAAAGAAGTTTGTTGTTATGTCCACCCACAGACTCCTTTTGAAGCAAAGTTTAGCTTGACCTACACTGTCTCTGCCAGAATTTTGTATGGTCGTGTTAGAGAAAAAGCATTTCTTGAAGAGGCTATAAAAAATTCCGACATACAAATCTTAGAAGATAAAATTGAAGTGGCAATTGATGCTGAATGTGAATCGCATTTCCCTGTTCACCGAAGTGCCAAAGTAGAAATTGAAATGCATGATGGGGCAATCTATCAGCACTATCAAAAAACGCGTCACGGCGACCCAGATGATCCATTATCGGATCAAGAATTAATGGATAAGTTTTTGGAGCTTTCTGAGCCTCGGATTGGTAAAGAACAAGCCGAGCATTTAGTAAACAGTATTTTGTTGCCAGGGCATTCTTGCGTAAGAGACATTGCTTCTTACTGGTCATCGATTTAATACCGGGTATGGGCGTATTTTTTAAAAAAGGTCAGCGGATGAAAAAAATTCAGTTCCACAAAATAATTTTCAGTCTTTTTGCCTTGTGTTTTTTGCAGTTGGTGATTGCGCCAATATCTTTTGCTGAATATCCGGATCGTCCAATTAAATTGATTGTTCCGTTTGCGCCAGGCGGCGGCACAGATTTAGTGGCGCGAACGATTGGGGCTAGTATTGCAGAAGATTTAAATCAACCTGTGATTGTTGAGAATAAGCCTGGCGGTAGTACCGTCATCGGAACTGATGCTTTGGCGAAGAGCCCATCCGATGGATACACATTTGTCATTGCGACCTTTGCTCACGCCGTTAACCCAAGCCTGAAGGAAAAGTTACCCTACTCACAAGATAAGGACTTTGCACCTGTAACCCTAGTGGGTGTCTCCCCCAACGTGTTGGTGGTTTCTGCGAACAGCTCTTATAAGAACTTTAAAGATTTATTAGCTGCTGCTAAAGCAAAACCAGGTATCCTGAGTTATGCTTCTCAGGGGAGTGGAACTTCAGCACATTTAGCTGGCGAGTTATTTAGTATCCAAACTGGTTCTAAATTAATTCATATCCCTTATAAAGGTGCTGGACCTGCATTGACGGATGTCATGGGTGGTCAGGTAGATATGATGTTTGCTACCGCATCAGCGGTAGGTAGTCTCATCGATTCAGGTAAGTTAAGGCCACTCGCAGTTACCACCACCACACGCTCCACCACGGCATCCTTATCCAACTTACCGACAATTGCTGAGTCTGGAATGCCGGGATTTTTTGCTGCGAGTTGGTATGGCGTATTTGCCCCTGCAGGAACCCCTGCAGTCATCATTCAAAAAATGAATACATCGATTAAAAAAGCGGTGCAAACCAAAACGTTTAAAGATCGTGTGGAGAGCGAGGGCTTGATGGTTAGCGCTGGTAGTCCCGAAGATTTTGCTAAATTTGTCAAAAGTGAAGAACAACGTTGGAAAGATGTGATTAAAAAAGCCAATATCAAAGCAGATTAACTGAAATAGGAATGCATATGAATTTTGAACAAGTAGAACTAGAAGTAGTTGATGGTATTGCAACACTTTCCTTGAATCGTCCCGATAAAAGAAATGCCATGAGTGATCAAATGCGCTCAGAATTTATTGAGGCAATGGAGTATATTGCGATAGAAACATCGATTAGAGCATTGGTTCTCACAGGTAAAGGTAAGGGGTTTTGTGCGGGCGGTGATATTTCTGGGATGGAAAAACGCTTAAGTGCACCCGTTGGAGAGTTGGCCATTAATGGTTGGCGTCGTCAATTGCGAGTGCATCATGCTGTTGCCTTGTTATTTGAGTTACCTAAACCCACCATTGCTGCAGTGAATGGCCCTGCTTCAGGACTTGGAGCAGATACAGCACTTGCATGTGACTTTATTATGGCTTGTGATGAAGCCAATTTCACATGGTCTTATATCCATCGCGGAATTATTCCTGATGGAGGCGGCATGTATTTTTTACCAAGACGCGTTGGTCTAGTGAGGGCTAAGGAATTAATTTTTTCAGGACGAAAAGTTGAATGTAAAGAAGCAGCCGAATTAGGTATTGTTGATCGCGTATCGACTCTAGATGGTTTAGTAGCAGATGCTGTGCAGTGGGCGAAAGACTTAAGCCAAGGTTCAGCTGCAGCTCTTGCCTTGAGTAAAACTATTTTGAATCAAAGTTTTGAAACAACTGCGCATAATATTTTTGCAAGTGGCGCTCAAGCGCAGGGGATTTGCTATACAACGACAGAGCATCGTCATGCAGTAGAGGCTTTTTTACAAAAAGCAGCACAAGCGAAAAAGAATTAATGATGAAAAGTGCTATAGCGAGTTTGATGATTCCACAAAGTATTGCGGTCATAGGGGCATCTACTGATCCACAAAAGACGGCTGGCAAACCTATTTTTTATTTACAAAAAAATGAATACCGCGGAAAGATTTTTCCAGTTAATCCAAAGGTACAGACAATTGCTGGTTTAAAGTGTTACCCAGATATAGCCTCATTACCGCAGACTCCGGATGTAGCGATTATTTTGGTAGGAACAGAAAGTGCGATTGCGGCGGTAGCAGCTCTTGCAAAAATCAATACTCCAGTTGCAATTGTTTTAACAAGTGGATTTGCTGAAACTGGCCCCGCAGGCCTTCTTAAGCAAGAAGAATTATTGCGAGCTGCAGGGAAAATGCGAATCTTAGGCCCTAATACCATGGGGATGGTCAATATCACTGATCAAATCACACTATCGCCAAGTGGGGCATTAGCCATGGATAACATTGGCAAGGGGCACGTTAGTTTAGTTTCTCAAAGTGGTGGAGTATTAGGGGCGCTACTTTCTAGAGCCGCGGCAAGAGGTATTGGATTATCTAAACTCGTTGCGACCAGTAATGAAGCGGATTTAAATTTAGCTGATTTTATTGATTATTTTGTGGAGGATGAGACAACTAAAATCATCCTTTTATATGTTGAAAGTATTCGTAAGCCAGAGCAATTTCGAGAAGCTGCATTGCGTGCTAAAAAAGCAGGGAAGCCGATTGTTGTTTTCAAGGTAGGTAAGTCTGCCGCGGGCATGCAGGCCGCAATTTCGCACACAGGCGCCATGGCTGGCTCTGATCGCCTGTATGATGCACTTTTTGCGGAAGTGGGCGTGATTCGCGCACATCAATTTTCAGACTTCTTGGATATTCCGATTGCCTTGAGTGCCGGTCGAACATTACATGGTAAGCGCGTTGCTATTTTGACATCGACTGGGGGAGCGGGTACTTTAGTGGCGGATAGCCTTGGTGAAAAAGGATTTGAGTTACCCGTACCCGATATAGTTACTGCTAAAAAATTAGACCTGTTAGATCTTGGTGACCAAGCGGTATTAGATCGTAACCCGATTGATGTTACGTTGGCTGGATTGCAGCCAACTATTCTCAAAGGAGCGATTAAGGCTTTGGTTGAGAGTGATAGTTATGATGCCTTGATATTAATTTTAGGATCTTCAAGTGTTAGCCGTCCTGAGCTCATGGCCGAAGCAGTAAAAGAGTCTTTGCAGTCAACTGATAAATTGATTTTGGCATATGTCAGCCCCCATGCTCCGCAGGCAGCTGAAATTATGACCAAGTTAGGAGTACCTACTTTTACGCAGCCTGAGAGTTGTGCCGTTGCGATGCAAAGTATTTTCCAAATCAGCACTTACAATCATCAAGATCAGGGAGTAACTCAACCGTTGCCCGTAATTGATTTGTCCTCCTATGATCAAATACATCGTGCTTTAGATGAGCATGAAGCGAAGCAGTTGTTTACCCAATTTGGCATTCCGACAGTAAATGAAGCGGTTGTTCGGTTGGATGCATTAGATAAGACTAACTTTGACCATTTTGGCCCGCAAGTTGTTATTAAGATTCTGTCTAAAGAAATCATGCACAAGACCGAAGTGGGTGGAGTTGCATTAAATGTGCCTAATAAAAAAATCCCTGAAGCTATCAAGGAGATGCAAGACCGAGTATTACATCGCTCCGGTATTCATATAGCAGAATTTTTAGTTCAAGAGCAAGCTAAAGGTGGTTTAGAGTTGATGATTGGCATGCATCGGGACCCGCTGGGAAACGCTATTCTGGTTGGCATGGGTGGTGTAACAGCAGAATTATTTCAAGATACTGCATTAAGATTATTAAGACCCCAAATGCCACTGACGCAACAAGAGGCGTTAGCGATGTTGCAAGAATTAAAAACTTGGCCTTTACTCAATGGTTATAGAGGTAGGCCGGTATATGATGTTGCTGCTTTAACGAGTGCAATTGTACATTTTTCAGAGCTCATCATAGTGATGAACGATCGATTACTTGAATGCGAAATCAACCCTATTTTTGTCTTTGAAGAGCAGCAGGGCGTTAAGGCGGCAGATGGAATCGCCATACTTGCATAAGCCAGTATTGAAGTAACGGCTATGCAACAATCCCTAAAATTGGGGATAATGTAAGTATTGTCAATTATTACACGAGGATAAGCCATGCGAATTGAAGATACCGATCCGGCAAGACACGCTGCTATTGAGTATCCCATGGAAGTCAGCGCGCCTGTGTTTGCACCGATTAAAGTCCTTGAAGAAAAAGATAAAGCAGTTAATATTGCCAGACAAAATGCCCAACTTGAATATGATCGCATTATGGAGCAAGCTGCTGTATTGGTAAAACAAGCAAAGTCTTTACAAGCTAGGCTTGATGCTACAGAAATGGTGCATGCTGCAAAGTTTAGTTTTAATCCTATTCACGGGAAAGTCTATCACTTATATATTGATCAAAAAAATCAAAACAATATATTGATCCAGAATGGCCCCAACGATTGGAGTTGCGGCATTCCACAGCACTGGACTTATGCCTACGCAGTCAAAAAGTTAGGTGATAGCACTTGGGCTATCGTAGATGAAGCTTAATTAGTCCGCTACCGTTGGCGCAATACTCTTCTTAACAAAGATTCATTCAGATATAAATTCTTAACTTACCTATACTATCCAAAAGTCTTGATGCTAATGAAACGAACCCTATCGCAAGGGATCTAATCGACCTTGCCAATCTTTAGCATCGTAGCTTTAATTCTCTCCGCATCTTTAGAAAGAAACTCATTAAATGCAGGACCATCTCGATAATCAGTTGTGGCACCAAGTTTTTGCATATTTTGAATAAATCCGTTGTCTTGTGTAATTGCTTTATTTAAATCTTGACGGATCGATTGCACAATTTCTGGAGGAGTTTTTGCAGGAGCGAATAACCCAATCCATAAATAAAATTCCGCATCTTTAAAGCCTAACTCAATTGCAGTTGGCACATCCGGTAGGGAAGCTAACCTTTTGTTGCCAGTAACGACCAGTGCCCTTAAAGCGCCTGATTTAATTTGATTGACTACTGCTGCAGGAGAGCTTGCGGTAGTTGAAATATGCCCACCTAAAACTGCAAGTATGGCGGGCCCACCGCCGGCAAAAGGGATATGTCTTAACTTCATATTCGCCGCATTGGCCAGCATTTCAATTGGTATGTGAGAGGCACTATAAGCCCCGGATGAACCATAAGTAATTTCTCCAGGCTTTGCTTTTGCATCGGCAATAAAATCCTTGTAGGTTTTCCAAGGTGAATCAGCTTTTACCACCAGCACAATGGGGTCAGCCACTAAAAGAGCCAAGGGCGCAAAGTTACTAATATCAAAAGTTGTGGGTCTGCCAAACATTCGATCTGCCTCAGGGACAATAATCATGGATGGGTTTGTTGCTAGAAGCGTATATCCATCAGGGTTGGCATTGGCAACAAATGCTGCCCCGATTGCGCCACCAGCGCCAGGTTTTGTTAATACAACGGCAGGCTGTTGCCAAACATTGAATAACGCTTGAGAAATTAATCTTGAAGGCTGATCAGCAGCTCCACCAGGAGGAAAGGGGACAATGAGATTGACCGGTTTATTAGGAAAGGTATTTTGCCCAAAACATGAAAAACTAAATAAAAAAATCATACAAATGATTCTTTTGATTAAAGTATTTTGAATAACTTGCATCTTTTATCTCCATCAATTTTTTTCGTTATATGATTAGATTACCATTTAATTTAAGTATTCACTATTTTAAAAAGTAATTTCATGCCAACCTATTCCCCTTCACATTTAAATCATGTCATAGAAGTTATTTTTTCAGCCGCGGGCGCAAAAAAGCAAGATGCGCTTCAGATAGCTGATATTTTGGTAGCTAATCACTTAGCCGGTCATGATTCGCATGGAATTTTACGGATACCCGAATATTTACAAAGTATTCTTGATGGTGAAATTGACCCGAAAGCAGATCCAGAAATCATTCAAGAAACTCCTACGAGTGCAGTAGTTAAAGGAAATTGGTCTTTTGGTCAGGTGGTTGGGAATTACGCAACAGACATTGCCATTGAAAAAGCTTTAGCTATGGGTGTTTGCGCAGTATCTGTTGTGCAGGCAGCTCATACAGGTAGATTAGCGGTATTTACTGAGCGGGCGGCCGCAAAAGATGTCGTCATGTTCATGACGATAGGAACCGTGGACCGTCCAATGACAGCGCCTTATGGTGGCGCAGCCCCATTTTTTGGAACCAACCCCATTGCGATTACGTTACCTAATCAAGAGGGCCCACATGTGACCTTAGACTTTGCCACCTCAGCAATTGCGGCAGGGAAAATTAAGGTTGCTAAGGCTAAGCATGAGTCCTTACCCCCTGACTGTTTATTAGATAAACATGGAAACCCAAGTACGAATCCCAGTGATTTTTTTGATGGTGGATTTATGTTGCCTTTTGGCGGACATAAAGGTTACGCCTTGGCGGTAATGGCTGAATTGATGAGCGGACCATTGGTTGGTTCGGAGTATTTTCCGGGAGTAACTCAGCGAAGTGGCATTTTTATTTTTGCTATGAAAGCATCCTTATTTCAACCGATGGAGAAATACAATCAGGCCTTACAAAAAACAAGGAAAAAAATCAAAGCTATTCCCCCGGCCAAAGGTTTTCAAGAGGTTTTATTGCCTGGGGAGCCCGAGTTTCTCATGCTTCAAAAAAGGATTAAGCAAGGAATTGAAGTACCTTCAGATACTTGGGGGGCTGTTAAAAAAGCAGGACTTACAGTTGGTGTAGACATTGATCAATTAGATATCGATTCATAGATTCATCGACCAGTATTGAATTTTTGATATAGTCATAACATTACAACAATAGATAGAAAGAAGAGACATGACACATCCAATATTGCAATGTGAAGAACAACGCCGTACAGCAATGAATCAAACGGATCTCAATGCCTTTAGACAGTTTTGTGATCCAGCGATGACCTACCGTCATAGCACAGGTGCTGTTGATGATTTAACGCAGTATATTCATAAACTTGAAAGTAATCAGGTCAAGTATTCCAATGTTGAATTTAAAGACATGACTGTGATACTTCCGCAAAGTGGCGATCAAAAAGTTGCTTTGGTAATGGGGCATATGTTTGCTGATGTGACAAAACCAACTGAAAAAATCAAAATTAGTAGTCATTTTCAGACTACTTGGACTCTAGTTGGCAATGATTGGAAACTACTTGCCGTACATAGTGCTTCTATAGGCCATTAATCTGTTATTGATCCTTGATAGGGGTTAAATAGATGAATGATTTCACAGACATCATTTACGCGGAGCATCAGGGTGTAGCCACAATTACCATCAATCGCCCTGATAAATACAATGCTTTTCGTGGGAAGACTTGCGATGAACTGATTCAGGCCTTGCACCTTGCAGGCTGGAATCAGGATATTGGAGTGATTGTCCTGACCGGTGCTGGAGAAAAAGCGTTTTGTTCTGGCGGAGATCAGTCTGCGCAAGAAGGTGGATATGATGGTCGAGGCATGATTGGGCTTCCTTTGGAGGAGCTCCATAGTCTCATTCGAGAAGTACCAAAACCAGTCATTGCCAGAGTGAATGGTTATGCAATTGGCGGCGGCAATGTTCTAGTGACTTGCTGTGATTTGGCAATCGCTTCTGATAATGCAATTTTTGGACAAGTAGGACCAAGAGTCGGATCGGTAGATCCAGGGTTTGGCACTGCTTATTTAAGTCGGGTGATTGGTGAAAAGCGTGCACGCGAGATTTGGTATCTTTGCCGTAAATATAGCGCACAACAAGCATTGGAATGGGGGCTTGTGAATGCCGTTGTTCCACAGAGTGAACTAGATCAAGAAGTGGATCAGTGGTGTCAAGAAATTATTGCACTCAGCCCTACGGCAATCAGTATTGCTAAGCGATCTTTTAATGCTGACTCAGATGCCATTAAAGGTATTGGTTCTTTAGGGATGCAAGCCCTTAAATTATTTTATGAAACTGAAGAATCAAAAGAAGGTGTAAAAGCTTTTTTGGAAAAACGTAAGCCAAATTTCAGAAAGTAAAAATATAGATGATCGCCAAATTCATACAAAGAATAATTGGTTTTTCTCTCTTAGTGCTTGGATCGTTTACCCACGCTCAAAATATAGAGGCCAATTACCCAAGTAAACCTATTCGTATTATTATTCCTCAAAGTTCAGGATCTGCAACCGATACCTTGATTCGTCTGATTGCCCCTAAATTAACTGAGCAGCTTGGACAAGCACTCATTCTCGAAAATAAATTAGGCGCTGGTGGAATTATTGGTGCTGACTATGTTGCTAAATCGGCACCTGATGGATATACCCTATTAATTGGAGCAACCTCATGGGTCACGATTGCTCCCCATGTTTACAGCAAATTAAGTTATGACCCCCAAAAAGATTTAGCTCCAATATCTATTTTTGCAGTTGGTCAAAATGTTTTAGCTGTTTCAGCGACATCGCCTTACATGCATCTCAAAGATTTGGTTGCAAATATGAAAACGAATCCTAATAGCTTGAACATGGCCTCAGCTGGAATTGGTTCAACCAGTCATCTAGCTGGTGAAATGTTGACCTCGATGGCAAGTGTATCCGCGGTACATGTACCTTATAAAGGAGCAGGGCCCTCTGTTATGTCCTTATTATCAGGAGAATCACAATGGGTTTTTACACCGATGCAAGGACCGATTGCATTGATTCGCTCTGGAAGGTTAAGAGCACTTGCCGTAGGCGGTAGTGTTCGATCAGCAATTTTGCCTGATGTTCCTACTGTTAAAGAAGCAGGTATTGCAGGATATGAGATGAAAAATTGGTATGGGTTACTTGCTCCAGCAGGAACACCGAAATCCATCATTGATAAATTAAATGCTGCAATAGTTAAAGTGGTAAATAGCCCAGAAATAAAAGAGCAGTTTTATGCTCAAGGATCGGAGCCCACTTCAAACACCCCGCAAGAATTTAGTCAATTCATTCGCGATGAAACCGACCGTATGTCTAGGGTAGTAAAAAAAGCTGGTATTAAGATTGAATAAACAAGGAAGATACATGCAAGCATTACGTTTTAATCAGACTGGAGATTTAAGCTATTTAGAGTTCGTTGATATGCCCATCCCTTTCTTAGATCAAGATGAAGTATTAATTGAGATTAAGGCAGGTAGGCTTAATAGAAATGATATTTCAAATGTCATGGGTCGCTTACCGTATACAACGATACCGAGAACTCCGGGGCGGGATTATTCTGGAATTATTCAGCAAGGACCTGTTGAGCTGATTGGCAAGGAAGTTTGGGGTACTGGCAAGGAGAATGGATTTATTCAAGACGGAAGTCATGCAGCTTATATGAAAGTACATCGTAGCGCAATATCGCTTAAGCCCAAATCCTTATCCTTTGAAGAGGCTGCCAATTGCGGAACACCTTATATGACTGCCTGGGGAGCCATTCAATCATGTCACGTGAGTGAGGGGACACGTATTGTGGTGATTGGTGCCAACGGAGCGGTTGGTAATGCCGCCATTGAATTAGCCAAAAGACATAAAGCCCAAGTATTAGGTTTAGTGCGTCAAGAAGAGCATCTAGCGATTCTCAAGGAACAAGATGTGTTTGCAGATCTTCTCCCAGATGCTGTGGATGAAAAAGCATTAAAAAGTCTTATTTGGAAATATTTTTCACAAGGCCCTCAAGTGATTTTTGACACAACAGGACACTGGTTGCCAAGTTCTATACCGGCCCTTGGTAAATTTGGTCAAGTGGCGGTCATTGTTGCTCCTGGTAACGGACAAGTGACTATTTCAGTGAGAGATTTATATCGCAATGGGGCTACGATTGTTGGCGTAAATTCATTGCTATATTCAGGAAGTGAATGTGCAGCCATCTTTGATGGACTAACAAAAGATTTTGATCAACAACTGCTTCATCCACCAAAAAATATTCAAGCCCATGCTCTAAAAGATGCTATCGGAGTATACAAAGCCTTACAGGATGGCTTAACGACAGGTATGCATGTATTTATTCCCGAGCATTAAAACATATGAAAATTATTGATGCGCATGTACATATTTGGCAAAGTGGTAAACCGCGTGGAGCGCACCGTCAAGAGCCCTATTCAGCAACAGAAATAATCAAGGATATGCATTTCGCTGGGGTTGATGCGGCAATCATACAGCCACCTGCTTGGGATCCAAACGCAAATCAAATTGCGATTGAGGCGGCAAGACAACATCCGCAAAAATTTGGTATTTTAGGAAATTTTGCATTCGAGAGTGAGCGCCCAGATAAGATTTTAAAAACTTGGAGACAACAACCAGGAATGTTGGGACTTCGGTATATTTTGAACGAACCCAAACATCGTTCGTGGATGATGGGTACAGAGTTAGATTGGTTGTGGTCTGGCGCTCAGGAAAACGCCATTCCAATCGCTATAGCAGCCAGTAGTCACCTTGAGGTATTTGCTTCGATTGCAACTCGTTATCCGCAATTAAAACTTATCATTGATCATTTAGGAGTCCCACTAGATGCCACAGGAGAGACCGCTTTTTTACAAATGAGTACTTTGCAGTCGCTCGCTAAATTTCCAAACATTGCAATCAAGGCGACGGCTGTTCCTGCTTATGCCACTGATTCATATCCATACCCAAGTATTGAAAAATATATTCAGCACATTTATACATTTTTTGGCCCTGAGCGTTTTTTTTGGGGCAGTGATATCACCAAATTACAGTGTACTTGGCGGCAATCGATTGATTTATTTTTAAATGAATACCAATGGATTAGTGCTCAAGAGATTGATTTGGTCATGGGGAAAGCGTTGACTCAATGGCTGGATTGGGATCTAGGTTCTTAGTCATTCAAAGAAATCTATCAACAAAACGTATTGCAATGGATGACATCAGATATTTTTGATATTGGTATAAATTAGGGTTGTTTGGTTTTGGTTAGACCCTGATTTTTCATAAATACGTTGGTAGGCATGGTTCGATAGTACGTTCCAATGCATCGGTATGTTATAGACTACATAGGCCGGAATTTTCCCAATTTTATTTAAAACGCAATCAAGCATATATTCATCAAATGGATTAAAAAGATAAATAATTAAAGGTTTTTTGAGGGCTAAGAAATTGAAGTCCGCAACATTGCCATGTATGAAGTCTCCCTCATCCTGAAAGAGTTTTCTGTAATTTTTTTGGGCAATTTGAATCAATGGGTAATAAAAATCAATTCCAGTGATATTTTGTTTAATCCCTCTTTTTTGGTTGAGTATTTTCCATACAAGGCAAACCTTACCTTTACCGCAACCCAAATCTAAAAAATGATATTTTTTGAAATCATCTTTTAAATAGTTAGCTAAAAAAGCATGGTTATTTTTAATTTCACTTGTCCAGGAAGCGAAGTATGCTTTCCCGTGATCGAGAGATGTTGTACTTTTAAATTGATCTACGTCAAGACGCTGACTAGATGACGTTTGGTGGATAATATCAAAAAGAGTACGTTCTTTAAAGTTGTGAAGACTATTGACTAGTTTTTTTAAAATAGGCATAACTAAGGATTGCAATTTTCCCTAGATTCATTCTTAAGCACAAGAATATTCAATCAAACTTATAAATTTTGCCCCATCCACCAGGATAGGTCCAAGTACCATTTTTTCATATTCGACATTGCTCTTGCCCGCACGATAGTATCAACTAAATTTTCAAACTCTCTCAGGGTTTGCTTTGTGGGGTCATAGAGTTCACAGCCAACACGTATCCTTGAAATATCATTTCCTTGATAAAAGTGTTTGATTTGAAGATTAAAATTAGCCGATCTTGAAGAGAGTCGCTCAAAATAACACGTATGCCAATAACCCCCTGCTGAAACATCCGTTGCTTCTGCACGCATATCTAACTGCAATCCCTGCCGACTAACGTCGACAACGTTTGTCAATAATTCTTGACCTGCGCCAAGACCAATGATTAATTTAAATGATTCATCTATTGGGGGCGCAATACGAAAGGTCTCACGACGTTGTATGACATATAAATCGTCTGGCATGTCACAAAGAACCATACCATTTTTGTCTACCTTAATATTTTTGCCCGTAAACTGAAACTTACCTGATTCTGTACACATCACAAAAATTCTGTGAGTATCAATCATATTAGCAAGCTCCGTCAGTGAGGGATCTTGTGGTTTAAAAAAACAGCCTTGATTTGGGTCAACATGAACTGCAAGGGCAATGGTTGGAGTCAGCCAATTTTCCAAACCATAGATTCCAACTACAGGGTGTTTTTGAAACTCTCTATCTAAAGTTCTGAATGCATGGCGAGATTCCACCAAGAAACTTGGCGATAATTTCTTTAGAGATTCCGGTTGAAAAATCTGTAGGGCCATTAAAAATTTATTTTTTACAAAGTTTATTAAAAATGATCATGAAATCTGGGTTGGTTTCAACAGGGATTTCTCTGGTGTTAAACCCGCTATTTAATTGTAATACGGGTTTACTGAGGGCGTCTAGTTCCGAATAGTTAATGCTGGACAGCGTATAGTAAGTCATTCCTACACAGTCAAAGACGAGATTTGAACGATTGGACTTTACTTTAGGTGGATTTGCGGAGGAGTTCCATTTGAAATTCTTCAAAACCCAGACTTTTTTCCAGTCTGGTGGGAGGTTAGTGATCGATGAGTTGTAAATAAACATTACATATTCGTTGTTTTCAGCAATTTTTAGACGATCATTTTGAAGCTCCGATGCAGAACCAAGGGAGGAAAAAATTATAAACAGGGATAAAAAGATCCAAAATGGAGTTTTCATGTTACATTTTATCGAATAAGATTTAGTGATTGTAACTTTAAATTGCTCTCATGGTTCTTCCATTTCATGGTGTAAAGGATAACAATGGATTCTGACCAAATTAAAAGAAAAGCTCGGTATGAGCATATTTCACACAATCTAGAGTTTGCCAGCCAATTATATAAAAAGGCGGCTAACTCTCTCCAGTCTGGGGAGGATGATCAACATTATTATTCTTTTGTTAAGGAAGCTAATCATCTAATTGATGAGGCATTTCCTGAAAGATTAGTTGCTCAAAAACAGCAAGTCACAGCAAAACCTAGTGTAGGATTTGACTGGAAATTATTCCTGAAAGTTTTAATCCCTATTATTCTAGTTTTGATTACTTTACTCATCTTAGTATTTTCTGGAACTACAGGTGATATGACAAAGTCTTGGAACTCAGAGGAAATTCAAAAAAATACGGCGTATCCAAAAACGGCTCCTTAATTTAACAAAAGGCCTTATTTATCCGTAAAATACAGTATGCTAATTAATCCTATCAAAAAATGAGTGAATATTCCATTAGAGACTTCCGAATTAACGGGGAAAGATATTATCTTGTTGAGAAGGAAAATAAGGTGAGTTTTTATACAACCAATATTGCAGCGGCAAGATATTGGATTCGTTCGGAGATGAACGACCCCACGCTGATTCGACCATTTCAAGCAGCCATTCCCCCTAGTGAGAGTGATGCTCAGAAGAATGAAGAGAGTAATGGTACTAAGCCAGAGGTTAAAACTGAAGCTTTGGAAGAGTCGCAGCCTACTCAGGAGGCGGCGGTACAAGACGCTGAGGCACCAAAAAAACCTGTTCGGATTAGTTAATCAGCTTTGATCAATAAGCCCTGTTGGTTGGCCTGTTTCTGAACTCAATTAATTGAAATTGAGTAAATACATGCCAAGCGTTAGTTTTGGGTAATCTAAAATCAGGATATTTTCTTTAACTAATTGAAAATATAAAGAATTTTCATCAGAAATTACGACTTCACTAATTTAAAATTAGTTGCGGGAAAAACATATTCTCTCCCAGAAAATTCCCAAATCCAGATATTGTCGTTATATTTTTGATAACAACTTCTAGTAGCCATTCCAATAGAGTTATAGGAGTATGAAAGCAACCAACCCTTGGCGTCTTTGCCATCAGAGGTTTTACAAGTATCGGAGGTGATCACATAAACCAAACCTGAGGCAGTCATTTGCCCTAAGACCTCAGCTTTGGCAGCAGTCATGGAGAAGAGCAGGGAGAAAAAGATCAAAAATTTCACGATGATATATAAATAAAGTAATTAACGTTTATTACGGACTAAAAGCGTATATTGGTTAATCACCAGTTGAGGAAAAATGCTAGATGTAAGAATTCAACTATATTTTTTTCGAATAAAGCCGTATATAAAGGAAGACATCTTGCATTGCTCTAGCGTATGAAAGCATTTTCAACCCCAATAGGC
>CANFOL010000017.1 GCA_947448695.1 Burkholderiaceae bacterium
GCGCAATTTCTTGAATGTGCAGAAATGATGTACGACAAGCGGATGGATATCCTGGCAATCAGTCAGATGAAAAACAAATGGCCTGTATTTAATGTAGCTAAATACAGCGTGCTCAAGGCAGATAAGAGTCAGGTTCCAGATGGGGTCAAGATGGTTGATCATTCATTGATTTACCCGCAAATTGAGACCGCTGAACTTCAAGCAAGTGATGTGGTGATCGCCAATAAAATTAATTCTTGGATTGCATCAACCAGCAAAAAATTGGGTTTAAAAAATCGCGTCAACTTAAATGAAAACTTTATGGATAGTTTTTTGGATATGGCGTTAGAAGAAGTAAGCCCGGATATTCTTCGCCTAAGAACTTTATATTACTTCTATAGTTTTGGAGCGCACGGTAATAGTGTGATAAACCATGAGCACTTTATCTTGTCTCAAGCAAGGGAGTTGCGCGAGGGCGATTTATTGAAGGGAATGTGGCAAAACGAAGTTGCTGAGGATGTTTATCAAAAAATTCAAATCCAAGAACCAGGAATGCTGTTAGTAGATTCACCGAAGCAGGTAGTGGGAAGTGTTTCGCGAGTACAGACTTGGGATATGAGTAAAGATGGATTTGGATTCCAATTTAGCCCCTATGAGCTCACTGCTTATGCTGCAGGGGCGCCACAAGTGATCGTCGAGTGGGGGAGAATGCTGCCTTATCTAACGGACTACGCCAAATCCCAATTGCCCCTCTTGTATTAAGATGCCGTTTGAGCGTTGCTTACTTGAACGGGTTTTTCTTGAATGGGTAAATGAATCAAAGCTGCAAAAACTGCTAGCATGATGTCGAGGTACCAAACGATGTTGTAGTTGCCAAACTGTTGGAATACTTGACCACCTAAATAGGCACCTAAAAAGCCACCGATTTGGTGAGTAAATAAAACAATCCCAAATAACGTTCCCATAAAGCTTCGACCAAACATTTTAGCGACCAAGCCTGCAGTGGGGGGAACGGTTGATAAATAGGTTAAACCCAGAGTAGCGGCAAAGAGTAACACCGTGAGTTCGGTTTTCGGTCCCAGAATAAAAAGAATGACAATGATTCCACGGGTTGCATAGACATAACTCAGAAGATGTTTCATTGGCATTTTTGTGGTTAGCCAACCAGCCGCTAAGCTACCTATAATATTAAACAAGCCAATAGTTGCTAATGCCCATCCTGTGAAAGTAGGGGGTAGGCCACATAAATCAATCACACCAGGCATATGCGTTGCAATAAAAGCAACGTGAAAGCCACACACAAAAAAGCCAGCATTGAGCATTAAATAGCTGGGCGTTCTACATGCAAGAGCTATGCTTTGTTGAAGATTGAGAGGTTGGGGACTGCTTGGGTCTACTATAGGGGTAGATTTTTTACCTCGCAAGAGTAGTGATAATGGAACTGTCACTAAGCAAAAAAGTGCTAGGTAGGTAAGGCCATTTTCCCATCCTGTATGAACAATTAGCCAGCCGGCTATTGGCGCCATGATGAATTGACCAATAGAGCCTCCCGCATTAACTAAGCCAGCATACAGCCCCCCCTTGCCCGGTGGGACGAAGCGATTCACTGCGGACATGAGAACTGAATTACCAGCAAAGCCTGCACCACCGGCAGATAAAATACCAATCGTCACGATGAGCTCAAACTGGGTTGTAGCATATGGAATGAGAAGAGTACCAGTGACACACATCGCAATACCAATCAGTAACGCTTTTTCTGTACCGAATTTATCGGAGATCGCCCCTGCAAATGGTTGAAAAGCTCCCCAAGCTAGTTGCCCACAGGCAAAAGCAAGACTGACTGCCACCACACCAAGACCGGTGTGATTATTGATTGAACTAAAAAACATGGGGACTGATTGGCGTATGCCAAAAATCAGGGCAAAGATTGCCACCGCAGCGGCAACTTGGATCAGATAGGGTCTTTTGGTAAATAACAAAAAAATTACTCTTCTTTAATTTTGTTTTGTACTACAAACTGACCCCAAGTATTCATTTGCTTACGCAAGAATGGGTTAAATACCTCAGGTCCGCCGGCAATGATAGTAATTCCCTGATCATCTAATTTTTTAGCAATATCAGGTTGGTTAAGGACTGCAATAATAGCTTGGTTCATTTTTGTAATTATTTCAGGGGGAGTTTTAGCGGGAGCAATAACACCCCACCATGCTGGAGCATCAAATCCAGGGAAGCCACTTTCAGAAATTGTTGGAATATTAGGTAAATCTTTACTTCGTTTAGGGCTTGTGACAACAAGGGGAACCATACGGCCAGAGTCGATGTGTTGTTTCATTAAATAAATTGAGCCAACCGCTAATTGAATATGACCTGCAAGAGCATCAGCCATGAGAGGACCACCACCACGGTAGGGAATATGCGTCCATTCAAACTTTGATTTTTTAGCCAATGAAGCCATTGCCAAGTGGCCTAAACTACCGGCACCGATCGTCCCATAGTTATAGGGCGTAGCTTTTTTGGAGTCATTGGTTAATTCTTTAAAACTGGTTATACCTGACTTATTACTTGCAGCTAAGACCATGGGAGATGTACCGATGAGAGTTATATTGGCGATATCCTTAAGAGTATCGTAAGGCATTTTATCTTTAAGAGATTGATTAACACCGTGGGTATCAAATACCACAGCAAAGGTGTAACCATCCGAATCTGAGCGAACAAGAGCACTAGTGCCAATGACACCAGAAGCACCACCAATATTCTCAACAACAACCGATTGTTTGAGATAGCTTTGTAGGGCTGGAGCGAGGACTCTAGCAACAGCATCTACAGAGCCACCTGGAGGGAAAACAGAAATAAGACGGATGGGTTTAAGACTAGGCCAATCATCTGCTGCAATGGCTGAATTTAAACCTAAAGCGAAAAAGCAAATAATAAATAATTTTTTCATCATAGTTTTATCCTTTTCTGAAAAGTCTATTGAAATTACCTCTATTGTAGGGGAGTATTTTGTTTTTTAAGCGACTGCATAATAAGGTACATGATGACTGCAAACCCAATACTAAGAAAAACATAACCAAAAAAATCTATAGAGATAAATACACCAAATTTTTTTCCAGAAAAATAAGCTAACGGACCGGAAATCGCCCCTAATATGACTGCGAGGGGCAGACGTTTTTCTAGCCAAAAAAAAGATGCTTTTGCAGAGGCGGCAAAAGAAAGCCACAATAAAGACATCCACCAAGGTTGTACCCATTGCAGCGGATCTGGATAGGGTGATTCAAAATCGATAAAACCAAGTAAGCCAAGGGTACTATCTAACAAAAAACCATAAAGAAGTATTCGAAACAAAAATAAGTAAGCAGGTTTTTTGGGGGATTGTTTTGAGATGTATGAATTTAAGTAAATAAGACTAACAATGACTGGTAAAAAAGGATAGTGATGACTAATCCCCCAGGCGCATGCAAACCAAACCGCTTGAAATCCTAAAATCATCCACCAAAAGTACATTATTCTTCTTTCGTAAAAGACAGTGTTACTTCACCAAGATAAATACCAAACTTTGTCATTTCGGCTCGATTTAACATTACTTTGTTGTTTACTAAATACATCCAATCATTAAATTGCACTTCTATGTTTTTCCCATCGACCGGTAGAAGTAAAGTGTAGCGCCAATTTAGAGCATTTCCTGAAGCAGTTCCAATTGCTTTACCTACCACATCGTCTGCAGTGCCCTCATAGACATTGGGGGAGATTTCTTTGATTGTCCAAATTCTTTTTTGAGTTGTCCCGTCGGAGTACGAAAAAGATTCATCTAAAGTTCCAGCATTGACACCATCAACCATTTTCCAAGTCGAAATCATATTCACCGTAAAGCGCTTGACCACTTTACCACTTCGGTCTGTAAAGATGCCATAAGCTTGAGTTTTGCCATTGAAGTATTCGGATAGCTTTAATACAGGTGTTTCTTTTGCATAATCTTCAACTTTTGTACTCGAGCAAGAGCTGAGAAAAAAAGCGACTACAAGCGTTAAAAAGCAATTGAGATAGTTCGTGCGGTAACGTGACATAGCATTCCCTTTTAGTGAGTTATTCCATTATGGCAAATGATTTAAGTTTGTGCGAAAAGTTGTTGATGCTTGATTCCAATAAACAATGATGAGAGTATGGGTTTGATTCTTTGAAACAATATGATTGTTTATAAAATACTCATTATGAAAATATCAAAATCTCTATTCTCTGCAGAATTACATCCCGGCGAATTTATTCGTGAAGAATTCCTTCAAGCGGGTGGTCAAAGTATCTTTCAATTTGCTATGGCAATGGAAATTTCAGAAAAAATGGCATGTGAAATCATTGTTGGGCAACAGTCAATTACCCCTTTAATTGCTGAGCGGTTAGCTAGGGTGTATGGAATCAACAGCCAGTACTGGTTAGATATGCAAGTTACCTATGATACAAAAAAGAAGTTAGAGGGCTTGCACAGCAATTAGGTCAAGGGCTGAAGTCTTATTTGCTTGAATATATCTCGCAAGGTAGGCTACGCTGGATGAGCAAGGAATCTTGGCATAAACGATATGACCAGATCCTGGGGCTACTTGAATTGCTCTACCATCTTCACTCCAAAGCTCTTCAATAATTACATCTGTATTACCATGAGGTTCGATGATTTCAATTTTATCCCCAACGGCGAAACGGTTCTTCACATCTATTTTTACACCTTTGATGGGATCAATTTCTAGTACGCTACCAACATACATACTTCTTCCAGAAATAGAAAATCCCTTTAGATAATTTTGGTAATCTGCATCATGGTGGCGTTGATAAAAACCGTCGGTGTAACCCCGGTTCGCAAGACCTTCTAAATGGCCTAAAAGTACTGGTTGGAATGGTTTTCCAGCAACAGCATCATCAATTGCGGTTCGGTAGGATTGGCAAGTTCTAGCAACATAGTAGGGAGACTTTGTTCGCCCTTCAATTTTGAATGAGTCGATGCCCATCTCCGTTAATCGCTCGATGTGTTCAATCGCCCGTAAATCTTTTGAATTCAAAATATAAGTTCCGTGCATATCTTCCTCGATAGGCATTAAGGCATCTGTTTTGCCACCTTCTTCGAGAAGATAAATATCTCCAGTAGCGTCCTCTGATCCAGGATAGATTTTGTAGTCCCAGCGACAAGAGTTAGTACAAGCACCTTGATTTGGGTCGCGGTGACTGAAATAACCAGATAATAGGCAACGTCCAGAATAGGCTATACATAATGCACCGTGAACAAATACTTCGAGTTCCATTTCTGGGCAGTCTTGGCGAACAGCTGCGATTTCATCGAGAGATAATTCACGAGAAAGAATAATTCTCGTGATACCTACTTTTTGCCAAAATCGCGCAGCTGCGCCATTCACTGTATTGGCTTGAACCGAAAGATGGATGGGCATATCAGGCCATTGCTCGCGAACCATCATGATTAAACCAGGGTCAGACATAATTAAGGCGTCGGGTTGAAGCGCAATGACCGGAGTCATGTCTTGCACAAACGTTCTTGTCTTACCACCATGCGGCAATATATTGGAGACTAGGTAAAACTTTTTACCAAGTGCATGGGCGTGGTTAATTCCGCCGGCTAGAACCTCTAAATCACCAAAGTCATTATTTCGAACACGTAATGAATACCGAGGTTGACCTGCATAGATGGCATCAGCACCAAAATTAAAAGCAGTATCAAGCATTACTCGGCTACCGGCTGGGGCAAGAAGTTCAGGTTTTTTCATGAGGTTATTTTAAAAGGGATTGCCTAGAAAAGCGAGTATTGGTTTTTATACACTTAAATCAACAAAAACTCGCCCATCTGATACTTTAATAGGGTATGTTTTTAAGGCTTTATCTGCCGGCTCACAGGTAACGCGTCCATCTCGAACATCAAACCGACCTTGATGAAAAGGACATTCGATTTCATGACCTTCTAGAAATCCATCAGATAACAGGGCATTGCCATGGGTACACACATTATCAGTGCAATAGACACTCCCATTGACATTGTAAATAGCCAAAATTTTATTCTGAGTGTCTAAACGAGTGACTTCACCTTCGAAGGTATCGTCAATTGACATGACATCTGTCCAAACGTTATTCATGTGGTGACCTTTTCCAAAAGCATTTATTTTACCTAAAAAATAGTATTTTTAAGCTTTCGAAAACAAATCATGCGCAGACGATTTCTACCTATATTGAATCATTTCAGTGCATAATGCATTCTTTTTAGGTATTTCATGGCGCTGAAATCAACCATCTATAAAGCTCATCTATCGATTGCGAATATTGATCAGGGTTATTATGCTGAGCATACTTTGACACTTGCACGGCATCCGAGTGAGACTGATGAGCGCATGATGGTGCGTTTAGTTGCTTTGGCTATGCAAGCCCATCAATTGCAATTGCTTTGTAATGGCGATGGCGTTTTGGCATTTGGTGCAGGCTTGTCTGATACGCATGAGCCTGATGTTTGGTTGAAGGATTTTACTGATCAAATTCAAATGTGGATCGAAGTAGGTCAACCTGAAGAGCGCCCTATTTTGAAAGCCTGTGGAAAAGCTACTAAAGTATTTATTTACGATTATCATCATTCAGCAGGAATTTGGTTTAAAGGTATTGAAAATAAAATTTCAAGAGTCAATAATCTCGAAATTTATCAAATTCCTTCAGTTCAATCTTTAGAGCTTGCGATGATGGCGCAGCGATCGATGCAATTACAGGCAACAATCCAAGAAAACACTTGTTTGATGAGTGATGGGCAACGAAGCGTAGAAATTATATTTGAACGTCTTTTCTAAGCGATTGTATTTTGAGATACAGAATTGAGCTAGAAGTTCCTAAAGTAATCACATTGGCAATGAGTACTGGCCAACTGTAAATCATGATTGCATAAACAATCCATAACACCACGCCACATGTAAATAGCGAATACATCGTTAGTGAAATCCCGGATAAATCACGAGATTTCCAAGATTGGATTGTCTGAGGAATGAACGCGGCTGTGGTTAGTGCAGCAGCAATAAAACCGAGTAAATTGCTATCCATTTTGACCTTTTTCAAAGCAATATATGAAAGATGTATCAGCGTAAATCTTTGCGTAAAATTTTACCAACATTTGATTTGGGCAAGGTTTGTACAAATTGAATATGTTTCGGCCGTTTGTAATTTGTGAGGTTACTAATACAATAATCGCTCACCTCTTTTTCCGTTAATGCAGGGTCTCTTTTCACTATAAATGTTTTGACACTACTTCCAGAGTGTTCGTCATTAATGCCGATGACGGCACATTCAAGCACACCCGGTATTTGTGAGATGACTTCTTCGACTTCATTCGGATAAACATTAAAACCAGATACCAAAATCATATCTTTTTTTCTATCAATGATTTTTATATAACCGTCTTCATTGATGAAGCCTATATCACCGCTTTTGAAGAAGCCATCTGAGGTCATGACTAATTGTGTTTCGTCATCACGATGCCAATACTCTCTCATTACTTGAGGGCCTTTGATGCAAATTTCCCCATGCTGATTGACGTCAACCTCATCACCTAGGTCATTTCGAATCGAGATATCCGTATTCGGTAATGGCAATCCGACATGGCCCGTGAACTCAGAAATCGTCGTAATATTACAGCTTGCAACTGGTGAAGTTTCGGATAAGCCATAGCCCTCAGCAATAGGGCAACCTGTAAGTTTTTGCCAACGGTCAGCGACACTTTTCTGGATAGCCATTCCGCCACCGATAGTAACCATTAAAGTTGAAAAATCAATTTTTGAAAAATTAGGGTGAAGCATTAAAGCATTAAATAAGGTATTCACAGCAGGGAATATATGAAATTCTTTTAAATTAGATAAAGTCTTTATTAATCCGGGGATATCTTTTGGGTTAGCAATTAAGACGCTTTTACCACCAGATCTGATACTAAAAAGGCCGCAGGCGGTGAGTGCGAAGATGTGGTAAAGGGGGAGGGCGCAGATGAAGCTAAGTTGTTCAATTGGTTTATTAAGAATGGCAGGTTGCAACCATGCTTCGATTTGTAAAACATTGGCGACTAAATTGCGATGTTCTAGAACTGCACCCTTTGAAACCCCTGTTGTGCCTCCAGTGTATTGAAGAAAAGCAATATCATCATGGCTAACAAGTGGTTTGATAAAGCCCATTTGTTTGCCGACTTCTAGGGCAGCGTTAAAGGTGGTGTATTGAGGCAGACGCCAAGCTGGAATAAGCTTTTTGACATATTTGATAACAAAATCAATTATCTTGCCTTTGATACCAAGCATTTCACCCATGCTCGTTACAACAATGTTTTGAATTTGGAATTGAGGAAGAACAGAACTTAATACATGTGCAAAATTTTCTAAAATAACAATGGTTTGAGCACCACTATCTTTTAATTGGTGCTCAAGCTCTCTAGGGGTATAAAGAGGATTGACGTTGACAACGATGGCACCACAGCGAAGGATGCCTGCAATCGCAATTGGATATTGCATAACATTTGGCATCATGAGGGCTACGCGATCCCCCTTCTTCACCCCTTGGAATTGTAAAAAGCTTGCAAATTGTTCTGATGCCTGATCGAGCCCTTGATAACTAATAGATTTTCCAAAAGACTCAAAAGCAACACGCGAGGAATGTTTATCAAAAGACTCCTCGAAAATGTCGATTAAGGTCAGATTCTTAGAAAGATCAATTTCATGAGGGATATTATTTGGATAGTTTTTAAACCAACTTTTATCTAATCGCATGCAATTCTTTCTGAAGTCGATGATTTTTTGTCATAATTTTTTTAATTTATTTTAACTATCATAAACAAATAAAGTAGATAAAAATATGCATACAAATACTAAGGTCTTAAAACGCCTCCTTTCACAGAAATATTAATGGTATCGGGTTAAAAAAACTAAAATGATTTTATTAATTTAAAATATAATCTCTAGTTCATAAATGATTGGCAGATGTCAGTTCAATTTGAAGCGCTCTTAAGAAATATTTACTTGAAGTGGGTTTAAAAATAATCATTTAAATCAATATATTTTTTAGATTGGTGTCATATTGAGCAATTCATTATTATTTATATTATTATGTTAATCAAATCATTATTAAGGGGAAGTAAATGCCAAATTATGAAGAATTAATCATGCAACGTAAATTGTTAGATCAGCAGATATTGGCGATTCAACAAAGAGAAAAACAAGAGTCAATCGAATCAATCAAAATCATGATTGAAAAGCATGCTTTGACGGTTAGTGATTTATTTTCAAAAAAAATAAATCAGGCCAATAAAAAAGTTCCCGCTAAATACCGCAACCCTGCCACTGGCAAAACTTGGACGGGTAGGGGTAAAGAACCCTTATGGATTGCAGGTAAAGAGCGAGCAACTTTTCAGATTAAGGATTAAAGCATTTTTTCAACAAGTGCTTTTTTGATGACATTTTCCAAAACTTCTTGTGAGTTTGAATACCCATACAATCTATTTTTTCCTAAGGGACTAAATACAGCTGGATTTTGATTAAACTCAGAAGATGCTTGGATAATGTCTTGATGAATTAATATGGGTATTTGCCCAGTTATAGTGTTTTTATTAAATTGGTGTAGTAAGTGATATTGGTCAATCGTATTTAATTTTTGATCAATATAAATAATTTCAGGTTTTAATTCTACACCTGCCATTAATGCTTCACTAATATCTAGATAGGAGTAACACAGAATTTTTGATTCAAAAGTTTTACAATGGTTTTCAAAAAAATCAATATCTCCTGTGCTCGTGAAGATTCCCAAGATAGAGTATTTTTTACTGCAGAAGTGGCGTAAAAGCTCATGGCGTTTTGCCAATTGCCGCTCGATGGATAAATCTAATATTCTTCGATGACCACCTCTAGTCTTCCAGGCAATTAGTTCACCTGTTTCGACCATTTTTTGAATAGTACCGAGAGAAACTTGCAAAATTTTGGCTGTTTCACGAGTACTTTTGTAACTTAATTCATTTGATTGAGTTGTTTCCAGCATTGATTTATCTCCTTTAACAATGTGAAAATCCATCTTAAAAGTGTTAAATCGTTTTAAATATCAGAATTATCTGAATTACTTGTAGGAAAAATCCTTAAATTGGAATTTTATTGAAATAACAACACGATTTATGTCAAAAACACACAAGACAATCTTAAATGTCATAAAATTGACTGATAAATCTTCTTATTATGTGAATAGAATTAATTAAAAATAAGTTGGTTTGTAAAACGAGTAATTTAGAATTTCGCAATCTACTAGCCGGTTGAGCCGTGTCGTAGATGGTTTACTAACCCACTTACATATCGGGATACCCGAAGAAAAGGTGAGCAATATGATGCAGTCTTATCAAGGTACGTCGTACCTTTTTGGTGGCAATGCGCCCTATGTCGAAGAGCTTTATGAAGCTTATTTAAATGATCCATCTTCTGTGCCAGATAACTGGCGGCAGTACTTTGACGGAGTACAAAATTTACCTGCAGTGGATGGTTCTACCTCCAAGGATATTGCGCATGCTCCGATTGTCGCTTCATTTGCTCAGCGGGCCAGAGTGGCGCCGATTCGTCATGTGGAAGATTCGGCAGATTCTGCAATGGGCCGCAAGCGCGTTGCTGTTCAACAATTAATAGCCACTTATCGTAATGTTGGAACAAGATGGGCTGACTTAGATCCCTTAAAAAGAACAGAGCGCCCCAATATTCCTGAGTTAGATCCTGCATATTATGGATTTACCGACGCTGATATGGATATTGTTTTTAATATAAGCAATACATATTTTGGCAAAGACAAGATGAAATTACGTGAGTTGTTGCAAAACTTACGTCAAACTTATTGCGGCACGATTGGTGTGGAGTATATGTATATCACTGATCAAAATATTAAAAAATGGTGGCAAGAAAAATTAGAGTCTATTCGCTCTACACCTAACTTTACGGCCGTCAAAAAAACCAACATTCTAAATCGTTTAACTGCAGCTGAAGGACTTGAGCGTTTTTTACATACCAAATATGTTGGTCAAAAACGATTCTCCCTTGAAGGTGGTGAGAGCTTTATTGCTTCTATGGATGAAATTTTAGATGCTGCAGGCATAGCCGGTATTCAAGAAATCGTCATTGGCATGGCTCACCGTGGGCGCTTAAATGTTTTGGTGAATACTTTAGGAAAAGTTCCTAAAGACTTATTTGCTGAGTTTGATCACACGGCTCCAGAGGATTTGCCGTCTGGAGATGTTAAATATCACCAAGGTTTCTCAAGTGATATTTCAACATCAGGCGGCCCCGTTCATTTATCACTGGCATTTAATCCTTCCCATCTAGAAATTGTTAATCCTGTGGTTGAGGGTTCAGTTCGAGCACGTATGGATCGTCGAGGTGATAAAAATGGCTCACAAGTAATGCCGATTTTGGTTCACGGTGATGCTGCAATTGCAGGGCAAGGTGTTGTGCAAGAAACTTTAGCTTTAGCTGAGGTGCGAGGCTATCACACGGGCGGTACGGTGCATATTGTGATTAATAATCAAATTGGCTTTACGACATCAGATCCACGTGATATGCGTTCTACGTTGTATTGCACTGACATTATGAAAACGATTGAAGCACCTATTTTGCATGTCAACGGTGATGATCCAGAGGCTGTTGTATTGGCTACGCAATTAGCGATTGAATATCGAATGAAGTTTAAGAAGGATGTTGGTATCGACATTATTTGTTTCCGCAAGCTTGGACACAACGAGCAAGATACGCCTTCAATGACGCAACCTTTGATGTATAAAACTATTTCTCAACACCCCGGTACACGCAAGTTGTATGCTGATAAGCTAGAAACGCAAGGTGTGATTCCTGCAGGTGGTGGAGATGAAATGGTTAAATCCTATCGTGCGGAGCTTGATGAAGGCGATAAAAGAACCTCTGATCCTGTGATTACGAACTTCAAAGGTAAATATGCTGTTGATTGGACACCATTTTTGAATAAGAAATGGACAGACAATGCCGATACAGCAATTCCATTGACGGAGTGGAAGCGCTTGGCAGAAAAAATATCGAAAGCACCTGATGGATTTAAAGTTCACCCACTCGTAGAGACGGTTCTTAAAAATAGAGCTGCGATGGGGCGTGGTGAAATTAATGTCGACTGGGGTATGGGGGAGCATATGGCATTTGCTTCTTTAGTTGCTAGTGGATATCCAATTCGTTTATCTGGTGAAGATAGTGGCCGTGGAACATTTACCCACCGTCATTCAGTTTTACATGATCAAGACCGTGAGAAGTGGGATATTGGTACTTATATTCCTTTGCAGCACGTGGCAGATGGTCAAGCTCCATTCGAGGTAATTGACTCTATTCTTTCAGAGGAAGCGGTCTTAGGCTTTGAGTATGGGTATGCTGCTGCAGAACCGAATACTTTAACTATTTGGGAAGCGCAATTTGGTGATTTCGCAAATGGTGCACAAGTTGTAATTGATCAATTTATTGCTTCCGGTGAAGTTAAATGGGGGCGCGTGAATGGTTTAGTCATGATGTTGCCGCATGGATATGAGGGTCAAGGCCCAGAGCATTCTTCAGCAAGACTAGAACGTTTTATGCAGTTGTGTGCGGATATCAACATGCAAGTTGTTCAGCCAACTACGGCATCACAAATTTTTCATTTGTTACGTAGACAAATGATTCGCTCTTTCCGTAAACCACTAATCATCATGACACCTAAATCTTTATTGCGAAATAAAGATGCGACATCACCAATTGCTGAGTTTACAAAAGGTGAGTTCCATACAGTGCTTGGAGAGCAAGACGCAAATGTTGATCCTCAAAAGGTGACTAGAGTTATTATGTGTTCTGGTAAAGTTTACTATGATTTGGTCAAGGCTAGAGAGACTAAGAAGTCAAAAGATACGGCTATTATCCGAATCGAACAACTGTATCCATTCCCTCACAAGGCTTTTGCCACAGAGCTGAAGAAATATCCAAATGTTGTTGAGCTTGTTTGGACTCAGGATGAGCCTCAAAATCAAGGTGCATGGTTCTTTATTCAGCATAACATTCACGAGAACATGTTTGAGGGCCAGAAATTGGGCTACTCAGGCAGACCTGCTTCTGCGTCGCCCGCCTGTGGATATTCTCACCTGCACCAAGACCAACAAAAATCTTTAGTCGATGGCGCTTTTGCCAAGTTAAAAGGTTTTGCACTTGTTAAGTAAATATAAACACACAGCGACGATCAACTAATTTAAGGATTTACCATGTCTATTTTTGAAGTTAAAGTACCCCAGTTATCAGAATCAGTTGCAGAAGCAACACTTTTGCAATGGAAGAAAAAAGCTGGTGACAGTGTTGCACAAGATGAGATTCTCGTTGAGATTGAGACCGATAAAGTCGTCTTAGAAGTCCCGGCACCTTCAGCAGGAGTTTTGTCAGAAATTGTTATTGCTGATGGTGGAACAGTGCTTTCAGATCAAGTAATCGCAAAAATTGATAGTGATGGTAAAGGGGTTGCGGCACCTGCAGCTTCAAGCTCAACGCCTGCTGCTCAGACCGTAGTGGCTTCATCTGCGCCAAGTTCAAACAGCGCTGCAGGAATTGCTATGCCAGCAGCGGCAAAGATTCTTGCAGAAAAAAATATGTCAGCATCAGACGTTTCTGGTACTGGCAAGGATGGTCGTGTAACGAAAGCTGATGCTTTGTCAGCCGCCCCAGCAAAAGCTAGTGCGCCTGTACAAAAAATGGCTCCATTACCAGTGAGTATGCCATTAGGAGATCGCCCAGAAGAGCGTGTGCCAATGAGTCGTTTGCGCGCCAGAATTGCAGAAAGACTTTTAGACTCTCAAGCAAGTAATGCGATTTTGACGACATTTAATGAAGTCAACATGGCACCAGTCATGAATATGCGTAATAAGTATAAAGACGTGTTTGAAAAAGAGCATGGTGTGAAATTAGGGTTTATGTCTTTTTTTGTAAAAGCAGCAGTTCATGCCCTAAAGAAATATCCTGTTTTGAATGCATCTGTTGATGGCACTGATATTGTTTACCACGGTTACTTTGATATTGGTATTGCGGTTGGTTCGCCACGCGGCTTGGTTGTTCCTATTTTGCGTGACGTTGATCAGATGAATCTTGCTGAAATTGAGAAAAAGATTTCTGATTTTGGTGTGAAAGCTCGGGATGGTAAGCTCACATTAGATGATTTAACCGGTGGAACATTCTCGATCTCAAATGGTGGTGTATTTGGTTCCATGTTATCCACCCCAATTATTAACCCTCCGCAATCAGCAATTTTGGGTATTCATGCAACGAAGGACCGTGCTGTTGTTGAAGATGGTCAAATTGTGATTCGTCCAATGAACTATTTGGCGATGTCTTATGATCACCGCATCATTGATGGTCGTGAGGCGGTGCTCGGTTTGGTGGCAATGAAAGAGGTGCTTGAAGATCCCTCAAGACTATTACTTGATATTTAATTACCCTAATTTGCAATTAAAGGAATCACAATGAGTCAAGAATTTGATGTAGTGGTAATAGGCGCGGGTCCTGGAGGATATATAGCGGCAATTCGTGCGGCACAACTTGGTTTTAAAGTAGCTTGTGCAGAGGGTAATGCTTACGATGATCCAAAAGCGGAACCGCGATTGGGGGGTACTTGTTTAAATGTGGGGTGTATTCCTTCTAAGGCTTTACTAGCATCTTCAGAAGAGTTTGAGAACGTTCAAAAACATATCTCAAGTCATGGTATTGAAGTGAAAGGTGCGAGCATTAACGTACCTAAAATGATTACACGCAAAGATGAAATTGTTACAAAAATGACTGGTGGGATTCAGTACTTATTTAAAAAGAATAAGGTCACACATCTCAAGGGCTATGCTTCTTTTCTTGCGCGTGAAAATAATCTATATCAATTAGCTATTCAAGGTAAAGAAAACCAAACCGTCAGTGCGAAGCATGTCATTATTGCTACAGGTTCTAAAGCAAGACATTTACCTGGCATGGAAGTGGATAATGTTTTGATTTGTGATAATGAAGGTGGTTTAAAGTTTGCTGAAACTCCCAAAAAATTAGGCGTAATTGGTGCTGGTGTGATTGGGCTCGAACTTGGTTCTGTTTGGCGCCGTCTTGGCTCTGATGTGACGGTTTTAGAAGCGCTACCAACTTTTTTAGGTGCTTGTGATCAAGGTATCGCTGCTGAAGCACAGAAACTATTTACCAAACAAGGACTTCAATTTAATTTGGGTGTCAAAATTGGAGAAGTCAAAAAAGGTAAAAATAACGTAACTGTAAACTATGCTGATGCTGCGGGCGCTGAGCATTCATTAGTGGTAGATCGTCTGATTGTTTCTGTTGGACGTATACCAAATACGGATAATCTTAATTTAGAAGCGATTGGTTTAAAAACTGATGAACGTGGTTTTATACCCGTGGATAACCACACACTGGTAACTAGTGCTCCTGGAGTTTATGCGATTGGTGATGTGGTTCGTGGACCGATGTTGGCTCATAAAGCTGAAGATGAAGGTGTCTTAGTTGCCGAGGTTATTGCAGGCCAAAAGCCCCATATTGATTACAACTGTATTCCTTGGGTTATTTACACATCTCCTGAAATAGCTTGGGTTGGTAAAACAGAGCAACAGTTAAAAGCAGAAGGTCGTGCTTACAAGCCTGGGCAATTTCCATTTGCAGCTAATGGACGTGCATTAGGAATGGGGTCTGCGGATGGCTTTGTAAAAATCCTGGCTGATGAAATTACGGATGAAATTTTAGGCGTTCATATTATTGCTTCAGCTGCTTCTGACTTAATTGCTGAAGCAGTTGTTGCTATGGAGTTCAAAGCATCTGCTGAGGATATCGCTCGTATTTGTCACCCTCACCCAAGTTTATCTGAACCTATTCGCGAAGCAGCTCTAGCAACAGATCGACGTGCACTGAATTTCTAAAATAGGTATGCATGCGCGTTACTGAGTTATATCAAGCAGCACTTGAAAAAAAAGGGTATCAAAGTGATGCAGCTCAGCAGGCTGCAATCCAACGCCTTCAAGTTTGTCAAGATCAGTGGGAGCAACGCCCCAGTAAATCTGGAGGGTTCTTTACTAAGTTACTTAGTAGTTCTTCTAGTAGCGTTCCTAAAGGGGTTTATTTTTGGGGTGGGGTAGGCAGAGGTAAGTCTTTTATTATGGATTGCTTTTATGAAGCAATCACTATCGAAAAAAAGACACGATTACACTTTCATGAATTCATGCGTGAAGTGCATCGCGAGCTTCAAGATTTGCGTGGTCAAGCAAACCCCCTAGATGAACTTGGGAAAAAAATTGGTCAACGTTATGAGTTGATTTGTTTTGATGAGTTTCATGTAAGTGATGTTGCTGATGCAATGATTTTATATCGTCTATTAGATGCTTTATTTAAAAATAAAGTGCAATTTATTATGACGTCAAATTATCGCCCTGATTTATTGTATCCAGACGGATTACATCGAGATCGAGTTTTGCCGGCGATTCGTTTATTAGAAGAAAAACTAGATGTAATCAATGTCGATGCAGGTGTTGATTATCGGCAGGCGGTGATGGATCAAGTAAGGGCATATATTGCGCCACTTGGATCAGAAGTTGAACAAGAGGTTCAATCTTTTTTTGTTCAGTTGGCAGGTGCGCATCAAGATGAGCCTAACGAGTTAATGATTGAAAATCGCATGATCAGATGTATTCGTCGAGCTGGTGGTATTGCTTGGTTTGATTTTCAAGAATTATGCGCTGGGCCTCGCTCACAAAATGATTATTTGGAAATCGCCTCAACTTTTCATACGGTAATTCTTACTGAAGTACCAAAAATGACTCCAATAATGTCGAGTGAAGCTAGGCGCTTTACATGGTTAATCGACGTCTTTTATGACCACAAAATTAAGCTTATTATTACCGCGGAAGTAGCTCCGGATCTCCTCTATACTGAAGGTCAAATGTCAGGTGAGTTTCATCGAACAGTTTCTCGAATTATCGAAATGCAATCCAAAGAGTATTTACATGCTCCAAGAAGAGTGGTTGATACTTCTTTAACGTGAATGGCATGTAATCCCCACTGATGATAGGAAATGATATTTTTATCCAAAATTCTGTATGAAAACAGTAGAATAGGTTAATGAATTCAATTAACGCCGATTTGCATTGTCATTCAGTTGTCTCTGATGGCACCCTCACACCTGAGGATTTGGCAATGCGCGCTCATCAAAACGGTGTTCAGCTATGGTCACTTACAGATCATGATGTGATTGGTGGTCAGCATCGTGCTAGAGCAGCTGCTGAGCGATTAGGTATGAAATATATCTCTGGAGTTGAAATTTCTGTCAGTTGGGCGGGGCAAACAATTCATATTGTTGGAATTGGCTTTAATCCAGACCATCCCACATTAATTGAAGGATTGCGTAAAACACGTGACGGGCGAACTGCTAGAGGTAAAGAAATTGCTCGGCAATTGGCGGCGGTTGGAATTGCGGGCGCTTATGAAGGTGCATTAAGCTATGCTGGCAATCCGGAATTATTGTCGCGTACGCATTTTGCAAGATTTTTAGTTGAAAAGAAGGTCTGTCGATCAACGGATGAGGTTTTTAAGCATTACCTTGTTGAAGGTAAGCCAGGTTTTACTCCTCATGTTTGGGCAAGTCTTCAAGAGTCTGTTGATTGGATTGTGGGATCTGGTGGCGTTGCGATTATTGCTCATCCCGGCAGATATCGATTATCCGAGCTTCAAAAACACGAGTTATATATTGCCTTTAAAGAGGCTGGCGGACTTGGAATCGAAGTGATTACAGGAAGTCATACGCCACGTCAATATGATGAATATGCCAAAATTGCTCTGCAATATGGATTTTATGCATCTCGAGGGGCTGATTTTCATGATCCTCAAGAGAGTTATATCGATCTAGGTAAGTTACCTCATTTACCATCTTCTCTTCAACCTGTTTGGTCATTACTTTAAGCTTATAACATTATGTATTCAGAACGCGTTTTATCTGGCATGCGTCCTACAGGAGCATTGCATTTAGGTCACTATCATGGGGTATTAAAAAATTGGGTTCGATTGCAGTCCGAATATCCTTGCTTTTTCTTTGTTGCTGATTGGCATGCTCTGACCACACATTATGAGTCGCCAGAGGTTATTCAAAAATCAGTTTGGGAAATGGTCATTGATTGGTTAGCAGCTGGCGTTGATCCAACACAAGCAACCTTATTTATTCAAAGCAAAGTACCAGAGCATGCAGAATTATTTTTACTTTTATCTATGGGGACTCCCTTAGGTTGGTTAGAACGTGTACCTACCTATAAAGATCAAATTGAAAAGTTGCGTGAAAAAGATCTTCAGACCTATGGTTTTTTAGGTTACCCACTTTTACAGGCTGCGGATATTCTGATTTATCGTGCTCAGCACGTTCCGGTGGGTGAGGACCAAATCCCTCACGTTGAAATGACCAGAGAGGTAGCGAGACGATTTAATTATTTATATGGACGTGAAGCTGGATTTGAAGAAAAAGCTTTAGAGGCCGCAAAGAAACTTGGTGGTAAAAGAACCAAACTCTACCTAGAGGCTCGTACTGCTTATCAAGAGCAAGGTGATGAAGAAGCTTTAGAGCAGGCTCAGGCTATTTTGCATGAGGCGCAAAGTTTATCAATGGGCGATCGGGAACGATTATTTGGTTATCTTGAAGGTGCAAGAAAGATTATATTATTAGAGCCACAAGCTTTATTGACACAAGCATCAAAAATGCCCGGTTTAGATGGGCAAAAGATGTCAAAGTCTTATGGGAATACGATTTCCTTGCGCGAGGATGCCCAATCCATTTCCAAAAAAATAAAAACTATGCCCACTGACCCAGCAAGAGTTCGTCGTACTGATGTCGGTAATCCCAAAAACTGTCCTGTCTGGGAGTTACATGAAGTGTATTCAGATCAAGAGACTCGAAATTGGGTACAGCAAGGCTGTACTTCAGCTGGTATTGGGTGTCTCGAATGTAAGGAGCCACTGATACAGAGTGTTTTGAAAGAACAGCAACCCATGTTGGAGAGAGCTCAAAAATATTTGGATGATCCTAGTTTATTAAGGGCATTAATTGCTGACGGTTGCGATAAAGCGCGAAAAACTGCTCAGGAAACTATGCGTGATGTACGTGAGGCAATGGGGCTTGATTACTCATAATTTTTCTTCAGTTTCGCCTTGGGTTGCTCATTTTGCAGGACGGATTCCCGTAAATAGTGTTTCTGCAAAAAGGGTTTTGGATTATGCCTGCGGCAGTGGTAGACACACCTTATACCTTGCAGAGTTGGGTTATCAAGTTTTAGCTGTTGATATTGATTCGTCTAGTATGCAGACAATCAAGTATTGTCAACCCGATGCGATTGAGTTACGTTGTATTGATTTAGAGATGGCAGAATTTGCTTTTGATCCAAAGTTGGAAAAGTATTCAGGAATAATCGTCACTAATTATTTGTATCGACCGCATTTAGACAAAATATTGGATTTGCTTGATGAGGGAGGGATACTTATTTATGAGACTTTTGCGATGGGTAATGAAGCTTTTGGAAAACCTTCAAATCCCAACTTTTTATTAAGAGAAAATGAACTTTTAGAAGTGGTTTTGGCCAAAAAATCATTTCACATCAACGCATTTGAAAATGGTTATGTCGAAGATCCGAAGCCAGCGATGATTCAACGAATTTGTGCAGTAAAGACCTAAGATTGGGCTACAATTCTATGATGAACATGAAATCTTTATATCCTCAATTACCTATTCTAGGAAGTATCGTGGCTATTGTGTCGCCGATGCAAGAAGATGGGGCATTAGACTATGATGCTTTGCGCCATTTACTCGATTGGCATGTGGAGCAAGGAACAAACGGTATTGTGATTGTTGGAACCTCTGGCGAGTCTCCCACCGTAAATGTGGAAGAGCATTGTGAATTAATTCGTGTTGCAGTAGAACATATCAACGGCAGGATACCCGTTATTGCTGGAACTGGCGGAAATTCAACGCGAGAAGCTGTAGAACTTACTGAATTTGCTAAACGGGTGGGAGCAGATGCTAGCCTACAAGTAGTGCCTTATTACAATAAGCCTACTCAAGAAGGTATCTACGCACACTTTAAAACGATCGCAGAAAAAATTGATTTACCTGTCATTTTGTATAACGTCCCGGGAAGAACCGTTGCTGATATGAGTAATGCAACCATACTTCGTCTTGCCAAAGTTCCTGGTATTAATGGCCTAAAAGATGCGACTGGTAATTTAGAGCGAGCTAGTGGATTGATTGCAGGCTTGAGAGAGCAAAAAAGTAATCATTTTGCAGTTTATTCTGGAGATGATTTAACTGCTATTTTCTTAATGATGATGGGTGGGCACGGCAATATATCCGTTACTGCCAACGTTGCTCCACAGATGATGGCCTCTTTGTGTGAGGCTGCAATTACTGGAGATTTAGTTCAAGCTCGAGAGTTACAATTTAAATTATTAAAACTACATCAAATGATGTTTGTTGAGCCTAATCCAATTCCGGTGAAATGGGCTTTACATGAGATGGGTGTCATTGACAAGGGCATTCGTTTACCATTGACACCATTAACAGAAGATCTTCGTGCGCCTTTAAAAGAGGTATTGCGCACTACAGGTGTAATTGTTTAAAACCTATAGGACACTATGCTGAACGAGTTAAGAGTTGCAAAAGTAAGTCTCATATTGATCACTGTGTTGGGGGCGTTTTTGTTGGCATCATGTACTTCCACAATAAGTGGGGAGTCTATTGATTACAAATCTCAAGGTGAAAAAAAGATCCCTAGTTTAGCGATTCCACCCGATTTATCTTCTTCTAATCCTGAAAAAAGATATGCGGTTGCTGATGGAACAGCCACTCTTTCACAATACAGCTCAGCAACGGCAAAAGCGAAAAACGAGGACCGAAAGAGTACAGTTACTCCTTCACAAGCGGGTATTCGAATTGAAAAAGACGGTCAACGTCGATGGATAGTAGTGAATAAACCAGCGAATGAAGTTTATCCAAAAATCAAATCTTTTTGGGAAGATACAGGTTTTTTATTAATTACAGATTCCCCGGCAATCGGCATTATGGAAACTGATTGGGCCGAAAATCGTGGGAAGATTCCGCAGGATATGATCCGACGCTTTTTGGGTAATGCTTTGGATAGTATTTACTCAACTGGTGAAAGAGATAAATTCCGGACTCGCTTGGAAAAGAATGATAAAACTGAAACTGAAGTTTATGTTACTCATCGGGGTGCTGAAGAAAAATTAGTTGGAAGTAACCCTACTCAAGCTGACTCAACAATGTGGACGGCAAGACCTTCAGACCCTGAGCTTGAAGCAGAAATGTTAGCAAGAATGATGGTATATCTAGGCACCAGTTATGAAAGTGCCAAATCGGAGTTAGCAAAAAATACAACGCCAGGAGTAGTACGAACATCTCGCGTGACTGAAGTTGCAGATGCTGCTCAGTTAATCATTAATCAAGGTTTCGATAAAACCTGGCGTGAAGTTGGACTAGCCTTAGATCGTTCTAATTTTACGGTTGAAGACCGAGATCGTTCCCAAGGCATTTACTTTGTTCGATTCGTTAATACGAAAGACGTTGATCCAAAAGCAAGTGGATCGTGGTTTTCTAATCTCTTTAAATCTTCCAAAGAAGAAGAGTTGAGAAAAGCAAAACGCTATCGTGTTGTCGTTAAGGGGGATAGTGAAAAAACTATAGTGACAGCTCTTGAAGATAATAGCGCCATCATCAAAGGCGATGTAGACCTGCAAATTTTAAAAATAATAGATGCGCAAGTAAGTTATTAATGAATTTTTCTGGAGATCGTTTCTTTTAGATTAAAAAGGAGAGTGATCTCCTTTTTGGTTTTTGAATTTACATGAAGAAGGTTATAAATAAATGAATCCCATCATGTCAGCTTTTAATTTATTTTTAATAGTTTTCTGGGGTTTTTTCGCTGTTCATCCAGCCTTTGCTCAACCCCTTAATTCCGGCTCAAATCAGCCGATACGTTTATTCGTTGGATCAGTCCCAGGCGCTTCTAGTGATACATATGCCAGAATTATTTCTGAGCCTTTAGGCAAAATACTAGGCCAATCTATTTTGATTGAAAACAGATCTGGTGCAAGCGGTATTATTGCCACCGGGGGCATGCTTAGTTCTCCAGCAGATGGCAATACATTGCAGTTGATTTATACCCCACACACATTAAGTCCATACTTATTTAAAAAATTAAGTTATGACCCAATCAAAGATGTGACTGGCATCACAATGATTGTGACATCCCCTTTGGTTCTAGTTGTTGGCGGTAATTCTCCCATTAAATCTTATAAAGAATTAATTGAGCTTGGCAAGACAAGGCCCTTGAACTATGGATCAGCTGGTATAGGGAGTGGCGGTCATTTATCAGGTGAAATGTTGCGCATTGATACCGGCTTGAAATTAACACATGTTCCTTATCGAGGTGCTGCGCCAGCCGCGACAGCGGTAGCAGCGGGTGATGTCGATTTTGCCTTTGTGGCGCAAATCACAGCAAAAGAATTGACTAGTGCAAATAAATTACGTTTATTAGGTGTTACGAGCAAGGTACGATCACCAGCATTGCCTCAAGTTCCAACCATGCATGAGTTAGGTCTGAAGGATTTTGAATTTGTCAATTGGTTTGGTTTAATTGCTTCAGCGAAAACTCCTCCAGAGACAATTAAAAAAATTCATCAGGCGATGCAGGATGTTCTTAAACAACCAGATATTAAAGCTAGGCTGACAGCTGACGGGTCTGACATCATCGGTAATCAACCTGAGCAATTTACACAATTTTTGATATCAGATGCCAAGCGTTGGGGACCTTTGGTCGGACAAATGGGGCTAAAGGGAGAATAAATGGCATTTCAATCATCGACCAAATCAACTCCGAAAGGACCATTAGATGGTGTGGTTGTCATTGATTTATCGTCCGTAGTTGTTGGACCGGTGTGTTCCCTCACCTTAGCTGATCATGGGGCTGAGGTCATTAAAATCGAATCTCCTGATGGTGATTTAATGCGTCAACTGGGGGGTGGCGGCAGAAATCCTGGTATGACGGGGAAGTTCATGAACTTTAATCGCAATAAAAAATCAATTTGTATTGATTTAAAAAACCCTCAAGGCCAAGCGATTCTTATTCGATTGTTAAAAAAAGCCGATGTCTTTGTTACGAATATGCGTCCTGGAGCATTACAAAAACTTGGTTTAGATTGGCCGAGTTTGCAAGCACATAACCCACAGTTAATTTATTGTCAGATGCTAGCATTTGGCCGCGGAGGTACTTATTTTAATCGGCCGGCTTATGACACGGTGATTCAGTCATCTGCTGGATTTGCTGCAACCTTTGAAAAATCAGGGGGGGAGCCTCGATTTGTGCCAATGGTTGTGACTGATCACATCACCGGATTGGTAAGTGCTCAAGCTATTGGCTTTGCTCTGTACCGACGGACTCAAGTGGGGTTAGGTGAACTCCTTGAGATACCCATGTTTGAAACAGCAGCAGCATTTGTGATGAGAGAGCATATGGGGAATATGACGTTTGAGCCACCGATTGGTCCGATTGGAGATGCTAGAGTACTTGATAAAAATAATCGACCTGTAAAAACAGCAGATGGTTATATATCGATTTCACCTAATACTGATGCCCAGGCATTTGCTTTTTTTGAGGCTATTGGGCGACCTGAATTAAAAGAAGACCCTCGTTTTTGTAGCGTTGCTACAAGAACTAAAAATAGTGAAGATTATTATCAGCTTCGATCGAGCTCACTCAGTGGAAAAACATCTGCGCAGTGGATCGATATTTTTGAACAATCAGATATTCCGTGTATGCGATATAACTCTTTAGAGGATTTATTGAAAGATCCACATTTACAGGAAGTTGGTTTTTTACAGGAAATTGAGCATCCTAGTGAAGGTAAGATTCAACAAATAGGTTTAACTAATCAATTCTCAGGCGGAATGCGGCAAGACTTTTTGCCAGCTCCTCAACTTGGTGAAAACACGATTGAATTGATGCAACAATTTGGTTTTAGCATGACTGAAATTGAAGCAGCTATTTCTCAACAAGCAGTGAAAAAAAACGTTCAGAAAGGTGATGAGAAATGAGTGAACATCAAGAAGAAATCGATGATTTAGTCATAGAAAATGAGGAATTTATAAGAATCCTCAAGATCAATCGCCCCCATCGGCGGAACGCATTATCTGAACCTCTCAAGATGAAGATGATGAATGCCATATTAGATGCTGAGGAAGATCCTGAAATTCGAGTTTTGGTGATTACTGGAGCTGGTGAAGATGCTTTTTGTGCTGGGGCAGATCTTAAAAATATCCATCACAATGATCAAGCGGGTATCAAGTTTCGAACACCCATGAATCGTATTGAGCGCAATATTTTTGAAGTTGTCTATGAAACAAAAAAGCCTGTTATTGCTGCCATCAATGGTAGCGCCGTAGCGGGTGGGTTTGAACTAGCCCTAGCATGTAATTTAAGGGTTACCCATGGAGCTGCATTATTTGGGTTACCGGAGACAAAGATTGGAATGGGAGCTAATTTTGGTTCTGTGCTATTACCTCGGCTCATTGGCATTACTCACGCTCTAGAAATGTTACTAACGGGAGAATACATCAGTGCTACTAGAGCTAATGAGTTAGGTTTAATCAACCGACTTGTACCAAAAGAAAAGGTCTTATCCACCGCTATCGAGCTAGCTAGAGTGATTGCCAGTAATGCCCCTATCTCCGTGCGTCGCGTCAAAGCAGTTGCTTTAAAAGGATTGGATATGCCCGTTGCAGCTGCACTTCGTCAAGATCCGGGTTTAAATCCCTATTTAAGTGAAGATCGACAAGAGGGCATTACTGCAAGATTAGAAAAACGTAAACCAGTATGGAAAAATTGCTAAGGAGGGTTGATATGAGTCTCTATCCCAAGGTATTAATTACAGATGAAACACTTCGTGATGGATTACAAATCGAACGTGAAGGCGTGACTGTCGAAGAAAAATTAGAGCTTTTACAAATGATGGTAGATGCTGGTTTGAATCGGATGGTGATTGGAGCGTTTGTAAACCCTAAATGGAGTCCCCAAATGGCGGATTCGTTAGAGGTCGTAAAACGTCTGAAAGTGACACCTGGAGTGTCTTTCTTTGTCTTGGCATTAAATGAGAGAGGCCGATTAGAGCGTTTGGAATATGCTCCGCCATTAACGATTGATCAAATCCATGCTACTCATTTGCATGTTTGTCCTATCTTTATTCAAAGAAACACGAATCGAACATTAGAAGAACAAGATCAACAATGGCAGGCTCCCATTGAGAGAAGTAAAGCTGAGGGATTGCAGGAGGGAGCGATTGGGTTGAGTGCGGGTTGGGGATCAAACTTCTCTGGCGAGTTTACCCATGAGACCCGAATGCATTTGTTAAAGAAGCAATATGATGCTTGGCAACAGCAGGGCATCAAAGTGACGCGTGTTGATATGGCTGACCCGATGGCGTGGAATACTCCAACAGCAGTTGTTCAGGACATGACTGCCATTACTCAGTTATTTCCGAGCATCACTGATTTTCGATTGCACCTACATAACGCCAGAGGCCTGGCAATGTTATCCATGTACGAAGCGATTAAATGTTTAGATCAGCGGCATACCTTAATTGCTGATACCTCAATTGGCGGTATTGGGGGTTGTCCATATTGTGGCAATGGGCAAGCCACAGGGATGATTCCGACGGAGGACTTTGTTCATTTGTTAGATACTTTAGGGATTCCTACTGGAATTTCTGTGGATGGTTTAATTGAGGTTTCTGTAAGACTTTCAGCGATTCTGGGGCGTCCATTACATTCTCAAGTAGCACTCAATGGAGGGCTACCTAAGGGAGATAAGTTATACAGCGAAGAAGTACCAGCAGTATTTACCTTCAAGGAAGCTCAACACTTTCGCTTAGGACCATCGGTTTATGAGGGAAATGCACGACCATGGTTAAAGAAGCTACAAAAAACAACAACTGATGCAATTGAGGAAAAGAAATGAAAAAGTGGTTAGCCTGTCTATCTAGTACATTAATTGTATTGACCCCGCTTTTAGGTTTTGCCCAAACAAACTATCCTCAAAAGCCAATTCGACTCATTGTGCCCTTTCCTCCGGGTGGGTCAACCGATATTTTTTCAAGAATGTTAGGTGAGAAATTAACATTGATTTGGAAACAACCCGTGATTATTGAAAACAAGGCTGGAGCGAGTGGACAAATTGCTGTCAATGAGGTGCTCAAAGCTCCTGCTGATGGGTACACCGTTTTTATGGGACACATTGGTACTTTGGCGGTTAATCCATCTTTGTTTAAAAATCTTTCATATGATCCCGTCAAAGATTTTGCGCCTATTAGTCGTATTGCCTTAGTGCCCAATATTTTTGTTGTTAATCCCAGTCAGCCATTTAAAACCATACAAGAGTTAATTACTTACGCTAAAGCCAATCCGGGCAAACTCACCTATAGTTCTGGTGGTAGTGGCGGTGCAGCACATATTGCTATGGAGTATTTTAAGTTAGTCACAAAAACAGATATTTTGCATATTCCTTACAAAGGTACTGCGCCGGCAGTCATGGACTTATTAGGTGGACAAGTAAGTATGACTATGACTGGCGCACCTCCATTAATGCAACATATCATGGGAAAGAAGATTGTGCCTTTAGGGGTATCTAGCTTAAAGCGTATTGACGTATTGCCACAGATAGCAACTTTGTCCGAGTCTGGAGTCCCAGAGTTAAAAGGGTTTGATGCTACTCAGTGGTATGGGGTGGTTGTAAAAGCAGGTACACCTCGCGAGATCGTCGATAAGCTGAATCAGGGGACGAGAATGGCATTTGATACGATGGAAGCAAAAGAGAAGTTACGCAATGAAGGAGCAATTGTGCAAGTGGATACACCTGAGGAGTTCCGTGGCTTTATTAAGTCTGAAACCTTACGTTGGGGTAGAGTGGTAAATGAGGCACATATTACCCCGAATTAATTACATGCTAAAACCACTATTACAAACCAACAAAAAAGCCGCTCATAGGAGCGGCTTTTTATTAACAGTAAGAATTACTTCTTAGCTGCATCAGCAGGGGCAGCATCTTTAGCTGCATCAGCAGCAGGAGCAGCAGGAGCAGCATCTTTAGCAGCATCAACTGCAGCAGGAGCTTCTTGTTTTGCTGGTTCAGCTGCAGGTGCAGCAGGCGCTGCAGGTGCGGCAGTTTCAGTTTTGCTACATGCTGCAACAGCCATAGCCAATAAAGCAGCTAATAATAATGACTTCTTCATGTTTAATATCCTCTTAATTTATTGAATCAATATCACAACAATTTTATGTAATTGGAGTTGGACCCATATTTAAATCCATATTTATTATAACCAAAATTGATAGAATGTCTTAGAGTTTTCCCTTATTAGTTAGATAATCCTAATTCGAACCAGCCATTGGTATACCCCTCATAAATATGCTCAAACATCGAAGGGTAAGCCAGGAAGCGGCGACATTGTTTTGGCAAGAAGCCCCGTTGATGTGCAAAAAGAAGCCAATATTCGTAAGCTTCTGATTTCTTATCAATAAAAGTTAGGATGGCGCCATTGCAAAATAGGTAATCCCCACTGATATTTAAGCGAGTTTGTGGGTGGACATGCAGCCCTTGAAGAACACATGCTGCCCTAAATTCGTTTTCAGAAAGCAGATCAATTGGTGGTGAAAAAACAACTTGTGGTTTAGGTTCTGAAAGGATTTCACCAAGTGCAAATTCAAGTAAGTCCTCTAAATTTTTACCATGCCAAGGAAGTTCATTAAAGCGATTTTTCAGAGAGTGGGTTAAATGTGACGGTATTTTGGATGGACGTTCGGTAGCTAGTTGATGAGGGTCAGTTAGAATCTGCCCCAAGCTCAAATCATCTTCGAGTTGATCCGCAAGCCGCCACAGCGTTTCTTGAAGGAGTTCACGCCAGCTGAGAGATCTAAAGCCAACTGACCAAGTTTGTGTCCCTGGATCAAGAGCTATTCCATCATGTGCAATTTGAGGAGGTAGATACAATAAATCACCAGGATTGAGTGTCCATTCATCACTTGGATTAAAGTGTTCTAAAATTTTTAAAGGGAGTTCCTCAATAAAATCTTTTTTAGGGTTTGATTGAATTTTCCAAGTGCGGCGACCCTCCATCTGAATGAGAAAGACATCATAGGAATCGAGGTGTGGTCCAACCCCCCCTCCGGGACCAGCGATGCTAATCATCAAATCATCCAAGCGGTAATCAGGTATAAAGCGAAACCAAGATAAAACTTGAGCAGCAGCTGGGTGCCAACCTTCCATGCCTTGAATCAGCAGGGTCCAGTCTTTTTGATTTATTTTGGGGATTGAGCGGGCAGTATGAGGACCTTGCGCCAATGCCCAGGGGTTTCTTTTAATCAGTCTTGATTCGACTAAATCGTAGCTAGCAAGCTCGAATAACTCTTTACTAGAAATCGGGCTAAGAAGATCAGGATTTTGTGCAAATGCAGGAATAGCACCCCGCACAAGCAGTGGTTTTTTTTGCCAATAATCACGCATGAATTCAGCAGGACTCATTTGTCCTAACAAGGCCCATGGATCTTTTAGTGGAAGCGGAAATGGTGGAGTTGGGGGGGTGTAGTGAGGTTTCAAGTAGAATATCTTTAATGAAGATTGAAAAAAATACAGTTGTTTCTCTAATATACCGTTTATCAGACGCTCAAGGTAATTTAATTGAAGAGTCGGCAGATCCCATGATTTATTTGCATGGTGGATATGCTGGGACTTTTCCTAAAATTGAAGAGCTCCTCGAGGGTCAAGAAATTGGTTTTGAAACCAATATTCAACTTGAACCTCAAGATGCATTTGGTGATTATGACGCAGAATTATTAAGAATTGAACAGCGGGACCGTTTCCCTGAGCCATTAGAAATCGGTATGCAGTTTGAAGGCGTGCCCAATCCTGATGAAGAGGAAGATGGAACTGAGTTCTTAGCTACAGATGATGAAGATGAGCAGACACTCATTTATACCATCACTGATTTAGCTGAAGATCGCGTCATATTAGATGCCAATCATCCCTTGGCTGGAATGGCGCTCCGTTTTTGGATTCAGGTTACTGAGGTTAGGTTAGCCTCCAGTGAAGAGGTTGAAAATGGTCGTGCAGAAGACGCAATGGGACTGATGATTGGTGAACAGGATGACGACACCGATTACGATAATTTAGATGATTTGATCAGTAATGAGCCTGGAAATCATCCGACTTTGCACTAATTTGGGTTTAATTCAGTAATTTCTTTAACTCGTATAGAGCTTCAAGTGCCTGCTTCGGACTTAGAGAATCCGGATCAAGTTCCCGGATAGCTAGTTCAACGGGATTAGGTTGTGTTGGTATTAGCTCAGCCTGGTCAAAGTCTTCAGCATGACTGGCAAACAAATCATTTTGCAGCTGGTTAGTGTCATTTTGGGTTTCAAGCTGCATTAACTTTTTCCGAGCTTGGGTAATAATAGGTTTCGGAACTCCAGCTAATTGAGCCACTTGAAGACCGTAACTTTGGCTAGCATGCCCGGGTTTTACTTGATGTAAAAAGATGAGCTCTCGTCCTTGTTCAATGGCTGATAAATGCACATTGACACACTGTGGATAGCTACTTGGTAGATGGGCAAGTTCTAAATAATGGGTTGCAAACAAAGTAAAACTACGATTAACTTCTAATAAGTATTTGGCAATTGCCCAGGCTAACGACAAGCCGTCAAAAGTTGAAGTACCTCGACCGATTTCATCCATCAAAACTAAGCTATTTTCAGTAGCGCGGTGCAAAATACCTGCTGCTTCTGTCATTTCGACCATAAAGGTTGATTTGCCACTAGCTAGATCATCAGCAGCACCAATCCTTGTGAAGATTTGATCAATGGGACCTAGCTTAGTAAGCGAGGCGGGTACAAAGCTGCCAATATAAGCCATGACTGTAATTAATGCCACTTGGCGCATATAGGTTGATTTACCACCCATATTTGGGCCGGTGATCATTAACATTTTCCGGTTACTTTGAAGATTGGCATCATTGCTAGAAAATGCCAAAGATTTTTTAGCTAACTGTGATTCAACCACTGGATGTCGACCTTGCTGTATTTCTATGACGGCGAGTTCAACTAACTCTGGACAATGCCATTCATAAGTTTTAGCACAGCTTGCAAAGCTTGCTAGGACATCGATTTTACCTAGAGCTCTTGCGATGACTTGTATCGTTTGTATATCTTTTTGAAGTATCTCTATCAGTTCTTCAAACAATTGTTTTTCTAGTGCGAAGCTACGCTCTTTCGCTGACAGAGCTTTATCTTCAAACGCCTTTAGTTCAGGAGTAATGTAGCGCTCTGCATTTTTTAGTGTTTGGCGACGTTGATAGTCTAGAGGAACTTTATCGGTTTGACCATGAGTGACCTCAATAAAAAAACCGTGAATTTTATTAAATTCAACACGCAGTGTATTGATTCCTGTTCGAGCTCGTTCACGTGCTTCTAAATCGATCAGGAATTGCCCTGTATCGGCAGATAAGGCGCGCAGTTCGTCTAAGTCTGGGTTGTAGCCATCTGCAATCACGCCTCCTTCTCGAATGATGCTAGCTGGATCCTCCATGACTGAGCGGTGTAAAAGATCAAGAACCTCACCTTCGACCATGAGATCATTTTTTAAAACACGGATGAGGGCACAATCAAGTTCGAGCTCTTGTAATGTATTGCGTATTTCAGGCAAGGCATGAAGCGTGTCACGCAGGCTAGCGAGATCTTTGGGACGAACACTTTTCAAAGCAATTCGAGAAGCAATGCGCTCAACATCAGAAATCTGTTTTAATTTTGCCCGCAACTCTTGGAAGGCGAACGGGTTATCCAAAAATTGTGTCACTACTTCATGGCGCTGCCTTATTTCTGATTGGGAGCGAATGGGGTGGTGAACCCAATGCCGCAGTAGGCGGCTTCCCATTGGGCTTGAGCAATCATCAAGTAATGAGTACAACGTAGGCTCTGCTTCACCTCGCAGGGTTTGGGTTAACTCTAAATTTCTTCGAGTAGCGGCGTCCATGCCGATATAGAGATCACCGCCCTCGATTTGGCAGGATTGAAGATGTGGAATTTTCCCCGCCCATCCCAAACCCTGAGTGTAAGCGGCAAAGGATAGAAGGACATCTACTGCTTGTAAAGCAAGCTCCATTGGGCGATTTTCATCAATTCCAATAACCGTAAGATCGGGTATACCTAGTGTATCTTTTAAACGAGAAGCGCCATCTTTGGTTTGCCAAACCCAAGAAGGAACTTGTGAAGTATTTGGAGCTTGAAGATACGCAATATCTTGCAAAATTTCTTGTAAGGCCAGACCATGCTCTGGAAGACATAACCATTCTTGTGGCAATATGCGAGCTAGATGTTGCGGAAGATCACTTCTAGGAAATTGCGCCATTCTTAGTTCACCACTAGCCATCACCAACCAGGCAATACCGACTTCTTGATTTTGTATGGTGAGAGTTAGTAGGGTACTATTTTGTCGCTCAGATAACAGTGCTTTATCCGTCACAGTTCCTGGCGTCAGAATTCGCATGACCTTTCTTTCAACAGGGCCTTTGCTCGTTGCTGGATCGCCGATTTGTTCGCAAATCGCAACACTTTGGCCAGCCTGAATCAACTTAGCAAGATATTGTTCTGCCGAGTGATAGGGTACGCCTGCCATCTTAATTGGGGAACCGTTTGATTGCCCACGTTGGGTGAGTGTGATATCTAAAATCTTCGATGCAATTTGTGCATCTTCAAAAAAAAGCTCATAAAAATCACCCATTCGAAAAAATAGAAGTGCATGAGGATTTTCAGCTTTAATCCGTAAAAACTGCTGCATCGCAGGTGAATGACCAGCAAATGAATCTTGCATGATTCTAGTCTTTCAACCAGTTTTTTAATTGGCTAATATCTTTAGCATGATCAGTAGACTCAGCACAATCATCAGTATTCGTGCGCACTTGTTGCTCGAGAGATTTCACTTTATTTTCTAACTCTAAAGTGATATCAATTAAACTTTTTAAAGCCAAAGAGACAGGATCATCCGCTTCTGGCGTAATACCATAGGCAGAAAAGTGTTCTTTTGCCGCATCACTAGCATTGGCGGGTAATTCAGCACGGACAATGCGTGCTGGAATACCTACAGCAGTAGCATTCGCTGGTACTTCTTTTAGAACAACCGCATTTGAGCCAATTCTGGCAAAGTCCCCAATCGTAAAACCACCTAGTACCTTAGCTCCAGCGCTCACGACAACACCTTTACCTAGTGTCGGATGGCGTTTGACCCCTTTGTACAAAGAGGTACCACCGAGGGTTACACCTTGATAAATCGTGCAATCGTCACCAATCACGCTCGTTTCACCAATGACAACACCCAGACCATGATCAATAAAAACACGTTTACCAATTGTGGCGCCTGGATGTATTTCAATTCCATTGATGATGCGCGAGAGGTGCGATAAAAAACGTGCTGGCCATTTTAGATTGGTATTCCACAACCAGTGTGAAACACGATGGATCCAAATAGCATGAAGGCCTGGGTAGCATGTAATGACTTCAAGACGACTTCTTGCTGCAGGATCGCGAGCAATAATGGAGTCAATAGTTTCAAAAAAATATGATGGCATATCTATAGTTTAATTCTTTTATCTTTGGTCAGTAACATTTGCTTAGCCACTCCCCTTAGGAGAAGTACTTCCTCCGTTTGTAGTTCTGCACGATCAAAAAGAGCCCGGAGTCGATCGATCAATTTTTTGGGGTGCTTGGGATCTAAAAAATCGATCGCTTCCAGTCCCTCAGATAGGTGATCCATCAGGGCATTGATCGACTCAATATTGGCACGAGTTAGGGTGGCATCTTTTTGTAAGCTTGTCAGCTCAAGTTGCAACGCTTGGCGCATTTCATAAGCACAAATCATCACCGCTTGAGCTAGGTTTAAAGATGGATAGTTGGGGTTTGCATCAATCCATACACGGTGAGAACAATAATTAAAGTCCTCATTACGAAGGCCCGTACGTTCCGTGCCAAATAAAAATGCACAGGGGATTTTTTGGGTTAGGGCTTGCTGTGCCAGCGCGCAGGCTTCTTGAATCGAAATTGATGGAGGACCAAATTCTCGGTCACGTGAAGTGAGGCCAAAGACATAAGGGAATGGACCACAAGCGGAAGCTAAATTAGACAGGACTTGAGTTGTTTGTAATACATCATCGGCGCCACTTGCTAAAGCAATGGCTTCTGGTGCGCTAAGCATGTCAGGAGATTTAGGGTTTACAAGGCAAAGCTTCTCAAACCCCATCGTTTTAATGGCTCTAGCGGCTGAACCAACATTCCCAGCATGACTTGTTTCATGCAAAATCCAAGTGATACCCATCATGATTCGCTTTCTTTGCTTAAATTGGTTAAAATATATATCTTCGTTAAGTATGACTTAACTTGCTCTTTATCAACTTGTGTTCTTTTTTGTTTTGTATTCTACTTTTAAGAAAATTTTTTATGCATCCGATGATGAATGTCGCTGTTAAAGCAGCGCGTAGTGCAGGGAATATTATTAACCGTGCCTCCCTCAATTTGGAGCGCCTGCAGGTTGCTAGGAAACAACAAAACGATTTTGTGACAGAAGTTGATCAAGCGGCTGAATATGCTGTGATTGAAGTGTTAAAAGAAGCTTATCCTACCCATCATTTTTACGCAGAAGAAAGTGGTTATTTAAGTGCCTCAGGAGAAAGTCTTGGGTTGCTAACTTGGGATCAAGTGATTGCTTTGCAGCAACCTGACGAGGATCACTTTATGTGGGTCATTGATCCGATTGATGGCACCACTAACTTTATTCACGGGTTTCCACAATTTGCTGTATCAATTGCCTTATTTGTGAATAGTACGATCCAGCAAGGAGTGATCTATGACCCTACGCGTGACGAATTATTTACCGCCACAAAAGGTGCTGGAGCATATTTAAATCACCGCCGTTTGAGGGTGTCACAGCAATTACGATTAGCGGATTGCCTCATTGGAACCGGGTTCCCTTACCGTGATGATCAAAACTTAGATCATTATGTTCATCTTTTTAAAAAAATGACGAGAAATTGTGCTGGACTGCGTCGTCCTGGGGCAGCTTCTTTAGACTTGGCCTATGTTGCAGCAGGACGTCTTGATGGCTTTTTTGAGGGAGATTTAAAGCCTTGGGATATGGCTGCCGGTATTCTGTTGATCCAAGAGTCAGGTGGTTTGGTTGGGCAATACGACGGGGAAGAAGGATACTTTTCTTCTGGTCAAATCATGGCGGCCAATCCAAAAATATTTGCCCAAATGGCTTCTTTGTTATCTAAGGCTTGATCAATTTACTAGGTCAATTGAAGTAATGCCAGATGCGTTGATAAGTAATGCGTTGGCACGGGGTTTCATTTCAGGATGATCTAAATCCCAATCAGAGAGAACCCAGCGAGTCCAAGACTGATGACCTAATTGCTCTTTTTGCACTCCAGGGCGGTGAGTATGACCATGTATCAAACGTGGGCATTGATAGTCCTCAGTGAGTTTTGCACATGCGTCTAAAGTTACATTCCCTTTTAAATTGGCTGCTATCGGATCAAAATACTCACGTTGTTGGTACTTGATTGATGCGCGAGATCGAAGACGATTGCCCAGTTTTTGGCGCAGTTGGGAAGGTATCAACATAAAAAGATATTGAAAAAATGGCACGCGCGTAAAGCTTCGAAATAATTGATACGCAGGATCTGCGGTACAAAGCATATCCCCGTGGGAGAGAAGCCAAGATTGATGGCCAATTTTGACAACACTAGGATCAGGAAGAACTGTCCAAGAGGCCATTTTTTTAAATTCTTCGCCCAACATAAAGTCACGATTTCCAGCAATAAAGAAAACCTTGACGCCTGAAGCGCACAGCGCATGAATTTCTTTAGCGATATCTTGGTTAAAGGGAGTTTGAAGATGAGCATCATCCCCCACCCAAAATTCAAATAAGTCACCAATAATAAAAACTGCCTGAACTTGCCTCGCCTCATTTTTACAAAAATCAACAAAACGATTTGCAGTAAAAGGATATGCTGCAGTGAGGTGCAGATCAGAAATAATCAGCGCATGATCAAATTCAGGCATATTACGAATTAAAGAGCAACAGCCTCTAGGACAATGACATCTTCTTTTGGCACATCTTGATGAAAGCCAGCACTCCCGGTTGGTACCTTACGGATAGCATCAACTACATCCATGCCCTCAGTCACCATACCAAATACAGCATAGCCCCATCCTTGTGGAGTTGGAGAGCTATAATTTAAAAAATCATTATCCACAACATTGATAAAGAACTGAGAAGAAGCTGAGTGAGGATCACTTGTGCGCGCCATAGCGAGGCTACCACGAACATTTTTTAAACCATTAGCGGCTTCATTTTCGATATTTGCGAGCGTTTCTTTTTGCTTCATACCAACTTCCATACCGCCACCTTGAACCATGAAATTACTAATCACACGATGAAAGATTGTGCCGTTGTAATGGCCGGAATTGACATATTCTAGAAAGTTTGCACTTGAGATGGGGGCAAGTTCTTCATTGAGTTCAATAATGAAATCGCCATGGTTGGTTTTGAATTGCACACGTGACATAGTTTTCCTTTGGGTCTAAAAAATAGTTAAAAAGAGGTAATTGCTTCAGCTAATTTTCTTTTTTTATCAGCTTCAGTCATCCGACGATTTTGCTTAAAAGCTTTATCGTAATAACTCGCCGCTGTTAAAGTATAAATGTCCCCCAAGTTTTGCAAGCCAATTGCATAATTAGGGGAGATTTTGATGCACATCTCAAGATTGTCGCGCGCCAAATCGAGTCTTCCAGAGCTAGCATAAAGAACTGCTAGATTGTTATAGGGCTCAGGGATTTCGGGATATTTTTCGATAAATGCTATAAGAGCTTGACGCGCACTTTCTAACTGACCTTGTTCAATCAAAATACGTGTTCGAATGAATAATATTTGTATGTTTCGAGGATTTTTTTTCGCCTCAATATCAATTGCGCTAAGAGCCTCATTCCATTTTTTTTCTTTAATGAGCTTTGTGATGGGTGCTGGAATACCATTTTTTGAACTTGTATCCGTCGTGGCATTTTGTAAAGCGATAAAGGGTGTTGCTAAAGTTGGCGTGTTTTGAGTCGTTTGAAGACCAGTGTTATTGGAGGTCATTGAGGTGGAGGTGCCAAGTGGGGAGTAAACCCCCAAATTACCTGGGTTTTTGGTGGCTTCTTCGAGGCTGCTTGGAACATGATGATCAAGATTAGATTCTTTAGCAGCCGATATCTGATTCTTTTGATCTTTAGACGTATCTGCAATCATGGAAGTGCATGCACAGAGTAAGGATAGACTTAAAAAAAAGCCTATTTTTTTCCATACAAAAGACATGTGATATTGATTCACAATGAAGTTCAGACCCAAAGATTCTTGATGTGGCATTTTTAATTTCTCAATGTTGAAATGATATTTTATGGCACTATTGACTATACTTGCGAGTTAGAACAATTGAACGAGTTCATTTTGCCTTTTTTTTACTTTAGATCATATGCTTCATATATATAACACCTTACATCGTCAAAAAGAAGTATTTCAGCCAATCCAAGCAAATAAGGCCTCGATTTATGTTTGTGGGATGACGGTTTATGACCATTGTCATATTGGTCACGCCCGAGTTATGATTGTATTTGATATGGTGGTGAGGTGGTTAAGGGCAAGTGGTTATGAAGTTAATTATGTTCGTAACATTACGGATATTGATGACAAGATTATCAAACGCGCAGTCGAAAACAATGAATCGATTGCTACCCTTACGCAGCGCTACATTGATGCTATGCACGCCGATGCGGATGCACTAGGTGTCATACGCCCTGATCATGAACCCCGTGCTACGCAGTACATCAATCAAATGCAAAGTATGATTTCTGGCTTGATTGAAAAAGAATTGGCTTATCAGGCAGATTCAGGAGATGTGATGTATTCCGTTCGTGATTTTCCATCCTATGGTCAATTATCTGGAAAAACTTTGGATGATTTAGAAGAGGGTAATCGCGTCATTATTGCTGGAGATAAAAAAGATCCACTGGATTTTGTGTTGTGGAAAAGTGCTAAAGAAGACGAACCAGCGGATACGCGCTGGGCCTCTAAGTGGGGTGAGGGTCGTCCAGGTTGGCACATTGAATGTTCTGCCATGGCGTGTGACATGTTAGGCTACCACTTTGATATTCATGGCGGGGGTGCGGATTTACAGTTCCCTCATCATGAAAATGAAATTGCGCAAAGTGAAGGGCTATATCGGACGTTTACGCAGGAAGGTCAAAGTACAGATCCTCGTTTTGTGAACTATTGGATGCACAACGGCCATGTTCGTGTGAATAATGAAAAAATGTCGAAATCACTAGGTAATTTCTTTGTGATTCGAGATGTCCTTGCGCAATATGACCCAGAAGTGATTCGTTTTTTTATTTTACGTGCCCACTATCGCAGTCCAGTGAACTATAGTGATGCCACTTTAGACGAAGCTTTACAGGGTCTTGAGCGTTTATATATTGCTTTGAAGGACTATGAGTTGGATAAAACTGCTGCCTTGATCGATTCCTGGGTAGAGCAATTTCATGTGGCTATGAATGATGATTTTAATACCCCCGAAGCAATTGCTGTCTTATTTGGATTATCCACTGAGGCGAATAAAGCGCGGCAGCAAAATGAGATGGATTTGTATCAATCGCTAGCGCACACCTTAAAACATTTAGCTGGGTATTTAGGCATCTTACAAAGAACAACACAAGCGTTTTTACAAAGTGGTCATTTGCAATTGAATGAGTCAGAAATAGAAGCGCTGATTGACAAGCGCATCATCGCAAAGAAAAATAAAGATTTTGCAACTGCTGATGCTATCCGCAAGGACTTGCTGGCCAAGGGTGTCCTGCTTGAAGATCAGCCACAGGGCAAAACCACTTGGCGAAAAAATTAAAGAGAGTTCCCGATGAAGCAGGACATAGAGCCGAGTGATGACTATTGGGACGATGCTTGCCATTGCCTGATCCAACAAGATCGCATCCTAAAAAAAATCATTCCAAAATTTCGCGATACGGGTGTTGTTTCGCGCGGAGATCCTTTTTTAACCCTAGCAAGGTCGATTATTGGACAACAAATATCGGTGGCAGCAGCGCAGGCTGTCTGGAATCGTTTTGTGTTGACCGTACCCAAAGTAACCCCTAAACATGTTTTAGTAGCTGAGCCAGAAATACTTCGTGGGGCTGGGTTGTCCTATCGAAAAATTGAATATGTTAAAGATTTGGCGAACCATTTTCAGAATCATGGATTAGCCAAGACCAAATGGCACCAATTAGATGATGAGCAAATTATTCAAGAATTAACCGCCATTAGAGGAATTGGTCGTTGGACAGCTGAAATGTTTTTAATTTTTAATTTAAAACGGCCTGATGTCCTGCCATTGGATGATATTGGGTTATTAAGAGCCATTTCGATTAATTATTTCAGTGGTGAGAAGGTTACTCGGGCAGAAGCTAGAGAGGTAGCTGCTAATTGGGCGCCATATCGAACCGTTGCTACTTGGTATTTATGGCGCAGTATTGACCCTATTCCAGTCGATTATTAGATCAAAAATTCATATAAAGCGATATTTGGGATGTAAAATAGACTCATGAAAACTACTTTCCTAGATTTTGAGCAACCCATTGCAGAGTTAGAAAATAAAATCGAAGAATTACGATTTGTTCAAGATGAATCTGCAGTAGATATTTCAGATGAAATTAGTCGTCTTGCTGAAAAAAGCCAGCAATTGACGAAAGATATATACACGCGTGTTACACCTTGGCAGGTATCTCAAATTGCACGTCATCCACAGCGGCCATATACGTTAGATTACATCAGTCAAATCTTTACAGATTTTCACGAGTTGCATGGCGATCGATCTTTTGGTGATGATCTTTCAATTATTGGAGGTTTAGCTAGATTTAACGGCACCTCATGTATGGTGATTGGTCATCAAAAAGGGCGAGATACGAAAGAACGCGCTATGCGTAATTTTGGGATGAGTCGTCCTGAGGGTTATCGTAAAGCGATGCGATTAATGCGTCTTGCTGAAAAATTTGAAATTCCGGTGTTTACCTTTGTAGATACGCCTGGCGCCTTCCCTGGGATAGATGCTGAAGAGCGTAATCAATCAGAGGCGATTGGCCATAATTTATATACCCAAGCAGAACTTAAAGTACCGATAATTTCCACGATCATCGGAGAAGGTGGCTCTGGTGGAGCGCTTGCGATTGCGATGGGTGATGTGGTTTTGATGCTGCAATTTGCGACCTATTCGGTCATTTCACCAGAGGGTTGTGCTTCAATTTTGTGGAAAACTGCAGAGATGGCACCAGAAGCTGCGGAGCAATTGGGGCTTACGGCACATCGTCTTAAAGGGCTTGGTTTAATTGATAAGATTGTGAATGAGCCAGTGGGTGGAGCTCATCGCGATTACGAAGGAATGTGTACGAGTCTCAAGCGTGCGCTTGCAGATTCCCTTCGTCAATTTTCAGGAATGAGTGTAAAAGAGTTACTTGAACGCCGTCATGAAAGGCTCATGAGTTATGGGAAGTTCAAAGACACATCTAGCAAATAAAAACATAACGGTTGATTCTGCCACGCGCATTGCGGTGGCTTATAGTGGAGGTTTGGATTCAACGGTTTTATTGCACTCCACAGTAGCGGCCTACGGCCCTGAGCATGTCATAGCATTTCATATCAACCATGGATTACAAGAGGTTGCTGATGATTGGGTGATGCATTGTGCAAATGTTACCAAATCATTTGAAGTAGCTTTTGATTTTCGGCTTTTAAGCTGGCCGGGTGGACTTGGGGCGTTAAGTAATGTTGAGGCTCAGGCACGTGAAGCGCGTTATGAGGCTCTGGCTCAGATGTGTGAGCAACATGGGGTGACAGATCTTTTATTAGGTCATCATCAAGATGACCAGGCTGAGACTGTTCTGTTGCAGCTTTTGCGAGGTTCTGGATTGCCGGGTTTGTCAGGCATGTCTACCCAGCGTGGTTTAGAAAAAACGGGGATTCGTGTATGGCGACCGTTTATGGATTTAACGCGTAAAGATTTAGAGTCTTATGCTAAAGAATATCAATTAGAGTGGATTGAAGATCCCAGTAATCAAGATGACCATTTCACAAGAAACTTTATCCGTTTAAGGATTATTCCTGTTTTAGAAAAAGTACAGCCACAACTCAGAAGAAACTTAAGTCGCTCTGCGTCGCACATGGCTGATGCGCAGCATTTGCTTGATCAATTAGCAGATATTGATTTGAATGTCATGACCACAAAAGTCGGTTTAGACATGACTGCATTAACGGCTTTACGTTTTGAAGATATGGCGCGTGCCAATAATGCACTACGTCGTTGGCTCTTTTTGCAAGGCTTAAATATGCCTAGTCAGGAGAGGCTGAATGCTTGGTGGGTAGATCTTACGCAACTAAAAGATACTGCTGATCACCAATTACTGTGGGTGCATGATGGTAAGTATTTAAGAGTTTGGCGTCAAAAATTATCAGTAAGCGAAACGGATATTACGCTTGGTCGATGGGAGTTTAGTGAGATAGATACTGATTCTGATGAGCTTGGTTTGGCAATAGATGTGTATCAAATTGCAATAGCAAATCAAGCGCTTCAGGAAAAAGTTCGATCTGGTGGTGAAAAGATTCGTATACACCCGAGGCAACCTCGAAAAACTTTAAAAAAGATATTTCAAGAGTTGGATGTCCCGCCATGGCAACGCACAGCACGGATCTTATGTTTAGATAGTGAAGTATTGGCTGTAGCCGGTGTAGGGCTTCATATTGACCTTCTTACCCAATATGGACCTCGAGTAAAGCCAGTTTTTATCAAAGACACGACCCACTAAACTTGATAGAGGGCTTGCACAAAGGTGTAAAATAGACCCTTTATTCATCAAGCGTATGAAAATTACGCAAAAGTATTCATATGGCATTAATCGTACATAAATATGGTGGGACCTCCATGGGGTCTACTGAGCGCATTAAAAATGTAGCCAAGCGAGTCGCGAAGTGGCAAAAGGCAGGTCATCAAGTGGTGGTAGTGCCATCAGCCATGTCGGGCGAAACCAATCGTCTTTTAGGCTTAGCCAAAGAAATTCTAGCTGATCCAGATCCGCGTGAGCTTGACCAAATTGCCAGTACTGGCGAACAAGTCAGTTCGGGCCTCTTAGCTTTAGCATTACAAGCTGAGGGAACTCCAGCGATCAGTTACGCCGGATGGCAGGTAGTGATTCGGACTGACTCTGCGCATACGAAGGCGCGCATTCAGGGGATTGAAAAAGAAAAAGTGTTAGCTGATTTAGCGCAAGGTAAGGTGGTCGTGATTACAGGCTTTCAGGGCGTAGACGAGAAGGGTGACATCACCACACTTGGACGTGGCGGATCTGACACATCTGCAGTTGCTATTGCAGCTGCATTGGGTGCAGAAGAGTGTTTGATATATACCGACGTTGATGGTGTTTACACGACGGATCCTAGGGTCTGTGATGAGGCACGACGCCTTGATCGAATTACGTTTGAAGAAATGTTGGAAATGGCAAGTCTGGGTTCTAAAGTCTTGCAAATCCGTTCAGTAGAATTTGCGGGAAAATATCGTGTTAAAACACGTGTTTTATCCTCGCTGACCGACCCGATGATCCCACTTGAGCAAGAGATGGCATCTGGCACATTAATTACTTTTGAGGAAGACAATAAAATGGAAGCTGCAGTTATTTCTGGTATTGCATTTGCTCGAGATGAGGCAAAGATTACTGTTCTTGGAGTTCCAGATAAACCAGGTATCGCCTATCAAATTTTAGGACCGATTGCGGATGCCAATATTGATGTGGATATGATTATTCAGAATCAATCAGTTGATGGTAAAACAGACTTCACCTTCACGGTGCCAAGAGCTGATTATCAAAAAGCAACAGAGATTTTAAAAACTAAAGTGCAAGCGCATATGGGTGCTAAAGAAATCTCTGGGGATCCTAAAGTATCAAAAGTATCCGTAGTTGGAGTTGGCATGCGTTCTCATGTAGGAATTGCGAGCAAAATGTTTAGAACTCTTTCGGAAGAGGGCATTAATATTCAGATGATATCTACCAGTGAAATCAAGATTTCTGTATTGATTGATGAGAAATATATGGAACTTGCAGTCAGGGCATTACATAAGGCTTTTGAACTTGAACAGAAGTAACAGGTAGTTGACTTTGTAAATGAGTTGTTGATATTCCTTGGGGGTTTTCGATAAATCCGTTAGAATAGCAAACTTGTAGTTTTAGCGTATTACGGAGACGTGGCCGAGTGGTCGAAGGCACTCCCCTGCTAAGGGAGCATCTGGCTAAACCCTGGATCGGAAGTTCGAATCTTCTCGTCTCCGCCAAGTCAATAGGTTTAACGAGGGTTTGTAGAGATACAACACCCTTATTACCAAAATTGTTACCAAAAACCACCGGCTCTTCACCATAATCGGGGGATGAGCATTTATCAAACACGATTAATTACTCCATTCCAACCGCACAAAGCCAAGACTCTCAGTCGGTAGTTTTGGAAATTCCTAAAACCAAACGCTCTTCTAGAA
>CANFOL010000018.1 GCA_947448695.1 Burkholderiaceae bacterium
AGAGATGGTTTGGAAGGTAAATTTAGCGTTTATCATGGCTGCGCATGCGGTATTGTGTATGGTCAAGCAACTGAAGATCAGTACCATGATGAAATCGTTCAGAGTCCTGAAATGGTGGCATTACGCGCAAAGGTCCAAGCAACGGTTGATGACTCAATTGCTGAAGCCTCAGTGGATGTAACAGCTTATCTCAAGGATGGTCGAAAACTCCACATTTTTGTTGAGCATGCTATCGGTTCTTTAAAAAACCCTATGACAGATGAAAATCTCAATCAAAAATTTAGTAATTTAAGTACGCCAATTATAGGTTTGGTCAATACAAGTTCTTTAATTGCCAAGTGTTGGGATTTAAAAAATTTAAGCAGTCTCCAAGACTTATTACAGTTCTCTAAGCCCATTTAAATCAAAGGGCTTATGCCCTATGATTTAATGCGCTCTCGTTGCTTTCGAAAGTAACATCTTTTGAAGAGTCCCATCCTTCATGACATATTCTCGCCAAATAGCCATGATGGCGTGCGCACCGATAAATAAATAAATGGCATTACCCCAGTATTCATGAATATATTTATAAGTCTGTTTAAGGCCTAAATTTTCTTGAATAAATATAGGGTATAAATCCCCAAAATATGGAATAGGTTTTCCTGCTGATTGCATGAGTAATACCCCCGTCAGCGGCATACCCAACATAAATATATATAAAAAAGCATGCATGATTTTTTTAAGTAATCTAGATAATGTTTTTTCTTGTTCAATGGGATTAATCACAAATAATCGGGTAATTACTCTGACTAAAACAGCTACGAAAATCATTTGCCCGATGAGCATATGATAAGTTTTAAGATCTAATCGCCATAGATTATCTCTTGGTACAAAGTTTTTAATTTCAATTAATAACAATGCTGCAAGAATTAAGGCAAAAGTAAACCAATGCAAAAATATAATTAACGGATGATGGGTTGATTTATTCATAAAGTTCCTCAAAGTAGGGGTGAAAATAATGGCGAATCTACTTTGATGTCTTTATGTAACTATCGGGGATAGTAATGATGCATCTTTATAAAGATATTACTTCAAATTGATGGTGAAGCTTTTTTGATCCCCTAAAAAAAATAAGGTTGATAATTATCAACCTTATTTATTGAAAAAAAAGATGCCTTACTTCAAATTGGCAGCCTTACTAATACGGTAAGCAACAACCATCTCATTGCGGATATAGGTATTAAATGAATCTGGTGTCATGATGAGTGGTTCAGCCCCTAATTTTGCAAAACGCTCTTTCACTTCTTTGGTTTGAAGAGCCTTTGCTACTTCGTCATTCATTCTTTTAACTACGTCAGCAGGAACTCCAGACGGCGCCAAAAGTCCGACCCATAATACATAATCAGAATCCGGAATGCCGGCCTCTAAAGTTGTAGGTACGTTAGGTAATAAGCTCGTTCTTTTAGAGGTGCTAACGGCTAAGGCCTTTAATTTTCCACTTTCCACCAACGAAATCACGGACCCTAATGGTGAAAAAAACCAATCTGCTCTTCCACCAATCACATCTGAGTTTGCCTCAGGTGTACCTTTATAAGGTATATGAAGGGCCTTAATATTTGCAGCCAAATTAAATTTTTCTGCATTTAAGTGAGTCGCACTTCCCACTCCTGCTGAAGCAAAATTTAATTCGCCCGGCTTTGCATGAGCCGCAGCAACAAGATCTGCTGCAGTTTTCCAAGGCTTTGAAGGGGAGACTACTAATACATTGGGAGTTGCCCCGAGCGTTGCAACTCCTTTAAGATCTTTTAAAGTGTCATAAGGCAAATTATTATAAATAAAAGGATTTAAGGCATGCCCAGAAGAGTGAACTAAGAAGGTATAGCCATCAGCATCAGCTTTTGCTACTTGACCAGCCGCAATAGTACCTCCAGCACCAGGTTTGTTTTCAATAATGATTTGCTGTCCCAAGTTAGAGCTCATAACATCAGCAACCGCTCTACCAATAATATCTGTTGCACTACCCGCCGTAAATGCAACTACAAAACGAATCTGCTTATTCGGATAGGTTTGCGAGTTGGCTTGCGATGTCGCCAAAGCAAGAACACAAATAAACGCCACTTTTAAAAATGAAAATTGAGCTTTAATTTGTTTTAACATTTACATCTCCTATGAAAGCCCCAAGGCTTTAGTTATTTTACTAGCAGATCTATTGAGCTTCTCTATTTGTGGTGCTAACTGAACATCTACCAATTGTCCATTTTTCTTCTTCCACTCGCCAGCAATCATCACATTTTCAATATTTGCTAAACTTGTTTGCATGATGACTGCACTGACAGGATCATTCACTGGCTGCATATTTAAATCACTTGCTCTTATCATGACTAAATCAGCTTGTTTACCAGCTCGCAAAGTGCCGATGCGATCTAACTGCCCGATGACTCTTGCGCCTTCGATGGTTATCCAACGTAATGCCTCTCTCGTTGTAATCGTACTCGTTGGCGGAATAGTGTTGTGCTTTTCACGATAAGAAAAATTATCCAGGCTTCGCTGAATACCTAAAGCTATTCGAGCCTGAATAAACATCTCACCACCACAAACACTTTCTAAATCAACACCTAGTGATGGCGATTTACCTAAATCTCTTAATCTTCCAGTTAAAGGGTGTCCATGACCTTGAGACATTTCACTTTCAGCAGTCGCAGAAAAGGTCATACCTAAATCACAAAATCTTTTCAGTTGATCATCACTAAGTGCATGTCCATGGACGATATTAATCGATGGTCCAAGTAGGCCCTTTGACTCTAAAACCTGCCAACCCTCAGGACTTCGTGCAGGACCGCCACCTTGATGCATGGAGGCAATCATATTTAATTCCTTTGCCATCATAAAATCATGTAGCGCTACATCTAATGTTGAATAGTGCGGCCCCAAAATAGCAATCCCGATTGAGACAAGATCATCACTGCCATATCGAAGAACTAAACGTTCCAACTCTTTACGTGGATGAGGGCGCTCCCAAAATGGGATTTCTCCTTCTTTCGGTTCCGGTTTGGGCGTTCCATGAAAAAAAGCCGCTCTAATCCCTGATTCTTGAAGTCCCTTAATTGCGGCATCATTATGCTCTGGGGTCTTATTGTTATGACACCAATCAACTAACGTTGTTGTGCCACAATTAATTTGATTAAGCGCACCCATTTTATTGGCGATATATAAATCTTCCGGCTCAAAAACTGTTGCTAGACCAGAATGCATTTTTTGAAAATACTCTAGCAATGTCCAATTTGAAGCAACGCCACGTAATGCGGTTTGCCAAGTATGCATATGCGCATTAATCAACCCAGGAATAACTATATATCCAGCACCATCAATCACCTGATCAGCTTGAACATTAATATGCTTTGCAATTTCTTTTATTTCTGAACCTTCGATCAGAATATCAGCACCCAACAGATCTCCCTGTTGATCCATTGTTACAATCGTTGCGCCACGTATTAATGTCTTTTTCATTTTTATTGCGCCTCTAAACCATCGCTAATCGTTTTGTTTTCAGACTTTAATTCCAATCCAGCATCTTTTGCTGTTTCGATTAAAAGAGCTGAGAAATCAATGTCACCATAGCCACGACCAATCATTCTTGCAACTGACTCACGTGTAGCAGCTGCTGAGGGCATAGACACACCATGCGCTTTAGCTGCCGCCATACCCAGATCCATGTCTTTTAAAAGTAACTCAGGGGTGAATGTGACTTGTTCAAAATTTAGGTTTGTTAAAACTGGGGTTTTATAGCGTGTATACATAGAACCTAAGACTGAATCATTTATACTTTCTAAGAATAAATGCCGCGGAATACCTGCTTTCTCTGCGAGTACAGTGATTTCACAGAGGTTTTGAATCACAACACCAAACATCGTATTGTGCGCAATTTTCCAAACCCTAGCTAATTCACCTTCACCAATCCACATGCACTTCCTAGACATCGCTTGAAAGTAAGGTTCAACCTGGTCATATAAATCTTTAGGTCCAGAAGACACCATTAATAATTTGCCTGCTTTTGCTACTTTCGCATTGCCTGATACTGGAGCACATAAATAGGCAACTCCTAAAGCTTCTAATTGTTGGCGAACTTCAGCTGACCCCTCTTGAGAAATCGAAGAGCTATCTACAACAACCTTTGGCTTAGTCGCCGTTGTAACAAGTCCACCTTCTCCAAATAAAACTTGTTTCAAATCTTTTGTGGTTGAAACCATCGTAATCACTGTTTCACATGCAGATAAATCCAGGATCTTATCTACTACCGTTGCGCCGTATTCAGCTAGAGGATCTGCTTTACTCCGAGTTCGATTCCAAACATCGACGCCATAACCCGCCTTGGTTAATCTTTTAACCATCGACTCACCCATACGACCTAACCCAATCCATCCGATTTTCTGCGCCATACTAAATTCTCCAAAGTTGATTCATAAAAAATTAATTACTTAGTTTTGCTTTTCTTTCTAGGACCCTAATAATAGCGGCATAGTCCAATTGTCCTTCACCATCTTGTATTGCTTGTTTCATCCAACCTAAAGTCATTTTTGTTTGTTCTATGGGAGATCCGAAATCTTCAGCAGCTTGATTAATTAAGGATAAATCTTTAATCATTTGTTCCACTGTAAATGTCGGTGAAAAATCTCTTTCACCTAAAGGCTTACCAAGTTGAGCCATTTTAGCTTTCATGATGGGGGATCCAACTGCACTATTTGTAATAACTTCCCACATATCCTGCCAATCTAAATTTCCTTGTCTACCTAATGTCAATCCCTCTGCTAACATTGCACTCGTTTGAGCAATCATTAAATTAACAACTAATTTCATCAATCTAGCTTGTTCCTGAAGCCCTAAATATAAAACCTTGGGTCCCCAACATGTCAACAATTCATGCGCTTGATCGTAAATTTCTTTTTTACCTGAACTTAGCACGGTTAACTGAGCAGCCAAGGCCATGTGATTATTCCCTGATACTGCAACTCTTAAATAATCAATATGATTTTCACTCAGCCATAAAGCTGCCTGACTAGAGGCCGATATTGAGATTGTGCTTGTATCCATGTATATGGTATCTTTTGGGGCTTTTTCACTAATTAGTTTTGCAATCGCTAAGAATGCCGCATCATTTGGCATGGAGGAAATAATCCACTTTGCCCATGTGTAATCTTCGTCATTGCCGACGGTCAGTCCATTTTGTTTAGCTAGACTAGTTTGTTGGGGATTAATATCTATAACTTTTAATATGTGACCAGCATTTTTTAAATGGGTTGCCATCGGCAAGCCCATTTTTCCAATTCCGATAAAAAGTATATTCATAAAATTGTCTCTTAATGAGTGATTTTTATCACATATTGTTTCTATTCTTTATAGCTTTCTATTTTATGTGTTTTTTATTTGGGTTTATTTTTTTGCGAATTTCATCACCCGCATCATGACTCATCAAACGTTGTCTATACAAACCCCAAATTGGCAAAACTAGCACCAATATGAAAGAAAGTCTAAAATCTTCATTACTCGGAACATTCGGATCACCTTGATTAATCATTGTTGCCAAACTTAATGCTAAAGAGCCCACTGCAATTCCTAAAGCCATACTTAATTGCGTTCCAGTACTAGCCAAGGATGATGCAGAACCCACCCTATGGTGTGGCACATCTGCCATTCCTAGAGTGTTAATTGATGTAAATTGCATCGACCTAACTAAGCCATTAATAAATAAGATGATCAACACCAACGCAATCGGCATTGAAGCCGTAATAAAAGCACAAGACAATAACGAAAAAATAATAGCAATTCCATTAATAGTCATCACTTTCTTAAACCCATATTTATTTAATATAGGGGTTGTAACTGCTTTCATGGCTAAATTTCCTACAAAAATACTCATCACGATTAAACCAGCTTGAAATGGGTCAATACCTAATCCAAGTTGTAAATATAAAGGTAAAAGGAATGGCGTTGTGTGTAGGGCAATTCGAAATAAGTTTCCAGCTATTAATGTGGACTCAAAGGTTGGAATTTTTAACAAAGATAGGTCAATCATGGGATGTTCAGCCGTGCGGAAATGTCGAATAGCTAAATAACCAAAGGCTAATCCTAAAACCAAAAAGGCTAAGATAGATTGAATATCTTCTCTAATATGCCGACAAAGTTCAATTGCGTAAATTAAGCTTGATAATGCAACGCCACTGAGGAAAAAGCCCCTTATGTCTAAAGGTAATTTTTTAACGTCATCGCCACCTTTAATCAATATCAAACTCAATACAATTCCTATGATGCCGATTGGAACATTAATAAAAAAAATCCAATGCCAACTGGCATAGGTCGTGAATAACCCTCCAATTGCTGGGCCTACTACAGGTCCGATTAATGCAGGCCAGGTAATTAATCCAATTGCAGAGATGATTTCTTCTTTAGGTGTATTTTTTAAGATAATAATCCTACCTACTGGAACCATCAAAGCTCCACCAATGCCTTGTAATACTCTTGAAAAGATAAAAAAGTTAAGACTTTCGCTAATGCCACACAAGATGGAAGCGCCTGTAAATATAGCAATGGCAATTGTAAATATTTTGCGTGCCCCAAAGCGATCTGCTAGCCAACCGCTAATTGGAATCATGACTGCTAGCGTTAATAGGTAGGCTGTAATACCTACCCCTACATCCACCGCAAATACACCAAAATCTATAGCCATCATAGGTAAAGCCGTTGCAATAACCGTGCTATCTAGTGTTTCCATAAAAAAAGTAGTTGCAACAAGATACAGTAAATAATTATTTTTCTTTGCAGACATATATTTTTTTATTGCCGATTCAGATCTTTCAAGATTTCTACAGATAGATGGGGTTTTACTTTTATTCGTGGCTTTGTAATGATAGCGTTATTTTGAGTAACTGTACTTTGATTTAATCGTGCTAGTTCCGAGCATAAGTTGTTTACCATCAAAGCGTTATAGTGATAAAACAATTTAGTACCTTTTCTTTCAACCCAAATGAGCTCTGAAATCAGTAACTGCTTTAAATGAAAACTTAGGGTTGCTTGTGGTATCTCAATTTTTTTCATTATTTCTTGAGGCCTTAACCCGGCTTCACCCGAATCAACAATGAGATAGAAAATCTTTAGCCTAATGATTTGGCCTAAGCCTAAAAAAGCCTGTGCAGTTTTATCAATTTCCATATTTCCAATTATATCGAATAATTATAATTCTTTGTTTTTTAATCATATTTATTGGTATGAGTGGTAATTTAATACATAAACTGTTATGATTCTCCTTGATCACAATCCTGTGCCCAACATTGGGTTCTTATTAGAGCTTTGCTCCCGTAAAAAATCATCTAATTGGGGAGCAATCCATGGCTGCAGGCCAAAATCAAAAAAATCGTAAAAACAACTCTATGCTGACTAAAACCGGCAAAGCTAGACTAGGTCCACTCAATCTAAGCCAGTTAAGTGCAATGCTTGAGAAGTCATCAAAGCCTAAAGAGCAAGCAAAAATTAAACGGGCGATGGCACAACGTCCTCCGGCTCAACCAGCCAAAGAAGTAAGCTCTTCTTCTGAATCTGTTGCAGAGTAAATTCACTTGCAGTACTTATGAGAAGAGTAGTTGACCTCTATAAGAAGTCTGCAAAAGATCATCTTTTGTGGACCTATGTAATCAATTTAGGGCGAGACGGTTCTCATCCAAGTCTTTTGGACTTTAAGGAAGAAGCTCTTCGATTGGCAATTCTTGATAATCTTGGTAATGAACAAAGTCTCATCATAAAAATTAGAGACTTAAGTTAAGTACGCTTGACCAACATTTGTTTTCCTAAAAATACTGAGGCTACTACTAAGGCTGCAAATATAAAGTTAATCGCCTCTAACTTCTCTGAAAGCACTAGGTTAGCAAAGATTAATGTTATAAATGGCTGGGTAAGTTGCACTTGACTCACTCTAGAAATACCCCCCATAGATAAGCCTTCATACCAAAAGAAAAAACCTATGTACATTGAAAACAATCCTAAAAATAAAAGGGATTGCCAATACATCAAGGGTACTTCTAAATAATTTGACGGCAACGTAATATACGTTACCACTGCATTAATTGGCAATCCAATCACCACAGCCCAGGAAATAACTAGCTTAGGATTTATAAATCTAGATAACTCAGCCCCTTCAGCATATCCCAGGGCAGAAAAAATAGTTGCAGTCATTAGCAGAAAATCCATATATGAGAATGATCCAGAACCTTGAATCAAGGCATATGTCAAAACCAATGTAGTGCCTAACAACGAGGCAAGCCAGAATCCTTTAGAGGGTCTTTCTTTGTGTCTCACGACGCCAAACAAGGTTGTTAACAAAGGCATAAATCCAAGTATGATGCCGCCGTGGGAAGAACTTCCATTTGCCATAGCTAAAGTCATTAAATATGGAAACCCAATCACAATACCAACAACAATCAAAAGCATTCTGCGCAAGATAGTCCATGATGGGATTGGCGCTTTTGTTACTAATATGTATCCTAAGCCGGCGATACCGGCTATAAAGGCTCGCCCAAATGATACAAAAGCTGGACTAAATACCTCTACAGCTAATTTACTTATAGGTAAGGTCAAAGCAAAAATACATACGCCAACCAACCCAATCAACATCCCTTTAGTTTCATTTTTCACTTAAATTAACTTCATCTTTCAACTAATCTGAATGCATATTATTTAAAAAGTCTATTTTGCAGAATTTAAATCCGCCCAAAGAATTCAGTTACAAGAAAAGGGCTAAGTTTTATTTTTAGCAAGAACTAGCATATTATTGCTTAATTCAATCCAATTTCTAATTATCTTTGCTAATACTAAAACTAATCACAGTTCCACTCTTTATTGTTCTAATAAGTTTTGTCGGGAAAAAATGGGGCTCCCAAATTGCGGGGACCCTGGGTGCTTTTCCTGTGGTAGCTGGTCCCATCATCTTTTTTTTAACGATTGAACAAGGTTTATCTTTTGGCGCACAGGCTAGTATATTCGTCATTTATGGTTCTATTAGTATACTTATCTTTGGACTAACTTATGTTTGGGCTTGTCGATTTTTACACTACATTCCATGTCTATTCATTTCGTTAGTAGCCTGGTGTTTTACTGCCTTTCTACTTTCTCTATGCCCTAAGAACCTGCTATTTCCAACGGCTCTTGCTGCGGGTTTTCTTTCTGTTATTCCTTACCTATTACCTAAAAGCATTATTCAAAATAAGTCTCCGCAAGGTTTAAAAGATCTACCAATACGCATGATCGTCGGTATGTTACTCACAATTTCCATTACATCACTTGCCAATCATCTAGGCGCTGTATGGAGCGGCATATTATCAGTATTTCCGGTGGTGACTTTAGTTTTAGTCGTCTTTTCTCATCGATCGCATGGTCAGGACCAGGTGCTTCAAGTCTTTAAGGGTTTATCTAAAGGTATTTATTCTTTTGTGACCTATTTTGTCATCTATGCTTCATTCATTGAGCAGCTAAGTCTTTGGCAAACTTTATTGGCAAGTATTATTGGCAGCCTATTGGTACAACTAGTTATTCGAATGAAGTTTCTAAGTAGTAAATCCATTTAATCTAAAAATTCTATTTTTAAACCTTGGGCTAGCTTTGTGAAGGTTGAAGTCTAATCATTTGAAAATTCTTATCGGTAGATTTTCATTGAGTTGTAACATGGTGTATCTGATCTTTCTAACAGCCATCTCCAATCTGGACAAAACGGTATCAATAAAAAGGGTTTTTTACTAAAGCTATGCTTAAATGTGCCACACTGGTATCCGCACTGATTACAACATTCATTAACTCTCATAATGCTACTTTGTCATCAAAGCTCTCTGATTGATCACCATATGATTTAAATAATGGATTCTTTTTAATCAAATCTCGATCAATATCTCGCATCTCTTTTTGTAAGGAACTCTAGGTTTCTTTCACCAAGTTTGTTTTATCATTTACCAACATATTCTGGATGAGCCCTTAGATATCCCTACGCCAAAAGCAAAGTATCAATATCTATTTCAAGAGCCGAGGACAAACTTATGCTGAGCGTATTTATTTCTAATGATCATTTTTTAGGGCTCACTCTTTGTTTAACATTTCTCGCAAATTGATATCCCTACTAAATTGTCTTGCCGTTTCTTGATAACCCTGAACCGTTAAATGAATTAAATCTTTAGCCATAAGTGGTGGAGATTGTTTAATCCAAGTGTAAGCTCCTCCAACTCCACCCATCGCATCTTGCCAGCTCCAACTCGAACACGAAAACTCTTTACCAATTTGGCCTTGAATTTGCGTAATTTCCTGATGTATCTTGGAGTACATTAAAAAATCAGGTATTGGCGTAGGTTTTACGAGTTTTTTCTTACCCTTGGTATAAGTTCTTTTGTACCAAATACCCCTATCAGTCGGTCCCATTAATAAACAACTTGATTGTGGATAAATGCTTCGGAAATTTTTTAAAGATTCTCTTAAAAAATTTGCGTAGTTCTTGCCATCAAAAGGGATATGACTACCCTCATTCGTGCCATATTCCAAAATGACTAAATCATAATTTAAAGGTATCTTAAGGTTTGTAACATAATCTTTTTGAATCCCCTGTAATCCTTTTACTGTTGCACTGGGAATGCCAAAGGTGTCTAAGTATACTTTTGGAGTTGTATCGTACTGTGGGACAAAACCATCAATAGAAATAGCTCCTGCAATTAAACGAATTTTAACTACTCCAAAAAAACGATCGGCTTGAATTTGTAATTCGCCGCCATTTTCATGTTGAATTTCTACAATCTCCTCAGGACGGTTATCAACCTGAACACCAATTTTTGAGGTTGTTTGTTTCGTCTTAGAAAATAAGATGGTTAATTTTTGTAATGTATTTAACTGATTATTTTTGGAACGAAAATCGACCCATAAGTAACTTTCTGGCGTGTTCGAGCTTAGCTTGAGTAAGGCCGGTCCGAAAATCTCTTGGTTAAATCCGGTGTAAGAGTAATTAAACTTCCAGTGAGGACTTTGGCAATATTTTCGAATCGGCAATCTAACGCCAGACCTTCCCATTGAAGGCGGGATAAAACTAGGCAATACAGAGTCAGCGTCGAGTCCAATGGTGCGTATCAATTCTTCCGTAAAAAAATTTGCGGCCGAATGGCTATCGCCCCAAATACCTATCTTGAATGGCTTACCATCTTTATGAGAAGGTAGGGTCATTTCAACTTGATTAGAGTTTATCGGTGATTTTTTTCTGATGATATCTAATAATTCATCTTCTGGAAGAGAATACACCTCTTCATAATCATTATTACTTGGAGTTGGTAGAGGAGGTTTCGATTTTTTAATCATGGGGCAAACAAGATCAGGACTTTGACTTGACCCTTGAATATTGAGTACATTTTGTGCTAAAAGCGGAAAGCTCAAGCACGTGGTCAGCCACAAGATAAATAATTTATATTTCACTCTTGATCCAATTGTTGAACTGCTTTAACAACTTGCTGACTTATCAATCTTAATGCCGTTGGTGTGAAATGAATGCCATCATTCGCGCGCATGAGTAAATCTCCTTTTGCAAAATCCTTGACATATGCTTTATAAGGTTGGTCAAGTGGTCCTACAAGAACGTCTGTTGGTATATATTGATAGCTGTATTTTTGCATTTCGTTTTTAAAAACTCTATTTTGAATGACCGCCCCCGTACGTAGTCTTTCTTCACTCATATTTGGTAATCCAATCCAAACAATATGGGCTTGATTATCTTTTGCAAACTTTAATATATCCTCTACCCTTTGACGATAAATCTCTTCCCACTCTTGTGAAGGAAATTTATAAACCTTTTTGTTTTCATAAATATCCCAAGGATCATTAGGCCCTAAAAAAATAATCACTATTTTAAATTTTTCTTTAGCAATTCCTTCTTTTATTATTGTTGGCCAATCAAAATATCTTTTAACAGTTAACCCTGTACTTTGCTTACTTAAATCGACTAAATTTACATTAGGAAAAGCTTTTTTCAAGGCATGAATTGCAATGGGTGCAACTCCTTGCATCATGGAATCACCTGCAAACATAATCTTTACCTGACTGGACTTAAGGGGGAGTGCTGGCGTAGTCAGTTGTTCTTGAGCTCCTAAGCTGAGATGTTCATCATTATTTTTTTGGTACGCTAATTGAGCTTCATCCGCGTTTGTGCCTTGATTGTTCTCTTCCTTTTTAACAATAACTCGAGAAGTAAGGCTTGATACGTCGGTATCCTCTATTCCTATTCTTTTTGGTTCAATCGCAGTTGTATTGGCGGGTTCAAACACTTGCTCTCTCAATTTTGTAACCTTCGATAACTCTTTAATCCGAATAGAGGGAATTAAAGCATTTTCTGAAATATATTGGGTTAGGTAAAAATGAAATCGTGAGGCCAAATATTGGTCAAGTGAATCTAACCATAAAAATGTATTGCTCACCACAATCAAAAAAAACCAAGGAAGTAATTTTCTTGATTGCATGTTTAAAACCTATAGTAAATAAATCCCGGAATACCACTCGGTCCAGCAAAAATAATCCAATAAACAAATGCCGTTATGCCAACAAATAAAGGCCATCCCCAATATTGCTTGAACTTTAATATAAACCAATTTTCGATAGGTTCTGCTTGAAAACTTAATTGATAAAAAAGTATGGTTAGAACAATCAGTTTTAGATGGTCAGAGGTAAATTTACCACTTATATTTGTAAATTGTGCTAATAACTCAAATGCTTGATTGATGTTTTCCGAACGAAAAAATATCCATGCAACACATACAAATATAATTGTTAAAAATCTCGCTAGAAAATTATTTAAATGTATGTTTAATTGAGATTGATTGATGTTCGAAAACACCACTCCTAATCCATGTAACATACCCCAAATCACAAATGTAAAGTTAGCTCCATGCCAGATTCCACTTATTGTCATTGCGATAAAAATATTAATTTGAGTTTTTGAAAAGCCCCCTTTGTTACCGCCTAAAGGAATATAAATATAGTCTCGAATAAAGCTCGATAAAGAAATGTGCCATCGCTTCCAGAAATCTTGCAAATTTTTTGCTAAGTAGGGTTGCCTAAAGTTGACAGGAATTTGATAACCTAATAAATAACCTAGGCCTGTAACGAGAAGGGTATATCCAGAAAAATCAAAAAAGATTTGTAATGCATAGGCCCAAGATCCACTGGCTGCTGATACTAAATTTTGTTTATCGGGATAAGCAAATACTTCATCTACAAAGGTAGATGCTAGCCAATTAGAAAGGACCACCTTTTGAAAAAGTCCTAATAAGATTAAATAAATTGCTTTTTCAACCTGTATGGCACCCCCTACATTTGTTCCATAAAGTTGTGTAAAAAAATCTTTAGCTCTAAATATAGGTCCCGCAAATAACGTTGGCCAAAATGCTAAAAATAATAGAAAGTCGCCAAATTTTATTTGTACTTTAATCTCTGGAGACTCGTTTTTTGATTGCCAAACTAAGTAAGTGATTGCTTGGAATGTAAAAAATGAAATTCCTGCAGGTACCAATAATTCAATAAATGGTGATTGATGCTGAATGCCGATGGAGTTTAATACTTTATCTAATATTTCTCGAGCAAACTCATAGTATTTTGTTATTAAAAGTAAACTTAGGCCGATGCATATCGCAATGCTTAATTTTAGTCTTTTACTATTTTGTATTAGTTTTTCAGTACTAATCCACTTACCCATTATCCATATGATGAGGCTATAACAAAATAATATGAATGTAAAGTTTATCGACCAACTCGCGTAAAAAAGATAGCTCGTCAGTGTTAAAAAATATGTTTGAATTATTTTATAAGGCTGTAAATACCAATATATGCTAAAAAATATTAGCGCAAGGTAGCAGAACTCGGGGCTTATAAAACTCATTTACATTGATTTTTCTATTTTGCCAAATGTTCATTCGGCGTTTATATTCCTGATTAAACAGTTATGATGTATCTTTATTCTAAATGAATCCTAATATGCGTTTCATCATTTCTCGAGCGCTTCCTCTTGTTTTTTTGATATTGTCATCTCTATCTCATGCTGTGTTTCTTGATGAAATTCAAGTATATGATGGTGAAATAAATGAACCTGGAGAGTTTGGCTTGGAGATTCATGCCAATACGACATTGAATGGACAAACTTCACCAAATTTTACTAATCAACGTGTTTCACAAGGCGGTCTTCGTTTAACTCCAGAATTTAGCTATGGTTTAACAAAAACTGTTGAATTAGGTTTTTATTTACCAACTAATTACACCCCTGAATATGGTTATGATTCTGCTGGTTATAAGGCACGTATTAAATGGTTGCCAATTCAAAGCTCTAATACTCAGCCTTGGGCATTTGGAGGAAATTTTGAATACTCTGTTCTTAATACTGGCATGGAATATCCTCGCAAAGGCGCTCAATTTCGCGGGATTGCGGCGTGGAAAAATGATCAATGGTCTTTGGCGTTTAATCCAGTAATTGATGCTGGACGATCAGATGGTCAAAATAGCGATTGAGAATTAAGTTATCAAACTAGGGTCATTCGTCTAACCAATGTAGGTCCAATTACAGGTTATGGTTTAGAGTATTACCAAGGTCAGACTGCCGTTAATAATGGAACTCCAAACTCTACACCTAAACAGATTTTTGCTATTCTTGAGCTGAAAACCTCAGGCAAATTCTTAAATGGGATGAATGTTCATATGGGCTTAGGCTATGGCTGGGATGCTGGAGATCGGGTTACTTTTAAAATGATTTTTTCACCAAAGATTTAATCCCTAGTTGCTAGTTACTCAAGAGGTATGATTTCTTGAACCTTTTCTTTATTGACTTCTAAATGTTCTTCATCAGTAAATTCATATTTTAAAAAGTTCTCCCGGTGTCTTCGGTAATACAAAAGTCCTTCGTTGATGCTCGATACGCTTGCTCCTTGTTCGAGCATTTTGTCCCACAAATTCCAGTCTTCTTGAGGATGTTTACCATCCTCATATCTTTTCTTATACCCGATGCTCTGTCCCAAACTTGTTCGGTACAACATTGATCCATGATGTTGCTGAAGCCGATCCCAATAATAGTCGCCCTGATATCTTTTTGTTTGGCCAGGAACCCTTAATAGGATTTCATCTTTTAATTCGCCAGTAACTACAATGTCATAAGTTACGATATCTGTTTTCGCCTCAGACAATAACTCTATAGCATCTGATCTTAGCCAATTATCTGCCCCAATAAACATAACATACTCAGTTTTTATACGACTCAACATATCCTGAAAATTTTTAACTGTTCCAATATTTTTTGGTCTTAGTATGTATTCAATTTCAGGATACAAAGATTCTAGATGTTGGCAGTCCCTAGCCCCATCATCCACAAATAAAATTTTATGAGGAGGCATACTTTGTGCAAGGATAGATTCTATGCAATGGGCTGCTAAATGCCCATATTGATATGAAGCGATGACAATTGTTATCATGTATGTACTCTATTTGAACAGACTTTAATGACAATTTGAATTTTTAACGTATTCTTTACTTTTATATTTAATGACACCTAAAATTTCTGTAATTCTCATCACAAAGAATGAAATTCTGAACTTAGCTGAATGTCTTTCTTCTTTATCTGGTTTTGCTGATGAAATCGTTATAGTTGACAATCAAAGTACAGATGGTACCGTTGATATTGCTGAACAATTTAACGCAAGAATCATTCGGACAACGGTTTGGCCTGGTTTTGGTCCTCAAAAAAATATAGCTCTCAACCATGTATCTCATGATTGGGTTTTATCTATAGATGCTGACGAAAGGCTTACTCCAGAATTAATCGTGGAAATGAAGGCTCAATTATTAAATCCCCAAGATTTTGTTTGCTTCGCGATACCCAGACTTAGTCAATACTGTGGGAAGTTTATGCATCACGGTGGCTGGTATCCTGATTACGTTGACCGTTTATTTAAAAGGGGGCATGCTAAATTTTCAGATCATTTAGTACATGAAAGACTCTTACCCGATGGAAAAACTAAACAACTAAAAAACCATTTAATTCATTACAGTTATCGTAACTTTGAACAAGTCATCAATAAAGTAAATCAATATTCCACTTTAGGTGCCGAGCAGGCCTTTCAAAATGGTAAATCTTCTTCCGTTATATCTGCACTTGTTCATGGATTTTGGGCATTTTTTCGAACTTTTGTTTTACGTCTTGGCTTTTTGGATGGGCAATATGGATTTGCACTTGCAATCTCTAACGGTCAAGCCTCTTATTATAAATACATCAAATTACTACACTTACGCAAACAAAGCCATAAATAATTCGTGAACTTTACTTAATTCCTACACATCTATTGAGTAGAATTCAAGATATGAGATGGGGTTTAAATAAGAATAGTTCTTATTTTTATAGTATTTCTTAATAGTTAATTAACTTTTAATATTGTTGGCGTTTTTTCTGGAATTTTTTGAATGTTTAAATTCAGCTTGGCTGTTCTAGTCTTACTTTACTCGCTTGGATCTTTTGCCCAAAGTGAGAGTGAAGTATCTATTTCTTCCGAGAAACTAAAATTAAACTCAGATTTACATTCATCTTCCAGTGAAACTGAGAAAGTAGAAAAATTTAGCTTTCATGCTCAATCGACTTATATTAATCAATTACACAATAGCTTTAACTCCCCTTATCGAGATGAGAATAGCTTATTAAGTCGCTCGGATGGGGCTGATGGTCGTAGCTACTCTTTAAGTGCTTCTCTTTTTCTGGGTGCTAGACTTTGGCAAGATACTGAGGTCTATTACAATCCGGAAATGTTTGCCGGAACTCCATTTACAGGTTCATTGGTTGGTTTAGGCGGATTTCAAAATGGGGAATTACAAAAGGGAACTTATGCTCCACCGATTTATTTTACGGGTCGTGCCTTTGTACGTCAGACCTTCCAATTTGGTGGAGAAAGAGAATACCTTAATTCGAGTGCAAATCAATTAGCAGGCTTTATCGATACCAATCGACTTGTGATCAGTGCCGGTAAATTTAATAGCCTTGATTTTTTTGATGCCAACTCATACAGCCATGATCCTCGAACGCAGTTTCAAAATTTTGCACTATTTTCAATGGGTGCGTATAACTATGCTGCTGATCCGAAAGGCTACACCGTGGGTTTAGTTGCAGAATGGTACAAAGATAACTGGCAATTAAGGGCGGCCCGTTTAGCAATGCCGAAAGTTCCAAATACTTTAGATTTAGATTACTCCTTATCTGAGAACTATGGCGACCAAATTGAACTAACGCGTGAGCATGTCATCTATGATCAACCAGGCGCTATCAGACTTCTCTATTTCCGTGCGAATGCCTTCATGTCTAAATATCGTGATGCCATCAGTCTAGGACTTCAAACAAATAATACTCCAGATATTTTAAATACTCGATATAGCCAACAGAGCTTATGGGGTTATGGCATTAACTTAGAACAAGCAATAACAAATGATGTTGGTGTTTTTGCTCGTTGGAGTTGGAATACGGGTCAAACTGAAACACAGACTTTAGATATTAGCCAATCATTGTCTGGTGGAATTTCGATTAAAGGGACTTCTTGGGGAAGAGCGGAGGATGTGATTGGTATTGGTTATGCCATCAGCGGAATTTCTGCTTCAGAAATTGAATACTTACAACGTGGTGGTATGACAGCCTTTATCGGTGATGGTAACCTTCAGTATGAACGAGAAAAAATATTTGAAGCTTATTACAGCATCAAAGCATACAAGGGTGTATATTTGACTGCAGATTTTCAACGGATTGAAAATCCTGCTTTTAATAGTGCGCGAGGACCGATTAATATATTCGGTCTAAGAGCTCATATCGAAATGTAAATTTAAAACTAATCAATCGTAATCTTCGCTTGTTTAACAACTTTGCCCCAGCGAGATTGTTCAGATAGAATAAAACTAGCAAATTGTTCTGGGGTATTTCCGACTAAGATAGCTCCATCTTCAAGCATGCGATGCGAATCTTCTTTAGAGTTTAATATTTTGACTATCTCTTTTTGTAGTTTCTCAATAATTGGACGTGGGGTTCCTGCAGGAGCAATGATGCCATACCACTGAGAGGTTTCAAACCCTTTATAACCTGACTCAGAAAGTGTAGGTACTTGTGGGAGACTTTTCGAACGCTCCCCTGAGCCAACTGCTAGAGGGCGAAGTGTATTGCCTTTAATTTGTCCAATTAAAGAGGGTAGGCCATTAAATGTTGCTTGAATCTGTCCACCAATGAGGTCCGTCAACATTGGTCCTGATCCTTTATAAGGTACATGCACAAGATCAATGCCGGCCTCTGATGAGAAATATTCCATCGCTAAATGGCCGGCGCTGCCATTACCTGCTGAACCATAATTAATTTTCCCAGGATTCTTTTTGGCGTCTGCGACAAATTCTGCAATTGTCTTATGTGGGCTTTTTTCACTTACGGCGATTACATTAGGCACTTTAGCAATCAATGTTATGGGGGCAAAATCTTTATTAGGATCATAAGGTAATTTTTTACCGAATAATGCCGGATTGACTGCTAGGGTTCCTACGTGTCCTAAGATTAAAGTGTAACCATCTGGATTCGCACGCTTGACCTCTTCCATTGCTATATTCCCAGCTCCACCAGGTTTATTTTCAACATAAACAGACTGGCCTAAAGAATTGGTTAGTCCATTAGCCACGGAACGAGCAACAATCTCAGAAGTGCCTCCTGTCGCAAACGGCACAATTAAGCGAATCGATTTTTCAGGATAAGCCGCTATCCCTTGTGGGATGAGTGACATCAAACATAAACTGATGAAGATTTTTTTCTTTGCGTTATCCATGATTACTTATCCTTAGTTTTGCATAATAGCGATGATAAATTTTAACGAACTGGTCGTAATCCATTTTTGCTTAATGTTTGCGCACCCTTATCGGATTGAATAAAGCCTATTAATAATTCAATATTCTTGTCTTTGGGATTGCGGCACCAAACAGCATACCTTGATGCTAATTCATATTCTGCAGGAAAGGGTCCCAACAATGTCTTAGAATCTGCTTGAATAATTTCACTTACTTGAGTGATGCCTAAATCAACTTTTTTAGAAATAACTAACTTCATTGTTTCTACGCCATCTTTAGCAAGTGTCGATTTTGCTAATACCTCTTTTTCAATATCTAACTTTTTGATCATCTCTAGAAAATGGACGCCAACTGTAGCTCCTCGTGCAGGGTCTGAAAATGCAATTGATTTTGCATTTAACAATGCTGTCTTTAACTCAGCAGCATTTAATATTGATGGCTTATACTCCCCAGAAAAAGCAATGCCCCCCAGAGTGTCCGCAACAGGAATTGCGGCAGAGCCTTTTAAAACTCCAGAACTGAGCGCTTTTTCAAGTCTCACGGAAGTTGTGATTAAACATGCGCTATTCATATCAGCTATAAATTTACTCTCAGCAGCCCCCGCTGTGTCAAAGTCATTGATGATTAGATTAGATGAATTAGACTGATTTAAGTGCTGGGCAAACTCCATCATTGGTAACTTCATACCTGCAGCTGAGTAAACACGATATTCAGCTGCATAATTACAACTTGCCTGAAAAATCAAAACTACAAAAAATAAGAATCTCCAAATATTGTTCATTTTTTCCTTATCGACTATACAGGTTGTTAATATCTTGCTGATTTAACCAACGCCATTGACCCTCTATTAAATCATGAGGTAACGAATAATTACCAATTGCATGACGATGAAGGCTCTGAACCTGATTACCGGCTGCCACTAACATCCTCTTTACTTGATGATATCTACCTTCTACGATTGTCATTTCTAATTGATGATCATCCTTTTTTTCACAAAAAGTGGCGTAACAAGGTTTTGGATCATCGTCTAATACAACTCCATTGATGAGATGCTCGATTTGATGATCCTGAATGGGCTCAGCTGTCTGAATCCAATATACTTTGCCAATATTTTTTTTTGGCGTTGTCATTTGATGTATAAATTGTCCATCATCTGAAAGCAGTATTAAGCCTGTTGTGTCCTGATCTAAACGCCCAACGCACTGAACCCCCCTCTCAACAAAGGGCATCGGTAGCAAGTTATAGATGCTGGGATGGTGTTTAGTTTTATGAGAACATTCATAATTAGGCGGTTTATGAAAAGCAATATAGGCTTTTTCATGATAAATCCATTCAACCCCCTCTACCTCTAATGATAGATTTTCCACGGGGATGATTGCGTCAGGATCATCAATTAAATCACCATTCACCTTCACTAATTCCGCGAAAACAAGATTAGCGCAGTGTCGTCTAGTTCCAAATCCTTGACTAAAAAGAATTTTTTCTAATGGTAATAGTTTGGGTGATTTCATGGGGATGTAAAGAAATAAGATTAAACCATCTCATCTTAATTCATTCCACTCCTGAAGTCTCAAATTCAAACAACATACAATCTAAAATTTTTTCTTCTTAATTATTTAATTTGTCACAACAGTTATTTAAGATGTTATTTAACTTTTAACTTTTTAAGTACTCATTATGAAAAACTACTCCCGTCGTGATGTTCTTAAGCTAGCTGTTTCTGCTCCCATGTTTCCTATTGCCACTTCTGGAGCAATGGTATTTTTTACAAGCGCAACTCAAGCTGCTACCAAAGACCTAACAGTTGAGTCAGTTTCTTTTACCTCTATGCCAGCTCCTTCATTAAGCAATCCTGGAGCAATGGCCAGAACTGAAATTGGCTCTGCTCTTGAGGTGAGCTATACCAATGGTATAAAAAAATCATTTCAATTAGCCTATGAACCTTTTTTCATTACGGGCAATATGGTTCCGGATGGTAAGGGGTCTCAGACTCTAGCCGGTGGTTATTACGATATCAACAATCGTCCAATTTTTGATCGATCAGTTGCTGGCAAAGCTCGTCATATTTTTTCTGACGGTCCAGATGGAACATCTTTATTAAAACTTCCAAAAACGAATCTGAAAGGTATCAAAGGTAAGCCTGTATTTGCAGTTGTTCAATTTGAATACACGACTGCCAATTTAAAGGGCGATAAGATTTATGGGACATTGCCTTCAGCTATTGCTGTATTAACTTTAGATCAAGATCAAAAAAATGGGCGATTATCTTTAGTCCAATATTCCAATGTCGATACATCATCCGCTAACGGCTTGTGGATTACGTGTGGCTCTAGCTTATCGCCATGGAATACGCATCTTTCTAGTGAAGAGTATGAGCCCGATGCGCCTTTCATTGCAGATAATAAGCGCTTTAAGGAATTTAGTAAAAATTTATTTGGTGATGAGTCTAGTGCTAATCCATATCACTATGGCCACTTACCTGAAATTACGGTTCATCCTGATGGCACAGGTAGTATTGTGAAGCATTATTGCCTTGGCAGAATCTCGCATGAGCTAGTCCAAGTCATGCCCGATAATCGTACCCTCTTAATGGGTGATGATTTTACAAATAGTGGTCTATTTGTATTTATTGCAGACAAGGAAAAAGACTTATCCGCTGGTACCTTATATGTTGCTAAATTAGGGGTTGGTTTTTCTATCAATCCAGGTGATATTGGAACATCTTTATCGTGGATAAAACTTGGCCATGCTACAAGTGATGAAATCAAATCTTTTGCTGATCGATTAAAACCTAGCGATATTATGACTGTTTTAAAAACAGATCCGAATGATTCTAGTTTTACTAAAATCTTCTATGATGGCCAAGCCAACTGGGTCAAACTGAATCCAGGCATGGAAAAAGCTGCTGCATTTTTAGAGACTCATCGATATGCCTATTTAATGGGTGGAAGTTTAGGCTTTAGCAAGATGGAAGGCACTACGGTCAACATCAAAGATAAAATCGCTTATACAGCACTTCAAAACATCCAAGACTCTATGGTTAAAACAGGTAAGGGATGGAACGCCAATAGTGGTATAGCTCTAAATGAACCCCTCATCGCAGGTGGAGTTTTGGCTCACCAATTATCTGGTGGCCTTAAAGATCAATTTGGAAATACAATCCTAAGCGAATGGATGCCACATCAAATGTATCCCCTTCTAAAGGGTGAAGATATCACTCCTGATGCATTAGGTAATCTAGCTAACCCTAATTTAATCTCCAACCCAGATAATTTAAAGTTTTCTGAAAAGCTAAGAACCCTATTTATTGGTGAAGATAGTTCAACACATGTCAATAATTTTATTTGGGCTTATAACGTCAATACAAAACAGCTGAGTCGCATCATGTCCATGCCATCAGGGGCCGAAGCAACGGGTCTTGGGGTTGCTGATGACATCAATGGTTGGACCTATATAACTTCAAACTTCCAACATGCCGGTGATTGGTTGCCAAAATTACATGACAAAGTGAAGGAAACTTTAGATCCTTTGGTGAAGGAAAACTATCAAGATAAGTTTGGCGCTGCAGTCGGTTACATTACCGCAAAATCATTGGGAATCAAGCTTTCTTAATGAATAAATGCATTGGAGTGGATCTATAAATTCGCCTCAATGCATCGTTTTAATCCCTGCTAATCGAGTCATTTTTTTTCGCCTTCGTGATGGCGGGTGCTTGAAACTTCTCTGCAGAAATCTAAATTAAAAAGATCAGCGCGTTAAGAAGGCATGCGCCGGCCAACAACTTTGAGGTTAGGGTCATTATTTAGTGTACCGATGATTTCAGATCCGAGAACTTTACCTCTAAATATATATTTAGAGGATTTATCCGTATATTCAAACTCAACTAAATCTCCGCGGATTCTTCCAATTTCAAAACTTATCTTATGAAGATTTTTTTCATAAATAGCACCTTCAAAAAATTGTTTTTTTTGAACTATTTTTATTAGTGCCTTTTCGATGTTTGGAATATTAGAGAATTGCCAATTGCCATCAATATGCTCAGGGACTATCCACAAGTATGCCATCTCGCCTGATGAAATTTTAGTTTTTTCATCAGGTATCCAAGACTCCATTTGAAAAGTATTAGACAAAACTCTTGTACCAGATTTCATTTTTAATATTTGAGGCTTTAGTTTCATATTTAAACTGTCGCCAAGATAAAGCGTTAAAACAGTTGCCTGTGAAAAATCTTCTTTAAAGATATCTCCTTCTTTAAATGTCACTAAGTTTTTTACCTTTGCGCGCTCTGCATTTCTGTTTGCAAGAGCAACAAGATCTGGGTTATATTCAATGCCTACTGCTTGGACCCCATATTTTTTCGCAGCCTCAATCGGTATTACTCCATCTCCTGAACCAAGATCATAAATTAAGTCATCTTGACGAATTTTTGCCATAACAAACATTTCATGAGTCATCTCAATTTTGGTTGGAACCCACATAACATCTTTGCCATGACTTGCTATTTGTAGCTTGAATTCTTCATCACCATAGTTTTTAAATGCGCATCCTGATATCAAAAAAATAGATAATCCAATAGCGATATTTAAACACTTCATTTTTAAAAGTGCGGTTTTTTTAAATAGCGTATAACTGTCGTGACATCCAATCTGCAGTCTGATCGCGATAGCGATACCAAAGGTTATTCACTACATGATTGCCACCAGCAATGATCGAAAGTTTGCATGGTCCCGATACTTCGGCCGCTAATAATTTTGCTTGCTCCACAGGAGTTAATCGATCTCTATCACCCGCCACAATATAGATTGGGCAGGTAATATTTTTAGCGATGCCTTTTAACGACATGCGCAAGGCAACTTTTCCGGCCTCTTCTAGATTTGCACTTTTAGTCCTAACGCGGAAAGCCTCAACATTAATTACAGGTCTACCTTCAAAGCTTGCCGAGCGCTGATAGGCGCCTGATAGAGCAACACAAGCTTTAATTCGTTTTTCAAAACAAGCAGCTCTTGGCGCCAAATGCCCGCCCAAGGAGACTCCCCAAATCCCGATACGATTTTGATCAATATCTGACCTGGTTTCTAAATAATCACATACTGCTTTTACCGGCTCCTCAAATTCAGGGCACAAAGGGAAGTCGTACTCTCCTTCCCCTTGGCCAGGCCCGTCAAATGCTAAGGTCGCTAAACCACGGACTAAAAAACGATTTTCATAATCGTCCATTTCTTCTTTTGCAGAGTCAAGGCCCATACACATGACGACAACGGGCGGATTTGTTACTCCAAGAGGTTTTCTTAAGTTACCGTATAAAAATTTACCCTGATAAGGAATCGCTACTCTTTCCCCAGGTGGCTTTAAATGTGGCAAGGCTAAATTGCGACACTCGACCGCTTTCATATTTGCACGGCGCATTTGCTCTAAATCATTAACAAACAAAAACTTACCAAAGTGATAACACACAGCAGCACGTGTCCAATGTTGACTAGCTGAATAGGTATAGCCATCATTAAAAGCTTCATGTCCAAGACCTTCGTGGATAGAGGCTCTTTGCGACCAGGCACTACACCAATCATCCCAATGTTGTAGGCTTGCAGTAACCTCTAAAAAATCTGTCATTGGTACGCCATTAGCCACAAAACGTGGCGCCCAATGCGATATAGCAGATTCTATACGTGGATCTTTATTCTGTTCATTTGAAGTTTGTGTCATATTAGTCAGCCTGAATATTTGCGGTTTTAATAATCGGAGTCCACCGTTTAATCTCGGTTTTCACAAAATCATCTAAAGACTCCGGGGATGAAGATACTGCTTGTATACCTTGTTTTAAGAACAATTCTTTAACTTCTGGACGACGAAGTATTTCAGTCATATCTTGGTTTAGTTTTTGTATCAGTACTTTCGGTGTTTTTGCAGGTACAAATAATCCAAACCATAGTTTTGCATCCAAACCGGTTAGGCCGGCTTCTGAAGAGCTTGGTATTTCAGGTAAGCCAGAAAAGCGATCGGATGTTGAGACCACTAATGCTTTTAATTTACCTGTTTTTAATTGTGCTGCAGCAGTCACCGGGGACAAGAATGAGACTTGAGTTTCATTGGCGAGCAAAGCAGTTAATCCTGCTCCAGCACTTTTATACGGGATATGCATCATATTAACCCCCGTGACTTGCTTAAATAATTCTCCCGTCAAATGGCTAATGGTGCCATTACCTGCTGATGAGAAATTGAGATCACTTCTTTTTTTTGCATACTGTATAAACTCTGATACTGTGTTTGCTGGAATACTTGGATGTACCATCATCACCGTTACACCAGTTGCAATCATCGAGATGCCAACTAAATCTTTAACAGGGTCATAAGGTAAGTTAGGATATAACACGATTGAACTTACCATGGGGCCAGCATGTCCCATGAATAAGGTGTAACCATCAGCCGGTGATTTTGCAGCAATATCAGCAGGAACCGTCCCGCCAGCACCTGCACGGTTATCGACAATAACGGGTTGATTCCATTTTTCAGTTAACTTCTGCGCCATAAGTCGCGATAAATAATCAGCGGTACTTCCAGGCCCTTGTCCAAAAATCTTTACTGGTTTATTTGGAAACTCTTGTGCGTAAATATGTCCACAGCACGTCATTAAAAAGATTAGAAAAAGTTTTTTATGCTTCTCCAAATTGCCAAGTAATGGCATTATTTTTTTAAATCTTATTTTCACCGAGTCTCCATCTATTTTAATTAGATAATAATTATTATTTGCCTTAATTCAGAATTATTAGACAATAATTTTAAATAAATTCTTTCGAATACTTTAACATTAATTCTAAGATTGAATTAGTTAAGTTGTTTTTTTAAATTTAATAAACTCCTTAAAATCAATATATTAGGATTACCTGATATAAGTAATTTTTACGCACAAAACATCAGTTAATTTTCATGGCTCAAAGTGGAATCGATCCCCTAACAGAAATTTCTTCAACTATCTTACTAAATTTAAACTCGCGCGATGCTCAAAAGGCTCGCCCTACCATTGGCTAATTTATGTACCATCCTTATTAAAGTGATCGCAATGTACCGATTAGTTCTTTATTTGAAGCAACTCATAGACGTGAGCTGAAATACCATTTAAAAAGACTTGGCTTTCTTCAATAGAACAATTATTACTAGTACAGCCAATACTTCAGCAATCACAAACCCTAAAACATCTTTTGAGGCAATACCGACAAATGTATTGGTAAAACTTCTTGCCAAAGCAACCGCAGGATTAGCAAAGAATGTAGAAGAGGTAAACCAATATCCTGCCGTGACTGTTAGAGCCACTAGCATTGGCACTCGATCTTTTGTCTCTTGATCACCAATACGAATCACTAAGAGTAATATGAGCGTTGAAATAAATTCACTTACCCAAATACCGTGTCCTGTTCTTACCTTGGTTGAATCTTGGATAAGGGGCAAACTGAACATCAGATGTGTCACCCATATTCCAGTAATTGCGCCTGTAAACTGACACGTCCAATAACCTAACATTTTCCTTAAATCCAGATTTCCTAAGCCCCAAAACATGAGGGTTACAACTGGATTGAAATGAGCACCAGAAATTGGGCCAAGCAACGTAATCAATACATAGAGTCCGGCGCCTGTGGCGATGCTATTTCCGAGCAGTGCTACAGCGGCATTGCCTGCCCCTAATGTCTCACCCATCAAACCAGAGCCCGCCACTATAGCTAATAGTAAGGCGGTACCAATAAATTCGCTCACATAACTTTTCATACTTTTTTATGAATCTCTTTTAAGCTCATTGAATCTAAACTATCTAATGGCATGTTTGCTAATAAGTCTATACGCTTTTTAAGGCCAATCATGACATCTCTAAATGCTCTTCTTTTTTCCTCATCACTGCCTTGAACTTGTGATGGGTCAGGAAAACCCCAGTGAGCAGTCGCTGGCTTTCCTGGCCAGTATGGACATTGCTCACCAGCCGCATTGTCACAAACAGTAATAATGAAATTCATTTGTGGTGCATCAAGTAAACCATACTCATCCCAACTTTTACTTCTGAGCTTGCTTTGGTCGTAGCCCATTTCCTGCGTTAATTCTGCGGCAAATGGATTAATCGAAGTTCCGGGAGTAGACCCTGCTGAGTAACCAACAAACTTTCCACTGGAATGGGTTGAGGCTAATGCTTCGGCTAATACCGAACGAGCAGAGTTATGGGTGCATAAAAATAGTATGTTGTATTGCTTCATTTGACTTTGGATTTTTTAAGAGGTTTAACAGGAATGCACGATTTACCACCACAACAGTTTTCTAGTAAAAATTCGCTCAACTTTTGAACTTGTATCGCGTTAGGGCGGTAAATCAAATTGCGCCCCTGCCGCTCTACTAATAATAATTCGGCATCGATTAATTCTTTTAAGTGAAAACTCAGTGTGGCATTCGGAACACCAAGATTTTCAATCATCTCACTTGGTGTTAAACCAGAATCTCCACGTTGAACGATGAGGCGAAATACATTGAGACGAGTTTCTTGCCCAAGTGCGAGGAATGCTGAAATGGCATTAGTGTTTTTCATATTTCCAATTATATGGAAACATATTTCAGTATTGTGACAACAGCAGCCGTTTCAATAAAAATATTTATGTAGGGCCATTATTTTCTACATGAGCTTAATGTATCTTACGAAGCTAACGCAGAGCTCAACAGAATAGCCGCTGTCTTCATTAATTGAGGCAGTTACTAACTCCTAGTGCCGCCATTAGAAAAGAATGCCTAATGTTTTGATATAAATCAAAAAAAGGCATCTCCATCTCTAAACTCTTATATAAATGATTTACTTTTAACCACATGAAACCCTAGAATGATTTTATTGTTTTTAATTTAATTTCTATAAAAGAGGGTATCACTATGAAAATACTTTTAGCGATTGATGGCTCAAAGCCATCTTCTAATGCCACAAAGTATGTTGCTAAGATGGCTAAAAATTCCCGAAGCCCTACTACGGTTACTTTAGTTAGCGTTCATGACGATGCTGGTCTAGGTTATGTCAAACAATTTGTTACTAAAAACGTTGTTGATGATTATTTGCGCGAGATCAGCGAAAAAGAATTAAAGGCGGCACAAAAAATTCTTGATTTGTCCGGGGTTAAACATAATATGGCAATCAAACTTGGTCATATTGCAGAGGAGATTATGGAACTTGCGAACAAGGAAAAATTTGATTTGATTGTTATGGGCGCAAAAGGACGTAGTGGGTTTTTAGATGTATTAATGGGATCGGTTGCACAACGTGTTTGTAGTTCGGCAAAGCAGCCCGTATTACTCATTAAATAAACACTTGTCTATTTTACTGATGCAGGAATGTAATTGCGAATGCCTAAGCGTTGATAAGTTTTGTCAATAGAAAAACTACTTGTTAGATAATTATCAACAGCGAGTATTTCTATGTCTGATAAAAACTGCTAAAAATTTTGCGAGTTCCATCAAATAATAATCTTAATTTGAGTTCTTAGAACCTTCAACTGGTTTTTTATATACCCAAAAGGTCATTAAAATAAATGCTAATAACGCACAACTACCTGAAAATAAAAATGCGTATAGTGGGGCAATTGATTCATATATCCAGCCAAAAATAAAAGATGCTGGGAAGAGCATTAGTCCCGTAATTAAATTAAACCAGCCAAAAGCTGTACCGGCCAATCCTTTAGGGGCCATATCTGCAACTAAAGCCTTCTCCACTCCCTCTGTTGCGGCTTTGAATAATCCATAAATTCCGAAGAGGCCAAATATTTGATAAGTGGAGAGCCCTGGTAAACCCATACCGATATAAAAGAATGAAAAAGCAATCCATGCAATCAAAATAAACCGCTTCCGACCAAAGGTGTCGGATAGTGCCGATAGAGGTGTTCCAAAAAGAGTTGTGATCAATGAGGTTGCAGCCCATAGTAATGGAATTTGTTCTTGAGGAACCCCTGCTTCTCTTGCCCTTAAGAGCAAGAACATGTCTGAGGAATTTCCCAGTGTAAAGATTCCTGCTACCACTAAATATCTTTTAAACTGATCTGGCATTCCTTCAAGTGACCAACTAAATGAGTTTATTTTTGTAATAGGCTCTCTTTGTGGCTCATGAATACATAACGCAAGGCTAATAGCAATCACCGCAGGAACAATTGCCCAGAGAAAGATGTCTCTCAGCGGAACCCCCATAAATAAAAACATAGCAGCTAATAGTGGGCCGATGACAGCTCCAGCATTATCCATTGAGCGATGTAGGCCAAAGGTAATGCCGCGCTGATTCTCACTAACGCTTTCTGCTAAAAAAGCATCTCGGGGGGAACTCCTCAGTCCTTTCCCCATTCGATCTGTAAAGCGAATAGCTAGAACCCATAACCATGAATTAGCAATCACGATTAAGGGCCTACCAATGCCAGCAAGCGTATAACCCAGAACGATCCAAGGCTTCGACCTCTTCGTGCGGTCAACAATCACACCCGAAACTAATTTGAAGATACTTGACGAGGCTTCCGCGATACCTTCAATAATGCCAAGCGTTTTAGGGCCCGCCATTAAAACGGATGCTAAATACAAAGGCATCAATGGATAAAGCATTTCGCTGGCAGTGTCATTTAACAGACTAATAATTCCAATTAGCCAAACACTGCGCGGAAGAGCGCGGATGGTTTTGAACATAAGTCCACATACCTTTATTTTTTAAAGCGCTATCCCAATCATGGGATTAAAACAAATAATGGCGACTTAACTTAGCACTGGAAAACCAGCATCTTCAATCAGCTCCCGTGCTTGCTCTTTTGGTAAGTTTGTCTTAAGTTCAATCTGTTGAGTGGCTAAATCTACCCTTATTTCCGCATGAGAGTCATGAGACTGAATGGCGCGTGTTACTGCATTGATACATCCACCGCATGTCATACCCGATACAGTAAAATTTAACATCTACGCTCCTCTTTTTCAGATAATGGTTGTAGTCAAAGGGCTATAAGCCTATATTAACCCTATATGGACACCAAAACCACATTAAGCTCAGATTTTTATAGTTTAGACATTCGGGGTATGACTTGTGCATCCTGTGTAGGGCGGATAGAAAAAGCCGTTCAGAAAATTGCTGGCGTGGAGGCCATTAGCGTCAATTTGGCAACTGAACAAGCGCGCGTTCGCCTCAAACAAGGCTCATCAATAACCATAGAAGAAATTATCAAGGCCATTGATAAAGCGGGCTATGAGGCACATCCAAGCCTCCCTCCAGGAATCGCGCAACAATCTAGTAAACTTTCTTGGGGAATGGACGGCTTTACTAAGGTCCTTATTAGCTTTGCTTTAACAATTCCACTCGTTATGCCAATGGTCCTTATGCCTTTTGGAATCATGTGGTCCTTAAGTCCTCGGTGGCAACTCGCTTTGGCCACCCCCATTCAGTTTATTTTAGGCTGGCACTTTTATGTGGCCGGAATAAAGTCATTAATTACCGGTGTTGGTAATATGGATTTATTAATTGCCATTGGTACAAGCGCCGCTTATGGACTAAGTTTGTATCAAATACTTACGCAATCTCATTATGAACATGACCTTTACTTTGAGGGGTCAGCCGTTATCATCAGCATGGTTCTACTTGGTAAATGGTTGGAGGCCAAAGCAAAGAAGCAAACAAGTGAAGCCATTCGTGCCTTGCAAAAACTCTGGCCAGAAAATGCCAAAGTCTTGTCCACCTCAATAGAAAATGAAGCTCTCAACTTAACAGATTATCGCGTTTTACCCCTAGATCAAGTTCTTCCAACTGACCGCATCATCGTGTTGCCAGGTGAAAGAATAGCCGTCGATGGCATGATTTTGTCTGGCCAAAGTCATGTAGATGAATCCCTGTTGACTGGCGAAAGTGAGCCCGTCAGAAAACAAGTCAATGATCAGGTAATTGGTGGGTCAATGAATGGTGAAGGTGTACTAGTCATTCAGGTTCAAGCCATCGGCATTGAAAGTGTTTTATCCAAAATTATTTCTTTAGTGGAAGAAGCTCAGACCAAAAAAGCACCGATTCAAAAACTCGTCGATCAGGTCAGCGCTATTTTTGTTCCAAGTGTTATTGCAATTGCTGTAATAACTGGGTTGGCAAACTGGATTTACTTAGACTCTATACAAATAGCTATCTTACGAGCAGTATCTGTTTTAGTAATTGCCTGCCCATGTGCGCTTGGCTTAGCCACTCCTGCAGCGATTATGACAGGTACCGGGATTGCCGCTCACTTTGGGATTTTAATTAAAGATCCTCAAGTCTTAGAATTTGCCCACCGCATCAATGTTGTTGCATTTGATAAGACAGGAACGCTAACCATTGGTCACCCTCGGCTGATTGAAGTCATTCCTATCACCAATGAAAACAATCATACCCAAGATATTCTTGCTTCAGCTGCAGGGCTTCAACTTGGTAGTGAGCACCCTCTTGCAAAAGCTCTTCTCGATTTCGTAAGTGAGAAAGACATATTACCTATTACTGCTACAGAAAATAAAGCACTTACCGGAATTGGCATAGAGGGCAAACCCACGCATGGTCCATGGGCAAATGAATTGTTATGCCTTCAAAGTATTGCCTCACTTAAAGATCATTCTCAGTATTCAGATATTGAGAGTCGAATTGCATCAGCCTCGCTTGAAGGTCGCACCATATCTATCTTGAGAGTCAAATCTGAAGCCTCTCCCATTATTGCCGCATTTGTGTTCGGCGACGAAATAAAGGCTAATGCCAAACAAGCGATTGAAGCATTACATCATTTAGGTATTCGTACTGCAATGATTTCTGGTGATAACCTATCCTCAGCACAACGTGTCGGAAAAGTAATTGGTATTGATGAAGTATTCGCACAAGTTCTCCCTGGTAATAAAGCGGCAATTATTGAAAAACTCAAATCCTCTTCATTCAGTAAGGAACGTCAATGGGTTGCGATGATTGGTGATGGTATTAATGATGCCCCAGCATTGGCTGTTGCTGATGTCGGCATGGCCATGTCAACGGGGACAGATGTGGCTATTCAATCGGCTGGCATCACTTTAATCCGTGGTGATCTTAGTCTTGTTCCCAACGCAATTGATATTTCAAAAAAGACCTGGAACAAAATTCGTCAGAATTTATTTTGGGCTTTTATTTTCAACACAGCCGGCATTCCACTCGCGGCACTTGGTTACCTATCGCCGATGGTTGCAGGAAGTGCGATGGCACTTTCCAGCTTCTTTGTCTTAAGCAATGCTCTATTACTCAAACAATGGGCCGTAAAGCAACTAAAGTAGCGGATCATTTTTGACTCTTCATAGCCCGACTTGGACTCAGCGATTCGATACAAAAATTTACAAAACCACGCCTCTTTGTGTCATTCAATTTCAAGACTTCTATAACTTCATTTGATCTAAATCATAAAAGAGGCACTTCATTATTTTATAACTGTTTTAGGTATTGAATTAGGCGCATACTAAATTTTCTAATTTGCGAGGAGTTGCCTCATGATTATAAAAATGTTCCTGGCTTTAACGCTATTAAGTTTCCCGGGGCTAACATTTTCTGCGACTCCACAAGACTTGCTAAAGGGATATGAAGCTCAGTCCGGGAATTCTTCGCCGGCCCGTGGCGCGCAATTCTTTAATTCTATGCACGGGCAAGAGTGGAGCTGTGCGACTTGTCATGAAAATCCGCCCAATCATGACACCAAACATATTGTTACCGGTAAGGTCATTAGACCTTTGTCTCCAAATACCAACTCTGAAAGATTCTCGAATCAAGCCAAAGTTGAAAAGTGGTTCAAGCGAAACTGCAACGATGTCTTGGCTCGCGAATGTAATGCGCAAGAAAAAGCGGATGTGCTTTCTTGGTTAATGACTGTTAAATGAGGTGCTTATGAAAACGTACTTTATCCTACCATTGTTGGCTATATTAGCAATGCCGGCTTTTGCGGCCAAAATGTCTATACCCATTGACACCCCCAAGTCTTATGAAGCCGAGTGTGCCAGTTGTCATATGGCCTATCCGCCAAGCCTATTGAGCCGAAAAAATTGGCAAAACATCATGTCCAATCTTGGCAAACACTTTGGTACAGATGCAAGTCTTGACTCAAAAACACAAGCGGAAATCACTCAGTGGCTGGTTAAAAATGCAGCGACCAGAAGTAAATATTCAGTCTTTGCGCCTGAAAATCGAATCACAAAGAGTTCTTGGTTTATTCATGAGCATGATGAAGTTAGATTTGATATATGGAAAAGATCTGGGATAAAAAGTCCCGCCAATTGTTCTGCATGCCACATTGATGCGACTAAGGGCGATTTTAGTGAGCACAACATTCGGATACCAATAAAATGAATCTTTCTAATTTAAAGCAATCTGTTCTAGTTTGGGATTTTCCCGTCAGAGTATTTCATTGGCTGCTGGTGATTTCTTTCGCTGGCGCGTGGCTCACCTCAGAGAGTGAGTCTCAGCAAATGATTCACTATGCTTTTGGTTACTCAGCTTGCGCCCTCGTTCTATTTAGAGTCATTTGGGGACTAGTAGGCACTAGGTATGCTCGCTTTACCGAATTTATTAAAGGCCCTGCAGAAACTGTTCGCCACATTAAGTCGTTACTAACTGACAACCAACATCTTGGGCTTGGACACAATCCTGTAGGCGCTTTAGCAATGCTTTCATTAATGGTTCTCATTTTACTTATTGGCTTAACTGGCTATTGGAGTGTTAAAGAATTTCTTGGCGATCTCATGATTGGCGCTCATGAAACCATCTCCAGCATAGCATTGGGAGTCGTTTTAATTCATATGGCCGCCGCAATCATCATGAGTTTTATGCAAAAAGAAAATTTAATTCTTTCTATGTTTACAGGCAAAAAGGAGGGAGCCATAGAACAAGAAATTCAATATCCAATGTATTGGGTTGGTATAAGTCTAGCTATCGGTTGGGCGTATTCTTTTTATCTTGTGCTCAGCGGTGCTTTACCAGCATTAACTCAATAAATATTGGTAACACTTTTTAGAATTTAACCTCGACGATGACTTAAGCCATCCTTTGTTTATCCCTTAACTGTATTTTTTACCTACTTTTCCTAATGAAAAGAATGCTTGAAAAAATCATTAATCATATTAACAATCGAAAACAAACTCAGTAATTAGAAGCCTATAACTGTCTTACTGATTTGATAGGATGGGATTATGGACAAAGAAATCGAAGATCACGAATCACAAACACTGACTAAGCAGGATGCCGCTAAAAAGAGTACGTTAGTTAGCGTAGTTGTTAATATCTGTTTAACTGTTTCTCAAATATTTGCTGGCATTGTCTCTGGTTCCCAAGGCTTAATAGCTGATGGTGTTCATTCTGCAACAGATCTTGTTGCCGATTTTGTTGTGCTCTTTGCGAATCACCATAGCGCCAAAGATGCAGATGTAGACCACCATTACGGTCATCAGCGCTATGAGACTGGGGCCTCTTTATTTTTAGGCGTTTCGTTATTAGTTGTTGGCGCCGGTATGCTTTTCAAGGCTGGAGAAAAAATTATTGATCCAATGCCGGTAGGACAAATTCAAATCTTGGCTTTGTATGTTGCATTAGCTTCTTTGGTGGCTAAAGAAGTGCTTTTTAGGTACATGTTGGCAGTAGCTAAACAAGTTCGCTCCTCCATGTTAGTAGCTAATGCTTGGCACGCGCGATCTGATGCGGCGTCTTCATTGGTAGTTTGTATTGGTATTATTGGAGCCTTATTAGGATACCCAATTTTTGACGCTATTGGGGCTTTAGTTGTTGGTTTAATGGTGGCCAAAATGGGCTGGAAATTTGGTATGGATGCCCTGTATGACCTGATGGATAGGTCCGCATCAGAAGAAGAGCATCGTCAAATAGCCCTGATTATTCAAGCTACTAGTGGTATTAAAGGCTTTCATGATCTAAGAACCCGTAAGATGGGCGATATGATTTTGGTTGATGTTCATATTGATGTAGATGCAAATACTACTGTTCGGGTTGGTCATGACATTGCCCTTAGTGCAAGAAATCAAATCATGAAACAATTGCGCGTCTTGAATGTCATGACTCACATTGACCCCGTATAGATATGTCGCCTAAAAAGACATTTCGGTCCACTGTTACGCCTTCGGCTTAAGATAAAAGCATGCTCTACCTATTTAAAACTCTGATTGCCGCCCTAATAATTGTTGCTGTGGTAGAAGTGAGTAAACGTAGTTCTGCTCTAGCCTCATTTTTACTGGCTTTGCCTATCGTCTCGATTACTGCATTCATTTGGATCTATCTTGAGTCAAAAGATAAGGTAAAGATTGCAGATATTAGCCAAGAAACATTTTGGTATGTACTTTCAACCCTACCTATGTTTTTTTTGCTTGCTTGGATGCTTCGCAATGATTATAACTTTTATTTGTCGTTATTCTTGTGTTGTGTTTTAACAGTAGGACTATTTTCTTTTACACAGTATCAATTGGCAAGAGCATAAGCACCACTAGTGTGCTATTCCATTCTCCCTACAGTTGCATTGATCACCCCCATCCATTGGTCAATTAAATACCTCTTCGAAATTAAACTTTAAATCTTCAAGGTAAATAATAAGCTCTTACCATGTTAAGTTAGAAACATTACATTTAGTCTGGGAGTAAGTTTATGAATAGTGCAGTTTCTTATTTAAGTACTTTTAAACAAAATATTTAGCAATTGCGATATAAAAAGGAATACCTAAAATAATGTTTAAAGGAAAAGTGACGCCTAAAGACATTCCCATATACAAGGCCGGACTCACCTCCGGCATCGCATGGCGTAATACTGCTGGAACCGCAATATAAGATGCGCTTGCTGCCAAAATCATTAAAAGGATTGTATCGCCTAGTGGGACGTGAAATAGTTGGCATAAACCAAGTGCAATCAAGGCATGGGAAGGTGGTGCTAGGAAAGCGTAAGCCAATGTTATGGAAGGTTTGCCTTTTAGTTCACTTAAGCTCTTAGCAGCAAGCAATCCCATATCTAGCAAAAAGAAAGCTAACAGACCTTTAAACAAATCAATTGAAAAAGGTGCCATGACTTTTTGACCAGCGTCACCAGAAATTAGCCCCACTCCTAAAGCACCCAACAAGAGTAATTGTCCGCCATCCGTAAATGATTCATGCAGTACTTTAGCCAAGGAGGTCTGCTCATTGTTATTGCCAGAGCGTTGTTGACGAATTCTGTTTGCGAGAATAATGGCGATGATGATTGCAGGAGACTCCATTAAAGCCATTGCAGCTGCCATATGACCTCCATAATGGATGCCGACTTGATCAAGCACTTGTGTTGTTGTAATAAAAGTCACCGCGCTAATAGATCCGTAAGTAGCGGCAATCGCAGCGGCGTCGAGTTTGTCGAGCTTGTATTTGAGGAGGTTATAGCCTAGCAGTGGAATGGCAATTGCTAAGGTGATCGCCAAACCAAGACTAATCGCAATCTCAGGAGTAAAGCCCGATTTATTCAAAGCAAATCCGCCCTTTAATCCCAGAGCCATGAGTAGATATAGCGAAAGAAATCGAGAAATAGGTTGTGGGATTTCTAAATTCGATTTAACCAAGCCTGCAAAAATGCCGAAGATGAAAAAGAGGATGGTAGGGTCTAGCAAGATATTCATGAATATTCCTTTTAGGCTATCTTATGGAAATATATATATAAAGTAAAATCAATATTTACATATCTATCTATAAGTAAAAACTTATGAATATTACATTTAGACAATTACGACTTTTTTTAGCGCTTGCTGATGCTGGTAGTGTGAGTGGGGCAGCACGAATGGTTCATGTCACACAACCGACTGCTTCCATGGGGTTAAAAGAAATAACCGATGCTATAGGGGCGCCACTTTATGAAGTAGTAGCTAAGAAAGTATATTTAACTCAAATGGGCCACGAATTAGCTAAAACGGCTAGAGCTATATCTGGCGAATGGGAAGCTTTTGAACAGCAGGTTCATGGAATAAAAGGATTAACGCAAGGTAAATTAAAGGTAGCTGTTGTGAGCACTGCAAAATATTTTATTCCAAGAATATTGGGAACCTTTTGTGCAAAGTACCCCCAAATAGATATTTCATTAGAGGTTCTCAATCGCGATGGCGTACTTAAACGACTTGAAGATAATCTTGATGATTTATACATCATGTCTCAGCCGCCATTAAATATTGAAATTAATGATGAGATCTTTATGCCTAATCCTCTGATGTTGGTGGCTCCAAAGAGCCATGTGTTTGCCAAGAAAAAAAATATTGATATCAGTTCTCTAAAAAACGAAAAATTTATTTTTAGAGAAAAGGGCTCTGGTACTCGAATGACTACAGATGCCCATTTTAAAAAGTTAAAGTTTAAAGCAGATGTGCGACTAGAGCTTGGCAATAACGAAGCCATCAAACAAGCTGTTATTGGCGGTTTAGGCTTAGCCGTACTTTCAAAATATTCATTAGCTGATCAATCTGATCAAGATAATGTTGCCATTCTGCAATGTAAAGAGTTTCCAATTAAATCTAGTTGGCACATAGTAAGTCCTAAAGGTAAAAAACTATCGCCAATTGCTACGATATTCAAGAAGCATTTATCTGAAAAAGCGAAGGAGTGGGAGTAAGAAGGTCTATTGATCATTCTAGTACCCCTTACTGACCATTTGATTTTGGTGGCCTGGGACACAATCGAATCGTCGATACAAAAATTTCTAACCTCTACTCTAATAATTGCTTATGGCTAATTTGAGCTTTGGCTCGAATCTTATAATTAGGTGCTTAAAGACCTATAGCTGTAATCTACTCCCAAGAATTGCTTCACCATATTCTTAAATTTATCTCTTTTCGCCTTGCTTTAGCAATTCTTCAAATTGCTCAATCGGCATTGGCTTTCCAAATAGATATCCTTGATATTGAGTACAGCCACTGTCTAAAAGAAGTTGTTGCTGCTCTTCTGTCTCGACACCCTCGGCAATGACTTTTATATTAAGGCTTTGTGCCATAACAACGATAGTGCGCACAATCACTTTATCGCTGATATCGGTTGCAATATTGTGAACAAATATCTGATCAATTTTGAGCTGATCGATCGGAAGCCGTTTAAGGTATTGTAAGGATGAATAGCCTGTTCCGAAGTCGTCTAGCGAGAAGCTGACACCGATCCTCTTTAATGCATTCATTAATATAATAGTCTCATCAATGCTTTCTAGTAAAACACTTTCGGTAAGTTCTAACTTAAGCAGTCTTGGGTTTATGTCATAGCGTTGCAGCAGAGTTTTTACTTGTTCCACGAAATCAGCCTGACGAAATTCATTTGCACTTACGTTCACGGATAGAACTAGATCATGGGTCAGCACCCTTTGTTCCCAAGCCTTGAGTTGAATACAAGCTGTCTCCATAACCCATTGCCCGATAGGAAGTATTAAACCAACCTCTTCAGCCGATGGAATGAAATGAGCTGGGGACAGCAGTCCGCGTAAAGGGTGTTGCCATCGGATTAAGGCTTCTGCGCCCAATATGTGGTGCATACTGTCTACCTGAATTTGATAATACAAAAGGAATTGTCGGCTCTCAAGTGCTGCGCGCATTTCTCTTTCAATAGTTGCTCGCTCTAAAAGGACGTTTTGCATTTCATGGTTAAAGAATGTCAGCATATTGTGGCCCGCATTCTTAGAACGAAACATGGCAATATCGGCTCGCTTTAGCAGTTCCTCCGCTGACTCTTCGTGATCACTGAAAAGTACTGCGCCAATACTTGACGTGCCATGCCATTCCTGTTTATTAAGCTGGTAAGGTTGGCTGAGGACGGTGAGGATTTTCTTGCCGATAACACTTACCTGTTTCGCTGCTTCAAAGCGTTGTTCACTCAAAGCTTCCAGGACCACCACGAACTCATCGCCACCCAAACGTGCAATAGTGTCACCTACCCGCATGCAAGATTCAAGGCGTTTCGCAGTCTGCTGTATCACAAAGTCCCCAACATTATGGCCAAAGGTGTCGTTAATGCCCTTGAAATTATCCAAGTCAATGAACAGTACTGCACCTTCCCTACTACTGCGTTGGCTGGATGAAAATGCATGATTTAGCCGATCCATAAAAAGCCGTCGGTTGGGCAAGTCGGTGAGAGGGTCGTAATACGCCAAATGTTCAATCTTCTCAGTTGCAGCCTTTTGTTCACTGATGTCGCGCTGTACACCAACAAACTGTGTCAAATTACCCTCGCTATCTCTAACTGGAGTAATAGAAAGCTCGTTCCAAAATGGGGTGCCATTCTTACGGTAGTTCAAAATTTCAGCTTGAAATGAATGACCCTTATTAAGTGCGTTTCGTAACTCCTTGATGGTCTCAGGATCTGTCTCCACACCTTGCAAAACGGCGCAACTTCCCCCCATAAGTTCATCCTTAGGATAGCCAGTAATTTTCTCGAAGGCATCATTCATATAAGTTGTGCGTCTTTGGGCATCAGTGATCAGCACACCTTGTGAAATTGAATTCAATGCTTCCTGGCGTAAGCGTAATTCCTGGTTCATGTGATCTGACCTAATTTTTAGTACCACTCCCAAAGAGAGGATTTTTTGATAATCTATCTCTAAAAGGAGTAAAAAATGCCTAAAGGTCAACGTATTAAACCGGAACAAATTGTGATGTTATTGCGTCAAGTCGAAGTTTTGACTGCCAA
>CANFOL010000019.1 GCA_947448695.1 Burkholderiaceae bacterium
AAAGATTCTAATGAAAATCGCCTGAGCCCTGATGAGCTCAGAAGCTTGGTCTTAGAAACTAGTCACTTTATTCCTTCTCAACATCGCAGTATCCTAGTGAATTTATTTAATCTCGAACACATCACGGTGAATGATGTCATGACACCTCGTGCACGAATGGAAACCCTTGATTTATCTCGCCCCATCGATGAGGTTCTTCATCAAATGGAAACTTGCTACCACCATAGCTTACCCACTACGGACCGAGACCCTGACCGTGTCATCGGTATCTTATCTGTGCGTAAGGCAGTTTCTTTAATTGGCGATAAAGATATTAATCATGATCAATTTAAAGCACTTTTGAACGAACCCTACTTTATTCCTAGCGGTACACAGGTATTGCAACAAATACGATTTTTCCAAGAGCTTCAACAAAAAATCGGTCTTGTTGTAGATGAATATGGAGTTGTACTTGGTTTAGTGACCATTGAAGATATTGTGGAAGAATTGATTGGTGAGTTCACAACCTCTTTGCCAAGCCTAGCAAACAAAACGCAATGGCTAAAAGATAATACGTATATTGCCTCAGGTACTTCCAATTTGAGAGATCTCAACCGACTTCTAGGGCTTCATTTACCAACAGATGGCCCCCGCACTCTCAATGGTCTATTAATTGATATCTTAGAAGAGATTCCAGATAACGACATCAGTCTTAAAGTAGCCGGGTGTGTAATGGAAATTATGCAATTCGATCAACAGTCAATTAAAACTGTTCGTATCCACAGACCTCCCAAATCTTCCATTCCGAAGCCCGCATGATCGGGCAGCTACTTTATATCCTAGCTCTGAGCTTGATTCTGATCACTCTATGTGTCATCGATATCAAAACATTATTGCTGCCTAATCAACTGACTTTGGGTTTACTTACTTTTGGTCTTGTAATGAATCTCACGTCGTTTGGTTTTTGTTCATTTTCGGAAGGTCTATTCGGGGCGATTCTAGGCTTTGCGCTGATTTATATTTCGAACCTGATATATAGAGGACTTAGGAAAACTCATGGTATCGGAATGGGGGATGCAAAATTATTAGGTGCTTTAGGAGGAGTTTTTGGCTATTTTTACGTTCTACCGATTTTGTTCATAGCATCGCTAAGTTGTTTGGTACTTCAATTAATACCTTATCAAAGGAAGAAGCTATCTTCTATAATTGCCTTTGGACCTTATCTTTGTTTGACAGGTATTGGTTTTTCAATTTATCAATGGCGATTTTGATCTGATGAATCCAAATCTTGACGCAACTATTAAATTGGCTTTAACGGGAGGTATCGGAAGCGGCAAAAGCGTCGCGGCGTCTGCCTTTGAGGAACTTGGTATACCTGTGATTGACAGTGATGCCATTGCTCATCAAATCACAGCGCCACAAGGTGCGGCTATCCCTGGGATAACCGCTGTCTTTGGATCTGAATACTTAACTCCTGAAGGTGCTTTAGATCGTCCCAAAATGCGAACTTTCGTATTTAATGACCCTCCATCACTCAAGAAGTTAGAGGCTATTACCCACCCTTTGATTCGTGAACTGAGCGAAGATGCTGCTCTTCAAGCAATTAAAAAAAATCCTCCGTATATCATTTTTATGATTCCCTTACTTTTTGAATCAAATGGCTGGCAGGGCCGGTTTAACAAAACTATCGTCGTTGATTGCTCCGTTGACTTACAAATCAAACGGGTTAGCCTGCGCAATCAATTACCACTAGAAATGATAGAAAAAATAATTGCAACCCAAACGCCACGGGCAATGCGATTAGATTTTGCAGATTTTGTCATTGAAAATAATGATACTTTAGAGAAACTTCGAGAACAGGTTATTAATACTCATCTAAAGATTTTAAAAAATATAGAGTTATCATAGGCTTTTACGTACTTTTCATATATGATTTAAAAAAAGTATCATTTAAACAGCAATTAATCTTAGAATAACTGTAACTATAAAAATTACTTATTAAAGTGCTTATCTACGAATACCCTTTTAACGAAACTGTTCGCAGTTTATTGCGCTTAGAATATCTATTCGGAAGGTTGAGTGTTTTTCTTAATTCGGATCATCCGGAGCACCATTTAACTGCAATCAGCCTGATATTTGATATTGGTGAAGTCACCTCTAGAGCAGATTTAAAGTCTAGCTTATTAAAAGAACTAGAGCGCCAAAGAGTACTATTAAGCTCGTTTCGATCAGAGGCAGGAGTCAATACTGAGGCTCTTGAGTCAACTATTACAGAAATTGAAGCGTGTCTCGTGACGCTGAGTAACCTAGTGGGCAAGCCTAGTACTATCTTGAATGAAAGCGAATGGTTAAGTATGATTCGAACACGACTAAGTGTTCCTGGTGGTACTAGCCCCATCGACTTACCGAGCTTTTACAGTTGGCAACAGCGCTCGTCGCAAGAGCGACGCGCACAACTCATGACGTATACCCCTGCATTTGCTGATTGGAAACTAACTTGTGATCTGTATCTGAAGCTACTTCGCCAATCATCAGAGTTTCATGAGGTTGTTTCAGAAAATGGGTCTTTTCAACAGATGTTAACTGGCAAAGTCTATCAATTGATTCGTGTACAGATTGAAGAGAATGATCTCATACCAGAAATTAGTGCTAATAAACACATGCTTTGGATTCGCTTTCTGCAAAACTCCACGGCCGGTAAACCACAGGCAGTAACCAAAGACGTTAATTTTGCCTTAAATCTATGTAATCTTTGATTAAAGTGGCTGTTTTACCATCTTTTCAATGATGGTAATTGTTGCTGGAAGTAATGGGCTAACATCTGCGTCGCCAGAAACCGTAAATACTTGCCAATGTAATTCTTGACCTTCAAGTCCTTGGGCTTGCCCGGTCCAATCCCTGACAACTCTTAAATACAGCCGCACATAAGCATGCGGATAATCATGCTCAATCACGCCCCAAGCTTGACTATCACCAATCTCAATCCCAAGCTCTTCATATAACTCCCGAGCTAAAGCTTGATGAACAGATTCGCCCTTTTCTAACTTACCTCCAGGAAACTCCCAGTAATTTTCATAGGGTTTACCCTTTGGGCGCTTAGCTAGTAAAAACTTCCCCTCTGGTTGAAGAATAATACCTACAGCAACTTCGGTTACTTTTCTTTCTGGAAGGGATTGCTTCAATTAATGCGCTCCAGCGTAATGCCTTGCAAATTGCCAAGCGACTCGGCCAGATCTTGAGCCACGCTCTAATGCCCATACCAAAGCTTCGGACTTGGCAGCCTCAATAGCCTCTTTAGAAACACCAAAATCAGCCAACCAATGGGCAACAATTTCCAAATACTCATCTTGCTTGGGTGGGTAAAATGAGACCCACAAACCAAAGCGCTCTGATAATGAAATTTTTTCCTCAACTACTTCACCAGGATGAATTTCTCCATCTGACATATGCCGATAGGATTCGTTATCCGTCATATATTCCGGCAATAAATGCCGACGATTGGATGTTGCATAAATCAATACGTTATCAACTTGAGCCGATAAAGAGCCATCTAGAGCAGATTTAAGTGCCTTGTATCCTGCTTCTCCTTCTTCAAAGGATAAGTCATCACAATAAACAATAAAGCGTTCTGGGCGTGTTGCAAGTAACTCAGTTAAATCTTGCAGGTCTGATAAGTGCTCTTTATCAACCTCGATGAGCCTTAATCCATCTTTTTCAAAATAGTTCAAACAAGCTTTAATGAGCGAAGACTTTCCCGTTCCTCGAGCACCTGTCAACAGGACATTATTGGCTGGCTTACCAGCAACAAAATGGCCAGTATTATTCATAATTGATTCTTTTTGGCGTTCTATTCCCTGCAAATCATCAAAAGAAATCGTTGATAGGTGTTTGATTGGCTTTAAAAATCCAACGCTACCTAAAATACTTTGACGATGTTGCCATTTAAATGCTTTTGCAGTTAGCCAGTCTTCTTGCGTTAGTGGCTTTGGAAAAAAAGCTTCCAAATGCCCTAATAATCTTTCCAAATTGTCAGACATAAATATACTAAGTTGGTGGTCTATTCATCTCTAAGAACGATAGTCCGCGTTGATCGAAACATACTCATGTGAAAAGTCACATGTCCACATTGTACGTTCAATTGCTCCGCGACCTAAATCTACTGTAATTAAAATCTCAGATTCTTGCATGACTCGTTGCCCGTCTGTCTCTAGATAATCAGGGTTACGCCCACCATTTTTAGCTACCCAAACATCTCCTAACCAGAGTTGAACACCATTGACATCCAAGTCAGAAATACCAGCGTAACCAATTGCAGCCAAAATCCGGCCTAGGTTTGGGTCACTCGCAAAGAATGCTGTTTTTACGAGAGGTGAGTGGGAAATTGCTTCTCCAACTAACTTACATTCCTCGAGACTTTTGCCACCCTTCACAGATACCGTCATGAACTTGGTTGCTCCTTCACCATCACGCACGATTTGCTGGGCTAATTGTTGCGCTGTTTCTAAAAGCATTGCTCGAAACTCCACATATGCTGGACTTAATTTACTGTCAATTGAAAGTCCACTTTTTCCCGTAGCCATCACAATGAAAGAATCATTTGTCGATGTATCTCCATCAATTGAAATAGCATTGAATGATAAATCCGCTATTTCTTGAGTAAGTTCTTGCAACAAACCTTGCGGGACATGAGCATCGGTTCCAATAAAACCAAGCATGGTAGCCATATTCGGATGAATCATGCCTGCACCCTTACTGATACCGGTCATCGTCACTGATTTATTCTGAATCTCTTTTTGTAAAGAGTACGCTTTAGGTAAGGTATCCGTCGTCATAATTGCATGCGCCGCATCAAACCAAGCATGAGCCCTCAAATCACTTTTCGCTTGAGGTAAGACCTGTAAGATTTTTTGCAAGGGCAATGGTTCTAAAATCACGCCTGTTGAAAAAGGTAGTATTTGATTTGCTTGCAAATCAAACATCTGAGCCACTGCTTGACACGTTGAGCGCGCATCTAGAAGTCCAGTCTGGCCAGTACCAGCATTAGCATTACCTGTATTAATAATTAATGTTCGTATTGAGTTTGATGCACTTAAATGTTCTTTACAAACTTGTACCGGGGCCGCACAAAATCGATTGAGCGTAAAGACTCCTGCAACTGAAGTATTCTCAGTCAAGGTAATTAACAAAACATCTTTGCGCCCAGGCTTTTTAATGCCCGCCATGGCATAACCTAATTCAATGCCCGGAACCGCATGCAGAGAAGATGCTTGTAATTGTGGAAGATTAACTGCCATATGCTCGCCTTAATTTAGAGTTACTGTGTTTCTTTAAATTATAGGCATGCTTTGGTGAAACCCTGATGAAGAACGAGTTAGCTTAGGGAGCCATGACATTGTTTGTATTTTTTACCACTTCCACAAGGGCATGGTTCATTTCTACCAACCTTTGGTAACGTATTAACAATTGGCTTCATTTTTTGTTGGCCACTTTCCTCACCGTCAACTTCTTGAGGCGATGAAGATACATCCGCATGTTGATATTGCACATCACCCAAGTTCTCTAAATCATCCTGAATCGCACCTGTCGCTTGATTTAACTCTTCCGCAGATGCAATGCGAACATTCATCGTAGTTCTTGTAATATCCTTTTTAATAGCATCTAATAATTCAGCATATAACTCAAATGCTTCTCTGCGATACTCTTGTTTCGGATCTTTTTGTGCATATCCTCTTAAATGTATCCCTTGACGCAGATAATCAAGGGCTGCTAAATGTTCCCGCCAGTGAGTATCTAAGCTATACAAAAATACTGAACGTTCAAATGCAGTAAAAGAAGTTCTATCAGACTGTTCAATTTTTTTCAAATACGCTTGTTCTACTGCTTCTTGAACCCATGATTGAACATCTTGAAGATCAACCTGATCTTGATCATTCACCCGTTGTCCTAAGGCAACCGAAATACTCCACTCATTTTCAAGCTCACGCTCCAAGCCAGCAATATCCCATTGCTCAGGCAAAGACTCTTCATCAACATACTGATTCACAATTTCATTAAAGACATCGACACGTAAATTTTCACTTAATACACTAACATCCGAGGCTTCTAATACCTGATTTCTTAATGAATACGTTTCACGGCGTTGGTCATTGGCCACATCATCGTATTCCAGTAATTGTTTACGAATATCAAAGTTACGGCCTTCCACTTTGCGTTGCGCAGACTCAATTGCACGGGAAACCATATTCGCTTCAATCGGCTCTCCCTCTGGCATTTTTAGACGATCCATAATTCCTCGTAAACGATCACCAGCAAAAATACGTAGTAAATCATCGTCTAAGGAGAGATAGAAGCGAGATGAACCCGGATCTCCTTGACGACCTGATCGTCCTCGTAATTGGTTATCGATACGACGACTCTCATGTCGCTCTGTACCAATAATATGAAGTCCACCAGCATTCACAACCTGCTCATGCAAACTTTGCCATTCATCTTCAAGTTGTTTTACTTTGGCCTGCTTTTGCTGTTCAGTCAAACTTGTATCTAAATGAATAAAGCCAGCTTGTTTTTCAACATTACCGCCAAGAACGATATCCGTACCACGACCTGCCATGTTAGTCGCAATGGTAATCATCTTCGGGCGACCTGCTTGCGCAATAATTTCTGCCTCTCGCGCATGCTGCTTCGCATTTAAGACTTGATGGTTTAATTTCTCTTTAGTCAGTATCGCTGAAATCAACTCTGAATTCTCAATGGAAGTTGTACCAACTAAAACGGGTTGGCCACGTTCAAAACAACCTTTGATATCTGCAATAACGGCGTTGTATCGTTCCTGAGAGGATTTGTATATTTGGTCATGCTTATCAGCTCTTTTACTCAGTCGATTCGGCGGAATAACAACCGTTTCTAAGCCGTAAATTTCTTGAAACTCATACGCTTCCGTATCCGCTGTACCTGTCATGCCTGATAACTTGGCATACATCCTAAAATAATTTTGGAAGGTGATAGTTGCCATGGTCTGATTCTCATTTTGAATCGCCACCCCTTCTTTTGCTTCTACTGCCTGATGCAAGCCTTCTGACCAACGTCTACCCGTCATTAAGCGACCCGTAAACTCATCAACAATGACCACTTCGCCTTCTTGAACCACATAATGTTGATCTCGATGAAATAAAGTATGCGCGCGCAAAGTGGCTAACAAATGGTGCATTAAAGCAATATTTTGAGGAGCATATAAAGAATCTCCCTCTTTAAGTAATCCAATTTGTACTAATATATTTTCTGCTTTTTCGTGACCACTTTCTGTCAAAAATACCTGCTGTGATTTTTCATCAATCACATAATCTCCAGGTTTTTCTACGCCAGTTCCATCTGCTTTTTCTTCGCCAATCTGTCTCTCTAAATATCCTGGTATGACATTCATCTTGATGTAAACATCGGTATGGTCGTCTGCTTGACCGGAGATGATGAGAGGCGTTCTAGCTTCATCAATTAAGATGGAGTCCACTTCATCAACAATGGCGAAATTGAGGCCGCGCTGGACCCGCTGGCCAATGTCATGCACCATGTTATCGCGTAAATAATCAAAACCAAATTCATTATTTGTACCGTAAGTAATATCTGCACTGTAAGCTGCTTGCTTTTCTTCATGCGACATTTGGGATAAGTTAATACCAACACTTAACCCTAAAAATCGATAAATAGTAGCCATCCATTCAGCATCTCTCTTCGCCAAATAGTCATTGACGGTAATGACATGGACACCTTTGCCACTCAAGGCGTTTAAAAATACAGGTAAGGTACCGGTTAATGTTTTACCTTCGCCAGTGCGCATTTCCGCTATTTTGCCATGATGTAGGGCCATACCACCTATTAGCTGAACGTCAAAATGACGCATTTTTAGGGTTCTTTTACTCGCTTCTCGAACTAGCGCAAATGCAGGGACCAAAATCTCATCTAATGTTTTTCCTTGAACTAATAAATTCTTAAGTTCCGAGGTTTTGGCTTGTAATTGCTCATCGGTTAAGCCCTGAAATTGATCCTCTAAGGAATTAATGTCATTCACCGTTTTACGGTATTGCTTTAGAAGGCGATCGTTACGACTGCCGATAATTTTTTTAATGAGTCCTGATACCATAATTTTTCTTAGATTAAATTCAACTAATGAGTTTATCATTCATATATCTGAATCAGATGAATGTTCACAAAAAGCCCCTTTTCTCCATTGTATTGCTTGCTAATGACTTATGCCACAATTCAAAAAACCACAAGACGCTCTTGAAATAGGGGAATTATTTACTGGTAAATCCATTAGTAGCCCTATCTCTCATATTTTTGAAGGAATTCAAAAGCGCTCTGAACTCCATTTAGTTTTAGCTCAAGCACTCGGTAAAATGGACTTAGTTCAATACGCTTCTGAAATATCTTTGGGTGAAATCACCATTGAAGGTGAAATTAAATTAATTACTCATAAGGCGGTTTTAATGAGTAAGCTAAAAAATAAATTGCCCAGTTTATTAAACTATTTCCGGGAATCTGGCTATCCTCTCAAAGCAATCCATTTAAAAGTATCACCCAAGCTATCTCCAGTAGCCACTCCCATTAATGACCCTTACCTGAATAACTCACCTTTACCAGTAAGCGCTTCGAGTAAAGAGGCCTGGGAAAAATTATTACTGGATGTGGATGAGGACTCTCCAGTCTATCAAGAAGTAAAAAAGCTATTAAAAAGAATTAATTAATCTCTTTGTGCTGCACTTGATAAGCCATCGGAGCATCTGGCATATGATTAAAACTAACGATTTCGTAGGAGTCAGGCTCTTTAAACAATTGACGAAGTAACAAATTATTCAATGCATGGCCAGATTTTTCAGCAACGTATGCCCCAATGATTGGGTACCCAGCTAAATATAAATCCCCAATAGCGTCTAATATTTTATGGCGCACGAACTCATCTTCGTAACGTAATTCTTCGTTATTCAGGATTCGGTGCTCATCTAAAACGATTGCGTTGTCTAAACTACCGCCTCTCGCTAAACCCATTTCCCTTAAAGCCTCAACTTCATGAGCAAACCCAAACGTCCTAGCCCGCCCAATTTCCTTTGCATAACTAGTTTCATTAAAGTCAATAATGCATCTCTGTCCTGTCTTATCTAAAGCAGGATGCTTAAAATCAATGGTGAAATCTAATTTGAAGCCAAAAAAAGGCTCTAACCTTGCCAACTTATCACCTTCAATGACTTCAACTACTTTTTTAATTTTGATAAATTTTTTGGGGGCGTTTTGGACAGAAATTCCTGCCGACTGAATCAAAAATAAGAATGAAGCAGCGCTGCCATCCATAATGGGAATCTCTTCGCCATCAATTTCAACTAATAAATTATCAATTCCTAACCCCGCACACGCGGAAAGAAGATGTTCAACCGTTGAAATTCGACTCTCGCCAATTTGTAAAACACTCGCAAGGCGTGTGTCAGTAATATATTCTGCCTTCGCTGGAATGATGATTTGCTCAGCCAAATCAAGGCGAACAAAGGTAATTCCCGAATTAATGGGTGCAGGCTTTAAATATAGATTTGATCGATTGCCTGAATGCAAACCAATACCAACTGTTTTGATTGGTTCAGCAATCGTCTGTTGTTTCAACATATATTCTTAGCCCACACCTTATTATCTACACTTGCGCCATTACAGCCTGTGCACTACTCACTTCAAATTTACCAGGGGCTTCAACTGCGAGATACTTAACAACACCATTGTCTAAAACCATGACATAACGCTGTGAACGAACACCTAAACCTCTAGCCACCAAATCAAACTCCAAGCCCAAAGCTTTTGTCCATTCTGCACTACCATCAGCCATCATTCGAACTGAACTACCAACTTTAAGATTATCTCCCCATGCTCCCATGACAAAAGCATCATTAACAGATACACACCAAATTTCATCAACACCCTTTGCTTTTAATGCCGCGCAATGTTCAACATAGCCGGGCACATGTTGTGCTGAGCAAGTTGGTGTGAAAGCTCCTGGCAAGCCAAAAACAATAATTTTTTTTCCTTTTGTAATTTCAGATACCTGAAATGCATTAGGGCCTATCGTACAGCCAGGTGTCTCTTGGGATATGAATTCATATAGTGTTGCGTTTGGTACAGCTTGATTTACAGCAATCATTACTCTCTCCTTTTAAAAAAATTAATCTCTCACGAATCATGATAGTAGCGCAGTCGTCGTCATTTGGAGGAACACCACCACCAAAATTTTGTAAGAGATTGATTTTAATAATCTATTTAATCAGCTTGCTTCCTTAAAAAGGCTGGTATGTCATAAAAATCTGTCCCCTTTTCAAGCAAGGATCTCGCTTGTGGTGAACTAGATGCTCCCAAACTTGGCGCTGCTCCACGATTGGGCGATGGTCTAAATACAGCTGGTACTCCGGATGTATTATCAATCGATCCAGTTTCAGGCATAGCCTGGCCTAAAGAGGGCATATTTGATGCATATCCAGAAGTCACTTGATTTAATGCTTGAGATGCAATCGGACTTGTTGGTTGAAATACCTTCAAATCAGTGATCGCTGGTGTTGCATTATAAGTACCTGTGGCTTGTTCACGCCAAAATACTTCCTCAGGGCGCTGCTGATTCTTTTTACCACCATTTAAGCCAGTTGCAACGACAGTTACACGGATTGCATCTGTCAAAGACTCGTCATAAACAGTACCAAAAATAATGGTCGCATCTTCTGCCGCATATCCACGAATCGCCGCCATCACTTCTCTTGTTTCAGAAAGTTTGAGTGAACGACTTGCCGTGATGTTAACTAACACTCCCCTTGCACCAGATAAATCCACTCCTTCCAGTAATGGGGAAGCAACTGCTGCCTCTGCTGCTAAGCGAGCGCGGTCCACTCCAGAAACAGTTGCTGTTCCCATCATCGCCTTACCTTGCTCACTCATCACTGTTTTCACATCTTCAAAGTCCACATTAATTAAGCCGTGTTCATTAATGATTTCAGCAATTCCAGCAACAGCATTATGAAGAACATCATCAGCGGCGCTGAATGCAGTGTGCATTTCTGCATCTTCACCCATCACTTCAAACAATTTTTCATTCAACACAACAATTAAAGAATCTACGTATTTTTCTAATTCAATAGCGCCATTTTCAGCAACTTTTGATCGTTTCGCACCCTCGAAGTCAAATGGCTTACTCACAACACCAACAGTCAGAATACCCATTTCTTTCGCAATTTGCGCAACAACCGGAGCGGCTCCTGTCCCAGTTCCGCCGCCCATACCTGCAGTAATAAATACCATGTGAGCACCTTGCAGTGCATCTGCAATTCTTGCTTTTGCCTCTTGAGCAGTCACTTCTCCTACTTCTGGACGAGCACCTGCGCCAAGTCCTGATTCTCCTAGCTGTAAATTAATTTCAGCTTTTGAACGCTGTAATGCACCTGCATCTGTGTTCATGCATATAAACTCAACGCCTTGTACACCACGACGAATCATGTGTTGTACAGCATTGCCGCCTGCGCCACCGACACCGACCACACGAATGTTGGTCTTGCCAGCAACAGTTTCATCTACTATTTCAAATTCCATACTTCCTCCAAGGTTAATTACAACTTTTGACGACTACATTAAAAACAACAATTTAAAAGTTCCCCGTAAACCAATCTCTGACCCGTCGCATTACACCACCCAATGGTTTTGATTTACTTGCCTCTTGTCCTTGCACAATTTGTGCGCGACCTTCTCTTAACAAACCAATACTTGCTGAATATTTTGGGTTCCGTAAAACATCTTTTAAATGCCCACTGTAATCAGGCACTCCTATTCGAGCCGGTTTATTAAATATTTCTTCTGCTAATTCAACAATACCGGGCATGCTCGTCGCTCCACCTGTTAATACAACTCCAGAGGGAATCATGTGGGTATATCCAGAATGCTCTAAAGCATCAACAACAAATTTAAATAGCTCTTCAACTCTTGGCTCAATGACAGCTGCTAAAGATTGTCTTGAAATTGGCTTCGATTCTCTTTCGCCAATGCCGGGCACGTCTAACATTCCTTGTGGATCAGCCAATGATTGTTTGGCACAGCCATATTGTATTTTTAAATCCTCAGCATCAACTGTTGGTGTTCTTAATGCCATAGCAATATCATTGGTAATTTGGTCACCCCCTAATGGAATGACCTCGGTATAACGAATAGATCCTTGCGAAAATACAGCTATATCTGTAGTACCGCCGCCAATGTCTACCATCACAACCCCAAGCTCTTTTTCATCGTCTGTTAGAACTGCTAAACTTGATGAAAGTGGTTGTACAACTAGTTCAATGACCTCAAGTCCACAACGACGGATGCACTTAATAATATTCTGTACCGCACTATCAGCACCTATGACAATATGTGTTCTTACTTCTAGTTTTTGACCGCTCATGCCAATCGGATCTCGAACATCTTCTTGACCATCAATTAAATATTCTTGAATCAACATATGCAACACTTTTTGATCCGTCGGCACATTAACCGGCTTTGCATTTTCGATAACACGCTCAACATCTTGTGTAGAAACTTCTTTATCTCGAATAGCATACATTCCAGTACTATTAAAACTCTGTACATGATTGCCAGAAATAATTGCAAATACATTTTCAACACGACATTGCGCCATCACCTCAGCTTCTTCTAAGGCTTTTTGAATCGACTTCACTGTGTCTTCAATATTGACGACAACACCTTTTTTGATACCTTTTGAGGCTGTATTACCAATTCCTATAACATCAAAATCGCCATTCTCATGAACATCCGCAACCAAAGCAACTACTTTAGAAGTTCCAATATCAAGGCCAACTAATAAATTACGATTATCTTTACTCATTCACTTCTCCAGCCACCAGCTAACTTTGATTTTTTTAAATCCTGCGCATTCTTTTTGTTAGGTTTCTCTGTTACTACTGCATTGATTTCACTACTCGGTATATTTGAAAAGATGTTTAAACTTTCATTCAGTTCAGCCGTCGTTTGTGAAGCCTTTTTGTTCAGTTCAAACTTGTTTAATGATCTAATCGCAAAGCCATTGGCATATCGCAAATCAATGTAATCAACTTTGTTCGGAAGCTTTTCTTTTACCTCTGGCCAAACCTTAAAAAATCTTTCTAAACGATTTTTAATTTGACTTCGATCCTTTTGATCTAAGTCTCTACCTAGCTCAAAAGTCATACCATTATCTAAACGAGTAGTCCATGAATATCGAGAGCTTAAAGATAAACTAACGACGTTTGCTTCAAAAGGTTTAAACCAATAACTCAATTGTTGATAAAGCTCCATCGCTTCATTATTACTGTTAGATGGCCCAGAAAACTCAACTAATCCCTTCTCAAGGTCAGCCTCAGCCAAATTAACCGTAAATAACTCGCCATAAGAATTTAGTAATTTAGGTCCGTCGTTGGTGTTCCAAATTCCGATGGGTTGTTGTTCTTCAAGCGTAATACTTAATCCATTCGGCCATACTCTTCTGACACTAGCAGACCTTACCCACGGTAATTCCTCAAAAGCTTTTCGTGCATGATCTAGCCTCACACTAAAGAAATTTCCATTTAACTGACTTAATACCTGTGATTTCACAAGCGCTTGATTCACATGCTTCAAACTCTGACCAGTTTCCCCTTGAATCTGTATCTGTCCAATCGTGAATACAGGTCGTTGGCCAATCCAGAAAATTGCCCACAACATAACCAATCCTAAAAATGCGAACATGAAGAAATGGGTAAGATACTTCATTCTCTCTTTTGAGTTCCATACTGGCGAGAAAATAAAAACCAAAATTGCAGCTAAACCAGAAAATATTCCTTTAGCTGTATTGACAAGCCACGGTAAAAGAACATCTCCTAAAGTAGGGCTAGGAGTTTTGTTTTTAACAGCATTTAAAGAGGAAGTGCTCATATTTTTTCCTCAACCGATTGATGGAGTGTTTGATGCAGTATCCACAACACTAATTTTTCATAGGACACACCTGCTTGCTTTGCGGCCATGGGCACTAGAGAATGTGATGTCATTCCCGGTGAGGTATTCATCTCAAGTAAATAAGGTTGGTTGGTGTTTTGGTCAATCATCACATCAGTCCTTCCCCATCCAGAACAGCCTAAGGCTTGATATGAACGTATTGCTAAATCTTCGATACTTTGCTCAAGCTTTGGATCAAGCCCTGGTGGGCAAATATACTGTGTGTCGTTAGAAACATACTTATGGTGATAATCGTAATTATCATCTGGCGCTTTAATTTTGATCATTGGTAATGCTTGTACTTGCTTACCTTGGCCAATCATGGGACAAGTCAACTCTTCTCCAACAATGCATTGCTCAGCCATTACATCTCGATCTAATTTTGCGGCTAATTGATAGGCTCCCGGCAATTCTGAAGCCTTCTTGACTTTAGTTAAACCAAGTGATGATCCTTCTCTCGCAGGTTTAACAATCAAAGGTAACCCAAGATAATGAATGACATCATCCCACTTTGAATGTTCATCTAACATCATAAATTTGGGTGTGGCTAAACCTTGACTTAACCAAATATTTTTGGTGACTTGTTTGTCAATGGCCATCGCTGAAGCAAGAACACCACTTCCTGTATACGGAATTGAAAGTTGTTCTAGGAATCCTTGCATCGTTCCGTCCTCACCATAGCGACCATGCAAAGAAATAAATACCCTATCAAATTTTTCTTGGGTAATAGATTCAACTGCCCTAAGCCCAGGGTCAAATGCATGGGCATCGACACCAAGATGCTTTAAGGCTGTTAAAACACCATTTCCAGACTGCAATGAAACTTCTCTTTCGCTAGAACGCCCGCCCAACAGAACACCAACACGACCATAGTCAGAGGGCTTTATATTCGAGTAAATTTGTTCCACAGAAGCAACCCACTGCTGGAGAGAGTTTTGCTTACTCATAACTTCCCTCCACTAGTCTTGTAGGTACTGCTGCTATTGATCCTGCACCCATCGTAATCACAACATCACCATCTTGAACATGATTCATAATGCTTTTTGGAACTTGCTTGACATCCGATGTATAAACTAAGTCTTTTACTTTTAACGATTGCTGCGAATTGGATTGACTACTGTGATGAATCGCGTCAATCAAGCTCGGACTATCCGCACCTTTAATGATTGGCTCACCTGCGGGATATACATCAGTCAAAATAACTGAATCAAAATCTTGAAGTATTTTTACAAAATCACCAAAACAATCCCTAGTTCTTGTGAAGCGATGTGGCTGGAAAGCTAATACTAACCTTCGACTCTTAAAGGCTCCTCTAGCAGCCGCTAAAGTTGCGGCCATTTCAACTGGATGATGTCCATAATCATCAATTAAAGTAAAACTTCCACCTGATGGGATGTTAATTTCTCCATGACGGGTAAATCGTCTTCCCACTCCCTTAAATTCTTTTAAAGCTTGAATAATATCTTTGTCACTAACTCCAAGTTCAGTTGCTACAGCGATAGCTGCTAAAGCATTTCTGACATTATGAACACCAGGCAAATTAAGCTCAATATCAATTGGTTTTGGAACAGTTCCATGACGTCTTACTGTTTTACGCTCAACCCTAAAATGCATCATCGCATCAACTGCTCGCACATCTTGTGCCCGAACATCAGCATCTTCAGATAAACCATACGTCAATACAGACTGAGAAACAAATGGCAGCATATCTCTCACATTGTTGTCATCTACACATAAAATGGCAACTCCGTAAAATGGCATTCTTTGTGTGAATTGAACAAATGCTTGTTTTAACCTTGGCATCGAATGTTGATAGGTTTCCATATGATCGGCATCGATATTGGTGACTACTTCCATGACTGGCAATAGATTCAGAAATGACGCATCTGATTCGTCAGCTTCGGCAACAATAAAATCTCCAGTTCCTAAACGGGCATTTGCGCCAGCTGATGTTAATTTTCCGCCAATGACAAATGTAGGGTCTAGTTGACCCTCAGCTAAGATGGATGCGACTAAACTCGTAGTAGTTGTTTTTCCATGAGTGCCCGCAATTGCAATTCCTTGTTTGAGGCGCATTAATTCGCCTAACATGACGGCGCGTTGAATGACTGGTATATGGGCAGCTCTTGCTGCCAAAATTTCTGGGTTATCTCCTGTCACTGCTGTAGAAATGACTACCGCCTCAGCAGTACCAATATGCTGCGCATGGTGACCAATAAAGATTTGTGCCCCAAAACTTTTTAAACGCTCAGTACTTGAACTAGCGGATAAGTCTGAGCCACTAACGCGATAGCCTAAATTCAATAAAACTTCGGCAATACCGCTCATACCTGCGCCGCCAATGCCGACGAAATGAATATGCTGAACAATATGCTTCATGCTAAGCTGACCTCCTTACAAACCTCAGCTACTCTGACAGTTGCAAATGGTTTAGCCATCTTTAGTGCTTGATTAGACATCTCTAATAGTTTGTCTCGATTGATGGACTGTAACCAATCCGCTAAGCGCCTAGGAGAAAGCTCTGATTGCGGCATTAATATTGCTGCTCCAGAACGAGATAAAAATTGCGCATTTGAAGTCTGATGATCATCCACAGCATAGGGAAATGGCACTAAATAGGAAGCGACGCCACACGCCGCTAATTCCGCAACGGTCATTGCGCCAGACCGACAAATCACGATATCAGCCTGGTCATAAGCTTTGGCCATATCATCGATAAATGGTATAACCGTTGCGTCTACACCAGCTTCTTGATAGTTTGTAAGTAATGCTTCGACATTCTTTTGCCCAGATTGATGCGTAACCAATGGTCGCTCAGATTCTGGAATAAGACTGATTGCCTGCGGCACAATCTCATTTAAAGCTTGGGCTCCTAGACTGCCTCCAACGACCAATACTTTTAATGGCCCAGCTCGATCTGCAAAACGTTCTGCAGGAACTGCTAACTGCAATAAATTCGCTCTTAATGGATTACCCACCCATTCAGCATTCGCTATCGCATCTGGAAATGCACATAAACTTCTTGAAGCCAATTTAGAAAGTACTTTATTCGCAAGTCCTGCAATTGAATTTTGTTCATGTAAGACCAATGGATATCCGACAACTGAAGCAACTAGCCCTGCGGGAAAGGTAATGTACCCTCCCATACCAAGTAAAACATTGGGCTTTAGTCTTCTAATGATCTGTAAACTTTGTATAGAGGCCTTCAAGAGATGGTAAGGTAATTTCAATTTCGTTAATAAACCTTTACCTCTTAATCCTCCGAACTCAACCGCTTCAAAAGAAATCCCTTGTTTGGTAATAATGTCAAACTCCATACCTTTCGGGTTGCCCAACCAATACACTCGCCATCCTTCTAAACGCAAATACTCAGCCACAGCTAATCCTGGGAAAATATGCCCCCCAGTTCCACCAGCCATGATTAAGATTGCTTTTGAAGTTGGTGAAAGTAGTGTCATAACTTCCCACCTCGCATTAATACTCGATTTTCTGCATCAATTTTGAGTAAAACTGAAATTGCAATAATATTGAGCAATAAGGCCGATCCACCATAACTGACCAATGGCAAAGTTAAGCCTTTTGTAGGCAGCAACCCCAAATTAACGCCCATATTAATGAAGGTCTGCCAACCAATCCATATTCCAATTCCCTTTGCCACTAACCCTGCAAAACTTCGATCTAACTGCAAGCACGTCCGGCCAATCATGAATGATCTACGAACGATGTAGTAAAAGCCTAAAATAACAATTAAAACTCCAATAAAGCCTAGCTCTTCACCAATCACTGCAAGAATAAAATCGGTATGTGCTTCGGGGAGGTAATGCAACTTCTCAACACTGCCTCCTAACCCAACGCCAAACCATTCACCACGTCCAAACGCTATCAAAGAATGTGTTAATTGATATGCTTTTCCTTGCGCTTGTTCTGGATCCCATGGGTCTAAAAAAGCCATAATCCGAGCGCGCCTAAAAGGTGATAAGGCAACAATCGCACTAAAAGCCAACACGCCAATACAGATTAAATACCCAAATAATTTTGCACTAATGCCACCTAAAAATAAAATCCCCATCGCAATACCCGCAACAACTAAAAATGCGCCCATATCAGGCTCTAATAACAATAAAATGCCAACTACCCCAACAATAAATCCCATCGGCAAAAATCCTTTTACAAATGAGTGTAAAAACTCCTGTCGACGAACTGTGTAATGCGCAACAAACAATACACAAGCGAGTTTCATTAATTCAGATGGTTGAAAATTCATAAGTCCTAACGGAATCCATCTTCTTGATCCTTTCACTGCATGGCCAAGCCCAGGAATCAATACAACAATTAATAAAATGATGGATATCGCAAAAATTAAAGGGGAGATACGATCCCATACCTTAATCGGTATTTGATAAGTTAATAATCCTGCAACAATTGCGATACAAATTGAAATAACATGCCTGATTAAATAACTAATACTAGTTTGGTTACCAACACTTCCACTTCCATTAGCGATTGTGATAGAAGCTGAATACACCATCACAATACCCAGTAATACCAGCATGGTCGTAGTCCACAGCAAAGGCTGATCCCATTGTGTCATTCCAGAACGTGAATATTTTTTTGTCTTTGTCGCGTCTCTTAATTCTGAACGAAAATCATTAAATCCTTCTCGAATTCCCCCGCTAATCCCACTGCGAGATCTTGTCCAAATTTTTGAGAATTCACCCAAACCTTGACTAACAACATTTTTCATAGGGTCACTCCGCTAGCTTGAGTTTGATACGATAAATTTTCTACCGCATTTTTGAAAACTTCAGCACGATGCACGTAATCTTTAAACATATCTAAACTGGCACACGCCGGAGAAAGTAACACTTTATCGCCTGGACGTCCAATTTTTGATGCTTGATCAACTGCTTGTTCAATTGTCAAAACATGCGTCACTGATACTAAATTTGTATTTAGAACTGCTTCAATTTGCTGAGCATCTTTGCCTATTAAATAGACCTGTTTTACAAAACGATGAATCGCCTCACTTAAGGGTGAAAAATCTTGTCCCTTCCCATCGCCGCCAGCAATCAGAACAATTTTCTTTTCACCGAAAGATGTACTAAGCCCAGTTAGTGCTGCAAGAGTTGCCCCAACATTAGTACCTTTGCTATCGTCGATATATTCAACATCATCAATCACTGCAATCGTTTGTACTCGGTGAGGCTCACCTTGATAATCTCTAAGTCCGTGCAACAAAGAAGCCATACTTAAATCAATTGCCTGCCCGAGCCCAAGAGCAGCCAAGGTATTGGCAGCATTATGACGTCCCTTAATAAGTAAAGCCTCCGTAGGCATCAATCGCTTGATTTGCAAAGGCTGCTCATATTCAGAAGATATCTCTTTGGTTTTTCTTTTTTTTCTTTGTCCAGTTTCTTCGTCAGGCATAATCCACGCTAACCAATCAATTCCACCGTTCATATCACCAACAATACCAAGTTGATCCGGTTCTTGTGGCGTATCTATGCCAAAAGAAATCGTTCTCAAGCGATCCCTTGCTTCTAAATCAACCATCGACATCACTTGTAAATCATCTCGATTGAGGATTGGTATTGTCGTTGGCCCAAATATTTTTTTCTTCGCCGCATAGTAATGATTTATATCTCCATGCCAATCTAAATGGTCTTCTGTAATATTCAAAACCGTCGCTGCATCTGGATTAAAATTCTGGCTATAAAACAACTGATAACTAGAGAGCTCCAGAACCCAAATATCAGGCAACTGTTCTTTAAGTAAACATTGACTCAATTTGTCTAAAAGTGAAGGGCTGATATTTCCTGCTAAAGCAACTGACTTGCCTGATTTACTAAAGATAACTCCACATAATGCTGTAGTTGTGGTTTTACCGTTGGTGCCAGTAATCGCTACTATTTTGGGTTGATAAGCTTGTGTTTGCCACATCGCATTGATGGCCTGCGTAAAAAAGTCTAATTCACCCCAGATCACTATTCCGGCAGCTTTTGCTTGATCAAACATACTGATAATCCAAGCGTCTAATGGAGATATGCCAGGACTCATAGCAATCATGTCAATGTCCCGCAAAGTAAAGTCAGAGCCCTTACCATAAGTAATCTGGATGCCTAAGTCTTGTAACTCTGTGAGTTGTTCTTGAATTTTTAATGGAACTGCACTTTGTTCTCTTGTGTCGTGCATGGTAACCCGTGCACCCTGGGCTAGTGACCATTTGGCCATCGCTTGCCCGGACTCCCCTATGCCCATCACAAGAATAGAAAATGACTCCGCGCTCTTTAACGGCAGAGCCCCAGGTATTAGGATAGTTTGTTGATAGGTATTTGTCATCTTAATTTCAAGCTCGACAATCCAACCAAAACCAAAATAATTGTAATAATCCAAAAGCGGACAACTACTTGCGTCTCTTTCCAACCGCCTAATTCAAAATGGTGATGTAGGGGCGCCATTCGAAAAATACGCCTTCCTTCACCATACTTATTTTTTGTATATTTAAACCATGCCACTTGAATCATGACCGATAAAGTTTCTACGACAAATATTCCGCCCATAATGAACAATACGATTTCTTGTCGAACAATCACTGCCACCGTACCTAAAGCTCCACCTAATGCAAGTGCTCCAACATCTCCCATAAAAACTTGCGCGGGATGAGTGTTAAACCACAAGAATGCCAAGCCCGCACCGCCGATTGCTCCACAGAAAATCAATAATTCTCCAGTGCCCGGGATGTATGGAAATATTAAATATTTTGCGTATATAGCATTTCCGGTAACGTATGCAAATACACCTAAAGCAGATCCAACTAATATGACTGGCATAATCACCAAACCATCTAAACCATCTGTCAGATTGACAGCATTACTACTTCCAACAATCACTAAATAGGTCAAAATTACAAATCCCAAAATACCCAAGGGATAATTCACGGTTTTAAAGAATGGAACAACTAAATTTAAGTTATCAGCAAAGTAAAAATTAAATTCATTGTTTTTCCATTGCAATATATTTTTAACAATCCCTAAGTTACTGCTATCTGTGATGGCAAACACCAAATACACTGCCGCTAACATTCCAATTAGCGATTGCCAAAAGTACTTTTCTTTGGAACTCATTCCCTTCGGGTTTTTATAAACAACTTTTCGATAGTCATCTACCCATCCAACGATTCCAAATCCAAGAGTTACCCATAAAACAGCCCAAATAAAGCGATTACTAAGATCACTCCATAACAAAGTTGAAATTGCAATTGATATCAAAATTAATACGCCACCCATCGTGGGTGTTCCACTTTTGATTAAATGCGTTTTCGGGCCATCCGTTCTAACCGCCTGACCTACTTTCATCATGGTTAAACGACGAATAACCCATGGTCCAAAAATCAACCCAATCCCGAGTGCAGTTAATGTCGCCATCACAGCCCGAAAGGTAATGTAGTTAAAGACACGAAAAAATCCAATCTCTACTTGTAACCATTGTGCGAGAACTAGAAACATAGGTTCTCCTCTTTTAATAAACAGTTGACAACTCTTTCCATCTTAGTAAATCGTGACCCTTTTACCAAAATCGCTACACGCCCAGTAGAAAAGTTATTTTGAAATACTTGTAAATCAGCTTTTAATTGTTTAAGTAACGCCTGAGGCTCCTGAAAATGTCTTCCCTCAGCCTCTTTTGTATTTGACGGCGTAAAAACTTCGGCCTTAAAACCCTCTATCGCATAAACTGATAATTCCCCAGTAGCATAAACATGCTCAATTCCTTTTCCTTTGGCATATTTGCCAATTTCATGATGAAATTGTTGTCCTTGATCACCAACCTCACCCATATCTCCTAGAACTAACCAACGTGTTCCCGGCAATTGCGCTAAAACATCTATTGCCGCAATCATCGAATCAGGATTTGCATTATATGTATCATCCACCAGTCGTCCGAGCTCTCCAAAACTAGGTAGGATATGACTGCGCATTCTGCCAGCAACTGGCATAAATTTTTCTAATCCACGACAAATTGCTTCATTGTTTATATTTGCAGCAAATGCAACAGTTGCAGCTGCTATCGCATTTTTAGCATTGTGGTCCCCAAGTGTCGCAAGCTTGACTTCAACAACTAATTTTGAGTTACTATTTTTTTCTGGAAACTCTATACTTAAATTTCCTTGATGTGTCCAATGGCCCTGAATTTCCCCGAGCGATGTTCCGAGGTTCTCACTTAAAGCAAAATCTAAATAGTTGTAAGCGCTAGATTTACTTTTCCATAATTCTGTATATTCAGAGTCTGCTGGAAAGATCGCAATTCCATTGGGCTGTAATTGCGAGATTGCATCTGCATGCTCAACCGCAACAGCTTCTACCGTATGCATAAATTCTTGATGCTCGCGCTGCGCATTGTTAATCAACACAATATTAGGCTGAGCAATATTCGCTAAAAATTGTGTCTCTCCGGGATGATTCATACCTAACTCAATTACGGCAATTTGGTGATGTGAACGAAGCCCTAAAAGGGTGAGTGGCAAGCCAATGTCATTATTTAAATTGCCTAAAGTTGCTAAAACATGTTCCTCACCAAATGCTTCTTTTAAGATACTGGCAATCATCTCTTTAACAGTAGTTTTTCCATTACTACCAGTGACTAAAATTAATTGGGAATTTAGCTCTTTCTTCCAAGCTGTCGCAATGATTTGCAACGCCTTCAATGTATCTTCAACTAGAAGAACAGGACAATCAGTAGGCACACTCTCCTCATGACTTGCTAATGCAGCTATTGCGCCTTTTTTAAATACTTCATTTAAAAATTGGTTACCGTCAAATTTTTCTCCAGCTATAGCAATGAAAAAATCTCCCGATTTAATTCTTCTACTGTCTGTTGAAACATCACCAAGAGGAGAGTTCATCATTGCAGCGCTGACATTTAATAGACGTGCCCCAGGTACGATCTGCGCCATTTTCTCAAGGGTCAAATGATGACTCATTCAACAACCCCTCGTATCGCTATTCGAATATGATCTTGATCTGAAAAGATAAATTGGTTTCCAGCTATCTCTTGAATTCTTTCATGTCCTTTACCGGCAACAAGTATCAAATCATTTGGTAACGCTTTTTTGACCGATGACAATATAGCAAAGGCTCTATCTACTACAACAGTTACTTTTGATAATTGATCCGAATCAATTCCTTGCATAATTTGATCAATGATTTCCTCAGGTTTTTCTCCACGTGGATTATCACTCGTTAAAATCACTCGATCAGCAATATTTGCTGCTAGTTTTCCCATTAAAGGTCGTTTACTTGTATCTCGATTACCACCACACCCAAAAACACAAACTAATTGACCACCTCTGGCCTTTGCAATTGGTTTTAATGCTAGTAATGCTTTTTCTAAGGCATCTGGAGTGTGCGCAAAATCCACTACCATTAAGGGATTCTTGTCGTCGTTGAGGTTAATCATTTCTAATCGACCATCTACAGATTGCAGATGTTTTAATTGCGCAATCGCACTTTCAATTGGCATTTCATTAGCTAACAAAGTAGCTAGAACTGCCATCATATTATCAACATTAAACCTACCAATAATATCTAAAAGTAGTGGGAATTTTTGGCCATTCACTTCACAATTTAACTTTGCACCATTGTTGGTTGTCTCATAATCTTGTACAAGTACTGTATTTAATTGATTTTGACAATTCAGTTGAACGAATGATTCTTCTGTGCCATATACCCACAATTTAGCTTTAGATGTTCTTGCTAATTGCTCAATCCATTCACGACCTATTGGATCATCTATGTTGATGACGATTTTCTCAAGGCTGGAGTAACGAAACAATTCAAATTTTGCTTTAGCATATTCATGCATATCACCGTGATAGTCCAAGTGATCTTGACTTAAATTAGTGAAAATCGCCGTTTTAAATTGCACATTACTAACTCTACCCTGCTCTAATGCATGCGAAGATACTTCCATAACAACTTGCTGATAAAATTCTTTTTTTAATTCAGCGAGTACACGTTGTACCCTTGCAGCATCGGGAGTCGTAAACCCTGTTGTCTTCAATGCTCCAACTTGACCATATCCTAAAGTTCCAAATACCGCTGTCTTTTTATAATGATTGAATGACTTTGCCAACCAATGAGTAACTGTCGTTTTACCATTGGTACCTGTTACCCCCATCATTGACATTTCTTTTGAGGGATATCCATACCACCAATCAGCGATTTCACTTGCCATTGTTGCCAATCCCGGCACAGCAAAACATCTTGAATCGCCTAATTTTGCTCGCGCCTGAACAAGCTCATCTTCCAGCCAATTATTACTTTCAAAAAGAACTAAACCAACACCTAATTCAAGTGCTTTGGGTATATGAATCCGATTATCACTAAAACCTTTTCCACTTCCAACCGGATATGCCAAAAACACGTCTCCAGATTTTAGTAACCTTGTATCTGAAGACAAATGCGCGGCCCGCTCTACTTCACTCAACATCAGATGTTGAATATCGTTCATTTGAAGAGAGGCTTTGGACTGAATCTTGATCATCTCTGTAAAGCCACTTTTTGAGTGAGGGAGGGATCTAATGTTTGAACTAATTCTTTCATCGCAGCATCTGGAGGCACCCCTAAACTACGAAGTGCTGTTCCAGTAATTGAAGAAAATACCGGGGCGGCAACATCGCCTCCATAGTGAGATCCCGCAGTAGGCTCATCAATCACTACTGCAACAACAATTCTTGGATTGCTAATGGGTGCTACACCCACAAAAAATCCATCGTATTTATTTTTAGCATAGCCAGCCTTACCCATCGATTTATGAGCAGTTCCTGTCTTTCCTCCGACACGATAGCCGGATACTTGAGCCTTGAGCGCAGTACCACCCTCTTGAGTAACTAGCTCCAACATATTACGCATTTCGATTGCAGTTTTGGGATTTAGAACCCGTGTTCCTATTGGCGGCTTTTCTACTTTAACCATTGAAATGGGAACTAATTCACCATCTCTTGCAAATATGGTGTAAGCCCTTGCTAACTGAAATAAAGAGGTTGAGACACCATACCCAAATGACATCGTTGCCTGATCTAACTTACCCCATTTTTCATATGGTTTTACAGTTCCAGCAACTGCACCCTCGAAACCAATTTTTGGGGCTTGTCCAAATCCTACGGATTGGAACATCGTCCACATGTCTTCTGGCTCCATCTGTAATGCGATACGACTGGTACCAATATTGCTTGATTTTTGAATAATTTGAGATACAGACAATACTGAATAGGAATGGGTATCTGTAATGACTTTTTTACCAATTTGTAAATGCCCAATACTAAATTGTGTGGTCGGTTTAATTAATCCCTTTTCTAAGGCTATAGATACTGTGATTGGCTTCATGGTAGAACCTGGCTCAAAAGTATCTGTGAGTACTCGATTACGTAATTGCTCACCTGTCATACTACTTCGATTGTTCGGATCGTATGATGGGTAATTCGCCATTGCCAACACTTCACCTGTATATGAATCTAAAACAATCGCAGATCCAGATTTGGCGCGATTATCTTTGACCGCTTTTTTAACAGCTTCATAAGAAATAGATTGAATCTTGCTATCTACGGATAACTGTAAATCTTTTCCATTTCTTGGGGGTTGATAATCACCGAGGTTATCAACTACCCTACCAAGTCGATCAATCACAACATGTTTTTGACCATCCTTACCTGATAAGTAGGCATCGTTCGATAACTCCATGCCGTCTTGGCCTTTATCCTGAATATTGGTAAAGCCAATAATGTGAGCCATCGCCTCTCCCTCAGGGTAATAGCGACGATACTCACTCGTAATGATAATGCCAGGAATTGCCAACTCTTTAATTTTTGCCGCCACCTCTGGCTCAACTTGACGACGAAGGTATAGTTGATTTTTTGAATCTGTTAACTTCTTTCTCAATTCAGATTCATTCATTTTTAATAATTTTGCAAATGCAGATACCTTTGCCGCTGGCAAATCATCTGGAATCGTATCTGGATAGGCAATAATCGTTTTTGCCTCTAAACTTGTTGCTAATATTTCACCGTTTCTATCAAGTATTTTTCCCCGCACAGAAGGTAATGCAATGACACGATTTACTCGCTTACCTTTTTGTGCATAAAAATCATTCCCCGGTCCCTGAATCCAAAATGCGCGACCCAAAAGTGCACAAAACGCGATGAACATAAAGAACAAAACAACGCGTGAGCGCCACATCGGAAGTCTCAAAACTAATGTGTTAGAGGGGCCTGCATGATTAGCCTTCATTTAGCCATTTCCCTGACATAGATCGTTTTGTCTTGCTTTATTTCTTTCATCTGTAACTTCTTGGTGGCAATATCAACAATTCTTGAAGATTTAGATAGATCTCTTTGCTCATACTCAAGCCGACTCCATTCTTGATTGAGCTTGTTCTCTTGAATCTCAAGTCGATTTTTATCCGCGTATAACATCCTTGATCTTTGCTGTGAGTAAACCAACATTAATGAGCAAGCCATTAATGCTAAGATTAAAACCACAACAGAGCGGTTCATCAAATACCTACCTTTTCTGCAATCCGCATAACCGCTGATCTTGCCCTTGGGTTTTGTTGTATCTCTTGTGCACTAGGTTTTACTCTTCCTATAATTTTTAATGGCGATTTTGGTATTTCAGATTCACGAAGTGGCATACCTCTTGGCACATCCACTTTGCTGTTTTTTTGCATAAATTGTTTAACCATACGGTCTTCTAGTGAGTGAAAACTAATTACTACTAATCGCCCCTCTGGTTTTAACAATGAAATAGACATCTTTAAACCTTCCTCCAAATCGCGGAGTTCTTGGTTGATGTAAATCCGTATAGCCTGAAAGGTGCGCGTGGCCGGATCTTGATCGTGTTCGCGCGTGCGGACGACACTAGCCACGAGCGCCGAGAGTTGTCTTGTGGTCCCAATGTGGATTCCTTGCTCCCGGCTAGCAACAATCGTCTTTGCAATCTGGACAGCAAACCGTTCTTCCCCATAATCTTTAATTACCTTTGCAATATTTTTTTCATCTGCTGTTGCTAACCACTGTTGCGCACTTTGTCCTTCTTGATAATTCATACGCATATCCAGGGGGCCATCCATCCGGAAGGAAAATCCCCGTTCTGCTTGATCGATTTGAGGAGAACTGATTCCTAAGTCGAGCAATATTCCATCTAAAGAATTTGGAGGCGTTAATGAAGACATATTTGCAAAAGACGTATGCGCTATTTGAAAACGTCTGTCTTGTATCTGTTGCGCTTCTATAATTGCCTGAGGATCTTTGTCGCAAGCAATTAACTGACTGTCGACCGTCATTTTTTCTAGAATTAATCTGGAGTGTCCACCCCGACCAAACGTGCCATCGAGATAGATTGCTTGTTGTTTCGAAACATCTCCAAGTAAGGCGGAGACTGCCTCGTCCAGCAAAACCGGGCGATGACTGAAGGTCATAGGTCCCTAACATCAGAAAGTAAATTGTCGTAAAGCTTCTGGCATTCCTTGAGAAATTGCTATTTGCTCTTTTTCCGTATAAGTCTTAGCATCCCAAACTTCAAGATGACTTCCCATACCCAACAAAATAACTTCTCTCTCAATGCCAGATGCGGCTCTTAATTCTGGACTGATCAAAATACGACCTGATCCATCCATTTCTAATTCAGAAGCATTTCCGAGAAAAATACGACGCCACCAATTAGCCTCTAAAGGCAACTTAGCAATCCGCTCACGAAAATTTTCCCACTCTAATTGTGGAAATAAAAGAAGGCATCCCTCAGGATGCTTGGTTAGAGTAACTCTTCCCATACCTGCTGTTTGAAGGGCGTCACGATGCCGGGCAGGAATTGACATCCGCCCTTTGACATCTAAATTGATCGCCGAAGCCCCCTGAAACATACAATTTTCCCCACTTTTTCACACTTCCTCCCACTTTAAAGCACATATAGTGGATGGTCAAGGGTTTTAGGGGGAAATAAATATCATTTTTCTTGTATTAACAAGAACTTAGAAAGACAATCTATAGCTATCAATTATAAAAATTGAATATAAAACATAGCCTTATAAGCAACACCTAATAAAGAAAATTAAATATGGGGGTAATAACCCTTATTTATATTAAGGATTGATGAATATTTAAATATAGTAGGCAGTTTTTGTCATTACTTTGGAAGTAATCGCCATTGATTTTTTGATTAATTCAGGCAATTCTTTGGCTCCTGCATCATGCGCCATCTTGCCATGCTCAATTTCTTCTATGCGCATTTGATCAACAATTGCTCTAGAAGCCAAATCATGCTCCGGGAGAGTTTCCAAATGGGCATCTAAATGATGCTCGACCTGTTTTTCTGTTTCGGCAACAAAGCCTAAGCTCCAGGCATCTCCAGCCAAACCTGCGCAAACGCCCAAAATAAATGCTCCGGAGTACCAAACAGGATTTAAAAAGCTTGGGCGAGAATTTAATTCTTTTAGGCGCTGTGAACACCAATGTAAATGATCTTCTTCTTCAATTGCCGCGTGGGCTAATTTTTTTTTCATTTCAGGGGAGGAACTTGTAAGCCTCTGTGCTTGATATAAGGCCTGAGCGCAAACTTCACCCACGTGATTGACGCGCATCAAACCAGCAGCATGTTTGCGCTCTCCTTCGGTCAATACTTGTTCTGATACCTCTTGAGGTTGTGGTGTTGCCCTAGGTTGCGCAACCACACCATGGATAGTTCGAAGCACCTTATCAAACTCAATAATTAATTTATCAAAATGCAAAATAGTTCCACTTTTAAATCCATCATGATTTGATTTTAATTCAATCTCTTAAATTAAATCATCAGTGCTTAATATCTTGATATAAACCTGCCATTTGCCCAATGACTTCAGAGGTAGACGCCGTATCAGATTTAGCTAAACCCAGCGCCATTGCAGCGGTATAAATGGGTGCTGTTGCATTAAAAATAGGCAATGGGCAACCAACCGATTTTGCCAAATCACCAATGACTTGCATATCTTTTTGCCAAACTTCCACTTTCATCGTTGGGGGCGTGTATTGACGATCAATCATAAATGGCATCCGTAATCTCATGACCCCTGTCCCAATGACTGGACTTGGACCAAATATATCCAATACGTCCTGTGGGTCTAAGCCTATTTTTCTTGCAAAGATTGTCGATTCTGCACAAGCAACGTTGTAAATTGCGACTAAATGATTCGCAATCATTTTCATTTTTAAGCCATTTCCATATTCGCCAACATGTGGAAAGTTATCAGAAAGGCATTGAAAAATGGGCTTCATTTTTTTGCATATTTTTTCATTACCACTAACAAAAATCGTCCACGCACGATCCTTCATTCTTGCAGCGGTTCCACTAATTGGACAATCCAATAACTCCACGCCATTCATTTTTAATTCTTGAGCAATATATTCTTTATCACTCATGGGTAATGTACTGGTTTCAATAAGGATAATTTTCTTGGGAGAGTCAATTAAGGTTTGTTTGATTTCAGCATAAACTTCCAGCAAGGCCTGACTAGTTGCTAATGAAGTAATAACGACATCTGACTCAAGAATCACTTCACGAACTGACTTTAATGGTCGCCCCTGTGCTTTCTTAAGTCGTTTCATTGCATCTGCTGCAACATCATATCCACAAACTGCGAAATCATTCATAAGAAGCGTTTCAGCCATGATGCCTCCCATGATGCCTAATCCAATAATTCCAATTGTTTGTGGTGCAGTTTGAGTTTTTTTCATATGGGAGGAGTTCGCAAAAGTTAATCGTTAAATTATTTTCAGTATAAACACCATCTTTCACAAAACTAATATTCTGTTGTAATAGATTTCCACAATCCTAAAAAGACTATTAATTGTTAAGTCTATTTTCAATTTGTTACTGTATCTCCTCGAATCAAAAATTCGTTCATGTTAGTAAAAATAATTTACTAACACTACTTATCTTTTATCAAAGGAAAATAGATGCGCAGAACAAGTTTATGTTTTTTATTGGGTGTAGGATTTGCCAATCTATGTCATGCTGAATCTGTTCAGCTATATGGCTTAATTGATCAAGGAATTCAAATCAATTTAAATAACTTTAGTTCAATTCAAGATGATTTAAAAATCAAACAAGGCAATAAAATGGCGTCTCGTTTTGGATTAAGGGGCCGTGAAGAAATTGCTCCATCTCACTTTGTATTTTTTAATTTAGAGGGCGAGACAAATCCATCAGTACCCTCCCCTTTTTTTAAAAGACGCAACTATATCGGTTATGAAAATCGCCAAATTGGCCAATTTACACTTGGACTCCAATCCTCGGTTAGCTTTGATATTACAAGGTTAATTGATCCCAGTGGCCTGATTCGTCAAAAGCTTGTCATCGATGATTTAAGTGGAACATTGAATGGTAGATATGGTAATAAATGGGTCAACAATGCTTTGAAATATTCTTTCAGAACTCCTAGCTTTAACTTCATCACCAGTTATCAATTAGGTAGCGCCGATCATTCTCATCAACCTAATTTTGCTGCTGGCGCGAGTTATCAAATGGGTGATACTCTCATTGCGGGATCCTATTCAATGAGTCAAAATAGTCAATTAACACACCACAATCGATCCGCACAAATCTTGAATGCTGGTATCTCCCAAAAAATTGGTAATGTGAATTTGAAATTAGGCTTCTCACAATCTGCATTATCAAGTGGGCTATCCCATGCTGCTCCTCGATATCCACGCCCAACAATCAATTCTGTAAATAATTTAGGGATTGGGTTTAAATATCAAGCTAGCCCTCAAATTGATTTTATTGCGGCCGCCTATCGCCAAAAAACTCATCTACAGAACAATTCATCTATGTATGGGAATAAATTTGTGATTGGGGGTAACTATCATTTGTCTAAAAAAACGCATATTTATGCCTTTATCAATCATGCAAATGGCCCTGACTCAGGAAAGGTAATACAAGATTTAACCTCAGGAACGATTGGTATGGTTCATCGCTTTTAGTTTTTTCGATTTTGAATCTAAAGGAATATGCTTAAACCAATTTCATCATTATTTATCAACATTCATTTACGTCACGCATGTGAATTCATTTCATCTTTTTAAGATTTAAGATAAGATAACTTATTAAAACTTAATATTTAATTATGAAAATATTTCCAGAGTTTATTGATCAACTCGAATTGATTAAATCTATTCGAAGAGATATTCATGCACATCCAGAATTAAAATTTACAGAATTTAGAACTTCTGAATTAATTGCTAAGCAGCTCAAGAGCTGGGGTATACAAACTCATGTAGGACTCGGTACAACTGGCGTCGTAGGAACAATACAAGGTAATTTAGGGTCTGGTAAATCAATCGGTCTGCGCGCAGATATTGATGCCCTACCTTTACAAGAACATAATGCTTTTGCTCATGCATCTCAACATGAAGGCATGATGCATGCGTGCGGGCATGATGGACATACAGCGATGCTGTTGGGTGCGGCGCAGTTTTTTGCATCCCACAGAGACTTTAAAGGTACGATTCATTGCATCTTTCAACCAGCGGAAGAAGGTGGTGGTGGCGCAAGAGAAATGATGGCAGATGGTTTGTTTACGATGTTTCCATGCGATGCTGTTTTTGGCATGCATAATTGGCCAGGAATGCCAGAGGGTAGTTTTGGAGTGATTCCAGGTCCGATGATGGCATCTAGTAATGAATTTAAGATAACGATTAAAGGTAAAGGTGCTCATGCTGCTCTGCCACATAATGGCGCTGATCCTGTTTTTGCTATTGCACAATTAGCCTCATCTTTGCAAAGCATCATTACGAGAAATAAAAAACCCGTTGATACTGCAGTTTTATCAATTACCCAAATCCATGCGGGATTTGCAAGTAATGTCATCCCGAATGATGCGTGGCTCGGTGGCACCATTAGAACATTCACAAATCCTGTTCTAGATCTTCTAGAACAAAGACTGCGAGATATTGCTCATGGGACAGCCTTGGCTTTTAACTGTTCCGCCGAAGTTGATTTCAATCGCAACTATCCACCACTGATTAATCACCCTTTAGAAACTACATTTGCCCAATCTGTTATTAAGAAAAGCTTTGGCGAAGATCAATTTATAGAGTCCATAGAACCAACCATGGGCTCCGAAGACTTTGCATTTATGCTAGAAAAAGTTCCTGGTTGCTATGTATTTATTGGCAATGGTGATGGTGATCATCGTGCGGTGGGGCATGGTATGGGGCCATGTCACTTACATAACCCATGCTACGACTTTAATGACCATCTACTACCCATCGGCGCAAGTTATTGGGTACATTTAGCCCAATCTTATTTGGCATAATTTCGTTTGATTTCAATATCACCGTAAATTGCTTTTACAAAGCTCTTTGTATTATCCGTATCCGTCATAATTCCTACGGCAATTAACTTACCAGGCTGCTCTTGAAAGGCTTCGCGATAATCTTTTTCAATATTTCTTTGGTGTTTTCGCCATTGACCTACATGCTCTTCACCGGAATCAACAATAATCATTTTTAAACGTGAGGTGTATTTATTGGTAATGATTGGGGTCTCATGAACTTGACTCGACCAAATGTACATTAATGTTGCATAAGGCATCTCTTGACCACTAATTAAATGCGCTAGCTCAAAAGCCATCTGATCTTTTAACGAAAGTTTGCTTTTGTCGCCATCAAATGCCAACATAATGCGCAGAGGGGCATCATCGGTGTGCCCTTGAGAATTATCCGCTTGTGCTATATGCCCAAGTGCCTTCCATTCCCAGATGAGCTCTTTACCTTCAACCGTTCTTGGCTTCAATGGGACGATGAGGCCAGAAGCACTCTCTTCCGCATCTGCGTGAATGACAGTTTTACCTTGATATTTTTTTAATGTATAGCTCGTTTTATTTTTACTAGGCGTTAAAGTCCAAGGAAACCATCCAGGCAAGGAATGATCTTCGCTCACCAAAATCTCTTTACTTTGGATATCTACCAATGAGAATTTATTGACATCATCTTGATGTTTAGAATTGCTAGAAGTTGAAGAGCTAGTAGCGCATGCACTTATCAATAAAGTGAGTACAAGGGCTGAAATTTGTATTAATTTCATGGATACATGCTCTTAGGAAGGATCGCCCATAAACGGCCAACTTGTTTCATTTTTCCCGCTTTATCTCCAGCAGCATCTCCTGATCCCCAATAAAAATCGGCCCTAACACCTCCAATGATAGCCGATCCCGTATCTTGTGCAAATACCAAGCGTTGTAATGCTTGTGTCGTTTGAGGATCAGTCGTTGATATGTAAACCGGCGCCCCACGTGGTATCGATTGCCAATCCACGGCAATACTCCGCCATGCTGTCAATGGCACTCCAATACTACCAATAGGTCCATCAAGCGGAGAGACCGAGCTTTCTAAAACTTTAAAAAAAACAAACCGAGGATTTGCATTGAGCATCTCATTGACGCGCTCCGGATTCTTTTTAGCCCAATCAGAAATCCCCTGCATACTTGCTTGGGCATACGTTAATTGTTTTTGATTAATTAACCATTGGGCAAATGACACAAATGTTTGGTTGTTCGTCCCCGCATAGCCAAGTCTTAAGATTTTTTTATTTTCTAATAATATTTTCCCTGAGCCTTGTATTTGCATAAAAGCAGCTGCAACAGGATCTTCCACCCAAGCGATTTCGAGTCCTTTTAATGCTCTAGACTTGAGTAGTTCCGACCTAGTAGGCCTTACTTTCCCTGGTGAAGCATTCCAACCTGGTGGGGGTTTATAGAGGGGCGTCTGATAAACACCTTGACGAGTTAAAGAACCCTTAATAATCGGCTCATAATACCCAGTAATCAAACCTTGATTACTTCCTTTAGAGTATTGATTTTGATCTTTCGCTTGTCGAATCTCCCAGACCTGAAAAAATGTTTCAAAAAAATCTTTCGCTATTTTTTTATCAACCGCATTAATTTTTTGTGACTCTTTACAGAGTTCTTGCCATTCAACTTGATTAGATTTCATCCAGTATTGACAACTTTTTTGCCAAGCACTCCAAGCATCATCAAAGGAGTCACTCTCCCAGCCAGGTAAGTTCTTCCAACTGCTCAAATAATAGTGTGCTGCTGTATATTGCTTAAATTGGCTACTCGGGGCGATTGCTACCGGATCCGCCACCGACACATCTTTTTGTAATGACCTGGAACCACACGCAGAAAGTAAAATAGCAATGCCTATTGAACAAATTACTAAAAAAGCTTGCTTTTTTTTCATACAAAAAGGATGTACTCAATGTCAGAACTTTTAGATGAATACCCCATGTTATTACTAGTCGCAGAAGCTGGCGTGGCTCTTTGCATTTTAATTTTTATTGTTGTCTGGACAATGATGGGCAGAAAAAAATAATCTTGTGGTTTTAATGCAATATTCTTGGCATGGTGAGGGAAAACTCTGGAATGGGTACTTCAAATATCTCAGCTTCCTCTGAAATGCAAAAATAAGTTCCCTTCATCGACCCTGTCGGGGTAGGAATCGTAGACCAACTCGTATATTCAAAAGCCTGACCACTTTTCAGCAAGGGCTGTTGCCCAACAACACCTAAACCCTTGATTTGTTGAGAATTTTTTTCAGAATCTGTAATGATCCACTCTCTTGCGATTAATTGAAACGCAAGCTCGCCATCATTTTTAATACTTAATGTGTAAGCGAAGTGGTACTGGCTTTGCTCTGCACTTGATTGCTCTTCTAAAAATTGAACTTGGACTGATATTTGGGCTGAAAATTTTGTCATATGGTCATTTTCGTAGAACTACTCATGAAATGCAATGAATCAATGTGAATCCTCAAGTTAAAATAGAGATATGACCGATAAATTACAAGCTCTCATCGCCCCATCTATCCTTGCAGCTGACTTTGCCCGATTGGGGGAAGAAGTCAAACACGTTTTACAAGCGGGGGCGGATTGGATTCATTTTGATGTCATGGATAATCATTACGTCCCCAATCTCACCATCGGTCCTTTAGTGTGTGAGGCGATTCGCCCCCATGCAGAAAAAAATGGTCAACCTGTCTGTATCGATGTTCACTTAATGGTTGAACCCGTTGATCGTATCATTCCTGATTTTGCAAAAGCTGGTGCTAACCTAATTAGTTTTCACCCTGAGGCAAGTTCTCATATTGATCGAACCTTAGGCCTGATTAAAGAAGTTGGCTGTCAAAGTGGCTTAGTTTTAAATCCTGCGACTCCTTTGCAATACTTAGATTTTGTCCTTGATAAAATTGATTTAGTTTTATTAATGTCTGTCAATCCTGGATTTGGTGGTCAACAGTTTATCCCCTCCACCATTGATAAAATCAAGCAAACTAGAAAAATTCTTGATGCCTATTCCGAGAAAAGTGGTCGGCAGATTCGTTTAGAAGTTGATGGTGGAATTAATACAAACAATATTGCACAGATTTCTGCCGCAGGTGCTGATACTTTTGTTGCCGGCTCTGCTATTTTTAGCAAGCCTGATTACGCTCAAATCATCTCTGAAATGAGGCGGGAACTGGCAGCTGCTCAATGACTTTAGATGAATTTAACAACCTTGCAAAGCAAGGCTTTAATCGTATTCCCTTAGTTTCTGAAACCTTGGCAGATCTTGAAACGCCTCTTTCCCTTTACATCAAGTTAACCCAAGCCGTTGGCTCAAAAAATACTTTTCTATTGGAGTCTGTTGTTGGTGGTGAGCGCTTTGGTAGATACTCCATCATTGGTTTACCAGCTAATACGTTGATACGCTCCATTGGTACACCAAGTTCTCCAATGAATCAGGTCATCACTAACGATGAGCTAATAGAAACTAATCTTGAAAATCCTTTAGATTTCATAGAAAAATTCCAGGCACGCTTCAAAGCAGCTTTATTGCCAGGATTACCACGTTTTTGCGGTGGTCTTGCAGGCTATTTTGGCTATGACACGGTTCGTTATATTGAACATAAATTAGCTCACTCCACACCAAAAGATGATTTACATTTACCAGATATTCAATTGCTTCTGACTGAAGAACTGGCCGTCATCGATAATCTTGCTGGCAAACTGTACTTGATTGTTTATGCCAATACCGATCATCCCGATGCTTATCAAAAAGCGCAGCAACGTTTGCAACTTCTTCTAGATTGTCTTGATCAGCCCATCAAAGTGCAAAAATCATTTGCTACTGTGAAAACTGAAGCAGTTCGTCATTTTGGGCGCGATGAATTTATTAAAAAAGTTAATTTAACCAAAGAATATATTTTGGCTGGTGACTGTATGCAAGTTGTTTTTGGTCAGCGTATCAGTCAAGCTTATGAAGAATCTCCTTTAACTTTGTATCGCGCACTGCGCTCTTTAAATCCATCACCGTATCTTTATTTTTATGATTTTGGTGATCATCAGTTGGTTGGATCATCTCCAGAAATTTTAGTTCGACAAGAAAAAGTTTCCGCCAACGACAACTCTTCTCAAAAAAGAAAAGTGACTGTTAGGCCTCTAGCAGGAACTAGGCCTCGAGGTAAAACGCCTGAACTCGACGCAGAACTCGCAAGGGAGCTATTAGCTGATCCAAAGGAAATTGCTGAACACGTGATGCTCATCGATTTAGCAAGAAACGACATTGGGCGGATTGCAACAATTGGTTCAGTCAAAGTGACTGAAAAAATGGCGATTGAAAAATATTCGCATGTGCAACATATTGTTAGCTCAGTAGAGGGTGAGCTTCGTGATGACGTCAGTAATATGGATGTATTAAGAGCAACCTTTCCCGCTGGAACCCTATCAGGAGCCCCAAAAATACGTGCCATGGAAATCATCGATGAAATGGAAATCACCAAACGTGGGCCTTATGGAGGTGCGGCTGGTTATTTATCTTTTTCTGGTGACATGGATGTCGCCATTATTATCCGCACAGGTGTCATTCAAAACGGCTGGGTACATTCTCAAGCAGGGGCTGGGATCGTCGCTGACTCCAATCCTGAATCTGAGTATTTAGAAACAGAGGCAAAAGCAAGGGCTGTTTTAAGAGCCGTTGAACTTGTTCAAGGAGGACTCCATGCTCCTCATGATTGATAATTACGATTCTTTTACCTATAACCTTGTTCAATATTTCGGGGAGCTAGGTGCTGACATTCAAGTTTTTCGTAATGATGAAATCACTCTGAAACAAATTGAGGCTCTACATCCCACTCATATTTGTGTCTCACCTGGACCCTGTAGTCCAGCTCAAGCCGGAATTTCCATTGCAGCGATTCAACACTTTGCTGGAAAAATTCCTATTCTTGGCGTTTGCCTCGGACATCAAGCGATTGGTGAAGCTTTTGGTGGCGATGTGATACGTGCTAAAAGGGTGATGCATGGCAAGGTGGACACTGTGCACTCTAAACGTCGCGGGATATTTCAAGGTTTACCAGCCTCATTTCAGGTAACAAGATACCATTCACTAGCCATCTCTCGGGAAACTTTACCAGCTTGCCTAGAGGTGACTGCCGTCACAGATGATGATGAAATCATGGGTGTTAGACATAAAACCATGGCTGTTGAAGGGGTACAATTTCACCCCGAATCGATATTGTCAGAATATGGACACGAGTTATTAAACAATTTTCTTAAAATGAAGAATTAAATTAGGTCACCTATGGCGATTACTCCACAAGAAGCTTTATTGCGCTGCATTGAACATCGTGAAATATTTCATGATGAAATGCTCGAACTCATGCGCTCCATCATGCGAGGTGAGCTTTCCAGTAATTTAACCTCAGCACTTTTAGTGGGTTTGAGAACGAAAAAAGAAACTATTGGCGAAATTACTGCAGCAGCGATGGTCATGCGTGAATTTGCCAATCAAGTTGAGATTACTGATCAATCTCATTTTGTCGATATTGTTGGTACTGGGGGGGATGGCTCTCACAGTTTTAATATTTCTACTACAGCAATGTTCGTGGTTGCTGCCGCTGGTGCTAAGGTTGCAAAACATGGCAATCGTGGTGTCAGCAGTAAATCTGGAAGCGCAGATGTCTTGGAGTCTTTAGGTGTTGCCATTCAATTACCAGCCCATCAAGTAGCCCAGTGTCTTGAAAAAACAGGGATTGGTTTTATGTTTGCCCCGAATCATCATCCAGCCATGAAAAACGTTGCCCTGGTTCGAAAAGAATTAGGAATAAGGACTATCTTTAATATTTTGGGACCCCT
>CANFOL010000020.1 GCA_947448695.1 Burkholderiaceae bacterium
AATAAGACGTTGGCTTGAGCGCGCCATTGATGACCATCTGCTCTTGCCTCTTCACTTGTAATCCACTTACTTTGACCATTTGGTAAAGCTGTAACACCATCAAGACTCGACGCTATTTTTAGTCGAACCCAGGGAGAGCCATCCTTCATGCGTTTCATAAAGCCTAAATTTTGCATCATGGCTTGTAATTCAAAAAGGCCAGTATGTACTTCAATACCGTGGCCTTGAAGTTGTGCAACACCTTTCCCGCTAACTAGAGGATTGGGGTCTAGAACAGCGATGATGACCTTTGTAATTCCGGCTTCAATCAAGGCTTTGGTGCAAGGAGGAGTTTTACCATCATGGCAACAAGGCTCTAACGTGACATAAACCGTTGCACCTTGAAGGTCTTGACCGTGTTGTTTCGCATCTTGTAAAGCCATGATTTCTGCATGATGACTCCCCGCTTTTTGAGTAAACCCTTTACCAATTATCTGATTGTTTTTGACAATGACACATCCTACTCTAGGGTTGGGGTCACTGATTCCTCGAGCCTGCAGAGCCAACTGTAGGGCTTCAAGCATAAAGAATTGTTCTTGAGTATCGAAGGTGTTCATCTTAGTTTTGATAGATGGTTGGATCAGTAACACCTGCTTCTTCAAAGCCAATCTGCCTGAGTCGACAGGATTCACAAATACCACAGGCATGCCCATTTGCATTGGCTTGATAACAGGATACAGTTTGGGAAAAATCCACACCCAGGGGAATGCCTGTTTGAATAATTTGTGCTTTTGTCATAGAAATGATGGGAGCATGAACTCTTACGGTGTGCTCTTCAACACCCACACGTGTTGCCAGATTAGCAAGGGTTTCAAAAGATTTGACATATTCTGGACGGCAATCAGGATAGCCGGAATAATCAACAGCATTTGCGCCAAAGAAAATATCAGTTGCATTGAGAGCTTCCATCCAACCTAATGCACATGAGAGCATGATCGTATTTCGGGCAGGGACATAGGTGATTGGAATATCCCGATGCGGTGTGTTTGTTTTTGATGTCGGTAATTCTAAGTCCATATCGGTTAAGGCTGAGCCACCAAAACGACGCAGGTCTAAATCAATAATCTCATGACGAATCGCCCCGAGTTCTGTTGCAATTCGACTAGCGGCATCGAGTTCAGAAGAATGTCTTTGACCATAACGAAACGATAAAGCGTAGGGCGTGTAACCAAGACTTTTTACCAAAGCTAAAACAGTAGCAGAATCAAGTCCACCTGAAAGTAAGACCACTGCACTGTCTCCAGTTTTGCGCGGAGAGAACTGAGAAAAATCTACGATAGGAGCCATTACTTTATTTTAGCTAAGGCCGCCGCAGCATTTTCTGCTGCTTTGGTATTTGGATAATTTTTGGTAATTGACTCTAAGGTTTTACGAGCCTCTGCTTTTTGTCCAGATTCAATTTGGCAATTCGCAATCGTATTGAGGGCCTCTGGAACGCGCTTATGCTCTGGATATCGCTTGATAAGGGATTGTGCAGTTAAAATGCCTGCTTTATAGTCTTTTTGGGCGTATTGGGTATTGGCGAGCCAATATTTAGCAAGTGGTGAGTAAGGGCTACCGGGATACCTGCCAATGAACTCAGAGAGAGAATTATTGGCATTACTCAAATCGCCATTCTGAAAATCTTTCAGTGCTAGATCATAGGCATTTTTTTCACCAGGTTGAATACTCCCTTTAACGCCCTCTACTTCTATTTCTTGTGGCTCTAATTTTTGTAAGCGTGAATTAATTTCGGCGTAATAACTTTTCAAACTTTCGTATAGCTCTTCATTACTTTTTTTTAATTCTTCAATTTTGCCACGAAGTTCTTGATTTTCCCGATTGAGTTTATCGTTTGTAATGGATAATTCCAGAACCGCTTTTTGATTATTTTTGAGAGCTTCGGTTAGAACATTAATTTGTTTTCTAGCGTCACCATCTTCAAATAGCGCTGCCTGTGGAGTCCCCATCAAGGACCCCATTACTAAGGTAAACATCCAATAACGTGGGTGTATCACGCAGAAATATTATTTAACATAAAAAATATCAGCACGACGATTCTCTGCTCGTCCTGCATCATCATTCGTAGTTGATTTTGGTTTTTCTTTACCGAAACTAACAGCTTCCATTTGGGATTCTGAAACACCAAGTAAGCTGAGTAATTTACGAACGGCATCAGAACGCTTTTGACCTAAAGCCAAGTTGTACTCAGTAGTACCTGAATCATCTGTGTTTCCTTGAATAACAATTTTTTGATACTTATTTGAATTCAAATACTGTGCATGTGAATTAATCAAAGACTGGTCGCTTGATTTCACCGTGTAACTATCAAAATCGAAGTAAAAACTCTTTTTATAAATAGGACTTGCAGGATCATTCCATGGCTCATTAGCGAATTTGGCGTCTGTGGAAGAAGAACTACTGCCACTTTTTTTCGCGGCTTCAACATCGTCTAATTTAACTCCGGAGGAGCACGCACCAAGTCCAAGAGTAATGAGTATAAGAACAGCTAAACTTGTGTGGCGATTAAATAAATGCTTGAACATAAGATTCCTTTATCAATTGAGAAGCGACTATAAATAGGATTTTAGTACATTCTTTAAAACTACTGAAAGATAAATTAGTTTAAAAATGGTCCCCAAGCTGGCTCACGCACGACAGATCCTGGAATACTCAAAACTTGCTTGACTTGACCATCAACCGAAACAGCAGCTAGAACCGGTCGTCCATTGACACGAGTTGCATACAATAAAAATTTACCATTAGCGGCAAAGGTAGGTGTTTCATCATAATTCGTTTGCGTCAAAGCAATTACCTCGCCAGAGCGCAACTCCATCAGTTGCAAACGAAAACCACCAGAACGAGCAATGTAGGCCAAATATTTACCGTCAGGTGATAGACGAGGGCTCGTGGCATAGGCATGCTTAAAGGTTACTCGAGTTGCACTAGAGCCACTTTCACCATCCACTCCCATCCGATAAATTTGTGGAGAACCACCACGATCACTCGTGAAATAAATCGATTTACCATCTGCAGAGAATTGTGGCTCTGTATCTATTGCAGAGCTTCTGGAGACTCTTTTTAAAGCAGTACCGTCGGCATTGATGACATACACTTGGGTATTGTTATCACGCGATAAAGAGACAGCGAGTTTCGAGCCATCGGGCGACCAAGAAGGGGCGCTATTATTACCCTTTTCATTTGAGAGCACAATTCGTTTACCGGTTGCCAACTCATGCACGTAAATCACAGGTTTTTTACTTTCAAAAGAAACATAAGCGACTCGTTTACCATCCGGTGACCATGACGGAGAAATAATCGGTTCTGAACTAGAAAGTGCTTCACGAGGATTTTGACCATCAGAATCAGAAATCATTAATTGATAACGACCGCCATTTTTGACTACATAAGATAGGCGTGTTGAGAAAATACCTCGCTCACCTGTTAAACGTTGCACAATATCATCAGCAATGGCGTGTCCAGCTTTGCGCAAATTAATTCGATCAACAGTCACGGTAGTACCACCTAAAGACTGATTTTTTACAACATCATATAAGCGATATTTCACTTCAAATTGACCATTTTGAAGAGGAGTTACAGTGCCGATGGCAAGGGCCTGAGCACGACGCGAGCTCCAAGCTGAAAAATCAGGATTCGCATTTTCAGCAAGCTCTGTTTCACCGCGCTCGACATTGGCAAAATTACCGTTATTCGCAAGGTCTGAGCGCACAACATCGGTGACTAATGTAGGTAAGCTAGATTCATTTAAAAAACGCGTGACTGCAATTGGATATTGCTTTTGTCCAACTCCAGTAATTTCAATTTGCATTTGTGCCAAAGCATTCGAGCACAAGTTCAGGGCTATCAGAGTGGGCAACAAACAAGCGAGTATTTTTTTCATATGTATAGATAGGATAACGAACATGATGAAGAATTGGAATCCCCGGTACAGGAATTAATCTTTCGGTCTAAAAACAAGCATAATAGATTTTGGAACAGTGCCGTTTTCATCCTTTGGAAGGCTAGCGGCATCATCAATCGCCCTTAAGACAGCCACATCCCAGTCAGATAAACCACTTGATTTGACTAACCTTCGACTTAGGATTTTTCCGTCTGGAGCTAATTCAACTGCGACATTTGCCGCCGGATTACCTTCAACTTGAGCGGCATTGCCATACACAATACGAGGTTTAATCGCTCTTCGAACTTTATCAGCATAACCTGGCGAGGCTACTCCCCCAGCGCCAGTTCCAGAACCAGTTGTACCCCCGGTTCCGCCGCTCTCTGCCCCCGCATCAGCACGCATTTTTGCAATCCGATCTGTGCGCTCCTTTTCTTCAGCAGCTTTTTGTTTCGCATCTACGGGAGGGCTTTTAGGCTTTTCCTTTGCGTCTGCTTTTGCCCTCGGTTTTTCTTTCGGGAGTTCTACTTTAGACTCAGGTTTTGGTTTAACTTCTACTTTCGGTTTTTCCTTTTCAACGGGCTTGGGAGGCGTCACTGGTTTTACTTCCACTTTTTTAGGTGGTTCAACTTTCGGTTCAGCTTTTTTCTTTTCGATCACGATTTCCGCTTTTTCATCAATCTCAGGTACCACTTTTTCCATTGGAGTCGTTTCAATCACTTGAGGAGGCGAGTTATCCCATAACTCTACTTCTACGCCTGCAGGGGTGGAACTAGTTTTCCAATTCAGGCCAACCATAAACATCAGGGCTAAAAGACTATGAGCTGCAAGGGAAAATAGAAAAGACTTTTTAGTGCCTGGCTCTGGGTGTTCCCAGCGCGAATAGCGAATCGCTGGAGCAATAGCCATGATTTATTTACTCTTAACGGCTAAACCAACGCGCTTGACGCCGTTTTCTTTAAGTTGTGACATGACGTCCATCACCACTTCATAACGAATAGACTTATCAGCGGCAATGACCATTGGTTGATCTGGGTTTTTATTCGATAGCTCCCTTGCAAAGCTACCTAATTGACTGCGAGTTAGCGTGCGAGTTGCGCCACCATTTTCATTCACTTTAATTTGCTCTTTGTCATTAATATTTAAAAATATCGGTGGTAAAGGTTGCACAATTGCTCCGCCGACACTTGGTAAATTTACAACCCCTGGGTTAACAAACGGCGCAGTTACCATAAAGATGACAAGCAAGACCAACATGACATCAATATAAGGCACTACATTGATGTCAGACATGGCGCGGCGACGACCGCTTCGACTACTTCGCTGGATACTTGCCATGAGTTTGTCGTTGCAAAATATTAGTAAATTCTTCGATAAAAGTTTCAAATCGAATCGCTAGACGATCGACGTCAGATGCACTGCGGTTATAAAACACGACAGCAGGAATCGCAGCAAAAAGTCCAATCGCAGTAGCAACTAGCGCTTCTGCAATTCCTGGGGCAACACTTGCCAAGGTCGCTTGTTGCACATTGGCGAGACCTCGAAAAGAATTCATAATCCCCCAGACCGTACCGAACAAACCAATGTAAGGAGAGACTGAGCCAACTGAAGCCAGAAACGGTAAATTCGATTCTAAAGAGTCCATTTCTCTTTGATAGGTTGCTTTCATGGCGCGACGTGCGGGATCGATGTCTCTTGCCTTTAAAAACTCTTGCATGCCGGATTGGAAAATTCTTTCTAGAGAGTTGGCATATTTCTTTTGATTGCGTTGGGCAGCCTCTAAGAGAGTATTCAGATCACCACCTGACCAAAAATTCTTTTCAAAGTCTTCAGTTGCTTTTTTTACTGAGCCAAGAGCAAAGCCCTTACGAATAATAATGGACCAAGATCCGATTGATAAAGAAACTAGTAACACTAAAATCAGTTGTACAACAATACTTGCATTCAGAACCAGGCTGATAATTGAAAGATCTTCGTGTTGCATGAGTGTATAAGTAATATTTAGTCAGTAAGGGTTAAATAGCAAAAAACAGCGAATTTTTTTTAACTTTCATGTGAAGTCGAGGCATGTTTTGTATCATATAGGATTGTTGGGTATTTTATCCCTAATTCATGAAGGAATTCTAAGATGTTTGAAAGAAGTAACAACCTAGCCAAAATTGATCCTGCAATTTGGAATGCTATTCAATCCGAAAATCATCGTCAAGAGGCGCATATTGAGTTGATTGCCTCAGAAAACTACACTTCCCCTGCAGTTTTAGAAGCACAAGGCTCACAGTTAACCAATAAATATGCTGAAGGTTATCCTGGCAAACGTTATTACGGTGGTTGCGAATTCGTGGACGTTGCAGAACAACTGGCGATTGATCGCTTAAAAACCTTATTTGGCGCAGATGCAGCGAACGTGCAACCACATTGTGGTGCGTCTGCGAATGAAGCTGTATTTTTGGCATTTTTAAAGCCTGGCGACACCATTTTGGGAATGAGTCTGGCAGAGGGAGGTCATTTAACCCATGGTATGCCCTTAAACATGAGTGGCAAATGGTTCAATATTGTTCCCTATGGTTTAGACGCTAACGAAGCAATTGATTATGATGCAATGGAGCGTTTAGCACGTGAACATCGTCCTAAGCTTATTATTGCTGGGGCCTCGGCATATTCTTTACACATTGATTTTGCTAGGTTTGCTAAAGTTGCCAAAGAAATTGGTGCAATTTTTATGGTTGATATGGCGCATTATGCAGGCCTGATTGCTGCCGGTTTGTACCCTAATCCAGTTCCTCACGCTGATATTGTTACTTCAACTACCCATAAAAGCTTACGTGGTCCTCGTGGCGGAATTATCCTCATGAAGGCTGAACACGAAAAAGCGATTAATTCAGCGATTTTTCCTGGGTTGCAAGGCGGCCCTCTCATGCACGTGATCGCTGCTAAGGCGGTGGCATTTTTAGAAGCATCGCATCCCGACTTTAAAGTCTATCAACAACAGGTTTTAGATAATGCAGACGCATTAGCGAAGGCTTTGGTAAGTCGAGGCCTCAGAATTATTTCTGGTAAAACGCAGTCTCATGTCATGTTGGTGGATTTACGCGCGAAAAACATTACTGGAAAAGAAGCCGAAAGAGTTCTCGGCCTTGCACATATTACGGTGAACAAAAATTCGATTCCGAATGATCCCGAAAAGCCCTTTGTTACTAGTGGGATTCGTTTAGGCTCGCCGGCTATGACAACACGTGGATTTAAAGTTCCGGAAGCTATTCAGGTTGGAAATTGGATTGCAGATATTCTTGAGCAACCTAATGACCAAGCCACAATTGATCGTGTCCGCGCTGAAGTTGAGCAGTTAACCAAAAAATTTCCAGTTTACGGAGCATAACTTAGTACGATGCATTGTCCATTTTGCCCACATGAAGAAACTCAAGTTTTAGACTCAAGAGTTTCCGAGGATGGGCGGGCTGTTAGACGTCGTCGCCGTTGTGAAAAGTGTGACAAACGCTTTACCACTTATGAGCGAGTGGAACTATCCATGCCAACACTCGTTAAAAAAGATGGTAGTCGTGTGGAGTACAGCCGTGAAAAAATTATAAGTTCGATGCGCTTAGCCTTGAGAAAAAGGCCTGTGTCATCGGATGCTTTAGATGAAGCAATTGCCCGCCTAGAAGAGCGGGTCATTAGCTTAGGCGAAAAAGAAATCCCAAGCTCTAGAGTTGGTGAGATGGTCATGCGGGAGCTTAAAAAATTAGATAAGGTTGCGTATATTCGCTTTGCATCGGTCTATCGAAGCTTTGAGGATATTGAGTCCTTTGAAAGTGCTTTAAAAGAACTCAAATAATAGCGAGTGAACTAGTTTTGCAATTCCGTGAAGACACGGTTTGTGATTTCATCTACCTTGCCAGTTCCTTGAACTTTAGAGTACTTCGGCGGTGATATCTTTGCCTGAGTATCGCCATTCTTAGCCCAGGAAGAATAATACTCAATCAGTGGCTTGGTTTGAGCATCATAGACATCTAAACGTTTACGCACCGTAGTTTCCTTATCATCATCGCGCTGGATGAGATCTTCGCCAGTGATATCGTCTTTTCCTTCTACTTTGGGAGGATTAAAACGGAGATGGTAGGTTCTTCCGGAAGCCACATGAACTCGACGACCGCTCATGCGTTCGATAATTGCTTCGAATGGAACATCAATTTCTACGACAAAATCAATTGGCACGCCGGCATCCTTCATCGCTTGTGCTTGAGGAATTGTTCTTGGGAATCCATCAAACAAATAACCTTTAATACAGTCAGGTTGCGTCAAACGATCTTTAACTAAACCAATAATAATGTCATCAGAAACAAGACCACCCGAGTCCATAATTTTTTTAGCTTCAATGCCAAGAGGGGTACCTGCTTTTACTGCGGCTCGCAGCATATCACCTGTAGAAATTTGTGGCACAGAATACTTTTCACAAATATATTTTGCTTGGGTACCTTTGCCTGCGCCAGGAGCGCCTAATAAAATGAGCCGCATGATTTGTTCCTTTTCAATTCGTTAAAACATCATAACTTTATTGCTGATGCAATTGTGCCCATTTTAATTGAGCTTGTCTCAAATCTTCAGGGGTATCGATGCCAGGAGGCGGTGTTTCATGAAAAACCTGAACATCTATTTTATACCCATTATATAAGGCTCGAAGTTGTTCCAGTGCTTCAATTTGTTCAATAGGTGCTGGGGGTAGATTGGCAAAAGCTTGCAGAAAGTGAACTCTATAAGCGTAAATACCTAGATGTCGCAAATAGGGCAGTTGATTTGTGTGCGCATCCCGGGCATAGGGAATCCCTGCGCGCGAGAAGTAGAGAGCTTCTGAGCGAAAATTACAAACCACTTTAACGACATTTGGATTATTGACCTCAGAATGGTCCTCAATCTTTACCGCGGCGGTGGATATCGCACACTCAAGATTTTCAGAGAGTGCTTGCGCCACTTGATTAATGAATTTGGGCGGAATAAAAGGCTCATCACCTTGCACATTTACCACGATCTCGTCTTGTGCTAATCCCAAAAGTTGAACCAATTCACTAAGACGATCGGTACCTGTAGGATGTGATACTTGGGTTTTGATCACCTCGATTTGATATTGATGACATACAGCAATGATTTCATCACTATCGGTAGCGACTACCACCCGACTTGCAGAACTTTTAGCTGCTTGCTCTGCAACTCTCATAATCATCGGGGCTCCACCAATGTCAGCAAGGGGTTTACGAGGTAAACGAGTAGAAGCTAACCGCGCTGGGATCACAACAACAAATGGCGTACCCATTTTAGGGATTCACAGCAGGCATGATTTGACGTGCTTGATCAATTAGCATGACTGCAATGCCATCCTGAATAGGAAAAGCCAATTTATCCAAATCACAAATTAATTCATTTGCGACCTCATCTAGCGATAAACCACCTTTACAGTTGGGGCAAACTAGAATATTTAAATAACGTTTTTCCATGATCCGCTCGTTGGTTAGCGCTGCAAAATTTCACTAATGAAATCAATCAATTTATTTGGTATGACGGCCTCTAGTGGAACAACCCAAATTCGGTCATCTTGTAGATCTTTACATTTTACGGCATCTTTTTCGGTCATGAAAATTACATCGATTGCACTTGGCGGATATTGATTCCAATTGAAGGATGATAAATTCGCATGATCCTCAAGAGCTTGGCATTCAATATCCAGGCCTAAGTCTCTCAAAGGCTTAAAAAACTTCTCAGGAGCGGCAATTCCAGCAACGGCTAAGATACGTTTTCCAGACCAACTTTTAAGATCTTGAGTTACAGCAGGATTGATTAACTGGTATGCATGTGGCATGTAACACGGGATTAGAAAATGCTGTGGCGCGGGTACTAAATCATGCATGGATGCATCATGATCGGTGCTTATAATCTTCATATCTAGAGTAATATCTCTAGCTCTTGTAGTTGGTTCACGAAGTGGACCAGCCGGTAAAAGAAGTTCGTTTCCTTCGCCTCGAGCATCACGAACAATGATTTCAATATCTTTACCGCCATGCCTTGCAGCTTGTCTACCCAAAGCATAATGTTGTAGACCGTCGTCACTAATGATGACATCGCAAGAGGTATATTTTTCGAGCAGATGCTGACCAACTAAGAAACGATTGGAACCTATCCAAACTGGAATCTGCAAAGACTGCAGATGAAGTGCCATTAGAAGTGCTTCGTCACCAACTGCTACAGCTTGGTCAGTCGTGAAAACTTCTTTTGTTTGATCACTGCTGAGTTGAGAACGATAACCACGCGTCATGACCCCAGGCTGAAAGCCTTTATGCTGGAGTGCCCGAGCCAAAGCAATGACGCACGGCGTTTTGCCAGTGCCGCCGACACGAATATTACCAATAAAGATGACGGGTACAGGTAACTGCTGACTCGGTAATAGCTTGATTTGGAAAAGCAATTTTCTAATACGAGTCACTAAACCGTATATGCATGAAAGTGGCCACAGAAGGTAAGCGACGAGCCCTTTTGATTCCCAAAACTTTGGAGCTTGCAGTTGCATAGGATCTGCTTACCTTTTTTTAGGATTAGCCTGAGTATCTTGTGTTGCAAAAACAATATTGTTTAACCCTGCTTGACTAGCAATCTCTAGAACTTGCATCACAGCTTGATGCGATGCTTTGGCATCGGCTGAAATGACGATCCTGAGGGTATCGATATTGGCTTCATTATTTTGCATTACTTGATTTTTGATGTGACTGATTTTTTCTGCGAGAGCACTGGTTTCGACCACATTACCATTTAAGGCATATTTACCATCTTTGCTCACAGCCACACGGATTTCTTTCACAATACTCGCAGAGTTTTCACCTGCAACGCTTGGCAAAGTAATAGAAAGCTCTTGATATTGTGTGAAGGTAGTTGAAATCATTAAAAAAATTAAGATTACAAGTAGCACATCAATAAAAGGAATTAAATTAATTTCTGGCGCAAGATGAGCAATATCTTGACGATCTGAGTCGCCTGTCTTTGGATAATCGAGAAGTGGTCGATGTTCGAGCATTACTGAGGAAACATGTTTTTCAAGAGCACACGCGTTGCCTCATTGAACTCATTGGCACGAGCATCAGCCAAGTTCCGTAAATAGCGCCAACCTGCAAGGGCAGGAATTGCGATGAGAAGTCCAAAAGCCGTGTTGTACAAAGCCATCGAAATGCCTTGCGCCAATTGTTGGGGTGAGCCAGTGGTGCCTTGACTACCAAAAATTTCAATCATTCCAAGCACAGTTCCAAACAAGCCCATCAGTGGAGCTATGGTCGCAATGGTGGCTAGGGTATGGAGGTATTGATTAAGACGAGCTAATATCGGTGATGCAGTATCTCGCATGAGTTCTAAGCATTGCAATTGACCAGCTTTACTCATAAAAGCAGCAAGTCCTTGAGAAAGGATGTTTCCTAAGGGAGAGGAAAGTCCCAAATCTTCCAAATCAGAAGAAGCGAGAGTTTGTCCAATATGAATTTTTCTTAAATATGTAAGTGCTTGCTCTAGGTCTTTCGGAGGAGAGAGTTTATTTTTTCTTAAAAACCAGAGTCTTTCGAGGATGATTGCAAGACCAACCAATGAAATAAAAAGAAGGGGCCAAATGGTCCACCCTGAAGCTGAAATAATTGTTAACATAGCTACACTTTACTAGATTTATCTGTGGATAACCCTGTGCAAAACTTTTAAATAAAAAAAATTTAATCCTTGAAAATGTCACAAATCAGTGTTAATTGAAACCAATCAAAAAATAAAAACCCATTAAAAACAAATACTTACATATTTAATACAAATTTATGTCAATTTTAACCTCCAAACTCCTTGCATTTAAATAGGCTGTGGACATTTTTACCCCTAAGACCCCTATAAAATCAACATTTACACCTTAAGACCATGGAATTTAAAAGCGAAATCCTGACAGTTGGCCAACTGAATGAGGCAATATCAAGCCTGATTAGCGCTTCTTTTGATACTCTTTGGGTGCGAGGGGAGATTTCTAACTTTAAGAGTTATCCTAGCGGTCATTGGTATTTCAAATTAAAGGATGAACAAAGCCAAATTAATGGGGTGATGTTCAAGGGGCGAAACTTTTCCGTTGATTTTCAGCCAAAAGATGGTGATCAGGTTGAGGTTGGGGCACAAGTAGGTTTTTATGCCGCTAGAGGCGATATGCAATTGACAGTGCAGCAAATGCGTAAGGCTGGGGCAGGCGCACTTTTTGAAGCTTTCATGAAACTCAAGGCCAAACTAGAAAAAGAAGGGCTCTTTGATGCGGCAAATAAAAAAGATATCCCTTTGCATCCAAAGGCTATCGGAATCATTACATCGACCCAAGCAGCGGCTCTAAAAGATGTTTTAACTACCTTAGCTAGAAGAGCTAGTCACATCCCGGTGATAATTTACCCAAGCCTTGTTCAAGGGCCAGAGGCGGCACCAGGTATGATTCAGGCTCTCGCACAAGCCCAGAAAAGCAATCAAGTAGATCTTCTTTTATTAGTAAGAGGTGGTGGCAGCATTGAAGATCTATGGGCCTTTAATGATGAACAATTAGCTTATGCGATTGCCAGTTCTAGCATTCCCATTATTTCTGGCGTTGGGCACGAAACGGATTTCACCATTGCCGATTTTGTAGCTGATTTACGAGCCCCCACTCCGACAGCTGCGGCTGAGATGGCGACCCCTGATCGATTGGAGTTATTACGTCAAATACAGGGATATGCTGATTTTATGCAGCGCATGATGAGACAAAAGCTGGAGCGTGAAGCACAACGCTTAGATCAATTGAGCTTGCGCTTACAACACGCAATTCCGAATCCAGCCCAAATGCGTCAACGGCAAAATCAGTTACAAGATCGCTTAGCGCGTGTTTGGCAGGAGAAACTTCGTTATTGGCGTCAACAACAAGAGCACTATTTGTTTCAAATTGAAACCCTAAGCCCAAAGCGTACTCTCGAGCGAGGTTACTCACTCATCCTGGATGAAACACAGGCAATTCGAAACCCAAAGGATTTACAAACGGAAAAAACCTACACTTTAGCAATGGCGAAAGGAAGTGCGCAGATGACAATCAAGTCAATTGAAATATCATCTGATGAGTAAATCGTGAAAACTGTAATAATTGTAAAAAAATGCAAGCTTCAAAATATCTGCTTAAAATGATTTTATTAATTGATTGATTTAACCCCTAGGAGAAGACATGGAACACGCATTACCAACCCTGCCATATGCATTAGACGCGCTAGCGCCACACATCTCAAAAGAAACTTTAGAGTTTCACTATGGCAAGCATCATCAGACTTATGTAACTAACCTGAATAACTTACAAAAAGGTACAGAGTTTGAAAATTTGAGCTTGGAAGAAATCGTGAAGAAATCAAGTGGTGGAATTTTTAACAATGCTGCACAAGTGTGGAACCACACTTTTTACTGGATGGGTCTCAAGCCACAAGGCGGTGGAGCACCTACAGGCGCCTTAGCAGATGCCATCAATGTAAAATGGGGCTCGTTTGACAAGTTTAAAGAAGAGTTTACAAAATGTGCTGTTGGTACATTTGGTTCTGGTTGGGCATGGTTAGTCAAAAAAGCAGATGGTAGCTTAGATTTAGTATCTACTAGCAATGCAGGTACACCACTCACAACTGACGCAAAGCCTTTATTAACCTGCGATGTATGGGAACATGCTTACTATGTCGATTACCGTAATGCACGTCCTAAATATGTAGAGTCTTTTTGGAATCTCGTGAACTGGGATTTTGCTGCAGCAAATTTTAAGTAATTATTCCGCCTATCAATTAGGCATCAAAATAGGTTCTTGAGTTAAATCCACGCCATAAACGGCGTGGATTTTTTCTTTGATGAGGTTTGCCAAAGTAAGGATTTCTGGGCCTGTACCCTCACCATGATTCACAAGCACTAGAGCTTGTTTTTCGTAAACACCGACATTGCCTTGTCGAAACCCTTTAAAGCCACATTGATCGATTAGCCATCCTGCGGCTAATTTATAAAGTGTTTCCCCATTCACGCAGTCACCCGGGTAAGCAATCAGTTGCGGAAATTTTTCCTGAAGGGCTAGGTAAGTCGCTTGATTGACTTGAGGGTTATGAAAAAAGCTTCCAGCATTTCCTAAGGACTTTGGATTAGGCAGTTTATTACCCCGAATTTTGCAGACGGCTTCAAAAATATCGAGTGCAGATGGTGCGGGTTGATGCAGGAAATAATTGGCAAGTTCAGCATATTGAAGATTGGCGTGCCATATTTTTGGAATCGCAAAGCGAACTTGGGTAACGATGTAGCGCTTGGGGTAATCTTTAAAGATACTATGCCGATAAGTAAATTGACAGTCTTGGTGAGATAAAGTTTGCCATTCTTGATCATTGCCCAAGTGCTGAAGATCAAGTACTTCAACAGAATCAATCCAAGAGGCCACTTCAGTGCCATAAGCGCCAATGTTTTGAATCGGAGCAGCGCCGCAGGTTCCCGGAATTAAGGCAAGATTTTCTAGGCCTGGGCAATGATTTTCAAGAGACCAAGCAACAAAATCATGCCAGTTTTCACCTGCAGCAACATCGATAAAGGTGTGTGTCGCAGATTGGTGGACAATGGACTTGCCAAGCAACTCAAGATGTATTGTAAGACCCGGCAAATCTTCCCTTAAAAGAACATTACTGCCACCACCGAGAACTTGGAAAGGCATTTGATGAGATTTGGCGTAAGCAAGAGCTTCAAGAAGATCTTGCGTATGATGAACACGTACAAATTCTTTTGCTTTGACATCAAAACCAAAAGAATTCAACGATTTGAGAGGAAAATTGAATAATATTTGCACAGAGAGATATTATTACTGAATTCATTTACAGAAGGAGAAATTCGATGCCATCATTCGATGTTGTTTCAGAACCAGATATGGTTGAAGTTAAAAACGCCCTAGAACAGGCCAATAAAGAGATTTCGACACGATTCGATTTTAAGGGGTCTGATGCCAGAGTTGAGCTCAAGGAACAAGAGCTCACGATGTTTGCTGACGATGATTTCAAATTGGCTCAAGTCAAAGATGTTTTGCTGAATAAAATGGCAAAACGTCAGGTGGATGTACGTTTTTTAAAAGACGGAAAAAAAGATAAAATTTCTGGCGATAAAATGAAGCAACTTGTAGAGATTCAAAAAGGTATCCAAGGTGATTTAGCTAAAAAAATCATTCGCGTGATTAAAGATAGCAAAATCAAAGTTCAGGCAAGTATTCAAGGGGATGCCGTTCGAGTCACTGGAACTAAAAGAGATGACTTACAGGCAACGATGGCGCTGCTTCGTAAAGAGGTACCAGAGTCACCGCTGAACTTTAATAACTTCAGAGACTAAAGTTTATTTAGCGAGATAAATCCAAAACGGAATCGTCACTGCAGCTAAAAGGGTCATCAAAGAAATGGTAACGGCCACGATGGATCCGTTACCACCCATGCGACTTGCCAGAACAAAAGCAGCATTGGCGGTTGGCATGCAGGCAAAGAGAACAGCATTGAACTTTTGCTCTGGTGGCAAATGAAGTAGGTTTGCGCCCAAGAGTGCAAGTGCCGGAAATGCAATTAATTTTAAAAAAGTCCAGTACATGACTAAAACACCATCTTTTTTCGTATTGACCCAACGCAGGCCAGCGCCGACACAAAGCAAGCCTAGGGGAATCGAGGCATTGCCTAACCTTGAAACATTGAGTTGAAGCATATCTGGCAAATGAAAACCTAAATAATTCAGAAACAAACCTGAGGTAGTAGCAATCACAAAAGGGTTTTTAATAATTTCCCATAAGGTGTTTTGACCCGTTCGATGCGCGAGACTAAAAACAGATAAAGCATTCGATATTGGCACTAGACAAGCGATGGTGATTGCCATGAGCTCTAGGCCCGGAGCATCTAATATACGAGTAGCTACGGCTAGAACAATATAGGTATTAAATCGAAAGGTGGTTTGAATCCCAGAAACAAGATTGATTGGATCTGGTGAAAACAACCATCGCGCACAATAGGCTAAAAGACCCATGATGCTCATACAAAAAGCCAAGAGACACAGCATTAAAAAATTATCAGCCCAAACTAGTTTTGCATTAATCGCCGCATTAAATAAAAGACAGGGAAATAATACCCAATAGACTAATTTTTCTACGCCATCCCAAATCGATTGATTGATTAATGTATAGCGATTAATGCACCATGCCAATAAAATCAGCATAAAATCAGGAAGAAGAATAAAGGCGGTATTCAAAAGAAAATTGTAAGGTCGATGAAGAAAATCAATGAACAATCGCCTATTTTACGGCAAAGCACAGATTACATTGGTAGCTTTGTCGATGCCCTATGGTTAGAGGATGGACTGTCTAAAAATACACTTGAAGCATATCGAAGTGATTTAGAGATTTTTGCTCAGTGGCTTGAGAAGATATATCAAAAAAATATTATACAAACCACGACCGTTGAAATCACCGATTTTATGGCCAAGCGAAGAGCTGATAAAGCCACATCCGCCAATCGACGATTAACCGTTTTAAAAAGATTTTTTCGTTACATGATTCGGCAAAACTTACTGATGGAAGATCCCTGCATCAATTTAAGACCTGCTAAACAAGCGATGAGATTTCCGACTAGTTTGACAGAGTCTCAGATTGAGGCATTACTCCAAGCGCCGGACGTACAAGAGGATTTAGGACTTCGTGATCGCGCGATGATTGAGCTAATGTACGCTAGTGGCTTAAGGGTCTCCGAGATCATTCACCTCAAGCTCATTCATTTACGTTTAAATGAAGGGATTATTCATATTATTGGTGGTAAAGGGAATAAAGAGCGCCTTGTTCCTTTTGGCGGTGAAGCTGCACAGTGGATACAACAATATCTAGAACAAGCAAGACCAGGCTTACTCGAGCATCAAACGAGTGAATATTTATTTATAGGTCGACATACAGCGAATTGTTTAACTCGCCAGGCATTTTGGTATGTCATCAAAAGATATGCTGTGATTGCAGGCATACCGGGGCATTTGTCCCCGCACACCCTAAGACACGCTTTTGCGACGCATTTACTGAATCATGGAGCAGACTTAAGAGTGGTTCAACTATTATTAGGGCATGCGGATATTTCGACTACACAAATTTACACGCATATTGCAAGAGAGCGTTTAAAGAATATTCATCAACAACATCACCCTCGAGGATGACATGACTACATGGTTTGCAATAGCACTTATGATTGGATCGTACATTTTAGGATCTATATCCTTTGCAGTTTTAGTCAGTAAATTCATGGGTTTACCCAATCCATATTCATATGGGTCTGGAAACCCTGGAGCCACCAATGTGCTTCGGACAGGTAATAAAAAAGCAGCGATTTTGACTTTGCTTGGGGACGCTCTTAAAGGATTCGTTGCCGTCATGGTTGCTAAGAGCGTCGTTGATGATCAAGAAGCGATGCATTGGGTAATCGCATGGGTAGCTTTTGCAGTTTTTTTAGGGCATGTATTTCCAGTGTTTCATCGCTTCAAAGGGGGTAAAGGGGTAGCGACTGCGGCTGGAGTTTTGTTTGGGATACATTGGATTTTAGGATTAGCCGCTTTGAGTACTTGGTTGATGATGGCCTTCTTTTTTCGATACTCATCATTAGCTGCCTTAACAACTGCTATTTTTGCGCCCTTGTACGCCTATTTTTTGTTTTTTACAGCAAACACTGTTCACCAAGATGTGTGCATTGCAGTTTTAGGGATTGGGATCTTACTCATTTGGCGACATCAATCTAATATTCAGAAATTAATGAATCGGACTGAAGGCAAAATCGGGCAAAAAAAGTAGAAAAATGACATCACGAGAAATGTAATGCATTTACTGCGACAATGGATGTATAACAATTTCTAACATTTAATATGAGTTCAAAAAAAGAAAATCAAGATGCTGACGATGTGGGTGTTCCAGTATCTGTAAAAATTCGTGAAAGACTTAAAAAAGCGCAGGTTCGATTTCATGCGAACGATAATATTTCCGATTATTTAGAGCCTGGTGAGCTTGATGCTATTTATGCTGAAGTTAAGGATAAGATGAAAGACGTCCTTGATAGCTTGGTGATTGACACCGTGGGCGATCACAATACTCAGGATACTGCGAATCGAGTAGCTAAGATGTTTGTTAAAGAAGTATTTGCCGGCAGATATTTACCGATGCCGTCCCTCACTGAGTTTCCTAATGTTTCGCAGTTGAACGAATTAATGGTGATTGGTCCAATTGCAGTGAGAAGCGCTTGCTCCCATCACTTATGTCCAATTATGGGTAAGGTTTGGATTGGAGTTTTGCCGAATAAAGAAAGTAATTTGATTGGTTTATCCAAATATGCTCGGATGACTGAATGGGTTATGGGCAGACCGCAAATTCAAGAAGAAGCAGTAATTCAGTTAGCGGATGTCTTAGAAGAAAAAATGAAGCCTTTAGGTTTAGCGGTCGTCATGGATGCAGATCACTTATGTATGCAATGGCGCGGAGTAAAAGACTCTGATGCGAAGATGCTGAATAGTGTGATGCGTGGAACCTTCTTAAAAGATCCTAATTTACGCCGTGAATTCTTATCTTTATTAGGAAGTCGTTATAAATAAGAGAATGTAATTCAATTGAGAATCATTTTCATTTAAAAGGCTAATAAAAACAATTTCTTATGAAATATTTACGGAAATAATCATTATCCTTTATGCTTTCTTTAGATTTAACTAAAACCCCATTAAAAGGAACTGCCATGAAAACTAATCGTCGCCAATTCATTATTTTATCTGCCTCTAGCTTAGCTGTTGCAACAGCTGGGACTGCGTTTGCTGCAGATCCAATGCTCCCAGAGACTGATCCTCAAGCGGTTGGTTTAGGCTATAAAGCAGACACTACAAAAGTTGACGCTGCTAAATATCCAAAGCACAAAGCTGCACAAAAGTGCAATGGTTGCTCTTTGTATAAAGGTGCAGCTGGATCAGCAGCAGGTGGTTGCCAAATTTTCCCAGGTAAGCAAGTTTCAGGTAATGGCTGGTGCAGTGCATTTGCAGCGAAGGCTTAATGATCTGATTTAAAACTTTCGTATAGATTGATTAAAATCCTTTACAGGAAACTGTGAAGGATTTTTTTTATGTTGATTAATTGTGTTGCATACAAAGATGGCTATAAATTAGCCGATATCACTTTTGAAGATGTCAGTGAGAATCTAAAAAAAGAGAATGTATTTGTTTGGGTTGCATTAAAGGATCCAAGCGATGAAGAAATTAAGAAGATGCAAGAGGAGTTTGACTTGCATGAGTTAGCCATTCAAGATGTTCGCCACAGTAATCAACGACCCAAAAAAGAAGAATATGGAGATGTTCTTTTTTCTGTTGCGCATTTAATTACCTTGTTACCTGATAAAGAGTTGCAAATAGGTGAATTAGATATTTTTACCGGTAAGAATTTTATTTTATCGATTCGCAAGAATAGTCCTCAGGATTTCTTAGGTGTTCGAGCACGCTGTGAAAAAGAGCCTCACCTACTTAAGTTAGGATCAAGATACGTTTTATATGCATTAGTTGATTATGTTGTTGATCATTATTTCGAAGTTCTTAACGAGATGGAGTTGGACCTAGATATCGTTGAAGAAGACGTCTTTACAAAGATAAAGATCAACGGGCGCAGTAATGTTGAAACCTTGTACTATATGAAACGCAAAGTATCAATCTTGAAACATGCGTGTGTCCCTTTACTTGAAAAATTTGCCAACTTTAGTGGCGGAAGATTACCTGCTGTTCTTGAAGGTGGAGAATTAAATGAGTATTTCCGTGATTTACAGGATCACCTTAAACGCGTCGTTGATCGAATCGACACATTGGAAAGTGCTTTATCACAATTGATTCAAGTGAATCTTTCTTTGGTAACGATTGATGAAACTGAAATTACTAAAAGACTCGCCGCTTGGGCTGGAATTTTTGGATTAGCTACTTCCTTTGCCGGAATTTGGGGGATGAACTTTGAAGCAATGCCAGAGTTGCAATGGCCGTATGGATACCCCATGGCGTTAGGAATTATTTTTGGCGGGTGCTACCTCCTATTTAGGCGCTTTAAGAAGATACATTGGTTGTAAATTTATTATGCTGTATATTGAATCTAAGTCATTTCAAATACTCAATAGGAAATCAAGATGTATTTACCTCATCATTTTAAGGAAGAGCGCCTTGAAATTTTATTGCCTATTATTCAGGAGTACCCTTTAGGAATCATAGTCACCATTGATCAGGGAGTAGCTAGTGCGAATCATTTGCCTTTTTTTACGAAGAAGGGACTTTACAAGCGCACATACCTAAAGTGAATCCCTTATATGATTTTGTAAAAACCAAAGGCGGTGTCGAGGTTTTAGTTGTATTTCAAGGCCCACAATCCTATATCACCCCAAGTTGGTATCCGACTAAAAAAGAATCCGGCAAAGTTGTTCCTACTTTTAATTATTCGGTTGTTCATATACGTGGAAGATTAGCTCTGCAAGAAGATAAAACCTGGATTAGGTTGCATTTAGAAAAAGTAACCAATTGGCACGAGCCTAGACGTGGATCAGATTGGCAAATGAGCGATGCGCCCAAAGACTATACAGATTCGATGATTTCCGTTCTGTGTGGCTTAGAAATTAAGATTGAATCCATGGTCGGGAAACTAAAGCTAAGCCAAAATCGTCAAGAAGCTGATCGCTTAGCTGTTTTAGATCAATTAGAAAAAAGTGCTACTGAAAATGATGTTCAAATGGCAAAGCTTGCTAAGTTAATAAAACCAAAAAAATGAATATAGCTTCAAAATTACTTAATTACTCTCAGAAAAAGAAGTTGCGACACGACGAGTAATTTTTGGAGGTCTAGTACCCACGTGATATTGATAGCGCTCTTCCTGAAGATTGAGGTCATTGGTGGTGAAACGATCGAAACGTCTGAGGTAGTCTGCCCAAGTTTCAAAGACAAAATTTTCCACCATCATCCCGACTTTTTCCGCATCTTCAAACAGACTCCATGACATGGCACCTTGGCGCAGGCGGGCATCGCGAGAGCGTTGCATCACTTCTTTAAATGCCACAATATTTTCACTACCAATTTTGTATTCCAAAGAAATCATCACTGGACCAGCTTCGTGATCAATATCACGATCTGGAATAGGGTGTTCAATCGGACATACCGGCGTCATATCTTCCTCGGTGCCGCCCTCAATCTTGAGATGTTTGGTTAACATCACTGCGATGATGCCAAAGATGGATCCACAAATCACACTAAAAGTAACACTTGAGTGAGTCGTAAGCTTCCCCCAAATGCCTGCACCAATGGCACTACCGCCCATTAAAGACATCTGAAAAATGGACATTCCCCGCGCCCTAATCCAGCTTGGCAGAGCAAGTTGAGCAGAGATGGACAAGGAATTTGCTGTCAAAATCCAAAATCCCCCACTTAACATCATCATGATCGCCGCCAACCATAATGAAGGGGCAAGAACAACACCAATAGAAGCAAATGCTTGCAAAATTTGGCTGATAGGGACTAATTGGTTTCTATCAAAGCGATGACGTAGGCGAGGAAGTTGCGACGCGGCCACAATAGCCCCAAATCCAAGGCAGGAAAGTAAGATGGTGAAAGTTTTTGCATCCCCATTGAAATGGTCCTTTGCGATGACGGGCAAAAGTGCCATTAATGCAGATGATTGAACAAAAAAGATAAAGACACGTAATAAAACAGCGCGCATCCGAGCAGATGATTTGACATATTGGATACCTACACGAATAGCACCTAAAAATCGCTCACCTGGAAGAGGTGAGACAGTAGAGGTATATTTCCAGCGCCAGATTAATACGGTACAGCCCAAGGAGAGCACCATATTTAATGCAAAAACATACTCAGTACCCGCACTGGCGATTAACGCACCCGCCACAAGTGGTCCAATAATTCGGGAGGCATTCATCGCCACACCGTTGAGGGCAAGTGCCGAGGGAAGTTGTTCGCGATTCACAATATCTGGCACGATAGCGGCGAAGACAGGCCAGCGCATTGCAAGACCAATACCATTCGTAAATGTTAAAAATAATAATAAGGGTGCGTTTAGCGAATTGGTAAAGGTCATAAAGCATAGAACAGCGGCATTTAAGGCAATCCAAATTTGGGTTGCCATAAAGTATTTTTTCCGATTCAAAATATCTGCGAAGGCCCCGCTAGGTAATCCTAATAAAAATACGGGTAAATTAGATGCCGTTTGAATCAGTGCAATTAAAGTAGGGGAGGCATCTAAATCCGTCATCATCCAGGAAGCAGCTACATCATTCATCCACATACAGATATTGGAAGTCATCCAGGCAAGCCATAGCATGCTAAAGACCCGGTTTTTAAGTGGCGCCCACCAGATTTCTTCTTTCGTTAAAGGGGAAATAAAAGGTTTGGATGACATAGATAGTCCATTTTACTGCTGATATAAATAAATTAGCACATTCCATCTATAAGATCAGAAGTCAAAGTATGGTTGATGCGTCAAATTGAGTAGAATCAATTTATATCTTTCTTGGAATTTATTATGTCAGAACAAAACATTATTTCTTTAACAGCGATTGAGTTATCCCAGCTGATTCATCAGAGAACAGTATCTTGTGAAGAAGTAATGCGGGCTTATCTGCAACAGATCCAAAATCTCAACCACCATGTGAATGCGATTGTTTCTTTGCAAGATGAAGATCTTTTGTTGCAGTTGGCTCGGGAAAAAGACCAACAATTTCTACGAGTGTCTAATAAGGGTTTCTTGTATGGGTTTCCGCTTGCACCAAAAGATCTTGCAGGTACAAGAGGCATTCCCACGACCTTGGGTTCCCCCATTTTTAAAAATAATTTACAGGCACCAGATTCGATCGTGGTGGAGCGCATGCGTGCTGCAGGGGGTATTTTGATTGGGAAAACCAACGTCCCTGAATTTGGACTTGGGTCACATACCTATAACCAAGTGTTTGGTACTACCTTGAATAGCTATGATCAAAGCAAATCTGCTGGTGGAAGTAGTGGTGGTGCAACGGTTGCACTTGCACTGCAGATGTTACCCATTGCTGATGGGAGTGACTTTGGAGGTTCACTGCGGAATCCAAGTGCCTGGAATAATGTTTATGGCTTACGCCCATCGCAAGGAAGAGTTCCATCGGGCACGGGCGCGGAAGTCTATTACGATCAGTTGCCCACCGATGGTCCCATGGCTAGGAACGTATCTGATTTGGCGATCATGCTAGCGATACAAGCTGGCTATGATGAACGTCATCCCCTAAGCTTACGGGATTCACCTGCAATCTATCAACAATCACTTGAGGCGAAATTACAAGGCAAGCGTGTAGCTTGGCTTGGCGATTTTGACGGCTATTTGCCAATGGAAGAAGGCTTACTCGATCAATCCACACAAAGCCTTAAGTTTTTTGAAGCTATGGGATGTATAGTTGATTCAGTCAAAGTGCAATTTAACATGAGTGAACTTTGGCGATCATGGGTAACATTGAGAGCCTTTGTTACTGGAGGTAAGTTAATGCCTTTGTACCAAAATCCGGAGCAACGATCCCAACTCAAACCTGAAGCTATTTGGGAAATAGAACAATCCCTCGCGCTCAAGGCAATCGATATTTATAACGCCTCAGTGATCCGCACCGCTTGGAGGAAAGAGCTGCAAAGACTCTTCAAAACGTATGATGTGTTGGTATTGCCGAGCGCGCAAGTATTTGCTTTCTCAGCTGAACAGACATGGCCAAAAGCCATTGCGGGACATGCTATGGATACCTATCATCGTTGGATGGAGGTAGTTATTGGCCCCACCCTCGCAGGCTTGCCTGTTTTGGCTTTGCCTGCAGGATTTCATCAGGGCGTACCGTTTGGATTACAGTTGATTGGTAAACCTCAAGGTGAGTTTGAACTTTTACAGATGGGATTTGCTTGGGAACAAGTAACGCCGTTTGCAAAAGAAAAGCCTACTTTATTAAAGTGAGCGACCATAGCGCATCAAGATAAAGCTAATGATGAACAGGAGAGTGGTGGCTGCAATTGCTAAAGAAGCATGAATCCCAATCATGCCACCGACCAGTCCAACTGTAATCCCTGATCCAGCACGCATACCTAGGGCGGCCATGTTGTAGAGCCCAATGACACGCCCCCTAATTTCGGTTGGGGCATTGATTTGAACAATGCTTTGCGCCATTGAGTTAAATGCTAATTCAAAAAAACCACAGACAAGTAACAGGGCAATCGCGAAGTAATAACTTTGATTGAGAGCAAAGGTTAATAAAATTACACACCAGCAAATAGCTAAAATTAGGGCTGTGCGGGGATGGGGTCTTAAGAATCCACGACTTTCTAAAACAATACCGGCAATCAAAGCGCCCGCGGCATCAGCTCCTAGTAGAAGACTATATAAGAGACCGGGATCCCCATGTCCTAAGTCTTGGGCAAATCCTGGCATTTGTGCTTGATAGCCATTACCGACAAAAAATGAGGCAGTGCCAGCCAGCAGAATCATTGAGACAATGACACTTTTTCCAGAAATATCTCGAATGGTTTGAACAATATCTTGGAACCCTCTAACTGCGCGCTTGACAGGAGCCTCGCCAATACGAAATGCAGGCCCATAAGGCGCAGTTGCTAACCACCAAATAGTTGGCAGGTACAGAAAAGCATTCACAATCAGACCGTATTTTGGACCCACCGTTAACATCAGTCCGCCACCTACAGCGGGCCCGATTAACAAGCCAAGATAACGAGCGCTTGCCAAAATACGAACTGCACTCGGCAAGACTGAGGCATCCACAATGTCATATAAAAGGATTTGCGAGATGGTGTGCCACAGAACTCCTGCAAAGCCATGAAGTACTAATAAAATCATGGCATGCCATTGCTCAACCGTATCCGTAATAAATAGATATGCCCAGGATAGGGAACAAATCATAAATAAAGCGATACCTGCTTGAATCAATCTGCGAGGATCATATTTATCAGCTAGAGCACCAGCGGGGACTGAAAAGAATAAAAAAGGCAGCCAGTGAGAAAGGACAGCAAACCCTGCAAGTTCTGGAGAATGAAATTTTTGATAGAGCATCCAATAACTAATGACATGCTCAACGCTATCGGCCATCATGGCCAGCATATAAGTTATAACGTGAAATCGAAAGCCCACAAATTTGAAGGCGGCAAATGCTGGTGCTTTTGAATCTGACATGAAAATCCCTTAAAACGATATCTTAATGCTTTGCGCACCAATCCTTTGTGAATTCATGTGCAAGAGTAAGAAACCTTTTCACTGCCAATTTAGAAGTGTTCTCTCGGTAGGCCAGACTCAGAGGAACTGTTAAAACTGAATTTGGATGAAAGGTTTTATAAATGACACTTACAGGTTGAATCGCTTGCATCGATTTTGGAACGATAGCGATGCCTAAACCTGAGGCGACAATATGTAATGCGCCAATAATACGATAAACGACTTGTGCTGATTTAGGTTCAAAACCCGCCTTAGCGCATTCATTGATTAAGCTCTCCTTAATCCCTGAGCCATTGACTTGCTGATAAAAAATAAAATTTTCATGCTGTAAATCTTTCAGGCGAAGTACTTCATTTGGAGTTTGGCTTAAAGCATGGTTAATTGGCATGGCAATTACCATATCCTCTTTTAAAAGTTCAATACTTTCTATTCCTGGATAGTGCTTAACTGATGAGCGAGAAAAAGCAATATCGATTTTTTCTTGATCAAGTGCGTTCATCAGATCATGGGCAGCGCCTTCCTCGATATCAAGTTTGATGAGTGGGTAGGTTTCTCTGAAGGCACGAACTAAGTCGGGCGTCATTTGATGCATCGATGCAGAACTAGTGAAGCCTAATCGAAGGTTGCCTTCCTCACCTAATTCAAAACGCCGTACGCGTTGAACAGATTCTTCGACACTTGCCAAAATGGCTAAAGCATCCGTTAAAAAGATTTTGCCAGCTGGACTTAGTTGAATTCGGCGCGATTTTCTGAGAAACAATTCGACCCCGAGTTCTTTTTCAAGAGCTTGAATTTGCTGCGTTAATGGCGGTTGTTGGATACCTAATTTTATTGCAGCACGGGTCATGTGCTCTTCCTGGGCAACAACTACAAAATATCGTAAATGCCTTAATTCCACAAAAATACCTTTATATCTTAAAAGTATTAATTTAGCACTTTTATATATTAGACAAGATTTTTAATATGGAATATATTATTTAAGATATTTAAAGGGATAAAAAATGGAAAAAGATACTGAAGTAGCCATTGTGGGTGGAGGCATTGCTGGATTATTTTTAGCCATCAGTTTGCATCAGATCGGGGTTAAATGTCGCATTTATGAATCGGTTACAGAACTACAGCCATTAGGCGCAGGTATTAATTTGTTGCCTCATGCAGTGCGTGAGTTAGAAGAATTGGGCTTATTGCCTGCATTAGACCGCGTGGGTATTCGTACGCAAGATGCTTCTTACTACAATCACCATGGTCAATTAATTTATCGGGAAATTGTTGGTCAAGCCGCTGGTTATAAATGGCCGCAATTCTCAATTCACCGTGGCGACTTACAAATGCTGTTACTGGAAGCCGCTAAGGAGCGACTCGGGGATGATGTAATCGCTACAAATCATAAATTTGTTGGCTATGATCAGGACGCTAACGGCGTGACATCACACTTTGTCAACCGTGATAATGAACCACTCCCGTCTGTTAGATCCTCTGTCATGATTGGTTGTGATGGGATTTATTCTGTTTTACGGGGATTGTTGTATCCCAATGAAGGTGAGCCAAAATATTCTGGGTACACCATTTGGCGTGGCGTTACACCATTTAAGCCCTTTTTAAGTGGCGCGGACACCATTCGTGCCGGTTGGATGCCGGTTGGGAAAATAATGATTTACCCAATTCGAAACAATATTGATGATCAGGGTAATCAACTGATGAACTTTGTTGCAACTCAAGTTCGTCCTAAGCCAGAAAAATGGAATTTCCATGGTGCAGCCAAGCTAGAAGATTTTTATGATGCTTATGACAGTTGGGATTTTGATTGGCTCGACATAAAGGGTTTACTCAAAAAAACCGAAAAATTTATGGTGTATCCAATGGTTGACCGTGATCCCTTACCCACATGGACCAATGACCGTATTACATTGATGGGAGATGCCGCCCATCCAATGTATCCACGAGGTTCGAATGGTGCAGGCCAAACAATCTTGGACGCAAGATTTTTAACGGGAGCATTCAAACGCCATGGCGTAAATCAAACAGCCCTTCAGGAATATGACAAAGAACGTGTTGCGGCAACGGGTAAGGTGGTTTTGATGAATCGTGCAAACCCTCCAGATACCATCTTAAAGGTGGTGTACGAGCGGACTGGTGGAAAACGATTTAACAAAATTGAAGACGTTATCAGTCAATCAGAAATGGAAGCTATACTGAACGATTATAAAAATGTAGCTGGATTTCAAGTTAAACAATTAGAGCAAAAGCCAGCTTACGTGTGATTATGTAACATGCAATTGGAGGAGACCAATGAGTTTAGAACTAAAATTACCTGGGTTAATTATTCCACCTTTAACTCCTTTTAATGATCAACAACAGGTTGACTATGCATTATTAGAAAAAGGCGTTAATTACGTTGTGGATGACTGTGATGCGGCAATGGTTATTGCTGCAGGTGTTGAGGCCCAAGAGTATCACTATCTTAAATTAGAAGAACGTAAAGAGCTCATCAAAAAAACGATTGAGTTCGTGGGCGATAGATGTCCTGTTGCTGTGGGAATCTCACATCCTTCTTATAAAATTGCGATTGAACTTGCGCATTATGCCCAAGACTTAGGGGCGCAGGCTGTTCAACTTTTAGCACCTTTGCGGGCTTTTGGTGGCGAACCATCTCATCAAGAAACTTTAGATTATTTTCAAGCAGTGTTGCAGGAAATTAAAGTACCAATGGTTCTTTATCTAAATCCTGGACCTGGTGCAAATGTATCGATTCCGACCACGATTGCATTGTCTAAACTCAAAGGGATTGATTACCTCAAGGAAAGTTCACGTGACTTATCACGTGTTTCAAGACTGATTGCTGAAATTGAGCTTGCTGGACATGCTAGGTACTTTACAACGATGCAAATGTTATTGATAACCTTGCAGTTAGGCGGCTCAGGCATTACCTTGCCACCCCCAGCAGCATACTTGGCCAATAAGGTAGTCAAAGCATTTATTCAAGGTGACTTAAAAGAAGCAACCCGTCTGCAATTGCAATTTGCTACTTATCCAAATCGCTGGATGGGACATGGACTTACGCCGACAATGAAAGCTTCTTTTAAATTGTTAGGCCTATCTGCTGGAGATCCTTATCCTCCGCATCCGCCCATTGGTGGAGATGATTTAAAAGCATTAGAAGCGTATCTTAAGACAACAGATTTTTTAATTAAATAGGGAGTAATGGGTGAAGTTGATTTTCTGGGTAAAAGCATTTGCCTTAAATATTTTTTTCTTATTTGGAATCTCTTATGCACAGACAGATTATCCCAAGAAACCGATTACGATTATTGTTCCCTATGCCGTAGGTGGTGGAGCTGACCAAGTTGCACGCTTAATTGGTCAGCAACTTACGCTTAGACTTAAGCAAACTGTTGTGATTGAAAATCGTGGTGGTGGTAGCAATACGATTGGTATGAATTTTGTAGCCAAGTCAGCTGCCGATGGTTATACCCTAGGTTTGGCCACCCCCACTTTTTTGATGACACCATCGATCATTAAAAATCAGCCTTATGACCCATTGGGAGACTTTACGGGAGTTGCTATTTTTACTGATGCGCCCTTGGTCTTAGCCGTTAATCCTAAATTACCGGTCAAGTCTGTTAAGGAGTTAATTGAATATGGTAAGTCTCATCCTAATGAATTAAATTGGGCCTCTGGGGGCACTGCCTCGACACAAGGTCTTGCGGGAGTTTTGTTTGGCATGACGGCTGGGATACAAACGACCCAAGTGCAATACAAGGGGAGCTCACAAGGCTTAAATGACCTGTTGGGTGGTAGCGTGCAATTTATGTTTAATCCTATGCCATCGATTATTCAGCATGAACGTAGTGGCAAATTAAGAATTTTGGGGGTTGCAGGAACATCTAGGATGTCAAAGTATCCAGAATTTCCATTAATCTCCGACGGCTTACCTGGCTTTCATTCTTCAGGTTGGTTTGGTTTAGTGGCGCCGAAGGGCACACCAGTTGCCGTGCTAGATTTATTAAATAAAGAAGTCAATGAAATCGTAAAAGATCCGACCATTCGAGAGCGATTAATTGAAGAAGGTTTAGAGCCTAAAAGTATTTCAAGAGATGCATTTAATAAAATGTTGCAAAGTGATTTTGTTAAATATCAAAAAATATTAGCCACACAAAATATCGTCAAAGAATAACTGATACCTATAGGAGCCCGACATGTTAACTATTCAACGTTTATCCCTTGCAGAAGCAAAAGTACTGATTGATGGTGCTACCCAAAAATCATTAGAAATGAAAATACCGATGTGTATTGCTGTAACCGATGAATCAGGCCATTTAATGGCGTTTGATCGCATGGATGGCGGCAAAGTCAGTAGCACACCGATTGCAATTGATAAAGCATTTACGGGCGCTGTCGCACGCAAAGGCACGCATGTCTATAACGAGTTATGTGTGCCAGGTAAATCTACTTTTGGGATTCATGTGACCAATGGCGGACACTTTAGCATTATTGGTGGTGGATTCCCGGTCTTTGTTGACGGACAAATTGTGGGGGGTATCGGCATTAGTTCTGGCACAGCAGTGGAAGACCAAGTTGTCGCAGAAGCTGCACTTGCTTATTTTTATGAAAAAACAGGTTATAAAGCTTAATTCATGTCCAAGTTGCAATTAACCCTCGCCTGCTGGAATTACGATCGAACCCGGGCGTTAATGGAGGGTAGTATTGTTCCTGAGGGGATCGATCTTAACTACTTAAGCTTGCCAGTTGAAGAGATTTTTTTTCGTACCTTAGCTAATCAAGAATTTGATGTGGCAGAGTTATCACTATCTTCGTATCTGCTGTCTCTACAAAAACCAGAAAAGCCTTTTATAGCTATCCCGGTTTTTCCGTCGTGTGCATTCCGGCATTCCGGTATTTTTATCAATACTAATTCAGGTATTCGCGAGCCAAAAGATTTGATTGGAAAACGTGTTGGAACGCCAGAATATCAAATGACAGCAGCAGTGTGGATTCGGGGCATATTACAAGATGATTTTGGGGTGCCATTTGATCAACTCAACTACTTCACTGGTGGGGCTGAGCAGCCCGGACGAAGTGAAAAGATCAAGTTGCAATTGCCTGAAAACATTAAAGTCCAACCCATTGAGCAACATCAGACACTATCTCAAATGCTCAAAGATGGTGAAATCGACGCACTTTATACAGCACGAACACCTTCCTGTTTTCAATCGTCTAACCCACACATCCAACGTTTATTTCCAAATTACGGGGAAGTTGAGCGCAGTTATTATCAGCACTCAAAAATTTTCCCGATCATGCATGTCATCGCAATTAAACGCAGCGTCTACGAAGCTAATCCTTGGATTGCAATGTCTTTATATAAAGCCTTTTTAGCTTCTCAAAAATTGGTCTATCAAGACATGAAAGAAACAGTTGTATTAAAAACAATGTTTCCGTGGATGAATTATTACCTTGATCAAGTGCGCAGTGAGATGGGCGAAGATTACTGGCCTTGGAATATTGCTGGGACAAAACATAATTTAGAAACTTTAATGCGTTATTCCTGTGAGCAAGCTCTTTTGAAGCAAACTTTCACGATGGAAGAGATCTTTGCTAAAGAAACCTTTAACGGTTTTAAAATTTAATTTGCCGTAGGAATTCAAGCGAAGTAAATCTATTAAAACGCTATAATTGTTATGAAATTTACACAATTAATAGGCTATCCATGTTTGATGTTATTGTTGTTGGTGGGGGCAATGCTGCACTTTGCGCAGCTTTAACAGCTAGAGAAGGTGGCGCATCAGTTCTCATCTTAGAGTCAGCTCCATTCGAATGGCGCGGTGGTAATTCAGTTCACACGCGCAACTTACGTTGCATGCATGATGATCCTCAAGATGTTTTAGTTGAAGCTTATCCTGAAGAAGAGTTTTGGCAAGATCTTCTCAAAGTCACTGGCGGGCTCACCAATGAAAAACTTGCACGCATCATTATTCGTGGCACTTCCACGGTACGTGATTGGATGCGTAAGCACGGCGTTCATTTTCAACCGTCCCTATCTGGCACATTGCATGTTGCAAGAACCAATGCCTTTTTTATGGGTGGCGGCAAGGCGCTGGTAAATGCTTTTTTTAGAAGTGCTGAGCAGTTAGGTATAGAGATTCGTTATGAAGCCACGGTCAAACATGTCAATATTCAAGAAGGCAAGTTTGAAAGTGTTGTTTTAGAAAATGGCGAAGTGATTTCTGGTAAAACATGTGTCCTTGCTTGCGGCGGTTTTGAATCGAATCGTGAGTGGTTAAAAGAAGCATGGGGTCAAAATGATAACGGTGAATGGCCAGCGGATAATTTCTTGATTCGTGGCACCAAATTTAATCGCGGTGATGTTCTCAAGAATCTTCTGGATCAAGGGGCTGATCAAATTGGTGATGTGACACAAGGCCATTGCGTTGCCATTGACGCACGCTCACCTTTATATGATGGCGGCATTTGTACACGATTGGATTGTGTTTCACTAGGCATTGTGGTCAATCAATTTGCGAAACGTTTTTACGACGAAGGCGAAGATTTTTGGCCGAAGCGTTATGCGATTTGGGGTCGTTTAGTAGCACTGCAGCAAGGTCAAATTGCATACTCCATTATTGACTCTAAAGCTATTGGGCGTTTTATGCCTCCCGTGTTTCCAGCCATCAAAGGAAACTCTATTTCTGAAATTGCAGAGCAGCTTTATTTAGACGTTGATCAACTCAATCAAACCGTCAATGAGTTTAATCAATCTTGTCGAGTTGGTACATTTAATCACAACGTCCTTGATGATTGCCATACGGAAAACTTAAGTCCGGAAAAAACCCATTGGGCATTACCGGTTGAGCAGGGCCCTTTTTATGCTTATCCTCTTCGTCCTGGAATTACCTTTACCTATCTTAGTTTAAAAACAGACGAAACTGCCGCTGTATTCTTTAATGAAAAAGCCAGCCCGAATCTTTTTGTAGCTGGGGAGCTGATGGCGGGTAATGTTTTAGGAAAAGGCTATACCGCAGGCATTGGTATGTCGATTGGAACTATTTTTGGCAGAATCGCTGGCCAATCTGCTGCAGATGCAGTCAAGAGAATGAAAGAATCCTATGCAAACGCTTAATACCTTAATTACTGATGCAAAAAACTTTGATACGCCATCAGCAGCAGTTGCCGAAGTGCAACGGGTTTTACAGATATGTAATGCTTGTCGCTATTGCGAGGGCTTTTGCGCGACCTTCCAGTCAATGACTAGACGTTTGGAATTTAATATTGCCGATGTTCATTTCATGTCGAACTTATGTCATAACTGTGGCGCATGCTTACATGCCTGTCAGTATGCACCGCCAAATGAATTTGGGGTCAACATACCACAATCGATGGCAAAAGTTCGTCTCGAAACCTATCAAACCTATGCATGGCCTAAGCAATTGGGAAGTATTTATCAAAAGAATGGCCTTGCTTTGACTATGCTGACTTCGATTGCCATCATTTTATTTTTACTCAGTTTACAAACCAGTAGTACTGGACTATTTAATACCAATACAGATGCTAATTTTTATGCCATTTTTCCACATAATAGTATGGCAATGATCTTTGGAAGTGTTTTTTTGCTGGTGGTATTGGCATTAACCATAGGGGTTCGTGGGTTTTGGCAACAGGTGTCTAATGATCCCATGATGTTAGGTGCAGCAAAAAATGCGACGCATGACGTTCTTACTTTAAAAAATTTAGGTGGTGGGCATCAACAAGGTTGTAATGAAGCTGATGATGCATTTTCTTTATGGAGAAGAAGATTTCATCACATGACCTTTTATGGTTTTTTACTCTGTTTTGCCGCAACTAGTGTAGCCACTTTGTTTCATTATTTATTGGGTTGGCAAGCGCCATACTCCTATACAAGTTTGCCGGTGATACTGGGAACGGTTGGTGGTTTAGGTTTAATTGTGGGACCCATTGGGTTACTGTATCTCAACCTCAAGCGTCATCCTTTGCACGGCGATGCTGCTCAAAAACCGATGGATATTGGCTTTATTGCCTCATTACTTGCCATTAGTGTTTCTGGATTAGCACTCTTAGCTTTGCGACACACTTCATTCATGGGCATATTGCTGTGTGTTCATCTTGGTTTTGTGATGGGATTTTTTCTGATGATGCCATACGGTAAATTTGCTCATGGCATTTTCCGAAGCGCAGCTTTATTGAAAAATGCCATTGAAGTCAAAATGGGCAAGTCAGTCAGTGTTGGCTCTGACTAACTTGCCAAAGCATTAATCTGCTTTGATATTGGCTGCACTAATGAGTTGCTTCCAACGGTTGTAATCATTTTGCACGATGTTTTTGACTTCAGCTGGTGATGGGGCGATTGGCTTACCCCCCGCTTTTTCAAAACGATCTTTAACCTCTGCTTGATTGGCGACTTGGCTAAAGGCTTCTTGCCATTTAGTCACAATCGCTGCAGGTGTTTTAGCTGGCAAGAACAAGCCAAACCAAGACTCCAACTGAATATTGGAAACACCCGTTTCAATGACGGTTGGCACGTTCGGCAGGTTCGGATTACGAGTTGATCCTGAAGTTGCAAAAGTCACAACACTACCGGAATCAATATGTGGTTTTGCAGTTGGTGAGAGATCAAAGAATAAATCAACACGACCGCCGATGATATCGGTATAGGCTGCTTGGGCACCTTTGTAGGGGATATGAACGCAGTCCACACCGGCATTTTTCCAAAGAGCTGCAGCTAAAACATGCTGACCAGTGCCATTACCGCCCGAGGCATAAGTTAATTTTCCGGGGTTATCTTGAGCATATTTAATCAATCCTTTAAGATCATTAAACGGCAATCCTTTGCGCCCAATCAACGTGTAGCTATAACTAGTCACAAGACCAACAGGAACAAAGTCTTTGATAGGGTCATAAGGCAAGTTTTTATAGAGCCAAGGGTTCATCACGATATTTGAAATAGAGCCTACAACCGCTGTATAGCCATCGGCAGGTTGTTTGGCCACATAATCAGTACCTACCACAGTGCCTACACCAGGCTTGTTCTCAACAATAAAACTTTCCTTCATGATTGGCGCTAACTTATCTGCTAAGACTCTGCCCACCAAATCGAAGCCACCTCCAGGGGGTTGGGGAACCACGATATGAAGAGACTTATCCGGAAACCCAGATTGAGCCATCGCAGAACCAGTCAGGATAGATACAACTAATGCGCTGGACTTAAGAACTAAAGAAAGTTTATTAAACATGATTTAGCCAATCTTGACCACGTTGATAAAGAGCTTCTACTGCAGGGCCTTTGAGTTGAGGCATATCTGGTTTAACAGTAAAGCCAAGTTTCGTTTGAATATAGGCTAAATGACGATAGCCTTCTGGGAAACGATTTAATAATTCTTGATCGAGCTTAAGATTCGCTGCAGGATCGAGTGGATTGAGACGATCTTTTTCATAGATCGGTTGACGAAGAACGACGCCCCATCTACCTTCACGTTTTTCCATGAAGTCATAAAAGCGACCAGTACACACCACATCACAAATAACCCCATCGACAGGACCACGTTGTGTAATAGTCATTTTTGTTTGTGCGATAGCACGATCACCATTTACTTCAACGCTACAACCCCCGAGAAAATGCAAAATGCTAACGCCTTTATTCCAGCCTTCGATAGAGACTTTGATAAATTCCTCAAAATGTCCTTGAAACCAAGTTGCCATCATGACACCATCGCTGTGCCAAACAGTTTTAAATTTTTCCCATTGACCAGAGTCACGCCAGACGACCCAATTCTCTACTACCTCACGAATACGTTGTTTTTCTAATAAGACTTCTACATCTGTGGTGCTCATAATTTTCCTTAAGAGTAATAACTACGTTGAATTTAATCTGGTTTGATATTGGCTGACTTAATCACTTTGGACCATTTATCGACTTCAGTTTTAATGATTTGGCTCGTTTGATCGGGTGTTGGTGTAGAGATCAGATAACCCATCGAGGTTAATTTTTCCTTCATCTCCGGTGAGCTTACTATCTTTGACATTTCTGAATTCAATAAATCAATAATGGCTTTAGGAGTTCCTACAGGAGCTGCCACGAATTGTTGCGTATCACCTTCAAAATCAGGGAAGCCTGATTCAGCAATTGTTGGCACATTGGGCAAAGTAGAAATACGTGATTTGCTAGTGAGGGCAAGAGCCACTAACTTACCCCCGCTAATTTGAGACATAGCAGGAGGAAGTGCGGATAAGCCTAATGGCACTTGATTAGCTAAAACTGCCTGTAAAGCAGGACCTCCGCCATTATATGGAATGTGTTTCATATCAATATTGGCCCTTAAGACTAAAAGTTCAGCGCTGAGATGTGGACCTGTTCCATTGCCTGGAGAAGCGTAATCAAATTTACCGGGATTAGATTTAACTAGCGCAATCAACTCTTTCATATTTTTTGCAGGGAAGGATGGATGAGCCACCAGGATATTAGGAGAACTTACAGGCATTCCAATAGGAGCAAAATCTTTAAAAACATCAAAACCTGGATTACCAAATAAGGAAGGATTGATTACAAAAGAACTACTCACTAAAAGGAGTGTATAGCCATCTGCCGGAGATTTAGCTACTTGTGCAATTCCAATATTGGCAGAGCCACCAGGCTTATTTTCAACAATAAAAGATTTACCTAAGTTTTCTGAAAGTTTTTGCGATAAAAGGCGAGCAATAATGTCTGAAGGACCACCTGGAGCAAATGGAACGATAATTTTTACTACACGATTAGGATATTCTTGGGCTAAAGCTGTTGGCAAATGAAAAATGCCAACGATACAGACAAGTAATGACATTAAAGCCATTGGAAACAGATTCAGAACTTTTTTCATATTGCCTCAACTTTTATAAAAATTTGGTTTTATTATATGATTAATAGTCGAAATTGACGATAATCTAAAAGTAATAATAAATATAAAAGAGGCATGCATGAGTAATCTCACGGTATGGGGGCGTTTAAACTCCATAAATGTACAAAAAGTATTATGGCTTTGTGAAGATATTCAATTGCCATTCCATCGAATCGATGCTGGCATGGAATTTGGGGTGAACAAAACTGAAGATTACAAAAGCAAAAATCCGAATGGTTTAGTTCCCACAATTGATGATGATGGGTTTATTTTGTGGGAATCACATGCAATTATGCGCTATCTCGCCCGCAAGTATGATCAAAGTCATTCCCTTTATCCTGCTGATTTGCAAAGTAGTGCAAAAATTGATCAATGGTTAGATTGGTACAACACGGTAGGATGGCCTCCCATGAGGAATCTTTTTTGGGGATGGATTCGCACGCCTGTAGCAGAACGTAATTTAGAAGAACTAGAAAAAATTCGTCAAAGCTTTATTCTGATTGCGACGATATTGGATCAGCAATTGAGTCAAACGCCGTATATTGCTGGTCAGCACTTTACGATAGCTGATATTCCAATGGCCCTACTTTGTTATCGATGGTTCAATTTACCCGTCGAGCGCCCAACGATGAAGCATCTTGAGGCTTGGTATACCAAAGCTCAAGGTCGACCAGGGTATCAAAAATATTCTACTGCACCACTGACCTAATAATGAAAGATTTGTTTTGAAAATTGTCGATATTCGCGAGATCAGTGTTCCATTAAAGTCTAATTTACGCAATTCTGTATTTGACTTTTCAGAAATGACGACTTCTGTAGTTGCAGTGATTTCTGATGTGGTCAGGGATGGTAAGCCCTTAGTTGGTTATGCATTTAATTCCACAGGCAGATATGCCTGTGGAGCACAGATGCGCGATCGCTTTATTCCAAGAATCTTAAAAAC
>CANFOL010000021.1 GCA_947448695.1 Burkholderiaceae bacterium
GTCATGGTTCTCAAACCTTTTGAAGAAAAATTTGCCTATTGGAATCCTGAGTTTGCTGTTTTATTTAACAGCTATTACAACGGAATCGGGGATAAGCATCCGCGTAGTAAACGTGGTCTATTAACACGCCCTTCTCTAACAGAGGTTCTTCAATGGCGTAGCAATATCGAAGATAGGGTTACCCAACTATTAAAAGAAAATTCTTCTGCAGAATTAATGTGGTTAATACAACTCGGGATAAATCATGAGCAACAACATCAAGAATTACTATTAACGGATATTCACCATCTATTCTCTAACAACTCACTTTTTCCAAGCTACTCTTCTCAAAACAACTCTCCCCCCGCAGTAGAAAAGTCGTTTCAATGGCTTAAAGGTGTCAGCGGTATGGTAGAAATTGGCTGTGAAGGTGATGCATTTTCTTTTGATAATGAAGGTCCCAAACATTCTGTCTTTAATCAGATTCACTCGATAGGTAATCGGCTCATTAGCAATTCTGAATGGCTTCGATTTATTGAAGCTGGTGGTTATCAAAATTTTCAATGGTGGTTAGATGCAGGTTGGGCATGGCTTCAGGCAGAAAAAATGACAGCTCCCTTGTATTGGAATAAGAATGATCAAAATGAGTTTTTCCGCTTTTCTCTGAATGGCAATTCACCAATTCATATGCATGAGGCCGTATCGAATATCAGCTATTTTGAAGCAGATGCTTTTGCGCGGTGGGCTAGTCAAAATCTCGAAGGCTTTGCTGGCGCCCGCCTACCAACTGAATTTGAATGGGAGGCTTTTGCTAAATCGAATACAGAACTCAATAATGATCTTTTTGGAAAAACCTGGCAATGGACGAGTAGCAGCTACAGCCCATATCCAGGCTATCAGCCATGGGGTGGGATTGCTGGTGAGTACAACGGAAAGTTTATGGCAAATCAGATGATTCTGAGAGGAAGCTCGGCATACACGCCTGAAGGTCATTCCAGAATGACTTATCGTAATTTTTTTCCAACCCACTCACGCTGGCAAATGACAGGGTTAAGACTTGCTAAAGATGGTATTTGAACTTGGTCATTTAACTAACCAAAAAGAAATAGATTCTGTGCACTTAGCTATTTCTAAAAGCATAGATCTGCTACTTTTGTTCTGAGTCCTTATCCACTTCAACTTCAGACTCGACATCGTTATTGCTCTGGGGTTTAGCTATCAGAGGTTTCAAAGTTGGGGCTACCATTTTGTTGCCATCCCAAACTTGACCACACCAACACTGACCTTGGGAATTAATAATACAAACACCAGTCCCGCAACATCTTTCGTCATAATTACTCATAGTTTTTGGCTACCTATCATTCAATTACTTCATATTACATTCATTCGGACAGCACTTTACTCTATCGTGTATTAAACAAAAATTGTGTTAATTTGCTTACCTAACATTTCTCCACTAGTCCAAGCTCCCTCAATAGTAGAATTTACTAACCAATCACCACAAATACCAATTCGATTACTTTGATCCAAAAGGAAGGATTCATTTCTAGGACTCTCTACTTTGGCATATCTCCATAAATGACTTTGATAGAGCTTACAAGGCTGTCCAGTGATTTTCTCAAAGGCACTAACTAATAAGAGCTCTACTTCGTAGTTACTGTAATGAATATATTCATTTGACCACTCTGAATTTGCCTGAGCAGTCCAGGATTCATAATTCGCTCTTGAAGGTTTAGAGTTATTACGCGCTATCCATGAAAAAGGGCTTTCATCCATAAATGCTCCATCAAAAGGTAGCGTAATGTCGCTATCTTGATAGGCGATAAGGGTCCAACAGGGTAACATCTTTGTATTCAAACAAATCTCCTGCAGATTTGTCATTTTTTTTGGAATTAAATCTGCTGCTTGTTTGGGGGGAATAGCCATAATAATCAGGTCAAAAGAATCTTGATGCTGCCCCTGCTCTTTTGAAGATAGTTTCCAAGAATTCTTCACTTTTTCGATTTTATTAATTGTCTGTGAAAATTGCACAGTCATATCAGCTACAAGAGATTTGGCTAATGAATTCATAGCTGGAACTCCAACATAACGCAATACGGAATGATCTACATCTACCACTTCATTTTTATTGTAGGAAACGATTTTCCCTAACCATGGCTTTATAAAACCTTTTGTGAGCCACGAATTCGTAATAAGCTTAAAAGAGTCTCCTTTTGCGGTAAAGTACTGCGCACCATGGTCAGCGGTCCAATGCTCGAATATCCGAGAACTCATTCGACCTCCTGGATGAGCACTTTTATCGAACAATGTGACTTTTTTTCCAGCTTGAACAAGCGCTTTAGCGCAAGATATACCAGCCATACCGGCACCAATCACGCCAATATTTTCAATTTTCATATTCAATCAACTTTATTAGACTTCTTAGCCAACCACAAAGCACTTGGCCCAAAAATCTTGGATATTTGATGACGAAACTTGGCAAAGAAGCAATAAGAAGAATCTAAGATTGGCCTTAAATAAGAACGAGAAAATATCCAAGATAAGAAAGGAAGGTTGGCTCTAAGGTAAGCCTGTGTAAAGACTTCAACCCCTTGAATTAATTGTCCACTTTCATATTGTGCATACATCGAGGCTAAGGCCTGATTACAGGAAATGCCCGCTTCATTTGGATTGAAGTCGCGTGAATGAATGTCAACGAAATTGAGCAGGCCTAATACATTGCGATTCTCTAAAAAAAGAATCTCAGCTTGGCATAAAGGGCACGCTCCATCATAAAACAGAGTGAGTTTTTCAAGTTGCTTCATTGAGCCTATATTAAGTCTTATTGATAAAGTTTGCTTATTCATCTAACAAAAAATTTCATGGCAATATGACCGAACCACAAAATACTTAGGCGAAAAAACTGATATAACTAAGGGGCAAAAGAGCTTTTTCTATTGAATTAGGCTCTAATCAGATTGGGCGAATCTTAAAACAGGTTACAGCAATTTTCCAACTTATGGGAATGAACATTGAAATGGAAAAGCCTACATCTATTTTAATAATTAACGCCGTGACCTTTAATGTAATTTTCAAGGAAACTGATTTGTGAATCTTGATTTTTCATAATCTCTTTTACCAAATCACCAACCGAGATAATACCAAGAACTTTCTGCCCTTTGAGAACAGGTAAGTGACGAATCCTTTTAGCATTCATAATACTCATGCATTGATCTGCCGTAAAATCCTCTGCTACGACAAATGGATGGTTGGTCATTATTTCACTAATTTTGGTGGTTTTAGGGCTAAGGCCATTGAGCAATACTTTAATAGCACAATCACCCTGTGAAACGATACCCTGTAGTTTGCCATCATCAATCACAAGAATCGACCGAATCCGATTGTCTTTCATTTTTTGTAGCGCAGATAAAACAGCATCTGAGCTTTCTACAGAAACGATTAGGTGCTCTTTTTGGGATAATATTTGCTTGACAGTGGACATAAATGAACTCGAAATTAGAAATAAATAATCTTTATACTGAAATAGATTCCTTATAGTTTCTCATATTTTTATGAAAAACATTGTTGAGCATCATAAATTACAATTCTTCTAACACTCTTAAATTAAATCCCTAAAGGATTAAACCACTAAAATTTCCATACAAATCAAATCTTAGGATTGATAGTGATCTAGTATGTTTATAAGTAAAACCATTTATTGGCCATTTTGAAAATACTGCCCAACCCCTTTCGTGCATTAATCATTGGTTCTTCTGGCACCATAGGATCTGCTTTTATAGAATTACTCAAGCAAAACCCATCGTGCACTGAAGTGGTTGGTGTTCACCGTCATGCAGAACACCCAATTGATTATCAAAACCCTGAATCGATAGAGAGTTGCGCTCATTCGCTTTTGAGAGATAGCCCTTTCCAACTCATCATTAATACGATTGGTATCTTACATAGCAACGACTGGATGCCTGAAAAGAAGCTTGATGATCTGAATGCTGAACAATTAATAGCCTTAATGAAAATCAATGCTATTGGACCAGCGTTAACCATCCACTCCTTCTCCAAGCTTTTAGACCCCAAAAATAGCATCATGGTGACACTTTCTGCTAAGGTAGGCAGTATTGAGGATAACCGCCTTGGCGGGTGGTACAGCTACCGCGCCTCAAAGGCCGCCCTCAATATGTTGATCAAAACAGCTTCTATTGAATGGGCTCGAACAAAACCCCATTCTGCATTAATCGCCATGCATCCAGGTACCGTCAACTCAAGACTCTCCAAACCGTTTCGTGGGGAGCAAATTGGAAGGCCTGCTATCGATGCCGTAACCGATATGTTTGCAGTCATAGAAAATCTGACAATCGAAGATTCGGGAAGCTTTGTTTCTTACTCGGGGGAAAAATTACCTTGGTAGTAAGCGATCTCCCCTTATTGGTCTAAGCCTTCGTTTTTTCCTACAGGCATCAGAACAATATTTAATCGATTCCCAGTTTTTTGCCCAAGACTTTCTCCATGTCATTTCTTTTTTACGGACAATGCAGGTTTTACTTGGTAGAAAGCTTTTATTACCTTTAAAAGAATCTTTCATATTTGACTTTAGAGATCATCCAAGTGATCCAAAAGATGCTCGGCATACTTCACAATTGACTGTTGGTCATCATCACTAATTCTATTGAGGTTGGCGGTCATCAATCGTGTTCTAGGATTCGATTCAAACTGACTTCGATGTTGAATTAAAAAATTCCAATATAAATTAGTCACGGGACATGCTTTTTCGCCAAAGCGAACTTCAGGTTTGTATTTGCATGAATCACAATAATTACTCATACGCTTGATATAGGCCCCACTTGCAATGTAGGGCTTACTAGTAAAACGTCCGCCATTGGCAAACAAAGCCATGCCAGCTGTATTAGGTAACTCCACCCACTCAATTGCATCAACATAGATTGCCAAAAACCAATCACATACTTGTGATGGCAGTATCTCTGCCAATAGGGCGAAGTTGCCCATGACCATCAAACGTTGAATATGATGTGCATAGCCATGCTTCAATGTTTGACCAATGGCATCTTTCATACAGGACATTTGCGTCTCACTCGTCCAATACCACTTAGGTAATGATCTTTGATGATTGTAATAATTATCTAAAGACATTTGAGGCATATCAAGGTAATACATACCCCGAACAAATTCTCGCCAACCTAAAATTTGACGAATAAATCCTTCTATGGAAGAAAGATCTAAGGAGTATTTTTTCCAAGCTTGTAAAACGGCATTCACCACTTCTCTTGGATTGAGTAATTTTAAGTTCAGTGAACTCGAAAGCATTGAATGCCACCCAAATGGCGTATCTGTCCACATCGCATCCTGAAATACTCCAAAATATCTCAGCCGGTATTCGACAAAGTAATCGAGAGCTTCTAATGCTTGTTTCCGGGTGACAGGCCACCGAAAATGATCAAGTGATCCTGGATGATCTGCATAGGTAGCATGAACATAGTCAATCACTTCTTTGGTAATTGAGTCCGGTTCAAATAACACTGGTTGATCAATCATTCCCGGCCCCTTTTTGGGATAGGATTTACGATTATCTTGATCAAAATTCCACTGCCCGCCCTCTGGGTTTCCCTCAGAGTCGATCAAAATATGATGGGTCTTTCTCATTAATCGATAAAAGTACTCTAACCGAATCTCTTTTTTTCCCGCAGCCCACTTTACAAATTCTTGATGGGTGCAGTAGAAATGGTCGTCTTCACGCATCTCAAGTTGGATAGCTAATTCGTGAGCTAACTCCTCAATCTGTTTCTTTAAGCGCCATTCACCAGGCTCAACACAAATTAAATGCTTAATCTTCTCATTGACTAATTTTTCCTTTACAGCATCAACGATGGATAGCTGAGGACTTTGAATATAGGTTAGCGGATAATTTAACTCTCTCAAACGGTTAGCGAAGTGCCTCATGGCTGACAAAAATAAAGTTATCTTGGCCTTATGGGACCATACATAACTCGCCTCGTCAGCTGACTCAATCATGATGACTTCATCAATCCTTGGATCAAAGTCTCGCAGGGCTGCTCCCTGCAAATCTAACTGGTCCCCCAAGATGAGGATAAGTCTTTTCATTTATTTTTATACTGGGTAGGGCAATATGCGCGTTTGACTTTTTCACTACGAAGAGCAACGTGCTTGGTTGCTCTTCCGGTGACACGCTTACGCCACAACTCAAAAGAACTTCGTTTTAACTGATGGCGCATGAGTTGAATCACTTGAGACTCCAATAAACCAAACGATTTCTCTATTGCATCAAATGGCGTGCGATCTTCCCAAGCCATTTCGATTAGGCGAGATATTTCAGACTCAGTGAGGGAATTTAAAATGGTTTTTGGCACATTGCAAGTTTAAGACTTTTTAAAAACTTTCGCATAAGATATCTATTTTCAAGTCTGATTCATGCAAGATAGTTTATTGAACTCATAAATCTCCATGATTGGCAAAGCTCGCAAAAAGCTTATTTCACTTGAGCACATCTCGCCTCCAGCAACAATGGAGGCTATTTGTCCAATTTGCGATCGTTCAATACCAGAATCTCAAAAAGACGCTCATCACCTCATACCAAAATCAAAGGGTGGAAAAACAACTGAATATCTTCATCGTATTTGTCATCGCCAGATTCATGCTCTTTTTACTGAAACAGAACTAGCTGCGCAATTTAATACAACGGCTACTCTGCAACAACATCCTGAAATGGTGAAGTTTATTCAATGGATAAAAACAAAGCCAAATCATTTTTATGAAAAATCACGAAAAAGCTCGCGCTTAAAAGAGCGTTAAGTTTTGAATTATCAAAAGGATACACGCCCACTATTTCTGCTGAGGCTTCGCTTAAGTATGGCTCAATTCAACTATTCAGGCTTATTGGTGCTTGCACAACGAAATCCAATGTTGTGGTGACCTGCTTTCGGACTTCGGGATAAGTATTTGCCCCGCTGAGTGGTTGTAATTTCCTGAGCATCTGAATCATGTCCACCACCTCGAGTGCCACGAATCGGCCCCGTATTTTGGTTTTCTCTGCCATCATCAGGCCTATACGGATAGGGTTGATAGGCGCTAGATACCCACTCCCACTGATTTCCAGCCATATCTAAAATGCCATATGGGCTTGCTCCATCCGGAAATGCATCAGCTGGTGCCGATGAGTTAAAGGGCGCTCCAAAATGGGCTAGTCTCGTATTCGGCACAGCATTGCCCCATGGATATTTACGACCATCAGTGCCCCGCGCTGCTTTTTCCCACTCAGCCTCAGTAGGCAATCTCTTATTTAACCAGGCACAGTAATCTCGGGCTCCCACCCAACTTACTTCATTCACTGGGTGTAATCCATAACCGAGATCAGCTTGCCATGTTGAGTTTTGAAGATGGATTCTGGCATCACGATCATCATCATCATAAAAAGTTTCTCCCCGCTGGTTTTTTAGACCTTGGGAATGAAGAAATTGCGCAAAATCATGATTAGTTACCGGAAGAATATCTAGATAAAAGGATTTAACAAAAATAGTATGTTCTGGTTTTTCATCATCCGGACCAACATTAGATCCCATCGTGAAAGATCCGGCTGAAATGAGCGCCATCTTTTTTGAAGATTTAAGTTCTTTGGAATTAATTTGTGCATGAGCAATCGCCACAAAAGCAAGTGCTGTAAAAATAACCATGACTCTTCGTCTATCAAAATATTTTGCTACGGATTTATTTGACAAAGCTTTTTCCCCGCATGGTAAATTTATTAAGTTCAACCTATATGGATATTATCCATAAATTCTAATTCTATAGAGTCAATAAAGCTTTCATTATAAAAAAGCCTTAGGAAAATATCTAAACGGATTGATATTCTTAGTTAAACTTGTCACAAAGTGCTGCATATGTTGTTGGTAGATCGAGTAGCTTACCCGAGTCATAAGTAAATAATCCAAAAAGAGAAAGACTTTGCAAAATTTGCTAAATCTTTGAATATGAGTGGTTAGCAACTATTTAAATTTACAAATGTCCAGTCTTCACAAAAATAAGGCTTACTCCAAAATCTAAACGTAATTTCAATAGTCAGGATGTCGGCATATTAGATGAGCAATTTCATATTTCATTAGTCAAAGCTTCAGGAAATGAAGAGATGCTAAAAACACATTCCGAAATAACTGAACGAATCAAAATTGTTAGAAGACTAGATTTTACTAAAATTGATCGCATTAATACTACCTATGATGAGCATGGTCAAATCATTAAAGCAATTTTGGCAAAAAAAACTACTGAAGCTCAAAAATTATTAAAAGCTCACATAGAACAAAGTAAGATTGAAGTCAGAAAAATCACCCTTGGAATGCTGCAAGACGCAAGAAAACTAACTTCCGGATAAATTTTTACTGGCAAGGGTTACAACTTGTTCCGCTTAAAAGAAAAACCCCACTATTTCAGATGAGGGCTTTGACTTTTTGGAAGCAAGAGAACTTAAACCTATCGCGCGCAAATTATATGATGCAATTTTATATTTTGAACTAAATTCATGATCAATAAATAAGGTAATAATCAACTTACATTGGTGGCTTAAACCCATCTTTTCCAATAGTTGCTCTGACTGCCATTAATTTTCCATCTTGCTGAGAAACCACAATCAATGCTTGTGCATTTGGAACCAATAAGGCATTACTGCCGGGTCTAAAAGTGACAATAGGAACATCCTTTGGAACCAACACAGTCTTTTCACCATCTTTATATTTAAGCAGTAACTTACCAGACTCACCCACCTTTATAAATTGAGAAACTGTGGCATTTGTCATATAGCTACCCGGCTCCAAATCCCATGGGTAATGCCCCTCTCCAACCCCTCTCATTGACTCTGGAAATACCAATACTTCAAGCGCAACAAGTTCGCCACTTTTATTCGGTAATGTTGCAGTGCCAATAAATGAGTTTGACTGAATGTCGCTCATCTGAATTGGATACACCTCTTGAATATTAAATTTTTCTGGTATTTGAATGCGTAATTTTTCACCACTACGCTCATTGAATAAGATAGTTTGACCATCTATACCGGTAATTATTCCTCTTATTCTGACAGTAGAAGGTGCTTGTGCGTGAGAGAACAATGGAGAAAATGCCATTAAAAAATTACTTAATAAAATAATAGTTAAAATTTTTCGCATTTTTTCCTTAATTTATTTAAAGATCGATTGTGGAACTCACAAAATATCAATGTTTAAATATAATAACTCGTAAGTTCTAAAATTAAAATTAGTCATTAAAACCCCCTGGGCTGAATTTACAGTGAGTTCTGGGATATACGACTTTATGAAGCCTTTGCATTTAAGGTAAGGCTATACTAATCTAAATTATCTTATAAATAAAATCAGGAGATCTGTAATGAATAACCAAGTTCTTAAAGGTGCAAAAACCCCTAATCCAATGGCCCACTATTGCCAAGGCGTTCTCCATCGCAATACCATTTATGCCGCAGGACAAATAGCATCTGATTATCAAACGGGTGTTCCACCTGAAGCTAAACAATCTCCAGCTTTCCCCTATTATGGCTCTGACATTCAAAAGCAAGCCAGATATGTCCTGCAAAATATTAAGTCCGTTTTTGAAAGTGCGGGGAGTGACTTTAGCGATGTCGTTAAGGCCCAAGTATTTTTAGCCGATTTAAATGATTTCTATTACTTTGATCAAATTTGGAAAGAGTTTTTTCCATCACCACCTCCGAGAACTACGGTTGAAGTGGGTGGCTTATTAGTACCTGGCTGTAAAGTAGAGATTGATCTGTGGGGCGTAAAAGCCAAAGTCCCTCGTCAAGTCATTATCGGAAAAAAAACGCCAACTCCCATGGCTCATTATTCACAAGGTATTCTGATAGAAAATGTTCTATATGCAGCAGGACAAATCGCCTCAGACTATCAAACCGGCGTTGCTCCCGAGGCGAAGCAAGACCCTGCATTCCCCTACTATGGTTCCAATATCCAAAAACAAACTAGATATATTCTGAATAATATTCAAAGTGTCTTCGATGCAGCAGGCTGCGACTTTAAAGATGTAGTTAAAGCCCAAATCTTTTTGACAGACCTAAATGATTTCTATTATTTCGACCAAGTTTGGAAAGAATACTTTCAACATCTGGTACCAAGAACGATAGTTGAAGTTCAAAAATTATTAGTGCCAGGATGTCGTATCGAAATAGATTTATGGGGTGTGCTACCCAACACGCCTAAAAAAGAAATTACGCTTCAAACTAACTCTGGACAACAATCCTTTTGTAATGGCATCATTGTGAATGACACCCTTTACGCTAGCGGGCAAATTGCATCTGATCATCAAACACCTTTAATTCAATCGGCCCATCAGGATCCAGCTTTCCCTTACTATGGATCAGAAATTCAAAAACAAACGCACTTTGTTTTGACACATTTGCAAAAGCTGTATCAACAAGGGGGCTTTGATTTGGCGGACACAGTAAAAGCTCAGGTCTTTTTGGCGGATCTTAACGACTTTTATTACTTTGATCAAATTTGGAAAGAGTATTTTCCCTCACCTCCGCCTAGAACAACCCTCGAGGTTGGTAAGTTTTTGGTTCCTGGCTGCAGGGTTCAGGTCGATTTAACAGCCGCAAAAGCTTAATAAATCCCATGAAAAGCGTTTCAACTTGTAACGTTTAAAAGACAAACCCTCATCCGTAATGATGAGGGTTTGCTATTGAGTGCGCTAGTAACTTGAAATCACTTACTCAGGTTCTAGATTTTGATGAGCGCCCAGATTATTGATTAAAGAATTTCTTTTGATCAATGCCAAAAATATCGGCTAACCAATCAATCATGATTTCCTGACCTAAGGTTGGGTTGTCATGCTGACAATGCTCAGCTCCTGTCTCTTCCGCAGAAGTCAGGCGAAGTGTTACATTAACGCCTTTTGACTTTGCGTAATCATGCACTAATTGAACAGTCTCTACGCCTAAAACATCATGCCCACCATGCAACACTAAATAAGGGCATTGCATATGATCTAAAACGCCTTCAAGCTTAAATTTGCTGGCTTTCTTGACCGCCTCCACCATGCTGTTAGCGCCAATAACCCATTTCATATGTCCTGCAAGGGCATGATTTTCGCCGCGATCTGCAAAACGTTTTTCAATGTCCCAAATTGCTCCATGAGAGATACAAGCAGCCAAACGATGCTCCATTGACCCGGCTCTAGCCGCATAATATCCACCCATACTCGATCCGCTTACAGCAATTCTTTTTGGGTCAATATCCGATCGTTGCTCCAACCAATCAATACAACGACCGACGGGAACTTCATAATCATAGCGGGAGACGATACCCTGACGACGCAAAGCCCCTCCTTGTCCAGGTCCATCGACTAATAAAACCGAAATGCCGCGTTGTACCGCTCCCCGTCCGGTCATGAACCACAACTCATCTTTAAACGAGTCCAAACCACCAAATGAAATCAACACCGGTTGACGTTCTCCACCCACAGGTGACTTGATAAAGTAGGCAGGTAAAGTTTTTCCATCTTCATACGGAATTTCAACTACTTCGCCAGGAAGATATTTCAGCCACTTATGTGATGCGTTCTCACACTTGGTGAAAGTAGGAAGTCTTCTTGGATCATCCGCATCAAGCCAAAACTCTGCAGACCTATAATACTCAGTAGCTCTTAACCAACAATTCATCGCTGTCTGAATATGGCCATTTTTTTCTGCAAGGTCACCTCTAGTATCATTTCGATCCGCAACAACCATCCACTCCTTATGCCAACTTTCTAAATCTCCAGGAATCATGCGATCTGCTGCTTGAAAACATTCACTGACTGCACCGCCACCTTCCTGAGTTTCTCCTAATGTCCTCCTAAATTGATATGACATAAAAAAATGATCTGGCCAGTGATGCCAGCCAAAGGGTTCATATCGACCCGGAGTGCCATTATTCATAAATTTGTACCTTTTTATTGTTGTTTGAAATATATATCGCTTACTAATTTACCAAACTTTACATAATTTTTCCTAATTAAGTTATCAGTAAAGTGCATTTAACTTTAGGGCATATTTTATGGACTAGGATTTTCCTCTTGATAGGCAGTAATCTGATTGATTAAGGTAATTTTTAAATTAACCTAAAAAAGTTAGATGCAATAACTTTTATCTTTGAGAGAGGTACTAAACCTTGAGCCTGATCATACTTATAATTAATGTTCGGCTATTTACTTTCTCTACTTTTAATTTCACTATCTCAGGCCTAGTCTAATTTACCTATTCGCTTGACAACTTCATTCATCTTCACAATATCCTTATCCCAAAAAACTTGAAATTCTGGCTCATCTAAATAAGCTATTGGACTACCAGCATTATTGAGAACTGTTTTCACTAAATTATCATTGAGGGCAGTACGTAGCGCGTCACGATAACTCTTTAAAATTGGCTCTGGAGTTGCTTTAGGCAAAAACAAACCAGTCCACTGGTTATATTCAACGGCCATACCTAACTCCTTAAAGGATGGTACATCGGGTAAAACTGCTAATCTTCCCTCCCCAGAATGAGCTAATGCTCTTAACTTTCCACCTTTAATATGCTGAACTACAGTTGAAGGTCCGCTAGCAGTTGTCTCTACTTCACCGGCTAATACGGCTAATACTGCAGGTCCGGCACCAGTGTAAGGAATATGAACTATAAAGATTTTTTGATCGGCCTTTAACATTTCCATCGGTAGTTGCATCGTTCCGTAATTACCCGATGAACTGTAATTAAATTTACCTGGCTTCTTGCGAGCATCGGCTACAAATTCTTGGATAGTTTTCCATGGTGCATCGGCACGAACTACCATAACCACAGGGTCTGAAGTGATTCGACCAATTGGCCTTAATTGAGAAGTTGTATAAGAAACTGATTTACCCGCAATTTTATCCGTCTCCGGAATAGTTGATACTGAAGACATTGCAAACAATACGTTATAACCATCTGGTGTAGCCTTAGCTACATAAGCATTACCAATGGCACCACCCGCTCCCGGACGACTTTCCATCACAATTGGTTTTTCTAAGACCTTATTCATCCCTTCAACTACCGGCCTTCCAACCACTGTTGCAACCCCACCCGGTGGAAATGGAATCGTCATCGTAATTGGCTTGACTGGCCAAGAGTCATTTGCAAAAATATTCGTGCATAGCCCAAAAGCGTACATAAAAAAAACTAGTTGAATAGATTTGTTAATCGTATGAATTTTATTTAACATTGTTTTCCCTTAAGATAACGATTCTTGTCAGTCTCAGAAATAATTTTGCGCCTAATAATTAAGCTACTTTTTAGCTTATATTTCTTTTGAGATTATTTTTAATTAGCAATTTATAAACTTAATAAGTATCCTACCCCAGATAACGTGAAACGCCCACTATTTCTAATGAGGGTTTGTACGACCTGAGACATAATTAATTATTCTGACAAGAGACCATACTTTACATTTTTGAGTATAAGAAGGGCTAACTTATGTAAAGAAATGAAAATATGCAGATGGATAAAAAATTTCCAGAACAAACCAGTTTGTTAGAATAATTTTCTACACGATACTTTTACAAATATAAAAAATAAGCGATATGTTAAAAATAATAGACACAATTGAAGGCTCTGGCTTTCCTTTAGGCTTTCGATTTTCACATTCAAATCATCGATCTTCTCTTGTGCTTGATCAAGCGGGTAATGATTCTATTATTGTCGAATGCCGAGCGATGGGAGATCATCAAAAAGAATCTATCGTGACAGAAGGTATCCATGGAGCACAGTGGCGCATGACGAGTGATGAGGGACCTTATTTACAAGGAACTGATCATGCCCCTTTTCCATTAGGATTTTTTAATGTTGGACTACAGTCTGATCTCATTAATCGTATTGTGCATATTGCCCAAGCGCGATCAATTCCAATAGATACCTTACATCTTGAGCTAGATAATTTATATTCATTTAGCGGTTCTTTTTTTAAAGGAACAGGTCAAGGATCGGCTGATAGCATTGAGATCCGTATACAAATAATATCTAAGTCAGATGCTAATACGATTCGCACTCTCATCAATGATGCTATTCAAGCATCTCCAGTGTTTGCTGCACTTCAAACACCTCTATCAAATACCTTCGCTATTTATGTCAATGGTAAGCGCAGAGATGTTGTTGGTATGCATTCATCCACATCACAAGATAAGCAAGACCCCTTTAAAAAATATATAAAACTCCCCAGTCCGTTACAAAACAATGACGATCAAACAGATTTAATTACTAAAATTCCATTTGTGAGTTCAGAAGAAATGCAAACCATGCCTTCGGAGACCACGCGCATTGGACTTCGCGTGAAAGGGCATAGTGAACTCAATGAATCAACAACAGGAGTTAAATCTGAGACGACTCTTGAGCGTCCAGTGGGCAGTAAATTTGGCTTTAAGACCGATGAGTTCTCAACTCAAAGTACCGCACCAAGTGGGATATCTTACCTTTGTGCAGGAATTGCCTTTTGTTACATGACGCAATTATTAAGATATTCCGAGTACCTCAAATATAAAATCAGTGATATTCGAATGGTTCAGGTTAACCCTTTTCGTTTGACTGGGTCAGCCGCAGAAAATAATTTACAAGCATTTGCAGATCCTGTCGATACGCATTTATTTCTAAATGGCGAAGAGGCTGATGAAGTCATGCAAAATCTTCTGACGATGGGTGCAAAAACCTGTTACCTTCATGCTGCTTTAAGTGCTAAAGTCATACCGCAGGTCTCGATTTCTTTGAATGCTGAAATAATCTAACTTATAAATGGCGCCATAAGAACTGAACAATTTAAAATATAGGCTTTAGTTTTTTTACAACAAATTATTGTGTAATAAAACATATCAATCAATTGAATCGTGAAGTGATTTATGAAAGCTAGGATCGTTAGAGGATGATTTAGTATATTTCTTTTAGAAGTAGCTCAGAATCTAAGACCATTTCAGGTGAAGTAGCTCTATAAGTAAAAACTCATGTCTGAATTAAGAAACGTGACATTCATAATCCAGTTAATATATGAATATTGAACATAAATGACACAAAAAGGTAAGAAATAATGACTGATGCAACTGAATATACTCCACCAAAAATCTGGACATGGGAAAAACCTAATGGTGGAAAATTTGCAGGTATCAACCAACCGACAGCTGGCGCGCGACAAGAAAAAGAATTACCAATTGGTCGCCACCCTCTTCAGTTATATTCCTTGGGCACGCCAAACGGTGTAAAAGTCACAATCATGCTTGAAGAGCTTCTAGCTCTGGGACACTCTGGGGCTGAGTACGATGCTTGGTTAATTACAATTGTTGACGGCGACCAATTTGGGTCAGATTTTGTGAAAATAAATCCAAACTCAAAAATTCCAGCCCTACTTGATCGCAGTATGCCAACACCTATTCGTGTTTTCGAATCAGGGTCAATTTTGCTTTATCTAGCAGAAAAATTTGATGCTTTCCTACCGAAAGACTTATCTACTCGGACGGAAATGATGAATTGGCTTTTCTGGCAGATGGGGAGCGCGCCATACATAGGGGGCGGATTCGGTCATTTTTATGCTTATGCCCCTTACAAAATGGAATATCCAATCGACCGTTTTACCATGGAAGCAAAACGTCAACTTGATGTGCTTGACCAACGTCTGGCAGCAAACGAATATCTTGCCGGATCTGAATACACCATCGCAGATATCGCAGCTTTCCCTTGGTATGGAGCCCTCGTTAAAGGATGGGTGTATGGTGCGACAGAATTTCTTGGCGCTCATGAGTATGTGAATGTCCAACGGTGGGTAGATACCATTTTAGAAAGGCCGGCAGTCAAACGAGGCCGTATGGTTAATCGCACTTCGGGCGAACCCTCCGAGCAATTACGTGAACGTCACGATGCAAGTGATTTTGATACAAAATCACTGTAAATAAAGACCCTCCAATATTTTTATTGAGGGTTCTTTGGATTGACTGTCAAGGGCTTAGCTCGGCATTGCCTTATTCATTTCTTTATTAAGACGTCACTAGATTTGAGGCCATTCATGTAGCAACTTTCCACCACTAATACGCAATTTTCTGCTCAAGGTTCCTCATTTACAAAACAATAGCTAAAATTGCACCTCATAGGCTTACAATCAATCATGTAATCTTAATTGTAGAATTTTATAAAGCTTTAAGACTTTTAAAGATCCTGATACTGTTTGAATGGTTTAACCGAAACTCGCTGAGATAGATTACATTGAAGTTTTAGTAGTGGTGGTGTTTTTCAACTAAAAGCCTTCTCAAAGAAAGATGACTATGACAAAATTTTATAATCAAACACGTCGTAATTTATTGATAGGCAGTGCTAGTTCGGTTGCGATTGCAGGCCTTGCAAGCTTTCAAAAAACTATTTTTGCGCAAGCTGCGTCAGAGGTGATTAAGCCTCTGCCTCCCTATGTCGCTTGGAAAGATCCTAAAAGTTTGATTATTCATAGTTCAACGACCATTGAAACTAAGCGTTCAGCCTTTGGCACAAGTGTAATAACGCCATCCGATCAACTCTACATTCGAAACAATCTTCCCGCCCCAAATGCAAGTATCGTTGCTAATCGAGATGCTTGGGAAATCAGTATTCAAGGTGTCAAAGAGCCTCGGGTATTTACCTTAGCGGAGTTGAAAAACTTAGGACTAGAAACTACAGCGGCAGTCCTTCAGTGTTCGGGTAACGGGCGTGGCTATTTTCCAAGCAAGCCCAGTGGGACCCCATGGACTGTGGGTGCAGCAGGCTGTGTGATTTGGAGTGGCGTTCCTCTCCGACTGGTCGCTCAAACACTAGGAGGTGTTCTGCCTAGTATGAAATTTATTACTGGTACCGGTGGTGAAAAATTACCTGAAGGTATTGATCCCAAAAGCATCATTGTCGAACGATCTGTTCCACTAGCCGCAATGCAGGATGCTCTATTAGCGTGGGAAATGAATGGCTCGCCAATCCCTCTTGCACATGGAGGCCCTTTAAGACTAGTGTTTCCAGGTTATACAGGCGTTAATAATATTAAATATATTAAAGAATTAACTTTCAGCGCCCAAGAAAGTGATGCCAAGATCATGTCTCACGGCTATCGGCTAACACCTCCGGGAGGAAAAACAGACCCGTCCCAACCATCCGTTCAAGAAATGAATATTAAGTCTTGGATTAACTCCCCATTTACTGATAATGGTCCAGTTAGACCAGGTAAAGTTCAAATTCAAGGTGTTGCCTTTGGTGGGTTACACGCTGTCAAAGGCGTTGAAGTCTCTATTAATGGTGGAAAAACTTGGCAACAAGCACGTTTTGTAGGGCCCGACCTGGGCAAATATGCATGGCGACAATTTGTTCTTGAAAGTTTGCTAGGTACTGGTAGTTACACGCTTGCCTCAAGGGCCACTGATATTTCCGGAAAGACCCAACCTGAAACTAGAGGGGAAAATCAAAGTGGCTATAACAATAATAGCTGGGCAGACCATTCTTTTAAAATTACCGTTGCCTAAGAATATGCATTACAGAGTTTTTCTGAGACTAATATCCCTTACTTTGTTTTGTTTAACGACAGGTTTTGTGATGGCTGATGAGACAAGCTATTTTGCCTTAGGTAAAAAACTTTTCTCTACCGCAGTCCCTGCCTGTGGCATTTGTCATACTTTAAAAGATGCTGGATCCGAAGGTGCTGTTGGTCCAATATTAGATGAATTAAAACCGAATCAAATCAGAGTGACCACTGCCCTTAACAATGGGATTGGAGCAATGCCCTCTTTTAAGGATAAACTTTCTCCCGAAGAAATAAGGGCTATTGCCACATATGTTTCCAAAGCAAGCGCAACTAATTAGTTGATAATTTACTTTGCACGTTAAACCGAGTAGTTGGCGAGCAATGAAGCTTTATACACTAGAGCCAGATTCAAGACTACTGATCTTATCTTAAAGTCTCGGATTGCCCAACAAGACTTCAATGGTAAGTCTAATCATAATGAAGAAGGTGGTCTAGTTTTAAATAATGCAAAGGAAGCCTGCACAATCCCCGCAAATAAACCAATCGATACGCCAATTTGTAAAGCCAAATCATAAGAACCGAAAGCATCGAAGATTAGCCCACCACCAAAAGCACCTACAAAGCTGCCAAATTGATGGGCAATAAATGCAATGCCAACAAGCATCGCCTGCCATTTAACACCAAACATTTCTGCGATGGAACCTGACACGAGTGGTATCACACCAAGCCAGAGGAATCCTATATATGCTGCAAAAATGAGCGTATTAGTCGGATTTGGAATGACATAAAAATAATATGCTATTCCAATAGAACGTAATATATAAATTAATCCTAATAAAAATAATTTGTTATAACGTCCACCCATCCAACCAAAAAATAAGCTTCCTAATGCATTGAATCCACCAATTACAGCTAAAGACTGGGCACTCAACATAGGATCTAAACCACATAATGCAAGGTAGGATGGTAAATGGGTCGTCAAAAAAATCAGCTGCATGCCACAAACAAAATACGCAATCGCCATGATGGCAAACGGCGGATATTTCAGTGCTTGAACAACCACCTTCATTGGCTTGATATCATCATTTACAGACTTATCCATAATTGGCTTCTGATCAATGCCCCCTGCATACCAAGCGCCGGGTATAACTAGCGCAGCCATTACAACAAAACCAACCATCCCAATACGCCAATCAAATGCCTGTATCAAGGCCTGACCAATTGGTGCCGCAACTAAGGCGCCCAACGATCCTGCCGCAGAAACTATACCAAGAATGAGACTTCGCTTTTCGGTGGGTACCGCCCTAGTTGCAACTGCCATGCCAATACCAGAACCGTTGCATGCAAGTGCACAGCCAATTAAAAAGCCTGCTCCAATAGTGACCTCAACTACGCCATTAGCCATCGCTAAGACAATGATTCCTAAAAGATACAAAAAGGAACCAAGCACCATTACTATTTTAAAACCAACTCGTACTACCAATACTCCGGTAAATGGTTGCATTAAGCCCCATATTAAGTTTTGAATGGCAATTGCGAGTGTAAATTGGGAAACTGAAACACCAATATTTTGAGTTATTGCAGGCATAAATACCCCCAAACTTTGACGCATCCCTGTACTTAAGGAAAGCATCAAAGAAACTCCCAATAGAATTGGCAAGCTTGATTTAAGCCACGAATGATTATTCAATTTATTTAATTTAGTAAAGTAAGCTATATTTTAGCTCTTAGGATGTATGCCTAAATAGAACTTCATAGCATGGGGCTCGTCAAGCGGTCAGACTTTTTAGCCAACTTTAAACGTTTCTTCATGTAACGCTTTAGAGAGCGGGCCCATCAACCCAAGGCAAGTCTTTAAAGAATTAGTGAAATCAAATTAGACTTCCCGCCAAAGCGACTTTAATACTTGAAAGGTTTTTGCATCTGGATTATCAATCTTAGCCATTAATCCAGAAAATTGGGGGAAAACTATTGTAAATTCCTGCGTATCAAATAACTTCATCGACCACTTTGGAAAGCGTCTGCCTTCAATTTCCGTGATACCTAACATTTCAATATTACGATGTCTTGAATCGTTTTTAATTCTGCCCCAAGTTTCCTCTACTGCACTTCTAGAGCCCTCAAGGACTTGACCAAAATATCCTTTATCAAAAAAGAGGATACCCGTAATAGAGTTTGATTTATTTGAAGTGATGGAAGTATCAACTATCGCTGTCAAACCCCAAATATTCATTCCTGTTTCAGCTTCACTTAAGTACTTTAATTCAACCAAATCTGATTTATGCATAGCGTGTACTCGAAATAGATTAAATGAACAAAATCAGGACTAAACAGTCCATTGAACTAAATTGTGATGCTACTAGAGCATAAGAAATTGATATGTTCGGTAACGCACATAAGACATCACTTATATTCTGTAACATATAGTCTTGATTTACTTTTAAAACTATTGTCAAAAATAAAATTAAATATATGGCCATAGGCATGCAAATGAATCAAATTGAAGTAAAAGATCAGAATTGGCTTTTTCAGTCTATTCCAGAAGATGCTTGGCAGAGACTTTTGCCTCATATTGAAGAGTATGATTTACCGCTAGGCTTTGTTTTATCAGAGTCGGGCTCCAAAAGTTCATATCTTTATTTTCCTACCAATGCTATTGTTTCTCTGCTCTACAACTTAGAGAATGGATCTTCGGCTGAAATTGCCGTTGTTGGTAATGAAGGCTGCGCAGGGGTTGCACTCTTTATGGATGGAAACTCCATGCTAACAACGTCAGTAGTACAAAGCGCCGGCAAGAGTTATCGCATTAACGCAAACATCATTATGGAGGAATTTAATAAGGCGGGCGCAGTCATGCGCTTATTATTGCGCTATACCCAAGCCTTAATTACACAAATGATGCAAACGGCAGTTTGCAATCGTCATCACTCCCTTGATCAATAGTTCTGTCGCTGGCTACTGTTAAGTTTAGACAGATTACATAGCAATGAACTTGTAATGACCCAAGAGCTGATTGCCAACATGCTAGGAGTGCGCAGAGAAGGTGTTACAGAAGCAGCTCTCAAAGTGCAAAAAGCTGGTCTGATTAAATATACGCGAGGGCATATCACCATCCTAGACCGCCCGGGTCTCGAGAAGCGAACATGTGAATGCTATCAAGTTGTTAAAACGGAATCTGAGCGCCTTCTTCCAAAAAAAATAGCTGTTTAGTTGTGTAACAATTAGTGAGCTGGAAATATGAATGATTTAAATAATTGCAGTAATAATGTCACCTCTTTGCTCCAAATAGACATTTGCGTCTAATTGGCAAATAAAAAAATGGAATGTGCGACAGCAAACAGATAAGAATTACGTAATCTCATAAGATTAAATCTTGGATAGTGAATAGTACCTGGCATGTTCTATCAAAATTATTCCTAACCTGTCATCAGCATTACACCTTAACGTATGGCCTTTACAACCCATTCTCAGGAGAATTTCATGCAACATGAAGACTCAAGGCATTCACATCCATTAGATAAGAATCACGTACATCATCAAAGTGCAGCCGAGCATTTTCATGCGAAGGCAGCCAACCATCATGAGCAAGCCATGAAGAGTCACCGAGAAGCCGCGAGGATGCGTGAGTTGGGCAATCATGAGGCTTCTGCTACCCATGCACTTGTGGCACATGCTCATGCACTAAAGGCATTACAGAATAGTGAAGATGCTATTAATGAGCATGCCAATATTCAATCAGCAGTTCAAAGGCCTTAATCATTAAGTCAGACTGGATGTCTACATGCACACTTTTTTACTCCATGTAAATCTTAAAGTACTTTAGTTACGATTTTAATATATGCCTAACTCTTCATACCCCGGCAAGCTTAAGTGAATTTTAATCATTTTTTGAGGATGTTTGCACCACGGGTAATATAGACTCAAATGGCTTCAACAATATTTCTAGCTCCATCATAATTTCTTGCCACAAGAGGCTATGCTGTTCTTGAACAGCTCCTGTTATTTTTTTCTCGAATGCATCAGTTTTTACTGAGTTGATGAAGTTCGCAAGTGACTCACGCTTAGCTTTAATAGGTGCTAACTGAGTCTCTATGTTCACATCAGGATGATTGGCGTTCAGTTGTAAAGCCTGTTGGTAAACCTCATCAATATGCTTAAGACGAGCTTCATAAAGGAGAATATTTTGATCTACTATTTCATATGTATGAGTCATTTTAATCTGTCGCCTTATTGAATAATACTACCTAAAGTAATGGCTAATTTAGTGATACCTTAACTAATCTAAGAAACTACGTTTGGCCAGTTATAGAGACTCATGAAAGTTTATAGTCAGGCGAAATTATTACTGTACTATTGCTACTTTTTCTTTAAGATAACCTTATCGTGCTGATCACTATCCGTTTTTGCACTTTCTCCGGCAATTAATGCCTTAAACGCACTATAAGCAAATTTAAGCCCCTGGATTCCAGCACCATCCCAAAATTCGCCTTCCTTGGAGGTAAATCTGAGCAAGGTAATACTCGGATCAGACTTACCTTTAGGAAACCACAAAGTCCAAGCTTCTTTCCACATCTGCTCAATTAATTCACGATCCTGAAGTACGACCAAATCACCACTTACCGTTGCAAATTTCCTTGTTCCTTGAAAAGTGAGCAACGCATGGGGATCGGCACTAATTTCATCAACCTTTACTGAGTTGATATCGGTCACGAGAAAAGCGGTGTGCATTTCCTTATCTAATCGCGCAACAGTCATGGGCCGCGCATGCATTCCAGTTCTGCTGTATGTTACCAACATTGCAACATCAAAATCACTCACTAAATCGAACAAATTTTTAGTCCCGGAATTTTCCATTAGCCCTAGCTCCCTACCTTTTTAAGATTCGTAAGTTTTTATCTTCTTTCATCCTAAAGATTCGCGGGAAAAATACAGTGCGTTAACCAACATAATGCTTAAGGCATCATTAACTATAAATAATGATGCCTAAAATCTGCTCCAAAATATCCGATCATTTCAAACGCTAAATGCACAATATCATGATGAATAAATGATAAAAGACGAATTACATTTGCTATTGCGGCTAGTCCTTTACAGGCATCAAATAATGTAATTATTTTTAAAGCTTTTAGAAAAGAGCTGAATCATGACTCTGTTTTAAGAATCATCTAGAAAAACAATCTCTGAAGAGTCTCTCAATTTCCAATATGATTAGGCTATATGCATAATATTCTTTCCATTTCTCATCTTTATAAGACCTATCAGTCGGGTTTCCAAGCACTAAAAGATATTAATTTGGAGATCTCCAAAGGTGAAATATTTGCTCTTCTTGGACAAAATGGTGCGGGGAAAACAACACTGATAAGTATCATTTGCGGAATTGTTAATCCCAGCAGTGGTCAGGTTTTAGTTGACGGCAACAATATCATTACCAATTACCGTGATGCAAGAGCACAAATTGGTCTTGTTCCTCAGGAGCTTTCTACCGATTCTTTTGAAACTGTTTGGAATACAGTCACCTTTAGTCGCGGTCTTTATGGGAAAGCTCCCAATCCAACACTCATTGAGAAAATCCTTAAGGATCTTTCTTTATGGGATAAGCGTCATAACAAAATAATGACGCTATCTGGCGGCATGAAACGAAGAGTCATGATTGCTAAAGCTCTTTCTCACGAACCTAAAATTCTATTTCTAGATGAGCCTACTGCTGGGGTTGATGTCAGCCTCAGAAAAGATATGTGGAAGCTAGTCAACATTCTCAAAGATAATGGTACTACTGTCATTCTCACGACCCACTATATTGAAGAGGCTGAGGAGATGGCAGACCGCATTGGAATCATCCATAGTGGCGAACTTATTATGGTGGATGACAAATTAGCCTTAATGACTAAATTAGGCAAAAAAGAATTAACGCTTGAGTTACAAAATCCACTTCAGAGTCTTCCAAAAGAACTCGATTTAACTGGACTGAGTCTTTCAGAAGACAAATGTGAACTTATATATCGATTTGATTCTAAAGATGAGGATATTAATATTGCCCAACTATTACAAAAAATAGCTAATCTAGGTATTGTCTTTAAAGACCTGCATACAAAGCAGAGTTCATTAGAGGAAATATTTGTCAATCTTGTCAATTCAGAGGCGAATACCCATGAAGTTTAATTACTACGGTATGCGAGCCATTTATATGTTTGAAATGGCTCGAACTCGTCGTACCTTAACGCAAAGCATTATTGCTCCTGTCATTTCTACTTCTTTGTACTTTGTTGTTTTTGGATCCGCTATTGGTTCGCGCATCACGCAGATGGATGGTATTTCCTATGGCGCCTTCATCGTGCCAGGTCTCATCATGCTCTCACTTCTGACGCAAAGCATTTCTTATGCATCCTTTGGAATCTACTTTCCTAAATTTAGTGGGACTATTTACGAAATACTTTCTGCGCCGATATCGCCATTAGAGATTGTGGTTGGCTATGTTGGTGCCGCCGCGAGCAAAGCTATTGCCTTGGGGCTCATCATTCTTTTAACTGCTGCTTTTTTTGTTCCACTTCAAGTAGATCATCCTTTTTGGATGTTGTTTTATCTAGTAATCACTTCAATCACTTTTAGTATGATTGGCTTTATTATTGGAATATGGGCAGATGGCTTTGAAAAACTTCAAGTAATACCCTTACTAATTATTACGCCCTTAACATTCCTCGGCGGAAGCTTTTATTCAATCTCTGTTTTACCTCTTTTCTGGCAAAAAGTTGCTTTACTCAACCCCGTTGTGTACCTCATTAGCGGCTTTCGCTGGAGCTTTTATAGTATCGAAGATGTGGCCTTATGGATAAGCCTGGGAATGACAATGGCTTTTTTAGCAATTTCGATTGGGATAGTGTATTGGATATTTAAAACTGGTTATCGACTTAAGAAATAATTCTACCGCCTTTGAATCATCTCATTTTAAACAATTTGATAACCGGGAGCGCGATGAACGTACAGATTTATTGCTGGATGCGTTGGCTTTGCAACCAGGTATGGTTGTTGCTGATATTGGTGCCGGTACCGGCTATTTATCACGTCGCATGGCTCCACTTGTTATGCCCTGCGGAAAATTCATAGCACTTGATTTACAGCCTGAAATGGTGAATTTTTTACAAACCGGAGTGAAACGTTTAGGGCTTTCGCAGATCGAAGTAAAGCTAAGTGCGGTCGACATATTAAATTACCTAAGAACTCAATCGATATGGCCATTATGGTCGATGTGTATCACGAACTGGCCTACCCCTTATGAAGTAATGCTCAGCATCACACAGGCCCTCAAGCCACGTGGTCACATCGTCTTCGTGGAATATAAAGCAGAAGATACACCCGTACCAATCAAACCCTTGCATAAAATGAGTGAGGCGCAAATCAAGCGGGAAGCAGGTATTTTTGCGTTGGAATGGGAGCGGACTGTGAGCACACTACCATAGCAATATGTTGTGGTATTTCGTAAACGAGAATAAATCTAAGCATAAATCCTGAGCCATTAGTGGAGTTAAATCTCAATAGTCCTGTTTTTCAATCTTCCTTAGATAATCTAGAACTAGTAGGGCAAGAAAAGATTTTTGCTACTTTCCAAAAGACGAGAAATCATTAATCACCCATTTTTAGCTAAGTTTCATTTGGAGACCTTGTTTTCAAAATCTGCATACTTATCGTGGCATGACCTACAAGCGTTATAAAGTTCCCCACCAGCATCAAATAAAGCATCTTTATTTTTGTCTTGTGTTGCTTTCAGAACGACTGAAGCAGTTTGACTTAACTTAACCGAGTATTCTGCCCATTGTTTGTCATCCTTAGATTTGCCTTTTGCGATCAGAAGATTCCCTGCCTCAACAAGAGTTGCCGCACTATTTCGAATGGTCTCCCATTCAGCATCTGTTTTTGGAAATATTTCTTTAGTCCCATTAATATCCGTAATAGATTTCACGGAATCCCAAATGACATCAGCATTTGGGTCAACAATCCATTCCATGAATTGATTTAAGGTGAGAGAAGGCGACTGGCTAGGTTTTGGACCACATCCAAGCAAGAGCGAACTACACAAAATTAAACCAATACATAAAAGTCGCATAAGTACCTCATTATTTAAAGTGAAAGAATATAAAAAAATATCCGGCTTGATAGAGCTGGATATTAAAATCTAAAACTAAAAAAACTTATTTGACAGTTTCTAAATTAGGGCTTTCTTGAGCTCGAATATCGGCAGTGTAAAACTTACCTGTATCCGCTAAAGTTATCTTTTTAAGAGCACCGCCTTTATTTCCGTCACGTAATGGACTGAAGTCAACGGTGACCTTATCACCTGGTTTAACTGCAGATCTAGACCATCCTCCCGCGCGAACCAAGTTACCCGGACTAGTCATTTCCATCAACCATACCGTCTGTGCTTGTCCCTCAGCAAGTGTACCTTCTATAAAAATAGCTACATGAGGATTAGTCCAATGCACCTCTTTAACTGTTCCTGTAATTTTCAATGATTTTGAATGATCAAACATTGTGGTTGAATGATGTGCATTGACAGGTATCGCAAAAACTCCAATTAATGCGAACGATGCTAAGAGCCATTTCATATATTTAATTAATTTCATATTAAATTCCTATCCTATAAGTTAATTATTTGGGGGGGATTCGATTACCGCCGACATCATGTTGAATAGGTACAAATATATCATTTCCACTTTTATCTTTTCCAGGCGCAAAGTAACCTTCTAAACAAACACCTTCAACGATGTCATATTTTCTAGCACGTTGCCTAAAATAAATACGGGTTGTTTTCCAAGATTTTGTGAATACTTTGGGGGCAATGATTTCAATTTCGTCATGTAATTCATCTTTGTTAGCTAAATAAATGCGCTCAATAATGCGCATATCACCATTGTTAGGCACTCCCGCAGCCTCACTAATTGCAATTAATGCCTGAGGTAGTACACCAATCGTGTCAATAACTAAAGTATTACCTTCCCAACGCCCAATAGAGTGACCATGAAATGTTGGATCTGGATCATCTGGATGAGGTCTACCATCTGTATAAATCCTTCTTAATCGATTACCATCTGACTCACCTAGCATCGTCACACGACCAGGGGTAAATAATATTTCCATAGCATTGTGGGTAATCAACATCCAAGCTGGCATTGCTTCGGGCAGGCAATTTACAAAAAGTGGTGGTGGTCGCCCAGCCTTTTCTTCAGCTAATTGAAATTTAATTAAATCTCCAGCTTCTGGCTTCCAAGGAGGCATATTTGTTTTAGCCTGCATATCCTGGTCGGTGATTTTAGGATTCCAAACACCACTCCAATCTGGCAATTTTGCTAGGTTAGCCCAATCCTTTGCGGTAGGTGGTGGATTGATAATTGGCTTTGAATTTTGCTGAGAGAAGGCAGCAAACTGAAAGCTAACACCTAATAATGCTACAGCCCATATGGCTGCATGTTTTATTTTCACTAGAGTTATCTCCTTATTTACTTTATTTAAATCACGAATTTGATAATGTTGGCACCAAAGAAAAACCTATTAAACGTCCAAATATAATTACACCTGTCCAAATCAAAATAGAGCAAGTTGCGCCGACTTTAGCCAAAACAGGTAAATCAATAGCCTTGTTCCAATATGTTAGTTTTTTTCCATACAAATGCTGAAAGATGCTCATGTTTAAGCCTGCACATATTAGAAGACATATTTTGAATAAAAAATTAGCATTATTAGCATAGCTCAGAGGGTTAGAAATAAATAATAAAAACCCAGTAACAAACGAAAGAATAAAGGCCATCCATGTAATAAATAAGTATTGAGAGCTAAACTCATGAATCGCACGGTCTCTAAATCCAAGGTTTAAAAGCCGTAAGTCTACTAAGACAATCGAGCCAAAAACTAATGTAACGCCAAGTACATGAAACGCTTCGATCCAAGGAAATAAAACCTCGTTTTCTGCTATCGCAATGGATAGTGGAGTGTCCATAAGCCAATGAAGAAATGGTAAAAATATGGTCGGCATTATCAAATAACTCCTTGACTAAACATAAGCAATCCATCGACCAGAAAATACTACCCCAAGCCACATTGCAACGGCAAATAAACTCAAAGCACGTGAAATTTCTTGTGAATTTTTAAGCTGTTTAAAAAGATAAAAATTACAGAGTAGGGCAATTAACAAAAAAACCATTTTTATCTGAAAAGCATCATTTGCTAGGGAGCGTGCAGGTTCGCCAATAATTAATACGGATCCACTTAGTAAAAGAATGATTAAGCTTAAGTAGAGATATGTTTTAAATTGATGTGCTATTGTGTGGACACCGAGTTGACTTTGATTCAACCTGAGGAACGAAGAATAAATGGTCAATGAACTTATTAAGATTGCTGCAATTGCAAAAATATGAATGATTTGAACTAAAGGAACTACCCATGAGTTTTTTTGAATAAATAAACTCATGGATGTTGACTCAATGGCATTACAAAGAGCTAATAATTCTGGAGGGCGCATAACTAGTTACTTAAATTTTTAATATAAATATTTCTAAATTTAATGATCCCAGAGCCATACTGTAAAGCAATAAATCCATCCTTAAGGCGGTTATCTGTTGCACTTGCAACTATCTCCCCGTTTAATTTGACTGTTAATTGATTACCCTTTGCTGTGATTTCCATAACATTCCATTTCCCACCTGCAAGCGGGTAAGGGGCTTTTACTTTAGCAACATCTACTATTGCACCTGTTCCGTAGACTGGGTCTGGTCTTGTATCCCAGATATTAACTTCATAACAATCCACAGCAGTTATTTTTGCAGGATTCGCGCAACGTATAAAAATCCCACTATTCGTCTGCGCATCAGCCCAAAATTCAGTATAAATCTCAAAATCTTTATATTTTGTTTTGTTAACTAGGAAACTCGCGTCTTTACCATTCAAAAGATCAGCTTGTAGGACTCCGTGTTGAATTCTCCAGTTGGCACTCGATACTTGCGCCCATTGATTTAAGTTACTCGATTTATCAAATAAAGTTATCCAGCCTTCACCATTCGGTCTAGATAGATTCGCGCAGGAAACGAGTAGAGAAAATAAAAAAAGAAAAGTGCACTTATTGATGAACGATTTCATGACGCCCCCTATTTTTAATAATTATTATTAACCTTAACATAATTAGGGGTAATAAACAATAGAGTTAGTCCCGCCATTTAGTGCCATACAGATACCTTAGCTTCTGACCACGATTCATTCAGCGACTTTTGTCATCTGGTGCACAATTTTCTTTTAATCCGTTGGTCACGAGGTCTTTACGGACACATGGTTTAAACTTCCCACCGAGCACATCCCAATTAATTTGCGGCCACAAGGATTCTCGATGGCATTTACCTTTCAAGATTCCAGATCAAAGTAACCCATATCGTAATCCATAAAACTCACTAACCAAACATCTTCTTCGACTTGTCGAAGTCTAAGGTCGTCTCCTGCAAAAATGGTGCTGAGATGTATCTTCTTGCGTTCTCTGTATGGTGACGAATAAAACATCAAAATTAGTAGGTAATACCGTCATTAATGAACTTAAGGCATTCGCTCCACTTTTTAAAATAATGGCTTTTGATAATGGGAAAGAATTTGCAGAGCATCAACGGATGGTTGGTGAGCTTCAATCTACCACCTATTTTGAAGATCCCTTTACTCATTGGTAAATGGGCTTATACGAAAACCTGAATGGTTTAGTCAGGCAATATAACCCAAAAAACGTTCATTATCTAAAGTAACTCAAGATAAGATTAAAATATTACAACATCAATTAAATAACTGGTCACGAAAAAGATTAGGGTTTAAAACACCTAATGAAGTTTTTATGCAGTCTCTAACCTGTGTTGCACTTCGTACTTGAATCCACCGGTTAATAATTGATCCAATTTTAGAGTTTATTGACGCCAAAGGAAAGACATGAGTAATAATCAATCACGAATCATTTATACCCTAACTGATGAAGCCCCAATGCTTGCTACAGTTAGTTTTTTGCCACTTGTCAAAAGCTTTGCAGCGCAAGCGGGTATTGATGTTGTTTCAAGTGATATTTCTTTAGCTGCTCGTATCTTGGGTGAGTTTCCAGAGTACTTATCCGATGCACAAAAACTCCCAAATAACTTAGCAGAATTAGGACAACTTACATTACAGCCTTATGCCAACATTATTAAATTACCAAATATTAGCGCCCCAATTGCTCAATTAGTCAGCGCCATTAAAGAATTACAGTCTAAGGGTTATCAAATTCCAGATTACCCAGAGTCACCCAAAACTGATGAAGAAAAAGTTATTCAAGCTAAATATACCAAATGCACTGGTAGCGCTGTTAATCCAGTTTTGCGCGAAGGAAACTCTGACCGTCGTGCTCCCCGCGCTGTAAAAGAATTTGCCAGGAAGAATCCCCATTCGATGGGAGTCTGGAGCCAAGCATCTCCTTCCCATGTTTCCCATATGCCTCGTGGCGATTTCTATGCCGGTGAAAAATCAATCACTTTAGATAAAGCACGTGATGTAAAAATGGAATTGATAACCAAAAGCGGCAAGGTGGTGATTCTTAAATCTAAAGTTTCACTACTTGATAAAGAAATCATTGATAGCATGTTCATGAGTAAAAAAGCTTTACTCGATTTTTATGAAAATGAGATGGAAGATGCTCGCAAAACAGGCCTTCTATTTTCTTTACATGTTAAAGCTACCATGATGAAGGTTTCTCACCCCATTGTCTTTGGCCATTGTGTCCGCGTTTTTTATAAAGATGCTTTTGCTAAACATGGTCAATTATTTGATGAATTAGGTGTCAACGTTAATAACGGGATGGTTAATTTATACGATAAGATAGCTAGCTTGCCACAAAGTAAGCAAGATGAAATTAAACAGGATCTAAAGGCTTGCCACGCCAATCGTCCTGAATTAGCGATGGTAGACTCCGCTAAAGGTATTGACAACTTTCATTCGCCAAACGATATTATCGTTGACGCATCCTTACCCGTCATGATTCGTAATGGCGGCAAGATGTGGGGGAAAGATGGTGATTTGAAAAATGTTAAGGCCACTATCCCTGAATCTACCTTTGCAAGAATTTATCAAGAAGTGATTGGGTTTTGTAAGTGGCATGGTAATTTTGACCCCAAAACAATGGGGACCGTTCCTAATGTTGGCCTGATGGCACAACAAGCGGAAGAATACGGCTCACATGATAAAACCTTCGAGATTCCTGAAGATGGTGTAGCTAATATTACTGATATTGCTACTGGTGAGGTTCTCATGAGCCAAAATGTAGAAACGGGAGATATTTGGCGGATGTGCCAAGTAAAAGACGCGCCAATTCGTGATTGGGTAAAGCTAGCCGTCAATCGCGCTCGCAACTCAGGTATGCCCGCAGTATTTTGGCTAGACCCTTATCGCCCCCATGAAAACGAATTAATTAAAAAGGTCAATTCCTATCTTAAAGATTATGACTTGAATGGTTTAGATATTCAAATTATGTCGCAAGTAAGAGCCATGCGCTATACCCTAGAGCGTGTTGTTCGCGGTCTTGATACTATTTCTGTTACTGGGAATATCTTACGTGACTATTTGACTGATTTATTTCCTATTATGGAATTGGGTACTTCTTCAAAAATGCTATCCATCGTGCCATTGATGGCCGGTGGTGGGATGTATGAAACTGGAGCCGGCGGTTCAGCTCCAAAACATGTTCAACAACTTTTGGAGGAAAACCACTTGCGCTGGGACTCCCTTGGTGAGTTTTTAGCCCTAGCAGTTTCATTTGAAGATCTAGGTATTAAAAATAACAATCACAAAGCTAAACTCCTTGCAAAAACTTTGGATGCTGCAACAGGAACTTTACTAGATCAGCGTAAAAATCCTTCTCCTAAAACGGGTGAACTTGATAATCGTGGCAGTCAATTTTATTTAGCCATGTATTGGGCTCAAGAATTAGCCGCTCAAAATGAAGACCAAGACTTAAAGGCGAAGTTTACTGCTTTAGCAAAGGCACTTTCTGATAATGAAAAAAATATCGTGAGTGAGTTAGCTCAGATTCAAGGCAAGCCAGTTGATATCGGCGGTTATTATTTACCTGATATGCAAAAATTGTCTAAGGTAATGTGTCCAAGCCCAAGCTTTAACAATATCTTGAAAAACTTTCAAGCTTAGTTAGTTTTTTATATTAACCAACATTCCTTAATCAGGAATGTTGGTTTGTATTGACTAAGACCTACTTTTATTCAGATCTGATTTGAGCAGCCTTCACAATTGGCGCAAAGCGAATTAAGTCGCCTTTTATTTGTTCACTAAATTTTTCAGGTGTTCCAGAAGATCCGAAGATACCCATAGATAAGAGCTTCGCTCTTCCTTCTGGAGAGTTCAGGATCTCATTTAACGCCTCATTCAGTTTAATAATAATCGGTTTAGGTGTTTTTGCTGGAGCCAATAATCCAACCCAATCATCAATCACAAAATCTTTCACACCACTCTCTATAAAGGTTGGCACGTCAGGCATACTTGGACTACGCTTTGCACTTGATACGGCAATAGCTTTAATTCTTCCGGTAGAAACATACTGATTTGCTCCAGCAACTGCTGTGTAAACTAATGGGATATTGCCACCCAACAAATCGAGCAAAGCCTGACCACCGCCTTTATATGGAATATGAACTAAATTTGCGCCCGTCTTTTGCTTAAATAGTTCTCCAGCAATATGTGGCGTTCCGCCAGCACCTGATGTTCCATAAGAGAGTCCGCTGGGATCTTTTTTAGATATAGCAATCACATCCGCCAAACTCTTACCCTGAAAATCATTATTTGCAACCAGTATCAAAATAGCATCACCAATTTTTCCGATTGGAGCAAAATCTTTTACGCTATCAAATGGAACCTTTTCAAAAAGAGAAGGGTTAATCGATAAAGTTCCTGCGTATCCTAATAATAAGGTGTAGCCATCTGGCTCAGCAGTAGCCACCATATTCGAACCGATGTTCCCTGAGGCTCCTGGTTTGTTATCCGCAATCACTTGTTGCCCCAGTTTCAAGGAAAGCTGTTCTGCAATAAAACGACCCGAGGTATCCGTCACACCACCTGGTGTGAACGGAATGATTAAACGGATAGGTCGATTGGGATAGCTCGATTGACCAAAACTAGTTAATGGAAGGATCGCAGTAAGTAAAAAAATGGCGGGTGAGAGATAACGATAGAGTTTCATGGCAAGCCTCTTTAGATAGTTTTACTTCGTCTCAACAAAACACTTTTCAAATTCCCAAACATCTTCAAAGCCCATTAGCTTTGATAAGTCACCAAAATCATATAAATCTACTGGATTATTGACTGATGATCCAGAATCTTTAAAGTGTTCATATACCTTAGTCATGGCCTGAGCAGAAGCAAGCAAAGCGGTTACTGGGAAAATAGCAATCTTGTAGCCTAATTGCTCTAACTCCATCTTCGAGAGAACCGGTGTTCTACCCTTTTCTACCATATTAGCAATTAAAGGATGATTTGGAAATGTCTCGCCAATACGCCTCATTTCTTCTTGAGTTTCTGGAGATTCAATAAATAAAATATCTGCGCCGGCTCTAGCGTAAGCTTCACCACGTCTGAGTGCCTCATCTAAACCTAATGTAGTTCTGGCATCGGTTCTAGCAATAATTTTGAAGTTAGGATCTGTGCGCGATGCTACAGCAACTTCAATCTTTTTAATCATATCTTCCATGGGAATTACTCTTCGCCCAGGCGTATGCCCACATTTTTTCGGGAACTCTTGATCTTCCAGCTGAATCGCAACGGCTCCAGCAGCTTCATAACCTCGAATTGTGTGACGCACATTTAATAAACCACCATACCCAGTATCTCCATCTGCTATTAATGGAGTCTTAGCCATTTGTGCCATTGCAGTAACTCTACCAACCATCTCAGTATAGGTAGCTAAACCTGCGTCTGGCAGTCCAAGCAATGAAGCGACAGTGCCATAGCCTGTCATATAGAGTGCATCGAAATTCATACGATCGGCCAAGCGCAACGAAACCATCTCATAAACACCAGGTGCAACTATCAATCCAGCACTACTGAGTCGCTGATTAAATAGATTTCTTTTAGTAGTCATATATCTCTTTATTTATTTATATATTTTTTGCTATTCTCTCAGGACTTTTTTCGAGTTGCTCAGTATTACAAATTTTTAAAAAAACTTAGGCCTAATATAAATCAAAAGTTTATTGTTACATAAAGTAACGCTCAAAAGCAAAGCCTCTACCAATTCTGATGAGGGTTTAAATTTTTGGTAAGCCATCAGGGACATGAACCCTAGGCTAAAGGATTATTAGAGCCGATAACCTTAATAGAAATCCATAGTATGGAACTCTACAAGAGGTGAGGTAAAGTCTTGTTAGCGCTTTTAAATCACCAAATGAACGTTACAACTTAGCCTAAAGGGTTACTTAAAGTAACGTAAAAACCAACCCGAAGCTTAGTATCTAATCTCAGTCCTAACCCTTGAATTCTATCAATACAATTTGATATTTGAACTTTTAATCACTTTAGCCCACTTATCATTTTCACTTTTAATATAGGCTAAAAAATCTTTATTATTTAAATAGGTACTATCGATTCCCAGCGCTTTAAACTGTGCCTGTACTTCAGGCGATTGAATAGCAAGATCAATCGCTTTATTTAAGGTCTTCTCAATAGCTTCGGGCGTCCCCAAAGGACTCATTAACCCAAACCAAACCGTTGATTCAAAACCCGCTAAACCTTGCTCATTCAGTGTTGGAATCTCTGGGGCAACAAAAGTTCTCTTCAAACCCGTGGACGCTAAAGCTTTTAGTTTCCCTGTATTTACATATTGCATTACCGTAGATGCAGGTACAAACATCACGTTTGTTCTTCCGGCAAGCAAGTCCGACATGGCGGCATTACTTCCTTGATAAGGAACATGAATCATCTTGACATCAGCCATCATCGAAAACAACATTGCAGCCATATGCAGTGCAGTGCCATTACCGGCGCTGGCATAGGCAATCTCACCAGGTTTGGCTTTTAATAACTGTGTTAACTCACTAACGCTATTAACTCCAATAGAGGGATGAACAACCAATATATTAGGAACGCTGCCAATCATGCTTACTGCCGATAAGTCTTTGTATAGATCAACTTCTGAGGATCCTTTTGCAACCGTATTAATGACATTCGCTACTGTACATAAAAATAAAGTATATCCATCGGGCGGCGATAAAGAGACTTGCTTTGCGGCAACATTAGAACTACCTCCTGGCTTGTTTTCAACAATGACAGATTGTCCTAGAATTTGTCCCAACTTATCACCAACAACACGCGCAGCAACATCAGACGAACTTCCTGGGGCAAACCCAACAATGATCTTAATCGGTTTAATAGGATAAGCTGTCTGAGCGCTCGCCTCAGAAGCCGCGAGCAGAGAGTTAACTAAAAAAAACATCATTACCATCTGCTGAAAAATACGTTGAGTTATTTTCATGGCGCTAAAAATTCCGCAGGAGTTTGTCCAAAAAAACTACTTAATACGTCATAGACTAAAAGATAATTGGTCTGCTGAAAACTAGCATGCGCAACACCCGGCATCATAGCAAAGTGTTTATCCGGATTCGGTAAATGTCTAAAAAACTCAATCAAGTCATCTACGCCAGCAATCCCATCAAACTCACCTCTCATAATGATGGTTGGTACTACTACTTTTAAAGGATCAATTAGCGGCAACTTCGTACACATATCAATGTATGTCCCGGTTGGTACCGAATCATCTAAAGCTAAAGAAGCGGTTGCAAAAGCATCAATCATTTTTTGATCTGCCGTTCCAGGGCGATCGCGATCAAATACGCTTTGAATCACTTCGCGGTTATAAGGGCGCCGCTGAACTCCAACAAGATTGGGGAGCATCTTCCTGCGCTCTACTAAAGTAGGACTTCCTTCACCCGTCCATACAAAAGCATCCAGCGCTAATCGAGACACTCTTTCAGGATGCCATTGAGTGAATAATGCTGATTTCAAAGCCCCTGATGAAATTCCATATAGCAGCACTTGTTTTAATTGATCATGCTGCAAAATATAATCCGTCGCCGCCACAATATCTTGAGCGCCATTTTCAACGCCAAAATTGATATCACGAGATTTATCCGACCTGCCATAACCTTCGTTATCTAAACACCAGGTGTCGTAACCCTTTGCAGCAAAAAAGTCCATCACAGATGACCATGGTCTGCCCTCAACGTATAAATCAAAAGTGGGCTGTGAGCACCAAGATGAGCCATGAATAAAAAGAATAGTGCCTTGGTAAGTTGTATTTAATGCGCGTTTTTTATTCCATAAAAAAAGCTTAACGCCATCTTTTGATGTCCAATGTTCCTGACCTTGAACTAAAACATGACTAGTTTCCATGCAATCATCTCCAAATTTTAATTATTAATCCTAGGGTACTATTATTTTAAATAACAATTATCTTAAAAGCTTTGGTAATGACATAAGTTAATGTATTTAATATAACTATTGATTGCTTATTATATTGAATACAAAAAATACTAATTAATCTTAACCTTCTACATCAATTTATATATAAGTTAATACCCTACAGACATAAATAATAATTTATATACTAAACAAGAGTTACAACTTGTAGTGATTAAGTTAGCATTGAACTTCTAGACTTTATTTGCAATACTTGTATATCAAATTTAGGAGAATTTATGCTTGCGATTAGATTGCCCGAAGACATTGAATTGCGACTTCGCGCTTTAGCTAATAAAACCGGACTTACTAAAACTTTTTATATCCGTGAAGCAATCCTAGAGTGTTTAGATGATCTCGAGGATTTCTATTTGGCGGAGAAGCGTCTTAATAACATTACAGATGGCAAAACCAAAACAATCAAACTAAACCAATTGGAGCGTTGAACTGATGTTAATTTAGTACCACGGTTAAAGAGAGTGTTCATATCTTATCATTGGATCATGATGGGTTGATTGTGGATGATTTTCGGCACTTGGGTTTGTGGTGCTGGTGGTCGATAACCTAAGGCACTGTGAGGCCGAACATGGTTGTAATGCTTGACCCACTCGCCAACAATAACCCTCGCTTCTTTGAGGCTATAAAAGAGTTCACCATCAAGTAGGTTATCTCTGAAGGTTCCGTTAAAGCTTTCACAAAAGCCATTTTCCCAAGGACTACCTGGTTCAATATAGGCAGTCTTGACACCAATACCACTCAGCCAC
>CANFOL010000022.1 GCA_947448695.1 Burkholderiaceae bacterium
AACTCAAGATTTCCTATTGTTCTATTGCAAAATATCAATACCAACCGCACGCTTCAGATCATTAAAATTTGTTTACAAATTTTCTCCGTAGTTCTTTTCTTTGTTGTTTTAGGTGCTTGTTTTTGGGGGAATAAGAATCCCTTAGAAAACTTAGCTCCAAATTTTATTTGGATGACCTGGTGGTTAGGTTTATCTTTATTTATAGCTATTTTTGGAAATATTTGGCCTCTCCTTAATCCTTGGCTAAATATGATTCAGTTCTTTCAAATAGCTTTTTTAAAAGACTCGCCTAAAGTTGTATCAACTCCCAAATCAATCTTTCCTTGGAATAGCTTATTTTTAGCAACCCTTTTTCTCTTCGTTTGGTGTTGGTTAGAAGTTGTATATCCAATTGCATTTGTTCCCTATCGTATTGGTTACTTGATTTTAATTTGGACATTCATTAACTTTGTTTGCATCCTATTTTTTGGTAAACAACGATGGTTACAACAAATTGATTTTTTCTCCATCTACTTTAATTATTTAGGCAAATTTAGTCTCTTTAATTACAGCTCGTCTCAAAAGGCAATACTCTTTAGGCCGTTTGGTATAGGCCTTATCAATTCGAAGAGTCAACTCTCACCATCAGGTCAAGCAGGCTTCATTATTGCTATGCTGACAACGGTTCTTTTTGATGGCCTTCATGGTAATCAAATGTGGCTCCTTTTTGAGGGGCCATTTGAAAAACTCATTCCAAAATCCATGGATATTAATGGCTATTGGATAGGTACTGCTGGTCTATTATTAACTTGGTGTTTTTTTTACTTGATTTATCAGTTGACTTGCTACATCAGCAAAACAATGTGCTCTTCTACGCATGTGAAGCACTTAGCAAATGATCTAGCGCCTAGCCTTATTCCAATTGCGATTGCCTATTTGATTGCACACAATTTTTCTAGTTTTATGATTCAGGTACAAAATATTATTTTTTTAATTTCAGACCCATTCAATCTTGGTTGGGATTTATTTCATACGAAAGACTTTCGCCCTAATATTGCCTTGATTGATGCAGGCTTTACTTGGTATCTTGCTGTTGGATCAATTGTAATTGGTCATATTATGGCTATTTGGATTTGCCACTTAATCATTCTGCAAAAGACCTCTTCTAAAAAAGAGGTCTTTTACTTAAGTATGCCAATGACGATGGCTATGATTTTATTAACGATGATGAGTTTAATCATCATCGCTGAACCTATGACAAATTTAGGGTAAATTAAGTTAAATCAACCTTACGTTAAAGAGTTTCCAGCTGCAATGACTAGGACTCTTTGTGATGCTTTGATTTATTTTTCATCCATAAACCAATGACCACAACTAATGCAATTCCTAAAATTTGGAATGGCATATCTGCATGTTCAGCGCCAAGTATGTCAATCAAAGTGTGATGAATTGCTGGATCAGTAGCAAACATTTCACCAGCTAAATACCCTAATAAAGCGGCTCCAAGGGTGATGATCACAGGATATTTATCCATGACCTTCAGAAGAATGGTGCTTCCAAAAATGATTAAGGGAATGCTTAATCCAAGGCCAATTAAAATAAGTGGCATCCGCATCTCTTCTGGAGCTCGGTCAGCAGCTGCAGCAACCGCAACAACATTATCCAAACTCATTACAAGGTCTGCAATTAAAATCGTTTTAATGGCGGTAAACATGGATGGCGCTGCGTCCATGCTTTCATCACCCTCACTATCCGCCATGAGCTGAACGCCAATATAGATCAATAATATGGCGCCAATGATTTTTAAATAAGGCAATTCGAGTAATTGTATTGCCACTAATGTGAGAACCACTCGCATCAAAATAGCAGCGGCACTTCCCCAAAAAATAGCTTTTTTCTGCTGTTCTGGCGGTAAATTCCGGGACGCCATTGCAATAACGACTGCATTGTCTCCGGATAACAATATATTAGTGAACATAATATAACCCAATGCTACCCATACTGCACTTGATGAAAAATCCATGCTGTTGTCCTTATTGTTTTAAATATTAATTAAATTTTTAGTATTTTAGTAGATTATTTAATTTATCAATAAAAAAGGGGCCTAAGCCCCTTTATATTTTTGGTACTTTTTAAATCATGGCTTTCAAAAGCTTTCCCATCTCTGATGGATTGCGTGTAATTTTAAATCCACACTCTTCCATAACTGCTAATTTTGCATCAGCAGTATCTGCTCCACCAGAAATCAATGCCCCAGCATGGCCCATTCTTTTTCCAGGAGGAGCAGTAACACCAGCAATAAATCCAACAATCGGTTTTTTCATGTTGTCACGACACCAACGAGCAGCATCAGCTTCGTCAGGGCCTCCAATTTCACCAATCATAATGACTGCATCTGTATCTGGATCATCATTAAATGCTTTCATGATTTCGATATGCTTCAGTCCATTAATTGGGTCGCCGCCGATTCCTACTGCTGTCGATTGACCTAAACCTATCTCCGTCAATTGCGCTACAGCTTCGTAAGTCAGTGTTCCAGAGCGACTCACAACACCAATCCGCCCTTTACGTGTAATGTGACCAGGCATAATGCCTATCTTAATTTCTTCAGGCGTAATTAATCCAGGACAATTAGGTCCAAGTAATAATGTTCTCTTACCGCCCTTTGCTTCTTTGTCTTTCATACGATTACGTAACTCAAGCATATCTCGGACTGGAATGCCTTCAGTAATACAGATAGCTAAATCTAAATCTGCTTCTACAGCCTCCCAAATTGCCGCGGCTGCACCTGCCGGTGGCACATAAATAACAGATACCGTCGCGCCAGTCTCTTTAGCTGCATCTTTAACACTACCAAAAATTGGAATACCGAAAATTGACTCTCCGGCTTTTTTAGGATTTACACCCGCAACAAAACACTCTTTACCATTTGCATACTCTTGACATTTTTCCGTATGAAATTGGCCGGTTTTTCCTGTAATACCCTGTGTAATCACACGCGTATTTTTATTGATCAATATAGACATTTATATTCCTTTTTAATTATTTAACTGATGCAACAACTTTAGTTGCAGCTTCTGCCATCGTGTCAGCACTAATGATAGGTAATCCAGACTCAGCCAACATCTTTTTACCTAAATCTTCATTTGTACCCTTCATACGTACCACCAATGGAACAGATAAGTTAACTGCCTTACAAGCCCGAATCACTCCATCGGCAATCACGTCACATCGCATAATTCCACCAAAAATATTGACCAATATTGCTTTAACTGATTTATTTTTCAACATGATTTTGAATGCTTCAGTTACTTTCTCTGCCGTGGCTCCACCCCCGACATCAAGAAAGTTAGCTGGTGATCCACCAAACAATTTAATCGTATCCATTGTCGCCATTGCCAAACCAGCGCCGTTCACTAAACAACCAATATTACCGTCAAGGGAGATATAAGCTAAGTCAAATTTAGATGCTTCGATCTCAGCAGGATCTTCTTCTGCTTCATCACGGTAAGCAACTATGTCTGGATGTCTAAACAGTGCATTTGGATCAAAATTAAATTTTGCATCTAAGGCTTTGATCTTGCCATTACCTTCTAATATGAGTGGATTAATTTCTACTAATGATGCATCGGTAGCCATATAAGTTTTATATAGGTTAACCAATACTTCTTTAGCTTGAGCTTGAGATGCCTCTGGTACTCCAATGCCTTTGACTAAATTCGTGGCTTGAGCATCACTTACTCCATGTAATGGATTAATATATTCTTTAAGGATTTTCTCAGGAGTATGGGCTGCAACTTCTTCAATATCCATACCACCTTCACTTGAAGCCATAATCACTACAGACTGTGATTCTCGATCTGTCAAGAGGCCTACATAGTATTCTTTTTTAATATCTGCACCGTCTTCAATTAGCAATCTGCGCACTAACTGTCCCTCTGGTCCAGTTTGATGTGTTTTTAATTGCATTCCAAGAATATTCGTGGCATAAGTTCTTACTTCTTCGAGACTTTTTGCAACCTTAACACCACCACCTTTACCGCGTCCGCCTGCGTGGATCTGAGCTTTAACAACCCATACCGGGCCGCCAAGTTTTTCGGCAGCGGCCATCGCTTCATCAACACTAAATGCTGGAATTCCGTTAGGCACGGGGATATTAAATTGACGAAGGATTTCTTTTCCTTGGTATTCGTGGATTTTCATGATTGCTTCCTTTAGTTGAACATTTATTTTATATTGATAATAACGGTGAAAAATGATTTACTGAATTCATAGTTAATTACTCCTTAGTCATTTGAAATTTTCCAGGCTCCAAGGGATAACCAAACCATGGTGAGTGATACTGTTTTACGACTTCACCATCCGTTCTTAATGCATGACAACCATTAAATTGAAATGGTAATTCTTGATTGGGTTGAATCGTATCTTGATTGGTTTGCACATTAAATACTTCTCCAACAAATGCTTGGGTTGCAGCAGTTGGCAATAATTTTGTCAATTCAGAAATATGCGTACAGCCTAATATGCCGCCCAAACGGCTCTTGACTCCCTCGCGAAAGCCTTTTAGTAGGTTTAGACCGATTAACTTGTTATATTCTGAGCCAATTAACTCGCAAGTACCTTCATATGGGACTTGTAAAGACTTTGCATATGCATCAACTACGTCCATTTGTTGATTAATCGTAATTGTTAACTTCATATGATGGATCGACTCTCCAGCTTTACGATAGACAGCAGCCAACTGCAAGTCTTTACTTTTGCAATCAAGGATTTCAGCTTCGATATCCCATAACTGATCTTCCCTTCGATAAACTTTTAAATCGATTTTTCGCTCATGGACGAGCCTTCGAGAGGGAGTTAATTCTTGAATAACTGGAGACATCCCTATAGTCTAGCATTTCAATTTGAATCTTCTAGGGTTTTCCCTCGAACAATGCGGTACACAAGCTCTTGATTAAATCCCCTGCTAACCAAAAAACGAATTTGTTTTGCAAGATCTTTAGGCTCTGTTGCTATTGTTCCAAACTTCTTTAACCACACCTCATAAGCACGCTGGGGTTCAGATTTCTTTAAATCGGAAATATGTTTGGAGATAATTTCAGGCTCTAAATCGTGCTTCTTTAACTCTTGTGCTAAAAGCTGATTTCCAAAATTTTGAGCCTTTCTATGAACAAGACTTTCTGAAAATCTTTCATTTGACAAAAAATTCTTGATTTTTAATTGATTGATTACAGTTTCAAGATCTTCTTCATTCTCAGCATAAGGGTGTAATTTCTTGCGGATTTCCCCTTCACTATGCTCCCTCATAGAAAGATATCTAATACCTCGCCCTAAAAGACTAATCTTGTTTTTAGGGCGAGTACCAGACTCTATTTGCCTAACTTGTTCCTCAAGCTTCTGGAGGTTCGACTTCGTCATTATCCTTACCAGATATAACTGCCTTGTTTCCTTTAACGCCTAATTTTGCACGAATTAAGGCTTCAATTTCTTGCGCTAACTCAGGATTAGCCTTTAGAAAGTCGCGGGCGTTATCTTTACCCTGACCAATTTTTTCGCCTTTATAACTGTACCAAGCTCCTGATTTCTCAACTAAATCTGCCTCTACACCCATATCGATGATTTCCCCCTCACGAGAAATCCCAGAACCATACATGATGTCAAATATCGCCTCTCTGAATGGGGGAGATACTTTATTCTTGACTACTTTAACCCTCGTCTCATTTCCAATATTATCATCACCCTTTTTAATACTTCCAATCCGACGAATATCAAGACGCATTGATGCATAAAACTTCAACGCATTTCCTCCGGTTGTTGTTTCGGGAGAGCCAAACATAACCCCAATCTTCATACGTATTTGATTAATAAAAATAATCATAGAATTCGTACGTTTAATCGTGCCAGTTAACTTTCGTAAGGCTTGACTCATTAGACGTGCCTGCAACCCTGGCAGGGAGTCTCCCATTTCACCTTCAATTTCTGCCCTTGGTACTAATGCAGCCACAGAGTCAATCACGATTAAATCAATAGAACCAGAACGTACTAGGGCATCAGCAATTTCTAAAGCTTGTTCGCCCGTGTCTGGCTGAGAGATTAAAAGATTATTTACATCGACACCTAACTTGGCAGCATACTGAACATCCAGCGCGTGCTCCGCATCAATAAATGCGCAAGTACCGCCGAGTTTTTGCATTTCCGCTACTGCATGCAACGTTAATGTCGTTTTCCCTGAGGATTCTGGGCCATAGATTTCGATTACACGTCCTCTAGCAAGGCCACCTACACCTAGAGCAATATCTAGCCCCAAGGATCCTGTTGAGACGACTTGGATATCCTGGGCAATTTCTGCGTCACCAAGACGCATAATTGAACCCTTACCAAATTGTTTTTCAATTTGAGCTAGCGCTGCAGTCAAAGCTTTTTGTTTTTCGCCATTCATACCACTAAATTCTGAATTTGCAGAGCTGGTGGCAATAGTGTTGGCGCTAGCTTTTGACTTTTTATCGTCTGTCTTTTTTCCGATCATCTTCTCTTCTTTATCAAGTTATTTAAGAATATAAATATACTGTATAGAAAAACAGTATATTTGACAACTATTTTTTCAATTTTGATACATTTATATTAACTATGTGCGTTGTTTCTTTCATACACACTATTTCCAATATATATTTTTCTTTCCCACAACGGATGAACCGTTATGTCAGAAAACACCACTTTTTCTTGATGTAAATTCCAACAATGATTAGGATTCTTAATAATTATTATTAAAAACAATGTTTTATGTCAGTAAATACCCCTATAAACTATCTCAGTATTGTTTTAAATGTGGATAATCCAAAGTTGATTTATTTGTTGAAATTAAAAAAGGAGTTAACTTACTATGGCTACATCTAATACTGAGGTTGTAAAAAATGCGCCGATGACAAAGGAAGAGCGAAAAGTTATTCTCGCCTCGTCATTAGGTACAGTTTTTGAATGGTATGACTTTTATCTTTATGGTTCATTGGCTGCGATTATCGCCGCTCAATTTTTCACAAAACTTGATCCAGGTTCTGCATTTATTTTTGCATTACTAGCTTTTGCTGCTGGTTTTATCGTTCGACCATTTGGTGCTTTATTTTTTGGTCGTCTAGGTGATCTCATCGGTAGAAAATATACATTCTTGGTCACTATTGTGCTCATGGGTGCATCTACTTTCTTTGTTGGTATTTTGCCTAATTACGCTTCTATCGGCGTTGCAGCCCCTGTTTGTTTAATTATCTTGCGTATTTTGCAAGGTTTAGCTCTGGGTGGTGAATACGGTGGTGCAGCTACTTATGTGGCTGAACATGCGCCACGCAACCGTCGTGGATATTTCACAGCGTATATTCAAACTACAGCTACTTTAGGTCTTTTCCTCTCTCTTATCGTGATTTTGCTCTGTAGAGAATTTACTGGTAAAGACTTTGAAGTTTGGGGTTGGAGAATTCCATTTATTGTTTCTATTTTGTTATTGGGTATTTCTCTTTATATCCGCTTACAAATGGCAGAATCTCCTGCCTTCCAAAAAATGAAATCTGAAGGTAAGTTGTCTAAGTCACCTTTAGGCGAGTCTTTTGCTCAGTGGAAAAACTTGAAGATTGTTATTCTTGCCTTGTTTGGCTTAGTTGCTGGTCAAGCAGTGGTTTGGTACACGGGTCAGTTCTATGCCTTATTCTTCATGACTCAGGTCTTGAAAGTTGATCCCAAAACGGCAGCTCTTTTAATTGCAGCTGCTTTGGTAATCGGCACACCATTCTTCATTTTCTGGGGTTCAATCTCTGATAGGATTGGCCGTAAATTAGTGATCATGCTGGGTCTATTGCTTGCAATTATTACCTTCATTCCTAATACGCCAGTTTCGATCTTCAATGCCCTGACACATTACGCAAATCCAGCTTTAGAAAAAGCAATGGCAACTGCACCTGCTTCGGTAACAGTGGATCCTACTGAATGTACATTCCAGTTTAACCCAACGGGTACAGCTAAATTTACGAGTTCTTGTGATATTGCAAAACAAGTGATGGCTACTAATTCTGCGAGCTACTCAACTATTCCTGCCGCAGCTGGAACGGTTGCTTTGGTGAAGATTGGTGATAAAGAAATCCAAGGCTATACTTCTAAAGGCTTAAGTGCTGATGAAGCGAAGGCGAAAGATGTGGCGTTCAAAAAAGATATTCGTGAAGCTTTAGATGCTGCTGGTTATCCTAGAACAGCAGACAAAAATGCGATGAACTTACCTATGATCGTTGTCTTATTGTCTATCCTAGTGTTTTACGTGACGATGGTTTATGGTCCGATTGCAGCTTATTTGGTTGAGCTTTTCCCAACTAGAATTCGTTACACATCCATGTCCTTGCCATACCATATCGGTAATGGCTGGTTTGGTGGCTTAATGCCAACGATTTCATTTGCTCTAGTCGCACAAAACGGTAATATTTATTATGGTCTTTGGTACCCGATTATTATTGCGTCAGCAACTTTAGTAATTGGTTCTTTATTCTTGAAAGAGACTAAAGATGTAGATATTTACGCAAAAGACTAAGCTTTAAATGCTTTGTTAAAAACCCGACCTATTGGTCGGGTTTTTTTATACAAAAAAATCAAAAGAAATCTGTAACATATAAGTTTTACTGAAAGTCTTTTAATTGATTAAGCAACTGATCATTCATCAAGTTCGTTCGATAGTAAATAGTGGAAAGTCCCCTACTGAGTTTCTTTATCCTCCAGGTGATCCAGGGCTATTTGGGCCTGACTCTGTAGTTTGGAAAGTACATGGGGACTTTATGTCCATGATGATTGGCGGAATTAGCTCCTTAATACTTCAAGCGCTTCATCCTCTAGCCCTTGCGGGTGTATGGGATCACTCTTCTTTTCGTGAAGACTTAAAAGGCCGTCTTGGTAGAACAGCATTTTTTATTGCTGTTACTACTTATGGGAATACAGAAACGGCAACTCATGCCATATCTCGTGTAAAAAAAATTCATGACTCTCTCAAAGGTGTTCATCCTGATGGAAGAGCATATCGAGTAAGTGACCCGCATTTACTCTATTGGGTTCATTTAACTGAGTCATATAGTTTTTTGAATGCGCATCGTATCTATGTCAATCCAACGATCTCGGAGTCTGATCAGAATCAATACTTTGCAGAAATGAGCAAAATATCCGAAGGCTTAGGTTGCATCATCATTGATGAACATGGTAACGATCAATTTGCAAAAACCTTACCTAGTGTCAATCAAGCAATTGAATCTTATTTTCCAGAATTAGAATACTCAGATCGATCAAAGTGGGTGGTTGATTTATTAGAGAATTTTCCTGCAGATCCAAAAAACTATGTACTTAGTCGATTAATCATTAAAGCTGGATTTTATAATTTACCAAATTGGGCATACCCAATGATGAATCGCCCAATCCCCACAAAGTTTGAAAGGCAATTAGTCAATCAATCCATTCAGCTGATTGCAAAGCCAGTTCGCTGGGCGATGACAAATGGTGTCCATACACACGCTAAAAGACGTATGGGTATTTTTGACTAAACTTATGGCGCGATTTCTATCAGTATTTCATTTCTTCGCCAAGGTGGCAAAGTCCAAGGTGGGTTGTATCTTGCTAACTGAGGAGCGCCAATTGCATTTAACTGCTTATCGCTCATCCAAGTCCGTAATTGTTTTGTATTATTTTCTATTTTTTCAGCATTATTTAATCCAGAAAAAACCATTACTGCATAACGCTTACTTGGAATTTCTCTAATCTTGACTAAACTATTCTTAGGTTTAGGCAATGTTTCCATTGAATATTCTTTAGGCATTACAAATTGAACGCGCCAATTTTTTTCATCTGATTGATCCACCGTCACTGGTGCAGTCATGGCTATTTTTCTGGACTCAATCGTAACGGGGACTGTCATCGCTATTTTGTTGGACTCTTTTTGTGCGCCCTCATTATTTCCAAAAATAAAATCCGCAATTAAACGAAAACCTTTATTTGAAGCCTCATCTCGAGACCCTTCCACCATCACTTCAGCAATCAACATGGATTCATATTGCCTTACCTCAAATGGTGCCTCTATATCGCTTGATACATATTTGGGTTCTTCAATAGCCATAGATAATGTGGAGATGAAGAATAAAGTTATTGCTAATAAACATTTGAGCATTTCTTCTACCCTTTTTGGATTGCATTATGTTTCAAATCCTCTATAGTTTAACTATTCTTTACACTTTAAATGAAATTACCTTCATGAATTTAAATTCCACTCTCATTTCGGTTCAAGAATTACAAACCTACTTAAAAAGTCAACCGGCTAATACGGTTATATTTGACTGCAGGTTCGATTTAAGTAAACCTCATTTAGGCTATCAACAATACCTTGAGGGACATATTCCTAGGTCTATTTATGTGGATCTTGAAAAGGACCTTTCTGGTTCAAAAAATAGATTACATGGCAGACACCCACTACCGGCGGCGAAAGATTGGGCTGATACAAGAGCACGTTTAGGAATTTCTGAAAACACCATCGTAATTCTTTACGATTTTCAAGAAAACACCTATTCAGCTAGGATGTGGTGGATGCTTCAAGCAATTGGCCATCAAGCAATACATATTCTTGATGGCGGTTATGCAGAGTGGTTAAAACTAGGGGGCATAATTGAAAACGGTCCTAGCCTTAATCCTAAAGCACTACTCAGCCTGCCTATTATCGAATATAAAGGCTTGATTCATATGTCTGATATACAACATAATATTAAAAATCCTAGTTTTCAGATTATGGATGCTAGAGCGCAGGAGCGCTTTAGAGGAGAAATAGAGCCTCTTGATCCAGTAGCAGGTCATATTCCAGGTGCTCTTAATAAACCATATAAAAGTAATCTAAATCAAAATAATCTATTTAAGACACAAGCAGAGTTGGCAAGGGAGTTTTCGAATATTGATTGTGCTCCGAATAAAGTTGTTCATCAGTGCGGTTCTGGGGTGACAGCATGCCACAATCTTCTTGCTATGGAGCTAGCTGGCTTAAAGGGTTCTAAGTTATACGCTGGAAGTTGGAGCGAGTGGTGTAATCATCCTGCTAATCCGATAGCTACAGGAGCTTAAAACGTTAACCCAAACCAAATCGAATCGCGATTTGGTAAGTAATGAACGAGGCTAAGTAAGCTAAAGAAAATAAATACGTCAGCATGATTAAGGGGATTTTATAGCCGCCAGTTTCACGCTTCACTACCGCTATCGTTGATAAGCATTGTGGTGCAAATACAAACCAAACAAGCAATGACAAAGCAGTTGCTAATGACCATCCTTGTTGTAATAACGGGGTTAATGCTTCTTCTGCACTTGTTGCTTGACCAGCAATTGCGTAGACTGTTGCTAAGGAACTAACGACTACCTCTCTCGCAGCTAACCCAGGTACTAAAGCAATACTAATCTCCCAATTAAAACCAATTGGCGCAAATACGACGGCTAATGCTTTTCCTAATATACCGGCATAACTGTATTCAATATCGGGGCCAACTGCCCCAACAGGTGGATTTGGATAACTTGCTAAAAACCACAATGCAATTGTTAGAAATAAAATTGTGCCACCAACGCGTTGTAAAAAAATAATGGTTCTTTGCCATAAACCGATCACTACATTTTTGACACTAGGCATGTGGTAACTTGGCAATTCCATCATCAATGGATGAAATACTTTTTGAGAACTTAAAAATGTTTTCAATATCCATGCCACAATCATCGCCCCTAAAATACCTGCAATATATAAAGCAAACAAAACGAAACCTTGTAATTCAATTCCGAAGGCAATTTTTTGGGCCGGTATAAATGCGCCAATTAAAAGTGCGTACACAGGTAACCTGGCAGAACAAGTCATTAACGGCGCAATTAAAATAGTGACTAATCGATCTCTTGCATTACTGATTGTTCGTGTCGCCATTATTCCCGGGATAGCGCACGCAAAACTTGACAACAATGGAATAAATGATCTGCCAGATAAACCCACGGACCCCATTAATCTGTCAAGTAAATATGCTGCCCTAGGAAGATATCCACTTTCCTCCAAAATGAGAATAAAGAAAAATAGGATAAGAATTTGCGGTAAAAAAACTAATACGCCTCCAACTCCTGCAATAACTCCATGAACGAGAAGACTCTGCAACCAACCTTCAGGAATTAAATTGGATATGAACCGACTTACCCAATCTGTAGCGCTTTCAATGATTTCTTTTGGATACTCTGCCCAAGAAAATACCGCCTGAAATATAAAGAACAATACGATAAATAAAATGATCGGGCCAAAAATTGGATGCAATAAAGTTCGATCAATTTGATCACTAATTGGATCAGCCATCATTTGATTTAATCCCATTCTTTGCAATATTCCTTGAACAACTATATTGTCTGCCTCTATGGGGCGATGATTAGAATTTTCTGATGTTGCTGTTAAAGCATGTCCTTTAAAGTCGAAGGATGATAATTTTTCTCTAAGAGCTTTATCACCATTAGCTTGAACTCCAATAGACTCCACAATCGGTAAATGTAATTCTTGCTCTAGTTGAGAAAGATCAATATGAATACCTCTTTTTTTTGCTAAATCCATCATATTGATAACAACGATACAGGGTAGTCCCATTCTTTTTACAGCAAGCACAAGCCTTAAATTTCTACGTAAGTTCGTTGAATCTAAAACGCATAAAACCAGATCTGGTTTCTTTTCTCCAGACGCACGACCAAGTAACACATTACAAGTTACCTGTTCATCCAATGATCTTGGATACAAACTATAAACACCTGGTAAATCTAAAATTCGTAAAGATTGATTACCTAAATCTAATTTTCCTTCTTTACGCTCTACAGTTACTCCCGCATAATTTGCAACCTTTTGCTTACCGCCGGTCAATAAATTAAATAAGGAAGTTTTACCGCTATTAGGATTTCCAACTAAAGCGACTAAGGGTTCTTTGGGGAAAAAATGGATTTTTGATTCAGACATCATCTTTGAGGTCTTCCACCTCGATTAATTCTGCTTCTTGCTTGCGAAGAGCAAAAGTTGATAAACCTATACGGATCATCATCGGATCACCACCAAAGAAGTTTTTTCGAAGAACAGTTACCTTTTCGCCTGGAATAAAACCAATTTCAGCGAGTTGATGCTCAATCTCGGGCATCAAGGCAAAGGAATTCACCTTTTTCACTCTTTGAGTGAGGTTAACTGACAGTTGGTCTAGTCTCATTTAAAAATACGATGATTAGTCATCATTGCATTATAAACGAGAATCGTTATCATTTGCATTAATGATCATCTAAAACTCTAAGTCAGTTTGTCCTTTTAAACCGTAGAAACTTTGGTTTTGATCCGCTATCGAAATTTGTCTTGAACCTGGCTCTATAGTTATTTTATCTCCTGCTTGTATAGCCCCTGTTTTTATCACCCGTAAATACCAGCCTGAGAAACCAGATTGAGCCATTGTTTTAGCGGCTGCTTTAAAGTTCATTTTGATATTTAATTTAAAACAGGGCTCTCTAAACTTTGTTACCTGAAGGATTGTTTTGCCAACGTGCCAGTTATCGCCAATAAAAACATCCCTCTCCAACAAGCCACTTACTGTAAGATTTTCTCCGAAGAAGCCATGTGGCATATTACTATTAGGGTCGTAATAATTTTGCCTTACTAAACAATCTTTCCAAAATGCGTAATGTTCAATCGCATATGCATAGATGGCTTTTTCAATGCCTCCATGAACTTGAAGGTTAGATTGCTCATCACCATCAACTCCGAGTTGACCAATTGTCATTTCAATAGCATTATTTTGATTACTTACTGGTGTTTTACGAATGGCAGAATAAATTACAGGAGCTGCATCTTTTAGGGGTTGAATTAAGGGCTGAACTTTACCAACTGAAATTGAACATATTTGTGGCATATTCTTACAATCATAAAAAGATTAATAAACAAGGAGGCAATTTTATGAGTATATCTATAGCTGTTGTACAGCCTATTTCTTTTGCACCACCAAACGACCACCAAAATCTTCAATTGGCTAAAGAGTTTATAGAAAAAGCAGCTCGCGACGGTGCCGCATTTGTAGCATTTCCAGAATCATTTCCAGGTCCTTGGAGAATGCCCGCGCATTACAACCCTATCCCCCAAATGTTGGAATTTGCTGCAAAGTTTCATATTCATATTGTTTTTGGAACCATTGAGCCAATCGATATCGATACCCAAACTGCCTACAACTTGATCGTGATGGCTTATCCAGATGGTAAAACTGTAGCTAAATATCGTCGAACTCATCCCAGCGGGCCATGGATTTACACTGGCGGCACAGCATGGGAGTTTCAATATACAGCCGCAAATGAATTTCCTGTTTTTGATACGGTGCATGGCAAAGTTGGTTTGATGATGTGTTCCGAGGTTTTTATGCCTGAAATATCACGCGGGATGGCATTACGTGGTGCTGAAATTTTATTTATGCCTGCGGGAGTTAATAAGAGAAAACTTTGGCCAACCTGGCGTAATTTGACCTGGTCTAGAGCAATCGAAAATCTTGCCGTTGTTGTTACCAGTCAAAATATGTTCTCCCTTGATGATCTTGGTCTTGCAATGGTCGCCGGTCCTGAAGACATCTATTTTGAAAGTCAAAGCCCTTGTTATAGCGTTGTAGAAATTGATTTGGAGCGTATACGAACATTGCGCGCAGGTAAGGATTCACTTACATCCTCTTTTACTTGTGGTGCAAAAGAAGGCATTTTGTCTGAGCCGTGGCAAAGGCCTGAACTATATGATCAGTTCTACCCAGGTTCATAACTATTCTATTTACATATACTTTCTTGAATTTAAGTTATGATTCATTGCCCTGAATATGATATTCAGGGTATTTATAACTTTTATTCTTATTCATGATTCAACTCAAAAACATTGTTTTACGCCGGGGTGCAAAAGCGGTCTTACAACAAGCCTCTTTAACCATTAATCCAGGCGAGAAAGTAGGCTTAGTTGGTCGCAATGGTGCTGGAAAGTCCTCTTTATTTGCCTTGCTAAACGGTTCTTTGCACGAAGATCAAGGCGAATTTTCAATTCCAAAACAGTGGCGCATGGCTCAAGTTGCTCAAAACATGCCTGAAACGGATCAAAATGCAACTGACTTTGTTATCGATGGAGATGTTTTACTTTTAACAGCAAAACAGTCTGTTGAAGAGGCTGAGCTTTTAGGTGATGGAGATGCTATTGCGAATGCTTATATGCACTTATTTGATAGTGGCGCAAATGATGCTCAATCTAGAGCCCAATCTCTCATTCTTGGTCTTGGGTTTAAGTTAAGTGAACTAAACAATCCCGTAAATAGTTTCTCAGGTGGTTGGCGCATGCGTTTGCAACTGGCTAGAGCCTTAATGTGTCCTTCTGACTTATTACTTCTTGATGAACCAACCAACCACCTAGATCTTGATGCCCTTGTTTGGTTAGAAGCATGGCTAAGGAAATATCAAGGCACTCTTCTAGTCATCAGTCATGACCGTGAGTTTTTAGATAGTGTCACTCAAGTTACTGTTCATATTGAAAACTGTAATTTGAATCGTTATGGCGGAAACTATAGCTCTTTCGAGGATCAACGCTCAGAGCAAATGGCTTTACAGCAGAGCGCTTTTTCAAAACAACAAGAAAAGATTGCTCATCTACAAAAATTTATTGCTCGCTTTAAGGCCAAAGCAAGTAAAGCAAAACAAGCTCAAAGTCGTGTAAAAGCTCTTGATCGTATGGAAAAAATTGCCCCATTATTATCAGAGGCGGATTTTACTTTTGAATTTAAAGAGCCTGCTAATTTACCAAACCCCATGTTAGTTTTACAAAATGTAGAGCTTGGCTATATCAATACCCATCATCCTGAAAACAATATTGTGATTGTTCGTGATGTTAATAAATCTGTGCTTGCCGGCCAACGTATAGGTATTTTAGGTGCGAACGGTCAAGGCAAATCAACCCTAGTAAAAACGATTGCAAGAACTATTCCTCCACTATCCGGAGAAATTACCGAAGGCAGAGGCCTTCAAATTGGTTACTTTGCTCAACAAGAGTTAGATATTTTGCAAGAGAATGATAACCCTCTCGAACATATGATTAGTCTAGTTAAAAAAGTAACTTTAGAACGAACCCTATCAGGGCAAGGTACTAGAGAACAAGATTTACGTTCTTTTTTAGGTATGTTTAATTTTAGTGGGGATATGATTTTTCAAAAAGTTGGCAGTATGAGTGGCGGTGAAAAGGCACGGCTTGTATTGTGCATGATTGTTTGGCAAAAGCCTAACTTACTTCTTTTAGATGAACCGACTAATCATCTCGACTTAGCAACTCGAGAAGCCTTATCAATGGCTTTAAATGAATATGAAGGTACTGTCATGTTAGTCAGTCATGATCGAGCACTGTTAAGAGCCGTTTGTGATGAGTTTTGGATGGTTTCTCGTGGCAAGGTCTATCCATTTGAAGGTGATTTAGAGGATTATCAACAATTCCTCCTGGATGAAGCCAAGCGGCAACGTGATGAGGCAAAAAAACTATCTTCCCAAACTTCTATGACTTCGCCGACCATCATTGAAAATCTAATTACTACAGCACCAACTAAAAAACCTTTTTTATCATCTGAACAAAAAAAGATTAAAAAACGTCTTGAACAATTAGAAAATCAAATCAGTCAAGATAATCATTTAATTTCCGAGTTAGAGAGTCAAATTTCTCAATCTAAAGAGATTACCCAGATCACTCAACTGGGTATTGAACTTGCAAAGATTCAAAAATCTTTACAAAAAAATGAAGAAGAATGGGTATTGCAGAGCGATCAATTTGAAAAAATGTTTAATAGTTAAGCATTTTCTCAACTACTTACTCTCATCATTACATTGCTCGAAGAGGCAAAATGATGTCCATGAGTCAAGTAAATGCGTATGCTGCAAGTAAGCCAAAACCTTTACTATTCACCTTCAAAAACAACCATGCTAATCCTCAAAATGGTAGTGGTTTACAAGAGGTTAAAAAGGGCCTCCAAGTCTCCCCCCCTCCCCCAATGAGTAAAGTTGAAACAACAATCCATATCAAAATGCCCCAACTTTAAAATATAGCGCGATTTCTTGCTTTATTATTGTTTAAATATTTAGAATAATTTATATGTTTCTCTCATTATTTCTTTATCGTTTTTTGTGATCTTTTCAATAGCTTCAGACATGGGTGGTGATATTGACCTATACCGAAATAAAGCTATCAATGATACTGACGCCAAAATTCTAATTACACTGAAGGTCTTAATGAGTCTAGTGTAGCGTCTGCATTTTGGCAACCATATCTTGCATTTATCGCAACGCTTCTCTAATAGAAATTTAATCTCACAAGATAGCGCTTGTATAACATTAAGGGGGATAAGCTAATTTTTAAATACTTAATTAAATAATGTTGGACGTCTTATCGATATAAAAGCTTAATGAGTAATATCTAATAAAACATGACCAATTTTTTTTCCTGTCTCGACTAATTCATGTGCTAAAACGATATCTGATAAGGGAAATTGTTGAGCAATATTAAATATTGGGTTTGTCTGACTCAACCATAATCGGATACCTTGAAACACCTCTTCTCTTTCTTGGGAAGAAATACTGTAGACCAAGGTAAATTTAAGGGTAATATTTTTGGTCATTAGGTTCATAATGGGCAATGGTAAATCTGGCTGATTAACATAGGCATACATCACACTAATGCCCCCTACCTTTAATATTTGATGGCAAGTCTGCATGTTTGCACCGAAATCAACTTCAATAATTCGATCTACTCCTAATTGATTAGTGATTTGCATGATTTGATCAACAACATTATTTTGTCGATAATTAATAATCTCATCAGCACCTGCTGCTTTTGCAATAATCGCTTTTTCTTCTGAACTAACACTAGTAATAACTTTTGCGCCACCCCATTTTGCAAGTTGAATGGCGTAATGTGCAACAACACCGGCGCCACCAACAATATAGATTGTTTTTCCATGAATTGGTCCATCAGAAAATAGGCAGCGATAAGCAGTCATGACTGGAATCCCTAAACAGGCGCCTTGAGCGTAACTAAGATTATCTGGAAGCTCTTGAGCCATCCAATCTTCGACTAGGGTGAACTGAGCTGAAGTACCATATTGACGATGATAGGCTGCATTGAACACCCAAACTCGCTGCCCAATTCGATCTTTTGATACACCCTCTCCTACTTCTTCAATAATTCCAGCTCCATCACTTCCCGGCACTTGAAATGAGGCTACCAGTGGTCTTGACCCCCTCCTCATTTTGTAATCAGATGGATTGACTCCCGACTTGAACAACCTGATCAAAACTTGGCCTTTTGTGAGTTGAGGAATCGCTATTTCCTCTACTTGCAAAACCTCCTCAGCACTTCCAAATTTCGAATAAAATCCAGCAAACATATTACCCTTTCAGCATCATTTAAATGCATTCAATCAAGTTTTTAAAAAGACATGCGTATAGGTATTTCTATTAAATGATAATTAATATTCGAAAACTCAACCAGCCCCCAAAAAAGATACTTGGTCTATTTATTAAGTTAACACTTTTTAAGTAGACTCGGTTGAATTTATATTACCTTACGTTTCTAAATTAGAGCTTCCTAGAGTAAAAATAATTCAGGGAATGAAAGCAAAGTTATTGCGATTCATTCACTCTCAGAATAAAAATAAATTCATTGATCCAGGCTTTATTAAGTGAGTAATTGATAGTTTTTAAACTGTTCACGCAACTTAATTTTTTGCATTTTACCTGTTGCCGTCAAAGGAATTTTATCGACAAAAACTATATCGTCAGGAATCCACCAATGAGCAATCTTACCTTCAAAGAATCGCAAAATATCTATTTTTATCTCCTCCTGTGTTATCGTTAATTCAGCTTTTATTTCGACGACTAATAATGGGCGTTCGTCCCACTTTGGGTGCGCAACTGCGATGCAAGCAGCCATACTTACAAATGGATGACCGGCCGCTATATTTTCAAGATCAATTGATGAAATCCATTCACCACCAGATTTAATGACATCTTTACTTCGATCAGTAATTTGCATGTTTCCATCAGAATCAATATTGGAAACATCCCCAGTGGGAAACCAACCATCTTTTAGGGCAGATTCATTTGCCTTAAAGTACTGATTGATGACCCAAGGACCTTTAACATAAAGATCACCAAAAGCTTTACCATCATGGGGTAACTCCTTCAATTCACTATCTACGATTTTCATATCAATTCCAAAAATTACACGCCCTTGTTTTTTATGTATCAACTCTAGTGCTTCTTTAGTTTTGAGCTTGTCTGAGGATTTTGGTTTCGCAACAGTGCCTAATGGCGATAATTCAGTCATTCCCCATGCATGAATTACTTCCACCCCGAAGTCTTGAAACGTTTTTATCATCGCCGGTGGACACGCTGAGCCCCCAATGACAACTCGTTTGAAGTGGTTGAACTTCAGATTATTGTTTTTTATGTATTGAATAACACCCGCCCAAATCGTTGGCACGCCCGCAGAAAATGTAACTTTCTCTGACTCTAGCAACTCATAAATTGACTTTCCATCTAACTTTTCCCCAGGTAAAACTAGGTTCGCACCAACGAGTAAACTTGAATAAGGAATACCCCAGGCATTAACATGGAACATTGGTACGATAGGAAGAATCACATCCATTGCCGAAAGACATAAAGAATCTGGCAAGGCACTGGCATAAGAATGAAGTATTGTTGAACGATGACTATATAAAGCACCCTTTGGATTGCCTGTCGTTCCTGATGTGTAGCACAAACTAGACGCGCACCTTTCATCAAAGCTTGGCCATTCAAATACTCCTGATACATTTGCAATAAAGGTTTCGTAATTTTCATCACTTGTAGTCTGTAGATTTCGATCCATCAAGCAAATCCATTTTTTAACAAGCGGGCATAAAGGCTTCAAGCTTTCTACAAGCAGTTGAAAACTTTGGTCAAAGAAAATGATCTTATCCTCTGCATGTTGAATAATATATGCTATTTGCTCTGGAAATAAACGGGGATTAATAGTGTGGCAAACTAATCCGCTGCCAGATACTCCATAGTAAATTTCAAGATGACGATAACCATTCCAAGCTAAGGTACCGATACGAGATCCCATTTTTAGATCAAGTTGCTTGAGTGCCTGTGCGAGTTTTTTTGATCTCAATTGCAGTTCAGGAACGGTATACCTATGAATATCGCCCTCTGCTCTCTTTGAGACGATCTCCATCTTGGCATGATGTCGTGCTGCAGAATCTAAAATATTAGAAATGAGCAATGGGCTATCCATCATTTGCCCCAAAAGTTGATTCTTCATCATTTGACCTTTTAATGAGTTACAACCTAGTCTTCTTAGAATTTATTACAAAAAGATATCTTCTTTTAATTCATAATTCAAACATCAATTAACAAGCAAAAAAAATTGCAAGTATTCGTTAGCTAATAAAACTATGTTCATATTAATATCCTATGGCTACGCCTTCTCGTCGCCCATCCGCTCCACCCCACAAACCTTCACGATTGATTAATATACCCTGCGTACCACTATTCATCTCACGAATTAATAATGGGTGACCTCTCAATTGCAGTTCTTGAGCAAATTTTTCAACATAACTCCCTTTTTCTAATTCAGTTTCTTGATTACGACTTCCAATATTGGGGTAATCAATCGCCTCCTGAATGTTAAGCTTTCTATCAAGAACACCTGTAATAGTTTTTGCTACATAGTTAATGATGGATGGCCCCCCTGCTGAGCCAATTGCCATCACCAATCGCTGTTGTTGATCCAAAACAAAAGTCGGAGACATTGAACTTCTAGGTCTTTTAGTGGGTTCTATTCTGTTTGCTATCAATTGTTGATTTTCTTTTGACATAAAAGAAAAATCTGTCATTTCATTATTTAAGAAAAAGCCATTTGTCATTATTCTTGAACCAAATGCAGAAGCTACACTAATCGTCATCGTTATTGCCTGTCCGTTTTTATCTACAATATTAATGTGACTAGTTGCGGGTAGTTCGGAGTTTGAGTCACTACCTAATTGAACTACTGTATGGTTAAAATTTCCAGGTTTTGCCTTTGTCATACTTTTTTTTATACTAATCAATTGACTACGATCTTTGGTATATTTTTGATCAATCAAAGAATCGATAGGTATATCTATAAAATCTGGGTCAGCTATGTACCTATCTCGATCAGCGTACGCTAATCTTCCGGCTTCTGATAAATAATGTAAGTAATTAATCTCATCTAACTCACCCAATGGAAAATTTTGTAATATACCTAACATTGAAATTAAAGTAATTCCGCCTGAAGAAGGTGGTGCCATTCCACAAATCTTCCAACTTCTGTATGGGCCACACACTACGTTTCTTTCATAAGCTTGATATTGTTTTAAGTCATCTTCATTTAACCCCCCAGGAGTTTGATGATGTCTAACTGCCAAAGCAATATCTTTAGCAATTTCACCTTCATAGAATTTTTTAACTCCATGGATTGATACCTCCTCTAGTACTTTTGCTAACTCAGGATTTTTTAAAAGATATCCTATGGGAAGTGGGGTTAGCTCCTTATCAAAAAAATATCTACTTGCATTTTTATTTTTTAGCAAAAAAGGATCTTTGAGTATTAAATTGTGTAATCGTGGAGAGATTATAAATCCCTCTTTTGCTAGCAAAATGGTTGGCGCAAATAGTTTCTTCCATTCTAAAGTTCCATATTTTTGATGTAATAGTGCAAGACCTTTTAAAAGACTTGGAACTCCCACGGATGTACCTAAAAAGACTGCTTGGGCATAATTTAACGGCTTATTGCTGTTATCTAGAAATTGATTTTCTTTTGTCGTATTTGAGGATGTTTCTCTAGCATCAATTGAGGTTAAGATACTTTCTTTTGGATTAAAGTAGAGAATAAAACCTCCCCCACCAATGCCCCCAGATTGAGGTTCTACAAGGGTAACCATCAATGCTGCTGCAATCGCTGCATCTACGGCATTACCTCCTTGAGCCAAAATCATATGGCCAGCTTCGCTAATATAGGGGTTTGCGCTAACAACCATTTGTTGCCTTGCAAATACCATTTTTTTATTTGTGACCGGTGAACTTGGTTCAGGTGACAACTCTGTGATTGATTGTGCAAATGGACTCAGATAATAGGAAATGAAGCTGATGAGCATTAATAATTTGACTCCTATACTCACGAAAATCGCACCCCTTATTTATATATTGATTAATTTTAAATATTTACCACCATATTAATACAATTAGCTATGCTTTTTTTGATGCTTTAGAGATGAAAATCATCCAAATCAACTTTTTAAAAAGCGTGTGAAGTTCATAACCGATGAAATGAAAACTCTTCTGTGACTATTCACAAGATGCAATCAAGAACTGAACCAACTGACTAGGGAGTCAAGTTTATAAGTCTCTTTTCTATTTTATTAGTTAATTCCCCAAAAATCCCCATTGATATGTTTGCTAAAGCAAGTTGTTCAACAATAAAAAAATGGCAAAAAAAACCCTCACAAGGAGGGTAAAAGTGCAGATGAGGAAAACTTAAATTAATCGATAACAGTAGCCATTATTGCGGTAACTGTACTCGCCCATAGAGCTGGTATACCCCATCTCTGTAATATGGGTAGCGACTTTCCAGTAATAACTTCCACTGGTATATCGCATATATCTAATAGCTTAGCAGTTGTGGAATTTTCAAATATTCTATTCAGTGAGTTTTTCTTTGCGGTGCCAATCACAATTCGACTGCAACTTAACCGCTTTGCTTCATCATGCAAAGCAACTCCTTTTTCCCCACTTACAAAGCTAAAGGAATAGTTAACACCTGCCTTTTCAAGAAATTGAGCAGAAGACTTAGCTGCAAATTTAGCCTTTTCAGCCTGCCATTCAAGAATCGTTTGCTTACTTAAAAACTTGCTGATATGTCTATAAAATTTTGGCTGAACGTTGCAGATATGAAAATGAGTTTGTGACTCTTTACCGTAAGTAATCACAGCATGCTTCAGGGCCAAAAGGGTATTGCTTGAATCATCAACTGGAATGAAAACTCGATTCATTACTTCATCTCCTATAGAATTTGACTGTTTTTCAAACTGTAATGCGGGTAAAACTGGAGTCGCTTCAACTGGTGTAATAGCATCTTTAAGCGCCAGTCTGTTTTTGATGAACCCGATTAACAAAACCCCAAAAATTACCAACGCCTGTATTGCATATTCAAAAAGAGAATTTTCAAATAATTGCAATTCTTGAACCATAGGTTCTGTAGTTATCATCTTTGCAGCTGTCCAAGCTAAAACCCCTGCTCCTATATAAATAATAGAAGGATAACGTTCTAACAGCTTCAAGATTTGGGTTGAACCCCACACTACGATTGGGATACTGATTAATAACCCTAGTACCACTAAAGCATAACTGCCATGAGAAGCCCCAGCAACGGCTAAAACATTATCTAGACCCATTACGGCATCGGCAATGACAATAGTCTTCATCGCACCCCAAAAACTGGTTGATGCATGATCGTGCTCACCATCTTCATCTTTAGCTTGATTCAAGAGTTTGTATGCAATCCAAACTAGCAGCAAACCGCCAATTAGCATCAAACCTGGGATCTTTAATAGGTATACGACGACAAGTGTCATGGCACTTCTTACTCCAATCGCACCTACTGCGCCCCAAATAATTGCTCTCTTTTGCAAATGAGGCGGCAATTTCCTGGCAGCCATCGCTATGACGATGGCGTTATCACCAGCCAAAACCAGATCAATCACAATAATGGCCAGTAAGGCAGAAAAAAACTCTGGGCTAAATAGTTCCAATTGAATAACCTTTAAGAAAATACAGAAGAAAAAAATCATTGTTTATTATGTGATTAATTTAAATGTATTTCTACTAAACTTAAAGCAGGTAAATATTGATAATAATTTCGTTAAAAACTGATAATGAGTAATTCCTACAACTATCGTCACCTTTACTATTTTTGGTTAGTAGCTAAAGAAGGCAGTATGTCAAAAGCTGCCGAGCGCCTTAATATAGCTACACAAACCATAAGTGTTCAAGTTCATGAGTTAGAAAAATCTCTTGGATGCTTACTATTTAAACCCGCTGGACGGGGTATTATCCTCACAGATGCGGGTTTGACCGCTTTAGAGATTGCTGATCAAATTTTCTCTATTGGTGAAAAACTGCCTGAAGCAGTTAGAGATGCTGCTAAATCTCCAAAAACAAAAATTATTGTGGGTATTTCTGATAGCTTACCCAAGCTTGTTGCAAGGCAATTATTAGAGCCGATATTAAAACATAAAGATGTCCAACTGATTGCGCATGAAGGGGAGTTTGATAAATTGCTAGCAGACTTGGTACTTCATCGTATAGATATTATTTTGGCAGACCGCCCCGCTACTAATAACAAAAATATTAATGTTTACAGCGAGGAGTTAACTAAATCTTCAATTTCTTGGTTTAGTCCGAAACAATTTTTACAAATGGCTAAAAACAATTTTCCTGGTTGTCTTAGTGAGCTACCTATTCTTTTACCGACGCCACATTCCACTGTTCGCTTGTTAATGGATCAGTGGTTTAGCAAGCTTGGTATAACACCAAATATTATTGGCGAATTTCAGGATAGCGCCCTCCTAAAAACTTTTGCAGCTAGTGGCATGGGAGTTTTTCCAGCCGGAAAACTTATTGAGAAAGATCTCAAGGAAACTTACGAAATTGAATTAATTGGTAACTGCGGTGAAATCTATGAGCACTTTTACGCCATTCGATCTGAGAAGAAAATTCAACATCCGCTAGTAAAAGCAATTATTGAAAAATAGTTTGAATATCACTTTAGAAGTATTAAGGCAAGAATAGATTCTCGATATTTATATTGAAGGGCCAATATAAAACATGTATTCATACCCTTAAAGACTATTGATTTGACCTAATTTTAAGGAGCACTTCCAAAAAGAGCAATTTTTCATAATCTATCTCACAACGAATTAAATAATACCTAAAGGTCATCGTATTTAACGTATACAAATGATGATGTTATTGCGCCCAATCTAAGCCTATGGATATGGGCAATAAACAAGATATCATAATTATTGATAGTATGAAGTTAATCAATATTATTTCAATAGTAAATACTTATTAAGCTTTACCTCCTCTATAAAAGATCAACTAATGAACTTAAATTTGACTTAGATCAAATTAAAAAAATGTTCATTTGTTATTCTTTGAATTATGAAATAGTTATATTTCAGTAAATAAATAGATGCTCATAAAATATTGTCTTAAAAAGGATGTGCGAAATGAATGATGTACAAATCACTCCAAAGTTAGCCATGCAGACTATAAAGAACTCTTTAATACAGCCAAGGCAAGTCTTAAATACTTTAATTGAAGAGTTTAAAAAGCAACCGAATATTACCATTCATTGGAACAATGGATCAATGCTTCATCATTCTAGTATCTTAGGAATTGATAACGTTAGAGGCATATCTATTAAGCCTAAAAATATCATCTCAGACACTAATCAACTACGAAATTATCAAGGTACTGTTGTGTTCTCTACCCATAATGGCAGGTATCAATTTCCTTCAACAATTCATTCAATTGATGATAAGGGGATTATCAATCTAGCCATTCCAAACTATTTAAATTTTTATCAAAGACGAGATAATAAACGTGCAGAACCCCCATCTGATGACTCTTTTAAAATGATTATCGGATTAAGTCCGGGTCAAGAGCTTTTGACAAATGTAATTGACGGTAGTTCAAATGGTATACGGTTAGAAATTCGATCTACAGTGATAAAGATATCGCAAGGATCATGTTGGTATGGTTGTTACTTTGAGAGATCAGGGTCTCGTTCGTCCAAATTCAATTTACGCGTCATGCATAAAACAATGTTGCATGATAAAGGGTTAACTCAAGTCGGGTGTGAACTCTATAATCCAACTTTATTAGCCTCAAGTGTATTTTCTAATATGGTCAGCGTAATCAATCAGTCAAAGGTGAACCCTAATTCAAAACAATGGTATGTCGATTTAAATTGGTATAAGTATTCAATTAAAGACTCTTTAGTGAATAAGTAATTTTATCGATTTATTTATTCTCAACCATGGTTTATTTATGTCTTTATTGGGCAAAATTTTTAAATTAGATTTAATGCCACAGTAAATTAACTCATAAAAATTACATTATTTATTTAATAGAGGTTCATTTGAGATTCATTGGGATACTTCTCTTTCTTTCGCTTAGTTTTAATTGTCAATCTTCTTGTGTCGGCGATAACAAAACAAAAGAGCGCATTTATTCTTTTTATGTTGTTCCACAGTTAGCATTGTCAGAAACTTATTTTTCTTGGGTTTCAGTACTTGATCATGTCGGCAAAGAACTCGGTCTTTGTTTTGAATTGAATGTTCCCCAAACAATCCCTTCTTTTGAACAGGACCTGAAAATTGGAAAAGCTGATTTTGCTTTCATGAATCCATACCACTTATTAGCATCTAACCGCTCTCAGGGATATATCCCAATCATCGCTGATGCTAAGGATAATTTATCTGGAATTATTGTCATTAAAAAAAATAGTGCCATATCAAAAATACAGGACTTGAATGGTCAAAGGATTGCCTTTCCAGCACCTAATGCTCTGGCTGCTTCTTTGTTGATAAGAGCCCATCTAGCTAATTACAACATTCAAATTTTTCCAGAATACGTAAAATCACATAGCAATGTTTATCGATCGGTGATTAATGGTGATGTCTCCGCAGGTGGGGGTATCCATAAAACTTTTATGCTCGAGTCAAAACAATTACAGTCAGAATTGAAGATCTTATTTGAGACTCCCCAATATATGCCCCACCCAATAGCTGTTCACCCTAGAGTTGCTCTAAGAACTCGTCAATCGTTTTCATCTACATTGATTGGGCTTAGCAAGGATCCTAAAAAAACAGTTAATCTTGATGCAATCCAAATCCCAAATCCTAGAGAAGTCAACTTTAAAGACTATGAATATTTAAAAAAATTAGGGCTTGAGAAATTTGCGGAGAAAGTAGGTGGCTGATCGCCGTAAAGTAGATTCAATATCTTTATTAAACGGGCAACTCGTATGGACACTTTTTTTATTCCTGACTATGCTTATATTGGTATGTTTGTGGAATTATCTTAGTATCCGTGATATTTACGCATCTTCTCGCTCTAAAAATGCCGCGTCATTAAGCAATGGTTTGGGATTATCGTTAAGCGATAAACTGATTTCTCGTGACTATGCCGAGATAGAAGCGATTTTACGGAAATCATTTTTAAATAAAAATCTGCAAGTTGCTATTGTGAGTGATTTAAATGGGAAAAAAATTTCACACCTTAAGAGAGAAGAAGATAAAGAGGAATTAATTTTTGACTCTAATTTATTGTCAATTCCGAATCAAACGAGTTTGGATATAAAGATTGAGGAAGATGGGGATAATGGGATAAGAGTTTGGCAACCCCTGGATATCGGATTACCGATTGGCTGGCTTTATCTTGAATTAAACGATAAGACAGAGTCCATAGTTTTAAGTCGGCTAAGAAATGGGGTTTTCCTAATGTTAGCGGTTATTTTAATAGCTTCATTTTGTATTTTACTAATAATTAATCGTGGCCTTAAACGTGATTTATTGAAGAATGAAGGCTTCATAAGGAATGAAAGAGATTATTGGAATAACAAAGCTTTCGAAGATTCATTAACTAAACTACCTAATCGACATAGTTTGTCCAACATTATTAATTCTGCTATCCATGATGCTGATACGCAGAAAAAATTATTAGGAATTCTTTTTTTAGATCTTGATGGTTTTAAAGCTGTGAATGATCAATATGGGCACTTAATAGGTGATTTACTGTTAGTGCAGGTTGCCCAGCGATTAATCCAACTTTTTAGAGCCGAGGACCATATTATCCGCTATGGGGGTGATGAGTTTGTTGTAATTTGCCAATATCTTGACAGCAGGAAAGAATTGGAAAGTCTCCTCGAGCGGATATTGGAGCAAATGAACATCCCATATGATTTAAATGGAAATATTGTCAATGTATTAGCAAGTATTGGTGTGACTCTTTATCCTACAGATGGGATAAGTTCTCCAAGTGAGCTAATTAATCATGCTGATGAATCCATGTATCTTGCTAAAAGGTTAGGGAAAAATAGGGTCCACTATTTTTTATAGTAAGTTGTATTTTTTGATTTTTCTACACAAACTATTACAGCTTTACCACTCATTCTAGGTTTAATTTGAGTATCAAATTGAGTTGAAATTTTCTCTAATTAACACTCGATTTTTGAAGTGTAAATTAAATTAAACAATCTCTATAGGCAGCATTAAAAATTAGATTAGATCAACTTTACTTGCCATTTTATCAAGATAAACCACACGACAAACTCTAGCTAAGGCCTGCAGGGCATCCCCAAATAGTCCAAGGCCCCAACAAGCATAAAATGGCGTTTGATGACTCAGGTATCAAAAGTGAAAAACTCTAAAAAATGTGTCGAAATTGCACGATACCTAAACCTTGAGAAGTTGCTCTTATCCTATTATGATTCACTCAGTGAAACTATGGACTAGGCCATCCGACCAAAATAGCTCCGTTTGTAAAAGTGGTGCAATCATAAGCTCCGACTACTCAGAGGTTTTCGATCCTAACAACAAATAAAATCAACAATTTACAAATTAATCAATTGCATCAAACCACATCATATGTGACCCACTTGCCTAAAATATTCCCAACAGTTTCACTACTGTCGTAATATAAATTGGGCAGCTTCATCTACAAATCTCAGCTCCATTTTGTTAAATCCATGATACGCAAATGACTGACAGTCATTACCCTCGCTGATACCACCATCAATTAATATTAATTTAGATAGAAGATTTTGGGGTCTATCTCTAATAATTCTTTTTGAATTTTCTGGAAGGCTTCCAAGACAAGAGTCTTGAATATGATGTATAGCTTCGAGTGGGATTATTACCTTATCATCTAAGGATACAGATCGAACAGTTCCGGCAATAATGGCTCCAGCAACTTTTTTTTGATTAGTCAGATCTCTATTCAAAAAATTGGCAACGGTAGACGTTCCCATGCTATGCCCAAAGATCCAGATGGGAAGATTCAATTTGGCACGATAGAAATCAATGACTTCATTGACTCGCTGAAGATGGTCATCTCTGATACGAAGATCACCCCTTTTTAAATCACCTAAATCATAGGGGGTATCTACTAATACGGCGTTAATCCCATACTGCGCCCATATATCTTTCGAGCGGACAAATGTGTGGCTATTTTTCGTTGACCCATCATCTTGAAGTCTTAACATACCCCCACCGCCAGGATATAACAAAACTAATGCTTGGGGGTTCTGCACTGCCAATAGAAGTGTTCTTGTCGGAGGACTATCCACATGAGGAACATCAAAGACTTGTGAGAACGAAGAAAAATTAATTACTAAAAAGCCGATAAGCACTACAAGTTTTCTGGTTTTTATAAATCGCAAGATGTTAAGACCCAATCATGCCCTTAAGGCCCGTGTATATTGAAAGGGCTGTTGTACCCAAAGCAACAATAGTTCCACCATACTCTTGTAAAGCTTTCATAATCCCATGGATACTACGGGGACTTAATTGACCATCACTCAAACCTGCAGCTACAACATTGATCAGAGGGCTAATAGTTTTAGTCCTACGGTATCTTTGTTCACTTGTATAAGCAACGCCACCAAGCAGCATTCCAGTTAAGAAGCTAAATGTGATACTTGCCGAATACTCAATTACCTCTTTCCACTCAAAAAGGTTTTGAGGTAATACAGGTGTGTGATCCACTAAACTAGTTATCCAACTCATACCAATCACAGATGAAATGGCCAAAAATACTACCCCCATAAACCAAGGCAACAACCTATTTTGATGCCCTCTAAATAGCAAATAGGCAAATGGAAGCGGTAAAGCTATTGAAATGATTCTGAGATAAATCATCTTGGTGTCATAAACTACGGTGATAAGCCAATGTGCCAAAAGTAAAACCAATAAAGGCACAACCAAATATAGAGCAATATCTACAATCCAATCAGAGATCGCTTTTGGAGCAACCAATTTTTGCTCCTGCTCATCAAGCATGAGCTCAAGCTCGCCAATTCTTTTTTCATATGCCTCATGATCAGGGATCTCAGAAAGACGCTTTTCTAATTCGGCAACCTTGGCCATCATAGGCTTGAACAGATACAAGTCACGAGTACAAGTCTTGCAGACTACTGCTTCTTCAGCAACCTCTGACAAGCAATAAGGGCAAATCATTATTTATTGACTACTAAAGTTAAAACAGTGTTGGTTTCACGCCCATCAGTATCTTTCACAGTTACACGAATAGTATGAGTTCCAGGAGGAACATCAGCTTTTGCAAAATCAATGCCATTAGCCGAAATTGCACTTTTTAGTCTTGGTGTCAGGTCTACAAAAGGCGACTTTAAATACATTACTTTTACAGATGTAGGATCAATTTTGGATTCCCCTCTAGCCTCAAAGGCAACTTTGAGATCAAATGGTGACATAACTGGAGTGTCAACTTCGGGAGAATTTAATTTAACGGCTGGTCCACGTGAGATCCCACGTGTCGCTAAGGTGCCCGATGCTTGGGGTAAAGCCGCCTCTAATGGGCTGATTAAAGGCGCAGCGAAAGTAGCGGCGCTCGACATAAAAAAAGCAGTAATACAGATATTTTGAATTAATTTCATGGTTACCTCAACTTTTTAACAACTTATTATTAATCGCCTACAACTACAAACGGCGCCCAAAACAGGGGATGAGCGTAGGCATACTTCATATTATTACCCTCTTTCATTCCACCATTATCTATCTGACTAAGCATCGCTTGTCTAAGTAATTCCGCCTTACTTGTATTACTAGCTTTTTGCTGTGTTCTAAATAGATCTGTCATCAGCGTTCTGGATGCCACGGAGTCAACTGGCCAATTAGAAACTAATAAAGCCTTAGCCCCTGCAAAAAAGAATGCCCTACCTAAACCAGATACCGCTTCAGAACCAGCGCCCTCGCCTGCGGCAGTATTGCAAGCAGAAAGAACTACCCAGTCAGCGTTGAGCTTTAAAGTAAGGACTTTGTCCATTGTCAATAAACCATCATCATTGTCACCGGTGACATCAGGGGATGATAAAGCGAGAGCTGGTTGAGTCAAACCATCAAGCTCTCCGGGCACTAAACCGTGTGTTGCAAACATGACTACCCTACGATTAGACAAATCCATGGACATCACTTGCTTGACTGAAGCCTGTTGGTGGAGATAAATATCTCCACTCCTAGCCCCGATTGCTTTACCAATTTCTTCTAACTCAATACTGGTATCAGGTAAGCTCGGTAATAAGGCAAGCTCTGCCGAACTCACTCCAGAAGTCTTTGGGGCACTTCGTAAATTGAGGGGAATACCTCGGGTTGCCAGCTGAGTTACTTTAGTCTGTTTTTCAGCAGTCTTTTGATGTTGGACGCTAAAGTAAGGATCACCAAAACCAATGAAATTTTCACGATTAACTTTCCCTGGAGGCAAAGATCGAAGCGCTGTAAGTGCAGTAACAGATGGGATTTGTGCAACAGCAATATCCCTAGTTAGCCAAGGCACGTCTTTATAGCCACTAAATAGAGTAGGGCCAGCTTTTGAGGGTTGTGCCACAGGTTTAGTCACCAATAACGAAAGTGGCAATTGGCCTAAGTCCGCATGAGGCACCGTAAGCATCACCTTTTTACCTACGAGTGCACCTTGAACTGGTGCCAATATTTGCCGATAAAGCTGGTTCGCTAACATCACATCAAACGCAGGAATTTCATCGATAGTCGCCACACCAGGATCAAGGGCCTTACGCAACTCGGAGACCTCCTTTGCAATTTGAGCTTTACCTATAGATAATTGCGCAAACTGCACTGGACTATCTTTTGTAATTGCCCAAACATAGCCCACTTTTTCTTCAAAGTACCAAGCAACTAAGACCTCATCTGGTTTTATGAGTTTTTGAGAGCGCTCAACTGAAGCTGGTTTAGGCTCCACTAACTCAGCATAATCAGGAAATTTACGCTCGATTTCTTTTTTTAGATCTTCTCGTTGAGATTTAAAGTTGCCAATATCGGCACGAATCTTTGCCTGAACTGTTGGAATTTGTTGCTCTGGAGGTGAGGACAACAAACCAGTCAATAGTTCTGATAAAGTATTAATTCGCTGTTGAAGATCTTGCTCACTTCGAGCAAGGGAAGCCAATTTAGGATCTGAGATATTGGCACGAGCTGCGCTAGATGTAAGCGCTCGCTGAACACCACTTCCTCTGGCAAAATCAGCAATCTGAAATGCCTCAGCTGCTGCGAATCCTGAAGTATCTGCTTTTGCTTGTTGTGCAAGCGCGGCAAGATACTCTTCTAAGACATAAGTTAAACGTTGGGTCTGACCGATACTCTGGGTCGCATTCTCAGCATCATTTCGTGCCTGATTTAATAAAATTGGCACAGATACCTTAAACTCAGATAAAGCTTGAGGATTATTTCCCTTTAAATGTAACGCTGAAGCATTAAATGCTTTAATCATAGCCACAAAAGAAGAGTCCTTATTAGCATCATTCGTACTTTTCATTAACAAATTAGCTGTCATCTGCTGAGCTTGATCAAACTTTTTAATTTTTAATAATGCTAAAACCCAGCTAAGATCTTCGGTTTTAAAGTTCTTTGCAAGCTCAAGATCTGATTTAATACCTACCGCCATCTCATTAAATACTTTGTCAGCTAGGTCATACTTAGCATCTGCAACCAATGCATTTCCATACGCTCTACGAGCATTTGCTAATGTAATTGAATTGCTCGCAACACCAGCCTCTTGAACGGACTTAAGGCCGGCTTGAGCAAGTAACAAAGCCTCTGCAGACCGGCCTTGCTCATTAATGACCCTCGAAAGAACAAATAGAGATCTTCCAACATCAGTGGAACTTTTTCCAAATGAATCAAGTGCAAATTGCGTTGCCTTTCGAGCATAGAATTCAGCATCAATTAATTTGCGCTGTTGCAACAAAGCGGAAGATAAATTTAATTGGCGACTAATGATCTGCGTTATGTGCCCCCGTGGATTCGTAGTTGCATCTGAAAAAACTCTTACCACTTGGTCTAGTTGGTCCACCTTTTTGGCGGATCCTTTAATCCGCTGATAGTCCTCCTCAAGAAGATAAATTGCACGTCGAAGAGCTCGCTCACTCTCCACCCATTGCCCTTGGTTTAAGAAATAAATTCCTCGAGCGCTCTCATATTGAGACTCCCATATAGACCCATAAGTGGCGAAATTACGAGAATTTCTTAATTTGACAAATAAATTCTGTTGCGCCTCTAACTCTTTTTTTGCCTCATCAAAGTTACCTGCAATCGAATAGGCATTGACTAGTTGTCGCCTTATTGCTAATTGCCAACCTGTATTATTTGGCAATCTGGATGCCTGCCAATCCTTTGCCCTTTCAAAGGCTTTAATTGACTCGGTATTATTTCCACCGAAGTTCTCATAAACACCTAAATCCACAAGATCGCCTAAGTATAGTAAAGGATCGCTTGAAGGATAGGTTTCAACAACCAACCGAATATCTGCAATAGCTTGATTCATAGCCCCTAGGTCCTGATTTGCCTTTGCACGTCGACTATAAAATGCATTTAACTCTTCATTATTCTGTGTGGCAGGAATTGGCAAGGATGCGATTTTTTCAGCCTTCTCCATTTGAGTGATGTCTCGCTTAGCTTGCTCTAACAAACGAAGAACATCCTTAACATCTCTTGGTGGAGCCTTTATGTTTTCAATATTTAACTCTTCTTTGCCCTGTGCAGCAAAAGCAGGCAAAGTAATGACATTGCAACAGAGCAAGACTGTGTAAATGCATAATTTAGCAATGTACTTTATAGGCATAACATTTTTTAACGTTTATTTAATATTTATAAAAATTATATCAATATTACGGTGAAATAACCCACTGCCATCCTAAGAAATTGTTGATTGTATGTGATTAAACCAAAACCTATTAGAGCCAGTCCCCATACAGAAAACGTCGTTTTAAATGACATTTGATCACGAGCGCATCAATAAAATCTACCAATAAATGTGTCCCAAATGTGCGCTGCCTAAACCTTGAGAAATCGACCATCCTCTTGATGATTCACTCGGTGAAACTATGGACTAGACCATTCGGTCAAAATAGCTATATAATTATAAGTTCGGCGAATTAGCTCAGTTGGTTAGAGCGACGGAATCATAATCCGCAGGTCCGGGGTTCGAGTCCCTGATTCGCCACCAAAAT
>CANFOL010000023.1 GCA_947448695.1 Burkholderiaceae bacterium
TCCATACTAAAATGGAAATGATTTCTAGAAGAGCGTTTGGTTTTAGGAATTTCCAAAACTACCGACTGAGAGTCTTGGCTTTGTGCGGTTGGAATGGAGTAATTAATCGTGTTTGATAAATGCTCATCCCCCGATTATGGTGAAGAGCCGAATAAAAAAACGCGAGGACTATATAAAGTCCTCGCATCATGTGTTTTGGTAGGCTCGACTGAATTCGAATCAGCGACCCCTACCATGTCAAGGTAGTGCTCTAACCAACTGAGCTACGAGCCTAAAAAGAATATTCTATCACTTTCTTGCCACCTCTGTCACCCCCTTGACTTCAGATAATGCCTGCAAGGCAAATTGGATATCCGCAGCTTGATGTACCTCTACGGAAAAACTCATGGTAGCCATCCCTTTATTAGAGAGTGTATTGACACCAATCACATTGATTTTGAGCTTAGAGTAGACCTCTGAGATATCTCTCAGTAAGCCCTGTCGATCAATAGCTAAAACAAAGATTTCTACAGAAAACAAGGCTTTTTCTGCTTGAGATGATGCCCCCCAAGCGGTTTTAATGATGCGCTCCGGAGCTCTTTGCATGAGTTGTTTGAGGGTTGCACACTGCTGACGATGAATCGATACGCCTCGTCCGCGTGTCACAAAACCACAAATATCATCGGGAGGTACGGGTCGACAACATTTGGATAATTGAGTCATTAGGGAATCCACCCCAACGACCAAGATATCACCCCCTTCACTTTTACGTTTTGAGGGTCGAAGCAGTATTTCTGGTGACGTGTTGGTTTCTTCTTCTGGTTTATCTTTAAGTTCTTTTTCAGGTTTGTGATCTTTTTGCTCAAGCTCTGTCTCTTGCGCATGAAACCATGCCCTAACTTTAGATTTGGCTCGGTGGGATGCTAAATAGGCTTTATCCGCTAGCAACCAATCTCTAGATGGTCCACCTTGCTTGACGGTGAGTATCTCGACTGTCTGCCCACTTTTTACGATGGTGTCGAGTGTGACCATCTGGCCATCTATCTTGGCTCCACGACAACGATGTCCAATATTGGTATGCACGGCATATGCAAAATCAAGTGGTGTGGAATTCGGGTCTAGGGGGATCACTCGACCTAAGGGAGTCAGAGCATAAATATGGTCATCAATACTTTGACCTTTCATCTGCTCCCAGGCTTCATCTTTCCAAGAAATCAATTGGCGTGCCCAAGCGATCCGCTGTTCATAGAGCGCGGCATCACTAAGTGTGCCATTATTCACGCCTTCTTTATAACGCCAGTGCGCTGCAACGCCATACTCAGCTTGATGGTGCATCTCTTGGGTACGAATCTGTATCTCAAAGACCGTGCCATGATCATCAGCAACCACGGTGTGTAAGGATTGGTAGCCATTGGGCTTTGGATGCGAAATATAGTCGTCAAATTCTTGCAAGACAGGTTTGAAGACGTCATGGGCAATGCCAAGGACGGCATAACACTGGGCTAAGGTATCGACCAAGATCCGTATGGCACTAATATCCCTGAGTTCGGTAAAGTCTAATGACTTCCCTTGCATTTTTTTCCAAATACTATAAATATGTTTGGGTCGTCCTTGGATCTGCGCAGGAATTCGCTGCTCTTGTAATAAGGTTTCGAACTGCGTCATGATGTTGCCAATAAATACTTGTCGCGCGTTACGCTTGCCGTCTAACTGCTTGGCAATATCGTAATATGCTTGTGGCTCTAAACACCGAAATGCCAAATCTTCCATCTCCCATTTAATTTGCCAAACGCCTAAGCGATTAGCCAACGCAGCATCAATCTCTAAAATTTCTGCTGACCACGCGGTTGGTACTTCCATTTTTTGTTGTGTCACCCAGCGTAAGGTCTGTAATCTGGAGGATAAATACATAAGTACAACGCGGATGTCTTGTGAGAAGGCTAAGAGCATTTTGCGCAGAGTGTCTACTTGCCCTCCTGCTGCTTTATTGCGGGTGGCTTCTAATGCCTGAAAACTTTTAATTAGACTACTAGTCTCTTCACCAAATTGTGCCTGTAATTTAGGGGTACTCAGCGGACTATCTAGGTGGGTAATTGCAGTTAAGGTGGCTTCATCAAGATAGAGGGTTTTAGCAATTTCCAGCATACCTTGGAGATGCGCTACTTGTGTCTCACCAAACCAGGTGCGTTCGGTTTGATTTTCCGCTATATTTTCTGGATGGTTAACATCTTGGATATTCGTTGTATCTCGCATACTAACAATGTATACGAAATCAATTCCTTAGTTCAAATTATAGAAAAAATCCCGTGCAATTTGTATGTGATTAGGAAGGATAAATGCTGGCGCATGGCCTGCTTCTGGTATCTCAACACTTTTGGTATTGGGATTGCGCTTGAGCATCTCAGCAACAGTTGCAGGTGATAAAAGATCGGACTCAGCACCCCGCACAATTAGTGTCGGTATCTTAATCGCATCAAAACTATTCCATAGGGCTTTTTCTCCAGCAAGAGCAGTCATGGGGTTTGAGGCCATGATTGGGGCATTGATTTGCGGGTCATAATGTAAATGCCACTTCCCTTGCTTCTGGATGAGTTGTGGCAAATTGAGTTCACGCCATTGTTCAGGAGAATGGCGCCCAAACGTGGTGGTGAGTTCATTAACATAAGCTAAACCTTCTTCTTGTGTGGCAAACATGACGGGTTTACTGAGGTACTTCATTAAACGCATAAAGAATGCAGGGTCAATACGAGGTCCGACATCATTAAGTAAGAGTCGTTGGATAGGTTGATTTTGTAAGCCCGCAAGTACCATGCCAACCAAGCCGCCCATGGAGGTTCCAAACCAATCTAGTCGTTGTGGTCTGAGATGGGCAATCAAGGTGACCATATCACTGACGTACTGTGGCACCCCGTAAAGCATGGGATTGGCGAGGTGGTCCGAGTTGCCGCGCCCCACAACATCTGGGCAGACAACGTAATAACGATCGGACATAGCTCGTGCTAGGTTGGCAAAATCACTACCACGCCTTGTGAGTCCATGCACACAAAGAAGTACATTAGGGTTTTGTGGATCTCCCCAAGTTAAATAAGCCATGCGATGCAGTCCCGCTGGACTAATACATTGCACACTACCCTGTCCACTACCGACAGGATAAGGTTGTTGGATCACGCTCGGGGCATTTAATGGCGTATCAGATTGCGGACTCGACTGCACCGGAAAATCATTTTGTCCACTGGCAAATTTTGAACTGAACATCCCACGTAATCGACTTATCCAGGATGTGTTTTTCATGTTCTAGCTTTCTAAGTAGTACTAATTTCTGGTTGAAGTGTTACATGATCAATGCCGTGTTTTTGGATGAGCATCTCACGTATCAAATCCATCGTTATCGGCCATTGACTTAAGTTGCTGATTTCAATATGGCCTATTAATGCTGGAAATCCAGGAGTCATTTCCCAGACATGTAAATCATGCACGGCAAGAACTCCATCAATGGTTTGTAAATCTTTGCCAACTTTGATGTAGTCAATGTGTTTGGGTACACCCTTCATTAAAAAATGATAGGACTCGAGCAATATGTGGATGGTAGATCGAATTAAAATGAGGCAAACGACCATCGAGAGAATCGGGTCGATTTGCATCCAACCTGTGTACTGAATTACAAGGCCGGCAATTAAAGCAGCTACTGAACCAAGTAAATCTCCCATCACATGAATCAGTGCAGCACGTGTGTTCATACTTTGATTATTACGAGATAACAACCACGCAACAATCAGATTGACGACGAGGCCAAGAGCGGCGACGATTGTGACTGTAGAACCACCTACGACATGCGGATCTTGAAAGCGGCTGACGGCCTCGACAGTAATCCAAACGATCAAGGCAATCATAGCAATCGAGTTCACAAATGCAGCTAAAGCTTCTGCTCTGCCTAAGCCAAATGAATATTTTGCTGATGGTGGTGATTTGGATACATATTGCGCAATGACAGCAAGCAATAAACCAGCAGCATCGGTGACCATATGTCCAGCATCCGATATCAACGCTAAGGAATTGGCATAAAAACCAGCAAATACTTCCACCAAGGCAAAGCCTAAGGTAATAGCTAATGCAATCGAGAGAACTTTTTGACTAGTAACTTCTTTGGCATGTGAATGCGGTGTATCACCTACTTTATGAGCATGTAACTCATGAATGGCACTCTCTTTAGGGTTATGGTGAGAGTGCCCATGCATCATGTTACACAGCCACTTCTAATGGTGCGGGAGTTTTGGCAATCACATCTTCGACCGTGACACCTGGGGCGAGTTCAGTCAATTTAAGTCCTGTCGGTGTGACATTGATCACACAAAGATCAGTAATAATCTGATCAACCACGCCAACTCCAGTCAAAGGCAAGGTACATTCTGACAAGATCTTAAAATCTTCAGTGCCATCTTTTTTACGGGCCACGTGTTCCATCACAATGATGACATGACCAACTCCTGCTACTAAGTCCATCGCACCGCCCATGCCTTTGATCATCTTGCCTGGAATCATCCAGTTGGCCAAGTCACCTTTAGAGCTGACTTGCATGGCTCCTAAAATCGCCACATTAATCTTGCCAGCACGAATCATGCCGAAGGAATCCGCCGATGAAAATATAGAAGAACCTGGTAACGTGGTAACGGTTTGTTTACCTGCATTAATAAGGTCAGCATCGACTTCTGCTTCTGTCGGAAATGGTCCAATCCCCATTAAGCCATTTTCTGATTGGAGCCAAACTTCCATTCCTGCTGGAATATGATTAGCGACCAAGGTCGGTAAACCAATCCCTAAATTAACATAAAAACCATCCTTTAATTCTTGGGCAGCTCTTGCTGCCATTTGATCTTTTGTCCATGCCATGTTGATTTTCCTCAATGATTCTTTATGTAAGTTATGCTGAACGTGTTGTTTTTTGTTCGATACGTTTTTCCGGAGTTGGATTGCACACAATCCTGTGGACATAGATACCCGGAGTATGAATCTGATCGGGGTCTAATTCACCATTCTCAACAATCTCTTCCACTTCAGCAATCGTGATTTTTCCAGCCATGGCTGCAACCGGATTAAAGTTACGTGCGGTCAGGTGATAAACCAAATTACCAGATTTATCTGCCTTCCACGCTTTGACCAAACCCACATCAGGTGTTAGGGTTCTTTCCATTAAATACGTCTGACCATCAAACTCACGGGTCTCTTTACCTTCAGCCACGAGCGTTCCGACGCCTGTCTTTGTAAAAAATGCTGGAATCCCACAACCACCAGAGCGTAATTTTTCTGCTAAGGTTCCTTGTGGTGTAAGTTCTACTTCGACTTCTTTAGCTAAAAACTGTCTTTCAAATTCCGCGTTTCCACCAATGAATGAACAAATCATTTTTTTGATCTGACGATTTTCTAGCAAAATGCCAAGTCCATAGCCATCTATGCCGCAGTTGTTAGAAATTACAGTCAGATTTTTGGCGCCATTTTCTTTCATACCAGCAATCAATGCTTCAGGAATCCCGCAAATACCAAAGCCACCGACGGCCATCATGACTCCGTCTTTCACAACATCTTGTAGTGCCTCTTTTGTTGAGGCATATACTTTATTCATCACTTTTCCCCTATTTTTGAAATCAATTCATTTACCATATGATACCTTCTTCTGGTGGCGAATTATTGAATGGCAAGGCCATCATCAGCGGTCATGATTGAACCGTTGATAAAGCGGGATTCGGGACTAGCAAGAAGCAATAAAAGGCCTTCTAAGTCTTGTGTTTGCCCCACGCGCTTGCGGGGTAATTTTTGGATGAGTTTTTGTCCACCTTCGGTACCCCAATAATCGGCATTAATCTCGGTTTCAATGTAGCCCGGACAAATGGCGTTGACATTAATGCCATATCGCCCCCATTCCAGTGCCATAGCAGATGTCATATGAATCACTGCGGCTTTACTCATGGAATACGTGCTGATTTGCGCGAGTACCCGAATGCCGGCAACAGAGGCAATATTGATGATGCGTTGCGCAGGCAGTTCTTGTCCTTCTGTCTGAGCTTTTTTGGCACGCGCAATCATTTGCTTGCCAATGGCTTGAGCGACAAAAAATGCCCCTTTGGTATTGGTGTCAAGCACAAAGTCATAATCGGCTTCTGTAACATCCACAATCCTCTGGGTGGTCGACACGCCTGAATTATTAACCAAAATATCAATGTGCCCAGCGAGTTGTGTTGCTTGAGCGGTTGCCTGCTCAATGGATGCTAGGGATGTGACATCAAGGGCAATGCAATGGACTTTAGCCCCTGTGGTCGCGAGCTCCTTGGCAAGTGCTTGCAAACGATCTACTCTGCGAGCCGCAAGTACGACTGTTGCACCTGCACTAGCCAAAGAATTTGCAAACTGTACTCCTAAGCCACTTGAAGCCCCTGTGATGAACGCAACTTTACCTGTTAAATCAATTTGATACGCCATGCTATCTCCTTCATCTTGATGTAATTGAATTGTAATTGCTGCTTCATCAATTTACGAAAATTGGTGATAATGTCATAATTGAAGATTAAAGAACTTGTTTTGAAAGATTTATGCAAAATCATCTCACCTCAGATGCAATTCTAGAGCAATATGGTCCTCGCGAATCGATGGAATATGACGTTGTGATCGTTGGTGGTGGGCCTGCAGGCCTTTCTTGTGCCATTCATATCAAACAACTTGCACAACAAAACAATCAAGAGATTTCTGTTGTGGTGCTTGAAAAGGGTTCAGAAATCGGCGCTCATATTGTTTCTGGTGCGGTGATGGACCCGATTGCTTTAAACGAGTTGTTCCCAAACTGGAAAGAACTCGGCGCCCCTCTTCACACTCCTGTAAAAGAAGATCGTTTTCTGTTCTTAACCCAGTCGATGGGTGTCAAAACACCAGATTGGTTATTACCTGACTCGTTTAAGAATCATGGCAATTACATTATTAGTTTGTCGGATTTCACGAGATGGTTAGGTTCTCAGGCTGAAGCACTCGGTGTAGAAATCTTCCCTGGCTTTGCGGCGGCTGAGGTTCTATTTAATGAACATGGCCATGCTAAAGGAGTTGCAACGGGTAACCTAGGGATTGGCAAAGATGGTCAAGTCACGGATCAGTTTCAACTAGGTATGGAACTCCACGCAAAATACACGATTTTTGCCGAAGGTGCGCGGGGTCATCTGGGTAAACAATTAATTGCCAAGTTCAAGTTAGATGCATCTTCTGCACCTCAAAGTTATGGCATCGGTATCAAAGAGCTTTGGGAAATCGACCCAAAGGTTCATGAAGAGGGTCTTGTCATTCACACTGCTGGCTGGCCTTTATTAAGTGATACGTATGGTGGATCTTTCTTGTACCATATGGCCAATAACCAAGTGTCGGTGGGTTTTGTTGTGGGTCTTGGCTATAAAAATCCTTACCTCTCCCCTTTCGAAGAATTCCAACGCTATAAAACACATCCAAGTATTCGGAAGTTTTTTGAGAATGGTAAACGTATTAGTTATGGTGCCCGTGCGATTACTGCAGGTGGCTTTAATAGCTTACCCAAAACCATCTTTCCTGGTGGTGCCCTCATTGGTTGCGACGCTGGCTACTTGAATGCCTCACGCATTAAAGGCTCCCACGCAGCCATTAAATCAGGCATGCTTGTCGCTCAGGATATCGTGGACGCTCTTGCGAAGGATAGGTCTCATGATGAATTACACAATTACCCTAAATTCTTCAAATCTAGCTGGCTATTTGATGAACTTTACAAAGCGCGTAATTTTAAAACTGCAATGACAAAAGGTCTGTATACCGGTAGCCTCATAGTTGGTTTAGAACAAAAGGTATTTAACGGTAGCGCCCCTTGGAACCTCAAGCATTCCAAACCAGATCATGCCTGTTTGGAACCGGCATCGATGCACGAGCCAATCATGTATCCCAAGCCAGATGGCAAGATTACCTTTGATCGTTTATCGTCCGTTTTTATTTCGAATACGAATCATGCTGAAAATCAACCAGCCCATTTAACGCTCAAGAATCAAGATGTGCCGATCAACACCAATTTAGCGAAATATGCTGGGCCAGAAGCGCGTTATTGTCCGGCAGGTGTTTATGAATATGTACGAACAGACGGTATCGAGCACCTCCAAATTAATGCGCAAAATTGTGTGCATTGTAAAACCTGCGATATCAAGGATCCTACGCAAAATATTGTGTGGGTAACACCTGAAGGTGGTGGTGGACCTAATTACTCCGGAATGTAATTTCAGAGTGGATAGGCTCGCCTCGCTGATTGGGCAATACAAAGGTAACCCAATACACAGGCTACTCCAGAAAGCATAAACGTATAGTTTGGTCCAAAGCCCTCCCAAATCCAGCCTGCAAAAACCCCACCAATGGTTCCACCGAAGCCATATGCAATCGTAGAATATAGGGCTTGACCTCGCGCCTGAGTGCTGCCCTGAAACCAATCTTGCATGAGTCGTATACTTGCACTATGATGCGCCGCAAAGGTTCCAGCATGAAATAATTGCACAATAAGTAATGGCCAAAACTCAGGAATAAACGCAATCACTACAAATCGTATTGCTCCTAGAATAAAGGTCATACGGAGTATTTTTTGGACAGTGAATACTTGATAGACCTGTTTTTGAAAATAAAAATAGATGACTTCAGCCGCCACACCAATCATCCAAAATAAACCAATCGTTTGTTTACCGTAACCTAACCTTTGAAGGTAAAGTGAATAAAAAACATATAAGCTTGAATGTGCAAAAATCATCCAAAATGTAGAGCCAAAAAACCACATGACTTCTGGTTTTTTGATGATAGAACGTAATTGCCCGCGCTCTAGTTTCTTTTTTTCAAGTGGTGGCTCCCACAGTTTGTAAGTCGTGATGGTCACGCACAATAGAAGCACAAAGGCAACGATCGGTAAGGTGTCAATCCCAATCCATTCGAACCAATAGCCTCCGACAAAGACGGCGGTCATAAAACCAATCGATCCCCACAATCTTAATTTGCCATAACGACTCTCAAAGGAATTGGTTTTTTGCAGGGCGTGAACCGTAGCAGCTTCACCTAATGGGGTCAAACTACTACTGATGAGATTGAGTACAAACATCCAAATCATGAGCGCAAAAAAAGTTTGAAAGAAAAAGATGCCCAAGAAAACAAAGAGGCTTAATAGAGCTGTACCACGCATAATGCCGATTCGGTCTTGCTTATGATCGGATAACCACCCCCAAAACATCGGCCCAATGATCCGGGTGATTTGTAACATCGACATCAATAATGAAATTTGAATTGCAGTAAATCCAATTTGGTCAAAATAAAGACTCAAAAATGGACTAACAATCCCTAAATATCCATAGTAAAAAAAGAAAAAAATAGCGAATAGAATCTGGCTATTTTGAAAAAACAACATGCGGCTTTACGGTCGTTGTCCGGGAATAACTGGCGTCTGGGAGTGAACATCCGCGCATTGCGCACGATGTTGCAAAACATGGTCCATCACCACCAATGCCAACATAGCCTCAGCAATGGGCGTGGCACGAATCCCAACGCAGGGATCGTGTCGACCTTTGGTTTGGACCATCATGGATTCACCACGGATATTAATCGACTCTTTTGGCGTCAAAATACTCGAGGTGGGTTTAATCGCAAGAAACACTTCAAGGTCTTGTCCTGTGCTGATGCCACCAAGGACACCACCTGCATGATTGGTCTTAAAGCCGCTTGGAGTGATTTCATCACCATGAATACTACCTTTTTGTATCACTGATTCAAATCCTGACCCAATCTCTACACCCTTCACAGCATTGATTCCCATCATGGCATAAGCAATTGCTGCATCTAGTTTATCAAACAAGGGATTGCCTAAACCGACAGGCATGTGCGTAGCACGCACCATAATTTTGGCGCCACATGAATCGCCATTTTTACGTAACTCATCCATATAAGCTTCTAACTCTGAGATGTTTGAAGCGTTAGCGGCAAAAAAAGGATTATTCGGGATATGCTCAACTCCTTCAAATGGAATCGAGATCTCCCCCAACTGAGTCATGTACCCTTGAAAACTGATGCCATATTGCTCACGCAACCATTTTTTTGCAATCCCCGCAGCAGCGACGACTGGCGCTGTAAGTCTGGCAGATGATCTGCCACCGCCTCGAGGATCACGAATGCCGTACTTTTGCTGATAAGTGTAATCCGCATGACCAGGACGAAAGGTATCTAGTATCTCTTGATAGTCTTGGCTTCGTTGATCGGTGTTCTTAATTAGTAATGCAATAGGTGTCCCAGTTGTCCTACCTTCAAAAACACCTGATAAGATTTCTACTTGATCTGCCTCTCGGCGCTGCGTAACATGTCTTGAGGTACCCGGCTTGCGACGATCAAGGTCCATCTGTAAGTCACTGACACTTAACTCCATTCCGGGAGGGCAACCATCGACCACTGCGCCAATTGCGGGCCCATGAGACTCACCAAATGTGGTCGTGCAAAATAAAGTTCCAAGTGTGCTTCCAGCCATAGACTCTATTATGGCATTTTTTACAGAAGCCTTTGATGAAATATCTCGAGTTTAGTTGTTACCAGCTTCCGGCCAGTCTCTGATATAAGCCTTTAACATCGTGTTTTCAAAACCTTGCGCTTCTACAACGGCTTTTGCCACGTCGTAAAAAGAAATCACACCCATCAAGGTTTTATTTTCCATCACTGGTAAATAACGCGCATGACGATCGAGCATCATCCTTCTCACCTCGTCTAACTCGGTTTCTGGAGTACACATTAGAGGTTGCTCATCCATCACTGTACCGACTGTCACCTCGTCCAAAGCGCCATGATTATGTGCCAGCACACCAATCACTTCACGGAAAGTTAACATACCTACTACATCAGAATACTGAATCACTACTAATGAACCAATATCGTGCTCGGCCATCACACGTATTGCTTTATTCACGGTTGTTTCAGGACTTACAGTGTATAAGGTGTTGCCTTTAAATCTTAAAATATCGCTAACTTTCATGTCGCCTCCTTGAGGTCATCTTTATAAGTTCAGTCTATTCCTAATTTAAACATCTGTAAACCAGTTGTTATCACGAATATGTGGCAAGCTTGCGGTGAGGACAGCGCCCGCCATAGTGACCCACCAAGTCAAGTAAATCCATACCAACAACAATGGCCCGATTGCAAATGCTCCATATAAAGTCTTATACACCTGCGCCTTGGAGACAAAAAATGTAAAGCCATATTTAGCCGTTTCAAAAACAATCGCAGCTAAAACTCCGCCAATGAGGGCATCTCGCCAACGCACATCTGCGCTAGGGCCAAATTTATAAAGCACAATAAAAGGCATCATGGTGAGTAAAAATGGCACTAACCAATCAATCAGCTCTATATGGTAACGAAACCCAACATCTAAATCATGTGACGCTGCTACAAAGTATGAAGTGATATAAATACTCAGACCAAGCAATACAGGGCCTAGCGCAGTGACCAATATATACATCATGATTCTTTTGATAAAAGGTCGTTGTTGCTTGACTTGCCAAACTTGATTAAAGGCTTTTTCAATCGTCATCAGCGTCAATATAGCAGTGAGTAATAAACCGACAATACCGAAATAGGTTAAACCCTTTGAATGGATTGAAAAACTAGTCAAGTAGCGACTAATCGTATCACTTAACCCACCTGGTATGAGCGTGTTCGTAATCCACTGCTGAATATCTGCTCGTAAATTAATAAAGCTCGATAATTGACCTATCAAAATGGTGGCAATCGACAACATCGGTACAATCGCTAAAATAGTGGTGTACGCAAGAGATCCAGATACTTGATTCAGTTGCGCCTGAGTAAAACGTTGACGCCAAAAATGGAAAAGTTGTCGTCCTGTTCGAAATTGTTGTGTGCGTGAGCTAACCATGTACTTTACTTTGTACTTTACTTACTTGATTTAAAAAATACCACTATCATAACCAGTATGTCAGCAATCCATCTACTTGTTCTATATTACTCCCGTCACGGCGCTACTCGACGTTTAGCTGAACTCATTTCTGATGGTATCGAGTCAGTACCTAATTGTCATGCAATTCTACGAACGGTCCCGAATGTCTCAGCAGTATCCGAGGCAACCGAAAATGCGATACCTGATCATGGCTCTCCATATGCTGAGTATTCCGACCTTGCCGATTGTGATGGTCTTGCCCTAGGTTCACCAACACGTTTTGGCAATATGGCAAGCCCCATGAAGTATTTTTGGGATGGTAGTACCTCAGAATGGCTCTCAGGAGCACTTTCTGGAAAACCAGCGTGTGTATTTACTAGCACTGGAAGCTTACACGGCGGGCAAGAAACCACCCTTCTTTCTATGATGCTCCCCCTCTTACATCATGGCATGCTTCTCATGGGACTACCCTATAGCAATCCCGAACTAAGTTCCACGACGACTGGTGGTACTCCTTACGGCGTGTCCCACTTAGCGGGTGATCGGGGACAACACCCTGTCTCGCGCGAAGAAGAACTATTAGCCATTGCTCAAGGAGTTCGCTTGGCTAAAATTGCAAAGCAACTCAAGTTTCCTACATGACCCTTTTAAAATATCCACTAAGTTTTGCACAAAAATTAGCTTTCATCAGTGCAGTCTGTCTATGTTTGCTATGTATTGCTTGGGAATTGGTGCTATCACCACTTCGCCCACAGGGCTCATGGATGGCTCTCAAATTTATTCCTTTAGGCTTGATGTTACCGGGGCTTTACCAAGGAAAAAACTATCAATCCCAAGCAACTTCAATGATTATTTTGCTATATTTTTTAGAGGGCTTCGCCAGGCTTTTTGAACCAGGCCTAAACTGGATTTTGGCTAGTATCGAACTGATACTTTCAAGCCTTATATTTTATGGGGTACTAAAGCATCTCGGCCCACTGAAAAAAGCAGCAAAGGCTCTCAAAGAGTCTGATCAAAGATGAAGTAAACAATGGCCTTACGCCATTGCTACTGAGCTTTAACGATTTTTCTCAACCGCTGAAGATAATAAGTTGGCAATACTAGAGAAATAACTCATCGCAAGAATGGTTGTTTTGATCATTTTTTTCCACCGTCAATGTTCGTATGAAAATCCACATAACTTTTTTACGGCAGTTTTTAACTCTTGCATATAAGGTAGCTCGTGAATCAATTTCGTTTAGTAAAATCGTTCATTCACGAGTAACGGTTTACTATGTTTGCAGGTAATCGCAATTTCACTTAATAATTCCAGCTCCATAATGTCAAACGCCTGAAATTGATTCAAGTATTTGAGGGATGATAAGCTTTCAAGATATTGAAAATAAATCTCTTATAGATTTGTGTTTAATGGCATAGTTTTGTCGTATTACTAAAGACATGAACTTCCGAATTGCAGTTTTTACAAGCCTTGCAGTACAACTATATTGTTAAGGAAGTTAGTCTTATTAAAAGATACCCTACCTAAACAGCGTAGAGCTTCAAAATATCCAACTCAACCACCTTTAATGCGTTGATATGTGTGCTTTCTAGTTTAATTTTGGGGGCGCAGCCCGCATAAAAAGACTCTTTCCATCGATCGATACATAAACACCATTGATCCCCAGCCACCAAACCCGGAAAACGCCATTGTGGTCTCGGAGTTGATAAATCATTGCCGACCTGTTGCGAAAACAGCAAAAAATCGTCCGTCATAATCGCACAGACTAAATGACTACCCACATCCTCAGGACCGGTTTTACAACAACCATCTCGATAAAAGCCAGTTAATGGCTCAAAGGAACAAGCTACTAAGGGCTCCCCAAGAACGTTACGAGATACTTCTAATGAACTCGACATAATTATTATTCCGGTTGAACTTTGGCATTAATGACTAACTGTTCCCATTTTTTCTTTTCCGCAATCACAAAAGTTTTGGTATTGGCGGGTGTCTCTGCTGGTGCATACCCCCCAAGCTCTGTCATTCTGGCTTTTACTTCAGGTGAGCTCAGCACTTTTTTCAGGGCTGCATATAATTTATTGATGACTTCTGGTGGGGTTTTTACTGGGACAAAAATACCAAACCAGGCTGTTACTTCAAAATCTTTAAAACCAGACTCAATCATGGTTGGCACTTCCGGCAATTCTGGACTACGCGTTTTACCAGTTACTGCTAAAGCCTTTAATTTTCCAGATTTAATATAAGGCATGGAGCTGGGTAAGTTATCAACCATCATCGTCACTTGACCACCTAACAAATCAACCAAGGCTGGCCCAGCTCCCTTATAAGGTACATGCGTTATATCAATGCCCGCTTGAAATTTAAACATCTCACCAGACATGTGAATTGACTGGCCACGACCGGATGAAGCAAATGAATATTTACCCGGATTTGCCTTAGCAAGGGCGATTAATTCAGCAACATTTCTTGCTGGAAAATTGGCACTCACGACCAACACATTGGGGGTGGCTAATGCCATTGTCACTGGCTCTAAGTCCTCCATCTTGTAGGGTAAATTTTTATATAAACTGTAATTAATGGCGTTGGGTCCAATATTGCCCATGATGATGGTATAGCCATCCGGCGGGCTGGTCACAAGAGCTTGTGTACCAATAATGGCGGCAGCGCCAGCTTTAATATCGACTACAACATTTTGGCCCAACTCACGAGAAAGCGGGTCGGCAATCGTTCGCGCCGCAATATCGGTTGTACCCCCAGCGGCTGCAGGCACAATCATCCGAATCGGTTTACTTGGATATGTATCAGCAAATGCTGTAGATTGCAAACCAAGAAGAAGGGCTATAACTAAGTAATGGGGAAATAACTTCATGGGGACTCCAATATTTATTTAGAAAATATGAATATTCTTCCAAAATTATCACATAGAACACATTTTGAAAGTTTTAAGGAAAATCTTACTTAGCACTTAGGCTCAAGATTTTGACTAAGGATCAATCAAGACCTCAGGAAAAAAGAATCTGCCTTTAAAAAATATGCCATCCATCATTACCAAAAGGCTCAATCATCTTTTTAGAATCTAATCTTATTTAAAGGTACAACAGCTAATTATCGAAAACCACGCTCAAGAAATGGATTCAATTTAAATAAGAATGGTAAAAATATTTTTTGTATTAATTGATTGTCGCACCACTTAATTTGACAGCTTGTTCCCATTTGACTAGGTCTTGTTTTAATTGTTGTTGAAATTCTTCAGGGCTATTACAAACCACATCCACGCCAATATTATGCATACGTTTAATAAAGTCGGGATTTTTTGCAAGACTCTTAAGAACCTGATAAGTTTTATCAATTACCTCTTGCGGTGTTGCTTTAGGAGCAGCTAAACCATTCCAAGTTGATGTTTGAAAACCCGCATAACCTGATTCAGCAATCGTTGGAACTTGTGGAAATAACCCATTCCGTTTAAGTCCTGTAGTCGCTAAAACTTTAATCTTGCTACTTTTAAATGGTTGATTTGCTTCCGCAATATTAGCAAAATACATAGGCACTTGTTCTCCCATGACATCTGCAATGGCAGGTGCGCCACCTTTATAGGGGACATGACGCATTTTTAAATTCGCCCTGTGATTAAATAATTCTGTTGTGAGGTGACTCAATGTGCCGCCACCTGCAGATGCATAAGCTATTTGATCAGGACGTGCTTCAATAAATTGAACAAATTCTTTTAAATTGTTGGCCGGAAAATTATTGGCGACACTTAATGCAAACTCATTGCTAGCAATAATCGAAATCAAACTAAAATCTTTTATTGGGTCATAGGCAGTCTTTGTCATGGCAGGAAGCACAGCCATCTGTGGCAATACGGCTAAGAGTAATGTGTATCCATCCGCTGGCGCTTGCGCAACAAAATTGGTGGCAATAGCACCATTAGCCCCAGGTTTATTTTCTACAATAAATGTTTGGCCAAGAACTTTGGTAAGTTCATCTGCAGTAATCCTTGCAATACTATCCGTGTTCCCCCCTGCTGAAAAAGGAACAATAATTTTAACGGGACGATTTGGCCAAGTTTGAGCGCTGATGAATTGGCTAAAAAGCAGACTGCAAAGAAGAAGAAGTTTATACATGTTAGTTTTTGGCTAGTTGACGTGAACGGCAGGTTTTAAAAATAAGATAGTGTCCTTTGAACCAAGGTTTTATTGCTAAGCGATCTCGCCATGGAGTAGCTCGAGCTTTGGCACGCGCAGGAGAGTCAAGCGCGCTAGCTGTTTTCAAATAATGTAATGCCATCCGATTGAATTGCAGCGGATCACTATCAATCACTTCAAAACGACGTATACCAATCCAATCAGGACACTCTAATAAAATGGGCACATGATCTTGCGAATACCATGCATCAAATTCAGCTTTCTCCTCATCCGGAACGTTAAAAAAAACGGCATAAATATAGTGCGACTCTGCAATGGGCTCTTGTTGAACCGTTTGCCATTTTTCACCAAGTAGATTACCGATGTAGCGTGAAAAGCCAGATACCGATCCAAGCATTTTTTTAGTCAAGTCGCTTGGCACATTTTTAACTTGAAGATATTCAGGCGATTTTAGATTGCCAGGATCTGACATTTCATAGACGGCTAAATAATTACGATTGCCATCTTCGGCAAGATATCGTTGGGCTGAGACAAATCCTGGCACAGCCATTCTTAGCGGAATATGCTCTTCATCATACCAATCGTTGAATTCATGCTCAAACTCGCTAGGGGGTGACATTTCAGAAAAAAGAACGGTTTTACCGAGTGACATAATTGCTCTCTAAAATTCAATTGAATAACTTATAATAATATATGTATTAGTAAATTCAAACGAACAATAAACAATATCAACAAAAAGAGACTACGGCTTATGAATTTCAAAATCCAAAATTGGATCACCATTATTCAAGAATCTATCGATGAGAAGAATCTGAACTCTCCCTTGATTAAAGTTGCAGTTGCAGCTGTATTAAAGAATCCTTTTGCAGGAAGTTATCAAGAAGATTTATCTGAGATCATTCACCAGAGTGCTGAACTTGGCGAACTCATGGGTAAAAAAATTATGCGAGTAATGGGAGAACATCCGATCCAAAGCTATGGTAAAGCAGGGATTTGTGGTGTAGCTGGTGAGCAAGAAATTGTTAATGCACTATTAACTACAACCTTCGCCAATCCTGTAAGAGATGCCATTGGCGGTGGGAAAGCATGGATTTCCTCTTTCACCAAAGTTGGTGGCCCCGGTACAAGCATTGACATCCCAATGGCTCATAAAGATGCTCTTTATGTTCGCTCTCACTATGATGGCATGTCAATCACCTTGCATGACGCTCCTTTACCAGATGAAGTAGCAATTATTTTCTGTGTTGCCAGTCGCGGTCGAATCAATGCTCGTGTTGGGGGCTTATCAGTTGATAAGATTCAAGGTCAAGATGGTTTAGTTTAGGAAAACTTTTATGAAAACTGCAATTGTTAATTTAGGTAAGATTATTTCAGGTGATTGGCGTGACCCTTTAATTGAAGGCGATTCGATCTTGATGGTGGATGGCAAAATTCAATCCGTTGGCAAGGTCGATAGCCAAGCAATTGCTGATGCCGATGTAGTAATTGATGCAGATGGTGCCACATTGATACCAGGCTTGATTGATTCACAAGTACATAATACTTTTGGTGATTACACACCTCGCCAAAAGACCGTTGGCTTTTTAGAAAGTTATGTGCACGGCGGTACAACAACATGTATCAGTGCTTCTGAAGTTCATGTACCTGGACGCCCCAAAGATCCAGAAGGGGTTAAAGCCCTAGCCTTGGCCGCCAAACGCTGTTTTGATGATTATCGCCCTGGAGGAATGAAGGTCTTCGCTGGCTCGATTATTTTAGAGCCGGGACTTACTGAAGCAGACTTTCAGGAAATGGCTAAAAAAGGTATTTGGTTAGCAAAAGCGGGTTTTGGCGCAGTAAAATCGCCCTATGATTATGCGCCTATGGTTGCGTGGGCAAAAGCTGCAGGAATGATTACCACGGTTCATACTGGGGGCTCTTCTATTCCTGGCTCTTCTGGTATTTGGGTCGATCATTTACTTAAAATGCAACCCCATGTTTCATTTCATGTGAACGGTGGACCAGTCGCAATGCCAGATGAAGATTTTCCACGCATCGTTAATGAAAGCCAAATTGCCTTACAGATTTGTACGGCTGGCAATTTAAGAACTGCCTTATTAATTGCAAAATTGGCAATGCAGGCTAATCAATTTGATCGTTTTTTGATTGCTACTGATACGCCAACAGGCAGTGGCATTATGCCTCTTGGAATGCTGTATACCATAACCCATTTATGTAGCCTGATGGATATGAGCGTCGAGTCTGCTATCGCTGCGGCCACCGGTAATAATGCTACGGTGTACGGTATTAACAGTGGCTTTTTAAAACCTGGTAAAGATGCAGATGTAGTGATTTTAGATGCCTGCGTTGGTGGCTCAAAAGATAATGCCAGCGATGCAATTCGTAATGGCGATATTCCAGCAGTAGCCGCAGTCGTTACGGCAGGTGTACCGCGCTTTGTAGGAAAAAGTAGGAACACTCCTGCACCGATGAAAAGTGTCCGCGTGATTCAGAATAAAGTACCTCAAGACTATACTGGGACCGCGCATTAATGAAGCCGATTCATGTCGTGGTTGTTGGGGCTGGTCCTGTTGGAGTTGTTGCCGCTATAGCAGCAGCCCAACAAGGGTTTAAGGTTACTCTTTTAGAAGCAGGCACAGAGGTAGATCACAATCCTCGCGCCGCGACTACACATTGCTCAACCCTAGAGTTTATTGATCAAGTAGGTCTGATAGATGAATTTATTCAGCAAGGCTTAGTTGCAAGGTATTTTCAGTTCTGGGATCGTGACACTCGATCAAAAGTTGCCGAATTTGATCATGATCTGTTAAGTAATGACACCAAATTTCCGTTTGTTGTTCAAACAGAACAGCACAAATTAGTTCTGATGGGACTTAAGCGCTTAGATACTTTTCCTGATGTGAGTTATCAATTTGGAACTCGCGTGACTCATTTAGAACAAAAAGTTGATCATGTGGTCTTAACTACTGAAGCAAATGGTCAAATAGATACTATTACAGCTGATTATGTCATTGGCTCTGATGGTGGTAAAAGCACCATTCGTAAGTTACTCAATATTGAATTTGAAGGATATACCTGGCCAGAGCGCTTTATTGTTTTAACTTCAGTGCATGATTTTGAAGAGTCCATGGGTTGTTGCTATCGAAATTATTTTGCAGGCTCACAAGAATGGGCAAATTTATTTAAAGTGACTGGCGATGACTACAAAGGTAGGTGGAGAGCAGTGTTTCCAGCTAGAGCAGATGAGTCAGATGAAGAAGCTTTGAGTAATGCTTCTGCCGAAAAGAGAATTCTTGATTTGGATAATGCTTGTACATTAGACTCAATTGTGCATCGAAATATTTACAATGTTCATCAACGTGTAGCCCAAAAGTTTCGGGTGGGAAGAGTCATGCTTGCAGGAGACTCTTCACATCTGAATAATCCAATTGGCGGATTAGGACTTAATTGTGGTATTCATGACGCTATGGAATTAATAGATAGTCTAGTCGATATTCGCGCTGGCGCAGATGATCGCCGTCTAGATTTATACGAAAAGCGTAGAAAAACTCTCAACGTGCAATTTATTCAAGAGCAGACCATTAATAATAAAAAACGTTTAGAGGAAAAAGATCCTCTTGCGAGAAAAAATCGGCTTGATGAGCTAAAGAAAATTGAAGCTGACCATGTCTTACAAAAACAATTCTTATTTAAGTCATCGCTATTACAAAGCGTACAGAGCGCAAGAAATATTACTCTATAGCTAGATCTATGATTATCGTAAGGCTAGGCATTTATTGGGTTCAAACCCAAATTTTCCTTGGCTACCAACAGCCAGAATTGTTGATGGATGTACTCGTGCAAGAAATTCTTGATCCCCTACTTGAATTTGATAGTCGAGAAAATCACCTAAAAATAGTTGAAAGTTAATAGTTCCTTGAATCATATTTTTTTGTGAATGAGACTCAGGTAGCCATTGCAAATCTTCAGGCCGAATCGACAGTAACACTTCATCACCGCCACTTAAAGTCTCAATAGAGCTCACTTCAAAATCCCCAATAGCAGTTCGAACTTGATAAAAATCATTTTCAACAGGGCCTAAAACGTGCGCTTTGATGAAGTTACTTAGGCCGACAAAATTAGCCACAAATTGATTTTCCGGTGATTCATAAATACTTCTTGGAGAGCCAATTTGAGCAATTTTACCTGATTGAATAACCGCAATTTCATGAGACATGGCAAGGGCTTCTCCTTGATCATGTGTAACATAAATCGTGGTTAAACCAAATTCTTTTTGCATAGATTTAAGTTCGAATCGCATACGTTCACGCAGCTTTGCATCTAGATTGGACAAAGGCTCATCAAGTAAAAGAAGCTTAGGTTCCATAACTAGTGCTCGGGCTAATGCAAGTCGCTGTTGTTGCCCTCCCGATAGTTTTGTAGAATCTCTGCCAGCTTCTTGACCAAGACCTACAGCATCTAAAACACGCATCACTTTAGAATCAATATCTTGCTTACTCCATTTTTTTTTACCAACCTCCAAGGGGAATGCGACGTTTTTAAAGACACTCATATGCGGCCAAATTGCATAGGATTGAAATACCATACCGAAGTTTCTTTGATTGGGTGGGACAAAAATATTTTTTAGTGATGAATATAGTACTGTATCCCCAACTCTTATTTCACCAGAGCTTGGACGCTCTAAGCCAGCAATTGATCGGAGTGTCGTAGTCTTCCCACAACCACTAGGGCCTAGAAGAGTAAATAAAACGCCTTGTGGAACTTTAAATGAGATATCTTGAACAGCTTTAACAATTTGCCCGTTAGCATTCGGATACTCAGTATATAAATGTTCAACTTCTAACATAAACTCTCCAAAGGATTAGGCTTCTTTTACACCAAAGCGTTTACTTATTTGCTGTGCAAGCATTACAAGAATAAACAAGCTCAAGATTAACATTACACCAAGTGCAGATAATTCAACGTATTGACCGTTTTCCCACAATTCCCAAATCAAGACTGATACGACTTCATTATCAGGACTTGATAACAAGATGGAGGTAGATAATTCGCGCACAGAAACAATCAAAATATAAATCCAACCCGCCATCAATCCTGGCTTAAGTAAAGGAAAGATAACTTTGCGGAAAGTGGTTATCCAAGAAGCTCCACTCATGCTAGCCGACTCTTCTAATTCTTTATGAATTTGTAACATTGCAGTGGTGTTATAGCGCATGCCATATGGTAAGAACCTCGTAACAAAAGCGAGTAGCAAAATCCAAAGGGTCCCATAAATCCCAATATCAACGTTTAAGTAGAAAACCATAATGGATAAACCGAGTACCATTCCAGGAAATACTATGGGTAATGATGCTAGATTATCAATAATCCAGCGCCCAGGAATTTTTGTTTTCAACACAACCCAACAAATAATTGCAGTCAAAAGCATCACAATGGTTGCACAACTAACAGCTAATACAAAACTATTCCATACAGCTTTTGCAAGACTAGGGTAAGTCCAGATAAATTGGTATGCATCCCATGATAGGTTTTTCAAAGCATTAACGCTTGGGACTCCATAAAATTTTTGTAATGAAGACCATAATAAAACGGAAAAAGGAAGAATCACAATCATTAAAAAATACAATGCAAATAAGCTTGCTGTCAAATAACGCCATTTGCCTAAATCCATCACACGAGGACGAAAGCCTTTACCAGTCACAGTAGAGTATTTACTTCCCTGACCAGTAATTCGGCTTTGTAAGTAAACACCAATCGTAGTGATGATTAATAGACTTACTCCATAAGAACTTGCAAGGCCAATATTACTTGGATACTCATGGATTGCACGATATATCGATGATGTAAAAACATCAATTCCAACGGGTAACCCTAACAAAGCTGGCACTTCAAAGGATTCAATTGATCGTACAAATAAAATAAGCAATGTTGCAAAAATCGCCGGCCAAGACAGTTTAATTGTTATGCGCCAAACAGTTTGTGAAATACTAGCACCACTCATCATGGCCGACTCTTCTAAGGATGGATCCATTGACCGAAATGCCGAAGTCATCATCAAAAACGCCATCGATGAGTAGTGAAGTCCATCAACCCAGATCATTCCCCACATAGAGTAAATATCAAAAAATACATATTTAGTATTAAAGATATCCTGCAAGAAAAGATTAATGATGCCAATTTTAGGACTGGCTAAAAAAATCCAAGTCACTGTAAAAAGAATTCCTGGAATGATTAAAGGCACTACCGAGAGAGTAAAAAATAACTTTTTAAATGGTGTATTGGTTCTTTCATTCATCCACGCAAGGGCGGTGCCAGTCATAAATGCAAAAATAGATGAACCCGCCGCAAATCCAATTGAATTACGAAATAAAGTCCAAGTTTGTGAACTTGAATACGCATCGATATAATTTTTTAAAGTAAATTGGGAAGGCATATCTCTCGTGCCAGGGGTATGAAAACTTTCCCACAAAAGAAAAATTAAGGGCATGATGGTTAGATAGGCAACAATCAATAAACAAGCACCAATCAGAAACCACTTCAGCTCTAATTTTCTAAATAAATTGAGAGCTGAAGTTTTCAAAAGGAAATTTTCACCCATGTTCATAGCCAAGAACTTTAGCAACAGTTAAGACTTAGTGTTCTTTATTAGAGTTTAGTTTTTGTGGGTAAATTTCTGTATTCATTTGGACATCATTTCGACGCTGCGCAATGAGCTCTTCTCCAGTTTTAAAATAGTCGCTTCGAATAGCTCTTTGCGCCATTTCTTCATTGCGTTCGCTCCAGTTACCCATCGAGTAACCATGCCAAGGTGCTTCTGGCTTCAGTTCTGGTAAGCCTAACTCTTCCCAAATCGTCTTCGCATGTTCCATGATCTCTTTCTTTGGCAAAGCAAGTGGTGGAAAATCATCTTTTAAGGTAGCATCAATCAGTAGTGATGAGTCTAGACCATCATTTCTTGGACTTCTTGGACCATGGCCACTATCACGATTTTTAAGAGTTTGTAAATCAAGTGCGTAGTTTGCGCGGTAGGACATTGCCCAAAATAATGCGTCTGCATTGTTCGGATCAATATCCTCATTGACAGCAATCACGAGTTTTCCACCAGCACGTAATAAAGAAGCTGCGCCATACAAAGAACGCCAGATTTCAGATGTAGGCATTTTACGATCTACAACCACCACAATGACTTTACGTAAATTGGTTAAGGGTTCATGTAAAGATACTTTTATTACACCTTTAATACCCATATTCTTTTTTAGATGATTCAAAAAAACAGGTTCTAAAGCAACACGTTTGATCAAACTAGATTCCGAAGGGGTTACTTGCGAGATGATCGAGGTCAAGACTGCTTTTTTACGACGGGTTATCGCTGTTACTTCCATAAAAGCATTAAATTCTTGAAGATTCACGTGACCATGAGATTCGCCAAATGGTGCCTCTGGCTCTAGCCATTCTGTATCAATTAAACCCTCAATAACAATTTCAGAGTCTGCTGGCACCATCAAGTCAATCGTTTTGCACTTTACAACGTGAATCGGTGCGCCAGCTAATCCACCAGCAATAGTAATTTCATCAACATCTTCTGGAAGCTTTTGGGCTGATGTAAATGCAACTTGCGGAGGGCAACCTAAAATAATTGCCGCAGGTAATTTTGTTCCTCGAGCTTTATGTTTTTCCCAGTGGGTATAAATTCCAGGCTGATTTTCAATTGAGGGATTCATACCAATTCGAGTAGGTGATTTAACCTGACCACGATAAATTCCCATGTTATGAATGCCGCTATCGGGATCTTTACTTATATATTGCGATAAGGTTGTATATGGGCCATTATCCCAACCAGGAGTAGAGATAGGAATAGGCAAGCCGTCGATACCTTTACCTGGCTCTTTAAGCTCTTCACCCATGATCACAATTTCTTGGCATGGTGCATCTGTTACCTCTATCGGGGCCTTTGGATTCGCAATAGCATGGCCCCAAACTTGACCAATATCTTCAATCTTACATCCCATTCCTGTACTGTAAATTTCTTTATTTGCCGCTAAACCACCAACAAGAACAGGTATATCGTACTTAAAGCCTTTGCCATCTACAACATTGGTAAACAAAAAAGCTTTACGGTTAGGTTCCGTAATACCCCCGCGAAATTGCCAGCGCACCAAAGGATGTAATTCAGTATCTTTATTAATTTCACGATCCACGCGAACTAAAAGACCAGCTTGATCTAAAGCCTCAATATGTTCATGAAGGTCTTTATAACCTCGCTCTGTAGTATTTTTTTTACTATCACTCATTACTATCTCCTTTTATATCTTTATTTTGCCTGTTTGGTAATATCGTTTTCGTACATCTTAGTCCATTGATCATAGTGATTGATAGCATCAACTGGATCAACAATTTTGACATTTAATTTTGGATAAGGATTAGTCACTTTGGTGCTGGATGGATAAATACTAACTTCAGCAATCACCTTTTGTACTTCTGGAGATAACATATAGTCATAAAATAAAAGCGCTGCATTAGGATGTGAGGTATTTTTAGTAATGGCGACATTAAATGCCATGCCAACAACTGGCTCTAAAGGGATCCAATCAATAGGCTTACCCGCCTTTTTACCAGTTTCAGGTAAATCCACATACATCGAAAGTGCCATTGGGACTTCACCAGCCACAACCAAGTTATTTAATAATGACATTCCATGCCTGACTGAAACACCATTTTTACTTACGATTTCTTTAAATAATTGCTGACCTTTTTCCTCGCCCATATTTTTGATAGTAGTGATATACCACTCTCGAACTTTACCTTCTACACCAAGTTTTCCTTTCCATTTTGGATCAAGTAAGTCTTGGTAAGATTTGGGTAATTCAGCTTTTTTTATCTGTTCAGTATTGTAGGCAATCCCCCAAACATTGAGCATAGCCATTGCCCATTGACGGTGAGAAGGTAGCCCCCCAGGAATTAAATCTGCCTGGTACGGTGAATATACAGGTTGAAATAATTTTTCTCGATAAATAGCTTCAATATGAGGCGATGTTGCCATCACCACATCAGCGTCAAATCTTTTACCAGTGGCCTCAGTAATGACGCGTTGCATTACGGTGTCGCTGCCAGAGCGCCAAGATTTCACTTTAATGTTATATTTTTTCTCAAAAGGCTCAATGATAACTCGAAGTAAAGATGGTCTAAGAGCAGAATAAACAGTGACAGTTTGTTCTTTTTGGGCAGCTTCTAAAAGCTTTTGATTTCTGTCTGGGGCTTGGTAATTAAGAAGAGCAGTGTTTTGTGCAAAAGCACTTAAACTAAATACAGTTAGCAATGCCCACAGAACACTTTTTGTCAGTCTGTTAAGTTTCATTACATCTCCAATTTTTATCTTTTTTATATAAGTCTAAAAATTATTGTACCCCATAAAATTTGATCATTCCCCAAAAAAATTAAGCCTGTTTAAAGATGAACTGATGAAGATCTTGTTCAAAGAAGATGATCTAATTAATTTAATTGGATAGTTATCAATCAATACTGTGAAAATCTCAAACTTGATTAAATTGTCTGATTTGCATCGCCTTCACTAGCTCAGCAATTTCATTTTCGAGAGCCTGTAAATGATTCTTGCAGTATTGTTATCCAATCGATTTTCAACCAATGTAACTTCATACATGGTTCTCTGCGTAGCAAATATGGTTACTATTCTTTTAATTGCATGTACGCTTTTGGAAATAACATTCGATGGTGAAAATCTAATATTGATTTTTTTAGAATGCATGAGCTCAATAATAATTTATATACTTAAAATTTATCGTTTGCGATGGTAATTGGGGAATCAAAATTCATGCGTGGTTAAATCACCAAAATCGAACTGGCACGTCAATTAAACATCGTGTAAGAACATAAGCTTCTAAGCGACTTGGTGGGTTTATAGAGTGTATTCATTTAAAGCTCGATGATTAATTGAACGCACCCACAATAGCTCTAGGTTAAAAGTGCCGAAGAGCTTTTGCTGTTTTACTACTTTAATGCCGCCTGATCACTACTAAATTACTGGCATTCTATTGCAAGGTATTAACGATTGATATCCACATGCTTTAGTAAAACGATTCGGGCGCTAAATAAACTTTCTGTATTCGTATTAGAAAATAAGGGTGTGGGCTACCTATTTTGCTGGCCTTATGTTGTTCGACTAAACCACTTACAAATATGATGGTAGATTTCACTTGAGTATTCTGAGGCATTTTTACTACCAGCTAGAGCTTCCATGCCCACCTTTAAATGGGCCAACAAGTTCTGGTGTAATCCAACCACCATAAAATCCACCAGGCTGGGGTATTACTGGTTGACCTCCAACAGTGCACTGCAATGACGTTGCATAGAGCGCTACGCAATCTTTTAATTGCTCAGCTCCAGGCAAGGGACTCGGATAACTCCACGCGACCTTAACTAAAGAATGCGGGCCATCTACTAAAGACCAATATTTAGCAGGTCCTTTCCATTCACAAACAGAACCTCCTCCCGCAGGCTGGAATAGGTTCTGATCGACATCTACCCAAGGTAGATAAAAGGTCGGTGGGTGCGCAGTTTCAAGCGCCATAAGCGCACGATTGGTTCGAGCAACCTCCACATTACCCCAGCACACTATCACCTCGCGTTGATCTAGAACTAGCTGAGGCGGACGCGGAAAATCCCATACCGATACTTGACCCGGGCTAGGTAATTGCGCAAAATCAGGCCTTCTTGAACCGCGCCACTGCCAAGCATCACGTGCGGCTTGTAGCCATGAAGGAGTATCGCTCATGCCTGCAATTTATAAAGGGTATTCATTGAAATTTCTTAAGTTTAAATACAATTTTGATAAGCTTACTCAGTGATGTTCGTATATCAACTTCATGAAGAGCATCTTACTTCGCAGGCCGATGCATTGCACAGATTTTATTGCCTGCAGGATCTCTTAGCCAAGCAATGTAAATAGTACCTGCAACACCATCTCGATAACCTGGATCACCCTCGCAGGATGTTCCTCCATGGGCAACACCAATTGCATGGAACGCATCTACATCAGCGATTGATTTAGCACTAAAACCGATGGTGCCGCCATTAGCATGAGTAGCTTCCTTGCCATCGATAGGTTTGGTAATGGCGAAGACTCCGCCAGGACCACGATAAAAATACTTATTATGACTAAAGCTTCCAGCCTTAACACCCAAGGCTCCCAGTGCCGCATCGTAAAAGTCTCTTGAAACCTCTAAATCATTAGCACCTAGCATAATGTGACTAAACATGATATTTCCTATCAAAAAAGATTGTCTTGCAATGATATCAAGCCAAGTCATGATTGACCTGAAGAAGCTTTGGGTTAAAACTTAATAGCTGAAATTTAAGAGTACATCAAAAAATGCTTTGTATAAAGTCTTAGGTGGATCTTTACTTCAAATTTAATTTAGTGCGAAGTGCAGACTATCTTAGCCAGATTTTTTGATATGCACCATCAGGGTCATGATCTTGAGTTTGTTTAAATAGATTCATTGGCCTACCCCCTCTCGGATCAGTACCCTTGCCGGCGATATATAGCCAATTTCCTTGGTTACTATAAACGTCATAGTCAATTAGTTGAGACTCAAACCAAGCAGCACCGGCTTGCCAGTCACCCTGCATATTATAAATCCAGTAACTTGCAACTATCTGACGCATGCGATTGGAAAGATAGCCCGTGGTATGTAATTCACGCATACCAGCATCTATGAATGACTGCCCAGTATGACCAGATGCCCATTGTTTAAACTTTGTTTCAATAAAGGGATTACTAGACTCAGCACTTAGACCTCTTGATCTATAGAGTTTATTACCATACTTAAAGTGTAAAAATCGAAAATAGTCTCGCCAAAGCAACTCAAACCATAACCAATAAGTACCGTCATTTGCGCCATATTGAAGCTCATACTCAGTTAGTTTTTTTGCGAGAGATCTAGCTGAGCAACAACCCAATGCAAGCCATGGAGAAAACTTACTAGAGTAGTCCATCCCAGTCAACCCATTGCGAGTTTGCTTATAAGTATCCGGTAGGCGCCTATCAAAATATTGCTCAATGTGTAAAAGCGCTCTGCTTTCTCCACCCAGAAATGACTTCTTCCTAGACAACATATCGCAACTCGATCCCTGGCATAAAGCTTCTCTATTACTTGGTAAGGGAGGAATACTCGAAGGGGCATCAACCGGATCAGCAAACCTTAATTGATGTTTTTCAATTTGCTGACGAAATTGGGTGAAGACATCAGGCATCTCTTCCACTTTAAAAGGTAGAGCCTGGGGATCTAACATGGATGATTGCCACACAGAGTTCAGCTCAAAACCTGTTTTACTTAATAGGGCAATTTGATCTAATTCCTCAGGAGCCTCAATTTGTTCACAGTAAATCCTATTCGTATCAAATTGGGTACGTAAATCTTGGAATACTTCAAGGGGATCACCACGCATTTCAAAGAGGTCCGACCCCAGGTCTCTGAGCTGCATCCTTAAATCATCTAAAGACTCTTGTAAAAAGGCTTTACGATGTTCATTCATTCTAAGAAAACCCCATGCAGTTTCTTTTTCTAAACTTGCTTGATGAATATAAATAGGGAGCAGGAAATCAGCATCTTTACATGCCTGTCTGAATGCTGGGCAATCTATCAAGCGCAGATCGCTTCTAAACCAATAGATGGCAGTAGTCATCAATTTCCCGGTTCAAATTAAGATTGCGATACGGTCATTGCAATCAGATCAGCAGCGTTAGCCATTTGGGGAAACCTTGCTAGAGCCTCAAGGAGCTTGTCTGAATTGCAATGCGGGGCACCAAAAGCAACAAGCTCGCAAAACTTATGCTCCAACGCCTGCGCGCTCATGGGTGGTTGTGCCCCGCCACTTGCACGAGTGATCACACGCCCACTTTGCAGATGAATATCTACTCGGGCCTCATCTGTGTTAAGGCGTTCGTCTGCAATGAGTCTAATTTTTTCACGCCAGGCATGCACGACCAAATCATTCGCAGCGTCGTCAGTAAAGCCACGCACACCCGCTTTGCCCGTCAGCAGGGCAATGGCAACCGCATGCTGAAGGCTTAGCTTAGATTCAAGTCCATCAACCGGATGGATCCGATCAGCGCGAAGCTGCGATAGCGGATGAACCGTCACCATGATTCGTTCAATGTCATCCAAAGCAAGGATCGGAGCATCGGCTATGGTTAGGCAAGCTTCCAGAGTTGGATGCAATAAGAAGCCACACGGGTATGGCTTGAAGGTATTGTGTGACGCAATCCAGTTTTGTCCAAGTCCTGCGCAAAGTCCTTCATCTAAAGGTCGTGAGCCCATGACCTCACAAAATCCAAAACGCGCTTCCAACACCCGGTCGTTGGCTGTGATGCAATGTTTTGCGAGCTGAGCGGCCATTAAGCCGTTGCGCGCCGCATGGGCGATATTTAGGCTCTTGGCCATGGTACCTAAACTGGCAACCAAGCCACTTGACTTTGTGGCAGCATGACCCAAAGCCCAAGCCATTTGTTGAGGCTCGAGTCGCATGAGGTGCCCTACAGCAATCGCAGCCCCAAAGACGCCGCAAGTGGCCGTGATGTGCCAACCCCGCTCGTAGTGACCCGGCGAAACTGCAAGACCGATTCTGCACTCAACTTCCATACCCAACAAAAAAGCGTGCAAGAAATCTTCGCCACTCACGTTAATCTGGCTTGACCAGGCTACCAAAGCCGATGCAACTGTACCAGCAGGATGAATACCGGTCGGCCAATGGGTATCATCAAAGTCGAGGATGTTGGAAGTAAAAGCATGAATCAATGCAGCATTTGCAGGATCAAACTTTTCAGCACGACCAATAATTTTTGCTTCACCGTGACCGAAAGGTGCTAGGGCTCGGATGAGTCGGTCTGAGTCGGTACTGCCTGCGCCGCCAAGAGCGCAGGCGAGCCAATTCATCCATGATGAAGTAACCGATGTTTTTGTGGTTACGTCAACATCAGCCCATTGCGAATCGACCACCCACTGGACAAGCTTCTGAGTTGGAGAAGTTTCATCCACCCTCTTCATGAAAGATGTTTCAAAATAAGAGATAGGATGCGTACACCCATCATCAGTTAGGAACGATGCCTGCTTTTTTTACCACTAGCCCCCAGCGATCAAGTTCTTGACGAACATAACTTGCCGCTTGCTCAGGTGTTCCGCCCAAAGCTTCTGTTCCCTGAGCCGCAAAGCGCTCTAGAATCTCACTCGACTTCAATGCCTGGTTTACTTCACGGTTTAAGCGGCTAATAATCTCAGGTGGTGTTCCGGCCGGAGCCATCAAGCCGTACCAAAGTGCAATATTGACAGAAGGAAATCCTAACTCAGCAAAAGTTGGTGTGTTGGGCAACAGCGGGTTGCGACGTGGGCTTGCGGCAGCAAGAGCTCGGATCTTTCCGGTATTGATGTAAGGCAGCAGCGACGGTGCACCGTCAAACATGACTTGTACTTGCCCACCGACCAGGTCAGCCACAGCGGGACCACTGCCACGGTAAGGTGCGTGAATTAAGGCGGTCGATGTTGCCGCAGTAAACAATTCTCCAGCCATGTGCGGTGCACCACCGTTGCCAGACGAGGCGAAGGCCAACTTATTGGGCGACTGCTTAGCAAGCGCAATAAACTCAGTCAAGTTTTGTGCTTTTAAGTCAGCATTAATCGTCATAATCAGGGGTAAGCTCGCCAACATGGTAATTGGTGTAAACGATGTAATGGGGTCGTATGGCAATTTGGTCATTAAATGGGGGCCAATGCCATGGGTAGTAATCGAACTTTGCAACAAGGTATAACCATCTGGGGCTGACTTGGCCACAAAGTCGCTAGCAACTACACCGCTGGCGCCCGCTTTATTTTCCACGATGACAGATTGCCCCATCTGGGCCGATAGCTTTGACGCTAGAAGCCTAGCGATAAAGTCGGCGGCGCCACCCGGTGGTACCGTCACGATAAGTTTAATAGGGCGATTGGGGTATGCCCCTGCGTCTTGCGCTTGAGCCCAACTACCTATCAAAGCGCATAGTAATATGCAGGCATATTTAGTCAGTTTTGACGTCATCAAAAACCTTTCTATCGAATAACTTTAATCTGTGCATAGACTGCATTTCAACCCAGCAGGGTTGCCCCGTAACTTGCTACTTATTTTAATCTTAAAGTATCTTACTAAAGAATCTGTAAATACAGAATCTTAAAAAGCTAAGAGCCCCATGCGAGGCGTCCCTTTGACTAAATTACAAGGCTAAATTTACTACCTTAAATCATTAAAAGACTCATAAATTGGTCTTTAATTTACATAAAGATTTATTTATGATTCATTTTTATTGACCAAAGAGGTCTATCTGCGCAGCAAGCAAGCTCCATCATCGATCGCGTATGGCGCGTAACCAGACAATGGAAAACACACTTCGAAAGCCTTGGAATTACTGCAGATCAAATCGAAGGAATCTCTCTAACCTTTAGACAGATTGATAAGATTTGTAGTCCTGAATTAATTAAGGCTTTAGCCAAAAACTAAGCCTTTATTATGAAGTGCATGCTGGGTATATTGACTTAGCAATGCAATTGCATTACCATAAATAAAGTTGATTTACTTTCATTTATAAATAGGAATTCCATGATGAATATCACCGTACTCGAAACCGAATCCACCCTTACAGACCGCTACCAAACCACCGTGCCCGAGTCAGTTCGCCAGGCCTTAAAGTTAGGTAAGCGCGATAAGGTGCACTACTCCATTTTGGATAACGGAGATGTACTCCTCAGTCGGGTGCAAAAGACTGAGCCTGATGATCCAGCTCTAGAGCAATTCTTAAGTTTTTTATCGAATGATATTGCTACACACCCCGAGCGCATTCAAGTATTGGATGGAGCCTGGGTCAATCGCTTACATCCCTTGGTTGGTTCTGTACAGTTTGACTTAGATGCGCCACTACCAGATGATGAGGTTTAATCATTTCTTCTAAACGAACACCACATATCATTTCAGGTTGGACTATCTTTGCCCATCCTTTATTTCTTGATCAAGTTCAAGCCTTAGTTGATGAAGTAGAAATACTGAAACAGAAAAATCCTTCCTCATATCAAAATAAAAATGCATCCAAAAGATTGGCAGCGATTTTAAAACTTACTAATGAAATAATTCCACAAGACCCTTCTCTAGCCATCTACCGCCAAGGTAATACCCTTGGCGAAAATCGTAAGCACTGGTTAAGGGCTAAGTTCTTTCAGCAATATCGATTGTTCTTTCGATATCACGAGGCAAGTAAAATCATTTTGTATGCTTGGGTTAATGACGAAGATACGAAGCGAGCATACGAAAGTAAGAACGATGCTTACCTGGTCTTTGCAAAAATGCTCAGGCAAGGTCATCCACCAGATGATTGGGAGTTACTGGTTAAAGAGGCAAAGACTCAATCTAATCGACTCAGAATAGCTCCCAAATAAGTAGATATTTTCTGAATCATCTACAAACTGAGAATCATAAAAAGCCAAAAGCCCCACTGTTGGCGGGGCGCTCGCATGATATTCTTGATTTAAAACAATATCTTAGACTACTTGGCGGTGGACGCAGTCACCGCCCATATTGTCTCAGCATCTTACCCTGCTTACAGGGAAATTTACAGGGTATTTTCGTAAAAATAGGCTTAAATTCTCCGAGAATCCAAAGTAAACCCAGTATCTACAATGTTACTTGGACAAGCTAAAAATTGCGGAACAGGGAAAAACAGGGAATTGCTACCGGATACTACGACGTATTGGCTATACCAAATGGAATATGCACCATTGGAATATCTCCGGCCTCCGACTCTAGATGACTCTTTTGATCATCAAAAAACATATGGGGTTTAAGAATTGACAATATTCGATCCTTTTTCATTCCGCCCAAAAAGAATGTTTCATTTGCGCTAACACCCCAGGCCTCCAGTGTAGTCACCACCCTTTCATGAGCAGGCGCATTGCGGGCTGTCACAATGGACGTCCTAATGATTCGCTTATATCCTGGATCCATTTCTTGCTCCCTATCTTCAAGCTTCTGCATAAAAGACAGCTTCTTTGATCTGACCTAATTTTTAGTACCACTCCCAAAGAGAGGATTTTTTGATAATCTATCTCTAAAAGGAGTAAAAAATGCCTAAAGGTCAACGTATTAAACCGGAACAAATTGTGATGTTATTGCGTCAAGTCGAAGTTTTGACTGCCA
>CANFOL010000024.1 GCA_947448695.1 Burkholderiaceae bacterium
CTTTATGTTTCAGAGGGTAACTTTTTTACTCAATGTGAGGCTGAGGGTTTTAGAAAAATTACTTATTTTTTAGATCAACCAGATGTATTAACTTGCTATCAAGTCAGGCTTACAGCCAATAAAAAGAATTACCCTGTACTGCTATCCAATGGCAATCTTTTAGAACAAAAAGATCTTGATCATGGTCTACATACGGCTCTATGGGATGACCCATTTCCAAAACCTTCTTATCTTTTTGCCATTGTCGCTGGACGATTAAGCTGTATTGAAAAAACTATCTCAACCACCTCCGGATCGCAAAAACTTCTTCAAGTCTGGGTACGTGAGGCTGACCTCTCTAAAACACATCATGCAATGGAGTCTCTCATCAACGCTATTCGGTGGGACGAGTCACGCTTTGGCTTAGAACTTGACCTAGAACGCTTTATGATTGTTGCTGTTAGTGATTTCAATATGGGAGCAATGGAAAATAAAGGCTTAAACATCTTCAATACCAAATATGTACTTGCAGATGCACAAAGTGCTACCGATACAGATTTTGCAAATATCGAAAGTGTCGTAGGTCATGAATATTTTCACAACTGGACAGGAAATCGAGTCACTTGCCGAGATTGGTTTCAGCTCTCCTTAAAAGAGGGTTTAACTGTATTTAGAGATCAAGAATTTTCAGCTGATCTAATGGGTTCTGTCTCCGGCAGAGCAGTAAAAAGAATTGAAGATGTACGTTTGTTACGCCAAGTTCAATTCCCAGAGGATGCGGGGCCGATGGCGCATCCGATTCGCCCTGACAGCTACCAAGAAATTAATAACTTTTACACGGTCACCATTTACGAAAAAGGTGCTGAAATTATTCGCATGCAACACACCTTACTTGGAGAAACCGGGTTTCGAAAAGGAATGGATCTCTATTTTGAACGGCATGACGGACAAGCCGTTACATGTGATGATTTTGTAAACGCAATGTCAGATGCCAATCACGTCAATTTGGATCAATTTAAAAATTGGTATAGTCAAGCAGGTACTCCAAGAGTACGTATTGAAGAAATTTTCCTCAACCAACAAAACTCCTATCAATTAACCTTGACGCAATCTTGCCCTCCAACTCCCGGCCAAGAAATAAAGCCGTTATTCCATATTCCTTTAAAAACAAAGCTATTGATTAAAGATACCTCGACACAGGAAATGATGATCGAGTTAAAAGATAAAACTCAAACCTTTGTTTTTGAAAACATATCGAGTAAACCAATTTTGTCAATCAACCGAGACTTTTCTGCTCCAGTGATTCTTGATTTTGAACAACCGATTGATGACCTTTATTTTCTTTTTGAACATGATGACAATCCATTTAATCAATGGGAAGCAGGGCAAAAAATTGCAATTAAGTTAATTCTGTCAGAATTAACTCCACCTAAAGAATTATTAGATATTTGGCAGCAACATCTACTTAACCCCAAGCTCGACCCATCCTTTAAAAATTTAATCTTAACTTTACCCGCAGAAAGCTATCTCCATGAGCAGGTAAAGGAGATTAATCCGGCACAAATTTACTTATGCAAAAGAAAATTCCGCCACACAATAGCAAGCTCCTTAAAACAAGTTTGGATCAATATTTTTGAACAAAATCAATCTATCGATACTTACTCCGCAACTCCTGATCAAGCAGGCAAGCGTGAGCTCAAAAATTTAGCGCTACATATGATTTTAGATAATGATGTCATTGAAGGCGGACGTCTTGCACAACATCAATTTAAAACCAGTAACAATATGACAGATCGTCTTGCTGCTCTGTCCGCCTTAGTACAATACGATTCAGATCTAGCAGAATCTTGCTTAAAGGATTATTATCGTCGTTATGAGACTGATGATCTAGCAATTGATAAATGGTTCTCTATTCAAGCAAGTCGTCAAACCAACAATCACCAACAATTACTTGAACATATATACAAGTTAAAAAAACACCCTGCATTTAAAATGCGTAACCCGAATCGTGTTCGTAGTTTAATTCATACATTTTGTATGAATAACCCAGGTGGATTTCATGATGTCTCTGGTGGTGGTTATCAATTCTGGCTGGAAAATCTTCTAGAACTTGACAAAATAAATCCTCAAGTAGCAGCTCGATTAGCTAGGGCACTTGATCGTTGGAAAAAATTTACTACCCCCTATCAAAATCAGATGCGTGTATGCTTAGAACAAGCAAATGAACGCGATTTGTCCAATGATGTTTCCGAAGTTATTCACAAAGCACTTTCTTAAAAAATACCTATGACATCTCAATTAATGACCAAATTACCTGATTTTTTAAACGCTCGTCAAATGGATGCGGATTTAGGATTATTAATCTTAGATATTGCCTCATCTTGTATCTCGATCTCAGATGCGGTTCGTAAAGGAGCTTTGGCTAATATCTTAGGCTCAGCGGGTACCGGTAATGTTCAAGGTGAAACACAACAGAAATTGGATATTTTTGCAAATGAACTCCTTTTAAAAAGTAATGAGAATACTGGCCGACTAGCCGCAATGGCCTCTGAGGAAAATGAAGAAATTTATCCTACACAAATCAGTAGTGGTAATTATCTTTTACTATTTGATCCTCTTGATGGATCTTCCAATATCGATGTAAATGTTTCCATTGGAACTATCTTTTCTATCCTTGAAAAGAAATCATCCGATCAAGTCTGTGAGCAGGATTTTCTTCAACCAGGTTCCGAGCAAGTTGCTGCTGGATACGTCTTATATGGTCCTCAAACGATTTTAGTGTTAACAACTGGTTCTGGCGTCAATATGTTTACACTTGATCAAGAGAATCAGCAATTTTTATTAACGAATGAAAACATTCAAATTCCCAAAGATACTAAAGAGTTCGCCATTAATATGTCGAATATGCGTCATTGGGCACCTCCAGTTGGGCGTTATGTTAACGAATGTTTAGCGGGCTCAACGGGAATTCGTAAAAAAGACTTCAACATGCGTTGGATAGCCTCGATGGTCGCAGATGTTCATCGAATCTTAATTCGTGGTGGTGTTTTTATGTACCCATGGGATCAACGTGAACCAAATAAACCAGGTAAGCTTCGGCTCATGTATGAAGCAAATCCAATGAGTTTTTTAATAGAGCAAGCCGGTGGTTCCTCTACTAACGGTAAGTCAAGAATCTTAACAATTCAACCTAGTCAATTACATGAACGAGTATCTGTTATATTAGGTTCTGAAAATGAAGTCAATCTCATTATGAATTATCACAACAACAACTTATCAGGAGAAATAGATGGCAAGTGAATTATTTGAAAAAGGTTTAAAAACTCGTCGCGAGGTTCTAGGATCTGAATATGTAGATGCAGCAATTAAAAATGCTGACTCCTTTACTCAAGAATTGCAAGAATATGTTACATCTCATTGCTGGGGAGATATATGGAATCGCCCAGGCCTAGATCGTCGTACTAGAAGTTTTTTAAATCTTGCCATGCTCACTGCGCTTAATCGCCCTCATGAACTCAAGCTTCATGTTCGTGGCGCACTAAACAACGGCCTTACGAAAGATGATATTAAAGAAGTATTTTTGCATGCTTCAGTCTACTGCGGTGTGCCTGCTGCAATTGATAGTTTTCGAGTGGCTAAAGAAGTTTTTAAAGAAATGGGTATTTAATTGATTTATTTTGTTGTAAAAAGGGACTGAATAGCTTCAGTCCCTTTTTTTCATATAAAATCACGCTTTGCCCATCATAAAACGAATATGCCATCGCGGCTGATAAAACTTAAGAATCAATATCTTTTTGTGGATTTTTTAAAAACCATTGCGGTGCAGATTATCATTTTTCACCATCTGTGCAATTATGGCATTATTTCTTCAAAGGTACACGAACTTTTTCCTCACTTTGTCGAGTTCGTTGGCTCGTATGGCAGATATGCCGTTCAAATATTTTTAGTGAGTGGTGGTTATTTAACCGCAAAAAGTCTAACTCAAACCCTCGAAAAATTTGGTCTTTGGAAAACCATCATTAATCGATATTTACGTCTAGCTCCAACCTATATAGTTGCAATAGCTATCACCATACTTTGCGCAATGATTGCTAGAGAAATACATTATGAGGAGTACATTGGCGAATCAGAAACTATAGCGCAAATCTTGGCTCACTTATTTTTCTTACAAAGTATTCTTCAATTCGAATCTATCTCTGTTGGCGTGTGGTATGTAGCAATCGACTGGCAACTATATATTTTTACTGCCTGTTTATTATTCTTTATGCGGTCATTCAAAAAAGTTTTATTTGTTTTGCCGATTGTGATCACTATTTCTTTAGTGTACTTTAGTCAAAATTCTTTATTTGAGGATTATTTCATTTACTACATGGGCGCATATGGCTTAGGAATTATTGCATTTTTTGCAGAGGACTCCTCTCATCAAGAAACAAGACAACCAGCAAGAGTGTTGTTAATTATTTTCTTACTATTAATCTTAAGCGATACTTTTTTTGAGTTGCGCATCAAGAATGTAATCGAAATAGTATTAGCACTATTACTAACTCTTTATGGGAAAAAAGCTTATAACTCTAAAAATATAAAGTGGTCTAAGGCATGTATTTGGTTTAGTCAACGGTCTTATTGCGCTTTCTTAATTCATTTTTCCATATTACTCATTGGTAATTCTATTTACCATCACTTTAAATGGCAAAGTGCAATGACTGGCTTTTTCATGATGCTATTGATTTGGATTTTTTGTTGGATTGTTGCGCATTTTCTTTATCATCTAGTTGAATTTCCCTCGCGGAAAATTCAACTAAATTAATACATTACTATCCAAGCATTGTCAAAATTTCTTCAAAAGGTCTTTTTTGAGATTGCGCAACTGCTGGACAAGTCAAGTGATGATCATATATGCTAACCCCTCCCCGAAGGTCACTATGTTCCTGTATTGCTCTCTTAAAGCCCTTATTTGCTAGAAGTTGAATATATGGGAAAGTTGCATTCGTTAATCCATAACTAGAGGTTCGTGGGACGGCACCCGGCATATTGGCAACACAGTAGTGAATAATTCCCTCAAGCTCAAAAGTTGGAACATCATGAGTGGTGGCCTTAGAGGTTTCGAAACACCCTCCTTGGTCAATTGCAACATCTACAATGACACTGCCTTTACGCATTTCTTTTAAATTGTCTAACTTTAATAATTTGGGTGCACTGCCACCCGGGATTAATACAGCACCTATAACAACATCTGAGTCCTTGATGATCTGTCCTAAAACATGTTCATCTGAATACGCTGTTTGAATTTTATTACCATAAATAAGATCTAATTCCCGAAGGCGCTGAATATTTTTGTCAACAATAGTTACTTTTGCACCCATACCAACTGCCATTTGAAGTGCGTTAAGGCCAACGATACCAGCGCCTAAAATAAGAACTTTAGCAGTAGCAACGCCTGGAATTCCAGCCATTAATATGCCACTTCCTCCTTGCCTTTTTTCTAAGTGATGTGCGGCAGCCTGAATCGACATTCTTCCAGCCACCTCACTCATAGGGGCTAATAAAGGTAAAGAACCATTAGAAGCTTTTACTGTTTCATAGGCAATTGCTCTTACTCCACTAGTAATTAATAAATTTGTTTGATGAATATCGGGAGCTAAATGTAAGTAGGTAAATAATATTTGCTCAGATTTCAACATAGCAATTTCTTTTTCTTGTGGCTCCTTCACTTTGATAATCAGATCAGCGCATTCGAAGATCTTCGAAGCTTTGCTGATCACTGCACCCGCCAAAGCATATTCGCTATCCGAAATTCCAACGCCACATCCTGCATTCGATTCAACCATTAATTCATGCCCTTGCTGAACCAAGATCTGCACTTGACTCGGCATCAAACCTACTCGATATTCTTGGTTCTTGATTTCCTTTGGTATACCAATAATCATTTCTTCTCTCCTAAATGTTTGTCTTGACGATGTAATCCAACTAAATAAAAAATAATGACTAACATGAGCACGATAGGTACGCCAACATATACACCTACCCTAGTTTGCTCCTGTATTGCTAATAAAATCAACACAAATACGATGGCTGATATAGCTGCCCATGATCCATATGGATACAAAAAACTTTTATATTTGAGCGCTTGAACATCGTCAGGTTTAATTTTTTTTCTAAACATGATTTGTGTAGATAAAATCGCAATCCACACCATTAATCCAATAAAAGTTACCGCAGAGGTCACTAGTAAAAAAGCTTCATCAGGGACAAAGTAATTTAAAAACGCACCAATACTAGCAATGCTCACCGTTGTTAATATCGCAATGTACGGCACTCCTGTTCGAGATATTTTTTTCATGACAGAAGGAGCATATGAATTCAAAGATAAGCCATACAATAAGCGACCACCACTAAATATCCCAGCGTTACAGGAAGATAAAGCGGCTGTAATGACTACAAAATTAACAATTCCTGCGGCCTCTCTTAAGCCTAATTTTTCAAACATCGCAACGAACGGACTACCAACTTGACCTACTTCATTCCATGGATAAATCGAAAGGATGACAAATAAAGCTCCACCATAAAATACTAAAATTCTGATGATTAAAGAGTCAATAGCAATGGGAATTGTTTTCTCTGGATTTTCAGTTTCTCCTGCTGAAAGGCCTATCATTTCAATACCAACATAGGCAAAAATTGCCATTTGTAAAGACAGTAAAAAGCCATCTAATCCTGTTGGGAAAAATCCTCCATGCGCCCACAAATTAGAAATCCCAATGGCAACTCCATCATTTCCGATTCCAAAGAAGATAAACCCAAGGCCAATGGTTATCATGGCGATAATGGCTATAACCTTAATCAACGCAAACCAAAACTCAAATTCTCCAAATAATCTAACTGCAATGAAATTCAAACCTCCCATTAACATTAAAGAACCAACTGCCCAGATCCACTGCGGCACATCTGGAAGCCACAAGCCCATGTAAATTCCAACGGCAGTTACCTCAGCGACTCCCACAATTACCCAATAAAACCAATAGCCCCACCCCACTAAATAGCCCGCTAAAGATCCTACATAATCATGAGCATATTGTGCAAATGATCCTGCCACAGGGTTATATACAGCCATTTCACCCAAAGCACGAAGGACAATAAATGCAACAATTCCAGATAAGAGATAACCTAACAATATTGCAGGCCCTGCTTGAGAAATAGCTGTTCCTGAACCTAAAAATAAACCTACTCCAATGGTTGATCCAAGTGCCATCAATCGAATATGTCTGGCCTTTAAATGTCTCTTTAAAGTATGCTGATCCGATAAAGCTGTTGTGGTTTCTGCTTGATTAAGCAATTTATTCTCCTTTTTTGTACGAACAACAAAGTCTAAAAAAGAGATGAAAAAATAACTAGTGCCACTAATCCACAAAAATATCAGAAATATATTTTTTGATTGAGTTAATTTAATAAAACTTTTATTAATCAATCATGATTAAAAATATGGCTTTAAAAGCCCATAGGAAAATCAGAAATTTCCTACAAAGACTTAATCAAAGAAATTTAAGGTTTTGTTACCTTTTGAAGGTAATCCAAAGACTCTTCGACTTGATCAATCAATATCAAACATAAATCATTTGGACTTAATTGCTCAAGTACAGTATCTATTGCCAAGAACTCACCACGAATTTCTTCAATATGTTTAGTTTTAGTTGCGCCTTCTAAGCCTTGACGTAAAAGTGTTAGTACCTCACCATCTTCACGCCCCCGTTGGCATTGGTCTTGATACAGAATAACCGAGTCAAAAGCCTCTCCCAAGATCTGTGTTTGACGTCGAATATCATCATCGCGACGATCTCCAGCTCCTGAGATAACAACATGGCGACGCTGTGCCGGGATTGAATTTGTTGCTTGTACTAATGCCCTTATGGCATCAGGATTATGTCCATAATCTGCAATCACTGTTGCACCACGGTGCTTAAATATATTAAAGCGCCCAGGAGCCGTAATTGCATTACTGACAAAATTACCTAAGGCCTTTTCAATCACCTGCCAATCGATGTCTAATGCCCATGTAGCGGCAATTGATGCCAAGGTATTTTCTATCTGAAATCCTATTTGACCACTCTCAGTTAAAGGAATATTGGCCAGAGAAATTCTTCTCACAATGCGATTACCGATTGCTGCAATCAGATGCTCCTTATCCCGAAAAACAGCTTTTTTACCTTGAGCACGATGCGTAGAAATAACCGGATTATGGGCATTTAAACCAAAGAATATGATTTGTCCACGACAATATTTTGCCATTTTGACAACCATCGGATCAGCAGCATTCAATACTGCATGACCCGTTGGAGAGACGTTTCGAACAATCACACCCTTTACTTCAGCTAACTCTTCCACGGTATCAATGTAGCTCATCCCTAAGTGGTCACCCTCTCCTATATTGGTGATCACAGCGACATCACAAGCATCAAAACCTAAACCCTCACGTAAGATGCCTCCACGAGCAGTTTCAAAAACTGCAGCATCTACCTCAGGATGCATTAAAACATTTCTGGCACTTTTAGGGCCACTGCAATCACCAGAATCAATACGTTCATTTTCGACATAAATTCCGTCTGTAGTGGTCATTCCAACCCGATTTCCTTGAGTTCTTAATATATGAGTAATCAATCGAACTGTAGTCGTTTTACCATTAGTGCCAGATACAGCAACTACTGGAATTCGACCATTTTCTGGTCGTGGGTATAACAAAGAAATGATTGCTTCACCAACTGGCTGACTTTTTCCATACGAGGGATTTAAATGCATCCGCAGTCCTGGTGCTGCATTGACTTCAACTACTCCACCCCCCTGTTCCTCAAGCGGCTTATAAATCGCTTCACAAACAATATCAACACCACAAATATCTAAGCCCACCATTTTTGCTGCCGTAATTGCACTTGCTGCTAAATCAGGGTGTACGTCTTCTGTTACGTCAGTCGCACTGCCGCCAGTACTTAAATTGGCATTATTACGTAGCACTACCCTTTGGCCATTTCTTGGAATTGAATTTATATCTAGTTTCTGTTTTGCCAGTGTTGCAACCGCAATGTCATCTAGGCGAATTTTGGTGAGCGGTGTTGCATGACCATCACCACGTAATGGGTCTTTATTGATTGCAGCAACTAGCTCAATAATCGTTAACACCCCATCACCAATGACTTGTGGGGGATCTCTTCTAGCAGCTGCTATTAACTGATCGCCTACAACTAATAAACGAAAATCATGGCCAGGCATGTAACGTTCAACAATGATTTTTCTTCCGTAATGTTGAGCCACATCAAAAGCTGCTCTGACTTGATCCTCAGATTTAATATTAACCGCAACACCTTTACCCTGATTGCCATCTCGAGGTTTAATTACAATCGTTGACCCTAATTCTTGAGCAACTTTCCAAGCATCATCGGCATTATCAACTACCTTACCAAGAGGCACCGCCACTCCAGCTGCGTGCAGTAAATCTTTAGTTAACTCTTTATCTTGCGCAATAGACTCGGCAATAGCACTAGTAAGGCTAGTTTCCGCAGCTTGAATACGCTTTTGCTTTGAACCCCAACCAAATTGAACTAAACTGCCGTCGGTTAATCGTTTATATGGAATATTTCTTTCAACGGCTGATTGAACAATCGAGCCCGTACTCGGACCTAAACGCACATCCTCATCTAACCGACTCAAATCTTCTAGAGCATTTTGCAAATTAAAATCTTGATTCTCTCTTGCAGCAATGACTAATTTCCAAGCTAAATCTAAAGCCATCCGACCGACAGCCTCTTCACTATATTCAACGACAACTTGGTAAATTCCCTCTTCCTTGGCTTTGACTGTTCTACTAAACGTTACCGGACATCCAGCCTGCGCTTGTAATCCCAAAACCACATGCTCAATAACATGTGCCATAGAAATTGAATTTCTTGAAGGGCCAGTATTCGTGAAATGTAATTGTGGAAATAAAGTTCTTAATTGAATTTCAAAGTCGATTAATCCCTGTATGGAGCGCTCAGCTTCTTCACAAAAAATAATTGCTTCAATACCCGTATGCCTACTCCACAAATTAGGTCCACGTAATGCTCTTACTCGCTGTAATTCCATTATGCGTCAACCTCCTCAGGCAAGAAAGTTTCAATCCCAGTTTCTATAATTTCAAAAGGCAATCCACTGGCCCAAGTTGCCGCAACAGCCGCAAGCATGGCTGAGACATTACTTAAATTTTCATCTTGAGTTAAAAAACTTGACTCTTTAACTTCAAAAGAATAAATGTGGTTAAAGCCTTGTCTTAGGATAATTTTTTGATTTAAGAAAATCACGTTACGACCACCTTTATTGGCCAAGTTTGTCAGCGCTGTATTACTTGGATCTATGCTATAGAACATGACTTCTGCAGGACTGATTTCTGCCATTTCAACTACTAATGAATCATCCGCATTTAACACAGCAACGCCATTCGCATCTGGTATGACAACGTCAACTTGAGACCGGTAGACAGAAAACAATTGTTTCTCCTCCACAATGGATTGCTCAGGATAAAAAACAGATTTATCTATGCCTGTGACCACCCCAACTGAACATAAATCATAGGGCATGCCTTGCATCAAAATGCCTTTTGCAGTTGATTCAATCACGGCAGCCTGAACTAATGGATTCAACAAAGTTCTTCTTCCCAAATCCCACTCTGAACTTCCACTTTTTTCTACTGGGCGATGATTAAAACTTAATCCACGATGGGTAGATAGGGCAACATAGAAATTATTTAATTTGAAGAAATAAGCGCATATTTGAGAAACTTGTGCAGAACTATATGATCCACATACCCCAATAATCGGAATTCGGCTATTTGTTTCTAATGGAAATAAATGATTAATAATCGCCTGTCCAACTGGTTGAGCCTTACCTTTGGCAGGTTTAATATGCATCAAAAGCCCTGGCCCAGCATTCACCTCGACGATGGCTGCCCCTTGCTCCTCAAGGGGGCGAGATATATCCATTGCTACTAAATCAACGCCAGCAACATCTAGGCCAACCACTTTAGCTGCAAGTACGACTTTTTTAGCTACCGAAGGGTGAACAAGATCAGTCACATCAAAGGCAACATTACCATTGCGCTGAATTAAAGCTTGTTTACCTTCCTCAACAATACTCTCGGATGTATAACCTTGACTCTTCAACTCTAACTCAGCAATCGAATCAATTCGAACTTGATTTAAAGGGAAATCTTCTGTTGGGCCACGCCTTGGATCGGAATTAATCTGAATTTGAATCAGTTCTAAGACGGTGTGCTTGCCATCACCAACAACCTTACACTCCTCACCTTTTGCTGCCGCAACTAAATGATCGCCAACGACTAACAAACGATGCTCATCCCCTTGAATGAATTTTTCAACAAGTACACCACTACCTTCATGTCGAGCAACTTCATAAGCAGCGTAGACTTCTTCTTGAGTATGTAGGTTCGTGAAAACTCCTCGCCCATGATTTCCGTCTTGTGGCTTTACAACAACTGGTAAGCCGATTTCTTGCGCTAGCTCCCAGGCATGTTCCGGCCCATTTACCAAATCTCCGTAAGGTATCGGCAATCCAACGGAGGCCAATAAAGATTTAGTTAAGTTCTTATCCCTAGAAATTGTTTCAGCGATTGCACTGGTCTGGTTAGTTTCTGCAGTCCAGATTCTTTTTTGTTGCGCACCATAACCTAATTGAACTAAATTACCGGTTGATAATCGAATGTGCGGAATCATCTTTTCTTTTGCAGCAGTCACAATACAACTAGTACTTGGGCCTAAGCAAAGATCATCAATCATTTCTTTCAAATGATCAATACTTGCTTGCACATCGTATTCACGGTCTTGTATTAAAGCTAATAACAAATCTTTGGCATAGGTAATCGCCTGGGTAGTAACTTCTTGATGAGGTGTGGCTACAATTAATTTATAAATGCCACTTGTCGTGCTCTCTCTAGCTCGCCCAAAACCTCCAGCAAAACCGGCCAACCCCTGTAACTCAAGCGTTAAATGCTCCATGATATGGACAGGCCAAGTGCCCTCTTCAACTCGTTTTAAAAAGCCACCTCTTTCTTCATAACTACATCGGTGTTCAACCAAGGATGGCAACTTCGCTACTAGACGCTCATAAAATCCAGGTATCTTGTCAGAAGGATATTCTTCCAACTCGCCTATGTCGACAAGGGCCTCTAGAACCTCAACCCAACACCACATGTTGGGGCCACGAATATACTTGATTTCAAGAATATTAATTGTTTTATCAAGAAGTTGTGGCATCTATCCCAAGCTTTGAAAAGAGTTAATTTGAAGTTAAAAAATCAATAAAACTGTTTTAAATTCTAACTTATAAATGCTATAACTCAAGAATGGTGAAAAAGTTGACAAAATCCTCTAAATTAAGAGCTTTTCTTTGATTTATCTACTTTTCTTTGTTCTAGACTATACTTTTTTGCATGAATCCTCTTCGACAGTTACCGAACATTACCCCTCCGATTCATCCTCACTGGGAGGGAAAGGTTCACATTACTTCAAAAACCATTCTATCTTGGGTGGAGATAGATCTAAATAATGTTCTTCACTTTGAGAAGTCTCTATTAAGTTTATGGACTCAATCTGAAAATAGTTCATCGTTTTTTGTTTCACAAACAAATGAAAATGGCTCAGTCAAAGATTGGCAAATTGAAGATGATCAATTTCTTAAACTCAGCGATCATGCTGGCGTAGGCCATTTATCTCTGTATGGTAAAGAAGGTCTGATTCAAACTTGGCATTTCACTTTAGCCATTAACTCATTAATAACTCAATTTAAAGATCAATTTCAGCAACGTCATCTACTCGTTGAAAAAGTACAAAATCAAGAGTCGAATGAAACTTCTGTAACTATTTGCCCAAATTGTCAAAGCCCTATCCCTCAAGAACAATCTTCATGCATTGTCTGTGACCCAGAAACTGAAATACCGCCTTCAACTTTAACTTTATTTAAGTTATGGCGCTTTGCAAAGCCTTATAAAAAAGAACTAATTCTCGGCTTCTTCCTCACCCTTCTCTCAACTGCAGCAACTTTAGTTCCACCCTACATTAGCATGCCTCTGATGGATGAGGTACTTATCCCCTTTCAAACAACGCATGTCATGAACTATGAATTGGCTGGCATTTATTTGGCGGGTCTTTTATTAGCCGCCCTGTTTGCTTGGGGGCTAGGCTGGTGGAAAACCTATATTCTGGCTTTAGTTAGTGAACGTATTGGTATGGAACTGCGGACAAAAACCTTTCAGCATTTGATTCACCTATCCCTCGAGTATTTTGGTGCAAAACGCACCGGAGATCTAATGACTCGAATCGGCAATGAAACAGATCGTATTTGTGTCTTTTTATCCTTACATTTATTAGATTTTTTAACCGATATGATCATGTTGTTTATGACTGCAGCCATTTTAATCAGCATCGATCCTTTACTCGCTTTGGTCACCTTACTGCCATTACCTTTTATTGCCTGGATGATTCATTTTGTAAGGGATAAATTACGCTATGGGTTTGAAAAAGTTGACCGCAATTGGTCAGAGGTTAATAACGTTCTTTCAGATACGATTCCAGGAATTAGAGTAGTGAAAGCCTTTGCACAAGAAGATCGCGAAAACCTTCGCTTTATCGCCGCAAATCAACGTAACTTAGAGGTAAATGATCGAGTCAATCGCACGTGGTCATCCTTTGCCCCAACGGTTACACTTTTAACCGAGATTGGCCTTTTAGTGGTTTGGGGATTTGGTATTTATCAAGTAGCCAATGAACATATTACAGTTGGTGTTTTGACAGCCTTTTTGGCTTATATTTCTAGATTTTATGGTCGTATGGACTCGATGAGCCGAATCGTTTCTCATACACAAAAGGCCGCGGCTGGAGCAAAACGTGTATTCGATATTCTAGACCATGAGTCAAGTGTGCCAGACACAAAAAATCCAGTCGCCCTTCCGACCCAAATCCGCGGTCAGATTGATTTGAGCAATGTTGGTTTTCGATATGGTAATCGTGCAGTAACTAAAAATATTAATTTACAGATACAGCCAGGTGAAATGATTGGTCTAGTTGGACATAGTGGCTCTGGTAAAAGTACTCTAGTGAACTTAATTTGTCGCTTTTATGATGTGAGTGAAGGTAGTGTCAAAATTGACGGCATTGATGTCCGCAACATCGACACAAAAGAACTTCGCCAGTTATTTGGGATGGTTCTACAGGAACCTTTTTTATTTTTTGGAACCATCGCAGAAAATATTGCCTATGGTAAACCTCAAGCTACACGAGCCGAAATTGTTCAGGCCGCTAAAGCTGCCAATGCACATGATTTTATTTTGCGACTACCTTTGGGATATGATTCGCTTGTTGGCGAAAGAGGTCAATCTCTTTCTGGTGGTGAACGCCAGAGAATTTCTATTGCGCGCGCCTTATTGATTGATCCCAAAATTTTAATTCTTGATGAAGCAACTTCCTCAGTAGATACAACTACTGAAAAAGAAATCCAAAAAGCTTTAGATAACTTAGTCAAAGGCAGAACGACTTTAGCCATTGCCCACCGTCTATCTACTTTGCGAAAAGCTGACCGTTTAATTGTCCTTGATAAGGGTGAAATTATTGAAGTTGGTAATCATGATGAATTAATGGCTGCTGAAGGAACTTACTATCAGTTGTATCAAGCTCAAGCTAGACATGCCGCAGAAATCGCTGAGTCCATTTGATGAAAGATCTTATGATGAACTTTAACCTAGAAAAAGATGTTTTTGGAAATATTCGATTAGTTTTAGGCAGCGGACAATCTCATGATCAAGTAAAAATTATTCGTGCGTTCCCTATTTCCGACCCTGAAAATGGCTTTTCGATTGTGAGTCAAGATGGCCATGAATTAGTTTGGTTTGAATCTTTCAATCATTTGAGTGAAGACAATCAACAGATTGTTAACTCTTCTCTTGAACAAATTGAATTTATTCCAGTCATTAGCAAAATCACCAACCTCAATACCTATGCATTACCTAGCATCTGGGATATTGAAACGGATCGAGGTATTACAAAGTTAAAGTTAAAAGCTGAACAAGATATCCGTCGCGTTTCAGCAGAAGCACTTCTCATTACTGATGCAAACGGCATTCAATATTTAATTAAAAATCGTCAGGCTTTAGATAAGTTTAGTAAAAAAGTTCTAGACAGATTTATGTAAGGCGCTTAATTGTTGAAGGATTTCAGCAGCGGCAATAAAGCCAAATGTTGCAGTTACTGTTACAGCTGACCCAAAACCAGCACAAGACAATCCGCCACTTGCCACTCCTTGGCGTGGTTCTGAGGAATACACAACTCGCAGATTCATTTTCCTTTTTGGATCTTTTTCAAATCCATATTGCTGCCTTAAACTAGCCCTAATTTTTGCCAGCATCGGATCATGTGTAGACCGCGCTAAATCGACGACTTCAATTTTGGATGGATCTAACTTCCCCCCTGCACCGCCACTCATTACATAAGGTAATTTCCTTTGATACGCCCATGAAGCTAATGCCAACTTGCTAGCAACATCATCCATAGCGTCCAAAATAGCAGCGCCAAGAGGGAGATATTCATGGAAATTTTCTGGTTTTAAAAAATCATCAACGCAATTGATTTTTAGTGCCGGATTAATCAGGGATAATCGCTCCGCCATGACTGTAATTTTTGCTTTTCCAAACTCTCCATCAAGAGCATGAAGTTGTCGATTGGTATTGCTAATCGACACATGATCAAAATCAATTAAAGTTATTTCTCCGATAGCACTTCTGGCTAAGGCCTCTGCAGCCCATGAACCAACCCCTCCAAGCCCAACAATTACGACATGCGCTTGTTGAAATAAGGTATAGGCGTGATCACCATATAAGCGTGCAACTCCACTCAAGCGTCGTTCGGGTAGTTCTAAGTTGGTGTGACTTGGATTATTCATGATTCATTATTATCTATCATCTATATATTCGATATACTATTCTTATGCAAAATCTAGCTGATCTCAGAAAAACTTACTCAAGGGGCAACTTGGCTGAAGAGGATATTCATCCAGATCCAATGAAGCAATTTCAATTGTGGTTTGAACAAGCATCACAAGCTCAGTGTCCAGAACCACATGCTATGACACTGGCGACGGTTAATGAGGATGGCTCTCCTAGTGTCCGAATTGTTTTACTGAAGGGCATCATTGATCAACAATTTGTTTTTTATACCAACTACTTAAGTCAAAAAGGGAAATCTATTGCAAGCAATCCCAATGTGGCCTTATTGTTTTTTTGGCATGAACTAGAACGTCAAGTTCGTATCGAAGGAACTTGTGACAAACTTTCTCCAGAGCTAAGTGATGTATATTACCACTCAAGACCTATTGAGTCTCGAATAGGCGCTTGGGCATCCCCACAGAGTGAGGTGGTGAAAGATCGTCATTATTTAGAGTCTCTTGAGAAAAAATATCAATCAGAGTTTGGTGATCATCCTCCAAGACCACCTCACTGGGGAGGCTATTGTGTGCAGCCCAAAAGAATTGAATTTTGGCAAGGTCGCCCTTCTCGGCTTCATGACCGCATTCATTTCATTCAAGTTAACCAATCTTGGAAAATTGAGAGACTAGCTCCGTAAATTTATTTCTTCTTTAGTTGGGTAAAAGTTTTACGGAATTTTTCTAACTTGGGTGCCACCACACCCATACAGTACCCTTGAAATGGATGGGTCACAAAATAATTTTGATGGTACTCTTCTGCTTTATAAAAGGTTGGTGCCAGCATAATTTCAGTCACTACTGGATCCCGATAGACTTTTTTTGCCTTTAACTCTGCAATCACATCAAGCGCTAGATTGATTTGAGATTCATCTTCACAATAGATGACTGAACGATATTGGCTGCCAACATCATGCCCCTGACGATTCAGGGTTGTGGGATCGTGGATGACAAAAAATACTTCAAGAATTTGGTGAAGTGTGACTTTTTGTGGATCAAAATGAATTTGCACTACTTCAGCATGTCCCGTTGTTCCATCACAAACCGATTCATAATCTGGAAATTCAACAAATCCTCCAGCATATCCAGATATGACCTGAGCAACGCCTTCCAATTCTTGATAAACCGCTTCCAAACACCAAAAACATCCTCCTCCTAGGGTAATAATTTGAGTTTGCATGTCATTTCCTTTTTCCTCGTTAAAATAAGTACCTATGAATCCGCTACTTTACGACTTTGAACAAAATAAACTTGGCTTTATGGCTGAACCTCATACGACGATTGAGGTTCGCAAAAATCGAATTCAACGACTCATTACTATGCTAAATGAAAATGAGGAGAATTTGTGTAAAGTAATTGAAGCTGATTTTGGTTATCGTCATCCAGTAGAAACACAACTCGCTGAAATTATAGCCATACGCCAAGAAGCTGCCTTAACGCTAAAAAAACTAAGCTCTTGGGTAAAACCGGTAAAGGTTAAAACACCATTTCATTTATGGCCCACCAAAAGTTATTTACTTCCCCAAGCAAAGGGTGTGGTTGGCATTATGAGCCCTTGGAATTATCCGTTAAGCTTAGCCCTCATGCCGACTATATCAGCTCTTGCTGCTGGGAATCGAGTATGGCTCAAACCCTCTGATCGCTCCCCCAGAACATCTGGTTTTCTTGCTACATTAATTACCCAATACTTCAGCCCCTCAGAAATTCATGTAATCAATGGCGGCCCCCAGGTTTCTGAATATTTTGCGAATCTTCCCTTTGATCATTTATTATTTACGGGCAGTACAGCTACTGGGCAACTGGTATCAAAAGCCGCAGCAGAATATTTAACTCCTTTAACTCTAGAGTTAGGTGGTAAATCTCCTGCAATTATTGATACAACTGCCTCAATAAAAGATTGCGCTAGTCGTCTTTTATATGGAAAACTTTTTAATGCAGGGCAAACTTGTATTGCTCCAGACTATATTCTAGTTCCTTATTCATTGCGCGAAGAACTCATTGCAAATTTAAAAGAAGCTTATTCATCGATGTATGGGGATCAAACACAGTTGACCAAAGCAATTGACGAAAGACAACAATCGCGTTGGACGTCTCTTTTAGAGGATGCTCAATTAAAAGGTGCTCAATTAATCCCCCTTGGCGATACACATCATCCTTTGAACAGTTTCATACCAACCTTGATAATTGATCCGATCAGTTCAACGAAAATCATGCAGGAAGAAATTTTTGGGCCCATTCTACCCATCGTGAGTTACAGCGAACTAAGTGAAGCAATTACATTTATAAATTCAAAACCGCACCCTTTAGCAATGTATTGGTTTGGCCGAAATCGTGGCCGATTAACAGAATTATTAGAGCAAACCCAAGCAGGTGGAGTAACGGTCAACGATACTCTTCTTCACTTTAGTAACCCTCACCTACCATTTGGTGGCATTGGCGCAAGTGGCATGGGTAGCTATCATGGTAAAAATGGATTCAATACTTTTACACACTTTAAGCCGATTTTATCGATGAAAGCGGTTTTAGGACTTCGTGGACTGGGTGGAACGAAGTTAGCTCATCCACCTTATGGGAAAAAAATAGAACATTTGATGACAATACTTGGTAAAAAGCAATAATTTCTGTGTAAACACCAACATATTAGGGACAACCCTGATCAATCTGTGCTATAATCGCTCCTGTAGTATTTTCATCGTCCCCAGCACTGCTGACACAAATTGCCTTTTAGGTATGTCTGTAAGTCTTTAAGACGTAGTCGTATCTAGATCTTATGGATATTTTCCCTAGAAATTTGGGAAGCGCCTACTCCTCATGTTGATGGTCGATGCCTTTTGACGACCTGTACCTATATTTAAGGTACTTACAACTTGGAGATCCCCTTGCGGGGAATTAATATGCCTATTACTTTTAAAGAGTTAGATTTACACCCAGCCATTCTCGAGGCAACTGCTGCACTCGGCTTTGAAAACGCCACGCCAGTTCAAGAGAAGGTTATACCCGCCGCCATTCAAGGTGGTGATTTAATGGTGAGTAGTCAAACCGGTAGTGGTAAAACCGCTGCTTTTTTGATTCCACTCATTCATCAGTTATTAACCGCCAATCCAAATGGCAAACCAGTGCCTGGACGCGCAGAACCACAAATTTTAGTACTTTGCCCAACCCGCGAACTCGCTCAACAAGTTGCTGCAGATGCGATTGAAATTGTAAAATTTGCTCGCGGTATTCGTATTGCAACAATTATGGGTGGCATGCCCTACGGCAAACAAATCGCTTCATTAAAGGGTGCGCAACTCGTTGTTGCAACTCCTGGAAGACTAATTGATTTAAATGATAGTCGCGCTATACGTCTAGATAAGGTTGAACATCTTGTTGTTGATGAAGCTGACCGTATGTTGGATCTTGGATTTGCTGAAGATCTAGAGAATATTCATCAGCGTTGTGAAAACCTCAAACAAACCATGATGTTCTCAGCAACTTTTGCGCCAAGAATTATGGAACTTGCCAATGAATTGGTGAATGAGCCTACTCGCATTGAGCTTGCTCATGCAGGTGATGTGCATACCAATATCACTCAAACAATGCACTGGGCAGATAGTATGTCGCACAAACATAAAATTTTACGTCACTGGTTGTCCGATCCAAGTTTAGACCAAGCGGTTGTATTTGCAAGTACGCAGATTGAAAGTGAAGATATTGCCGATAACTTACGAGCTGATGGTTTTGCAGCCAGTGCATTACATGGTGCAATGCCTCAAGCAGTCCGTAATCGTCGCCTAGACTCTCTTCGTAAAGGTGTGACTAAAATCTTGGTAGCAACTGATGTCGCCGCTCGTGGTATTGACGTTCCAACAATTAGCCACGTGATTAATTTTGGACTTCCCATGAAGCCAGAAGATTACACACACCGCATTGGTAGAACTGGTCGCGCAGGACGCTCTGGGATTGCGGTTACGATTGCTCTTCATAGTGAACGTGTCAAGATTCGTGGAATTGAACGCTTCACACAAAATACTCTGACGCCATCCATTATCCCTGGACTTGAGCCACAAAAGAAACCAGAATCAACTAGTTCTCGTCCTGGTGGTCGCTCAGGTGGTGGCAGATCAGGCCCTGGTCGCTCAGATCGCTCTGGTGGTGGTGGCGGTGGTGGAAGAAGTAGGACTCCTAACCGCTCCAATAATGGCTCAAACTTTACGAATAATGAACCGCGTACGAGTAGTTTTTCAAGTCCTAAGCCACGTCAACCTAGCGAAGCTGGTTCTTCCAGTGGTTCCGAATTTAAAGATAGTAAATACGGTAAAGGCCAACGCAGTGATGCTCGCAAATCTAGTCCAAAAACAGAGAGTTTTTCCAAAACTACCTCTAAACCTTTTGGTGACTTTCCAGCTAAGCCAAGGGTCCTTGCAAATACTTCTGAACAACGCTTTACGAAGCCAAGAGGCGAAGGCTTTGCAGGTAGAGATAAACCTACCAAATCTTTTAGCAAATCAGGATTTAAACCTCGTTAAACTGTAGGGTGTAATTCAAGCATTAAGCGCAATACTTCTCCTTGATGTATTGCGCTTTTTTCATGATCCTCTAAAGCTTGATATACGTGCATCATACCTAATTCAGCACTCAATTTCATTCTATGAGTCGCTCGCGAAGAGTCGAGCACTTGCTCAAAACTAAAAAGCGCCTTACCCCACAATTTACTATGCCCACATAATTGACCTAAGGCTAATTGAAGAGCTGGATGAGCAGGTTCTTTCTGGATCCAATGCTCAACCTTCTGAATCAAAGAAAGACTTTGTGTATTTGACAGTGGGTGCATTGCGCATTGTGGATAAATACTTAATAAATCCTCGTTTGCCCCCTGATCAAGAATGTGATCAAGGATTTTTTTAGCCATTTCAGAATTTCCAACCGTTAAAAATCCTTGGGCAAATAATTTTAACCACTGTGAATTTTTCTGAAACTCAGGATCAAATTCATTCCACTGTTTGAGTAACTCATCTTGGGATATGCGACCACTTTTAATCCACTGCGTTAATGCTTCATGAATCCTCGCTTTACCTAAAGAGGGTGGTAAATATTTCTTTTTTAATAAACTATTTGCAATCTTCAACATCTGTGGCCATTGCTGCAAAATCTGATGCGCCCTCATCGCTAATGACTGAACTAAAAACTGCCTTGCACCGCTCTTTTGCATCTGGCTTAGACTATTTAATGCCTCATCAGCTTGTCTTTGATCAATCAACATTTGAGCGTTTAAGATTAGTTTGGTCGTTTGAAACCTTGCATCTTCAATGCGCTCTAACCATTGATCACGATCAGCGTATTGCTTCATCTGATGACTGGCCTGAGCTGCAATCATAAAACTAACTTGCGAAGTTCCTCCAAAACCCATTGCTACTTCGGCAGATTTTAGGGACTTAACATACCTACCCGCAAATAAATGCTCTATGGAATTTTGCAGTTCCTGCAGCGATCTTAATTCGAGTTGGCGTTGACGATAATGCTTGGCGCGAATAGGCAACTCGATGAAGAGAGAAATAATTTTGAAAAAGTTAAAAATAATTAAAAAACCAACAAACCCAAGAATCATAAATAGATTCATCGATAGATCAATACGGGAAGATCGCCAATACATCGTGACGTGCCCTTGGTTATTAGCAAATAACCAAGCAGTAGTAACAGCAGTGATCGCTAGAATAGCTAACCAACTAATCAATCGCATTATTTTTTATCACCTATATCTTGACGATTAGAAGTTACTTTTTTATCCAACTCTTGTAAATTTTTCAAAATGAATTCGATTTCTTCCCCAACTTTCAGGGTATTCTTGTCATTCGGTAAAAAGTTTTTTTCAACTAAATTTTTAACAGCGCTTACTTCTTGACTGGTTTGTTTAATATGTCCATTAATCAATAATGTCCTCGCAGTTAATAAGCGTAAATTAATATCCTCACGCAATATTTTCTGACTGTAATCAGTCATCGCTAAGTGCTCCACACTCGAATCTAATACCTGAATCTTAACCAATTCATTAAAGTAGGTCTTAAGGGGCTCCCAAACATAATCTCCAACTCTGCTCCACCATCTCATCTCCGCATTAGCGGCAGTTTTTTTAACCTCTACAATTGGGGGAGTTTTTGACTCTATTAAAGTTTGCATTTGTTCGTAAGGACGAACTGGCAGTAGCTCTACCAAACTAGTCAACGTATTCAATTTTTCAAATATCTCAAGGGATGCTTTGATTCCCATTGGAGAACTATTTACGTTATCAGTCTGAACATCTAATGCATATCCTAAAATTTTATTAAAATTAATCAGCTGCTGACTATTCGTTACAGAAACTTCTTCTATTTTTTTGATCTGCTGAGTTAAAGAATAAATCCTCATTCCGCCCCAAATGATCACAACAATCGCGATGATTGATCCTGCCATCAACAACCAATTTTGAGTTGAGCCTTTTATAGCTTCAGATTTTTGCTCATCAGTCATACTTCTTCATTTATCTTTCTAAATAATTAATCTAACTCTCTACATCATAATGCTGTTTTGCAAAGCTGAAAAATGGTTTTCATCAGCTCTTCATCGCCAGGCTCAATCATTTGTATCGATCCAAACCCTAACTCATGGATTTTTTCATAGATCCTAGGGTGAGAAACGATGGCTGTGTCATGACGAAGGAAATTTAAGTCTATCTCTAGCTCCGACAATCTAGAGGCGAGAAAATCTCCTGCCTGTGAGGAATTAAAAACCCAAAGGGAAGAATGAGTAGGGTCTAACAACTTCCATGCTGAATGATTAATCGATAATCCTTGACGTTGATACACTGAAAAATCTTCGATATGAGCTCCTGCTTCTTTCAAGTGCTCCGCTAAAAAATTTCGCCCTCCCTCACCATGGATCATCACCATCCTACAATCTTGCCACTCAGATTGAGCTTTTTGCAAAGCTTGCCATAAGCCTTCTGAATCCCAGGCCCCTGAATCAGTAGGCTTCACGATCTCTTGAAAAGAAATCCCCGCATCAATAATACTCTGCTCACTGCCTCCACCGACAACAGCAACACGAAGATGACTAGGCCACTTCAAGCCATGCTTAGTCAATAATTGATTGCTCATTAAAAAAGCATTAGGACTCACAAAGCTCACCCATTTCGCGTGAAGTAACGCATGATGCATAGACTGAGCTAAACCTTCTTGCTCGATAGAAACAATCTCAATTAAGGGTAAGGAGATTACTGGAACATTAATTTGATGTTCTAAAAACATCTTTGACAAACGCTTTTGTAGTTTAATATTTTGCGTCTGTGGTCGAGTAATGATGATTTTTGAAAATTGCATTTGTCTAATTTACTTTCCTAAGTCTGCGATCAATTCCTCTGCGCCATCTTTAATTAAGGCATCTGCAACCATATTGCCTAAATTAATCGCTTGTTGAGAATCCTTTACCAACCCTCTAGAGGAAGATTCAATGATATGTGTACCATCCATATTTGCAACCAAGGCTTTGAGGTGTAAAGTAGTTTGGCAATCACCCCAAGTCGCATAGGCTGCAATTGGAATCTCACAAGATCCACCAAGCCTTCTAGAGACTTGACGTTCAGCACTCTCTTGATACGTGGCTAAAAGATCTCGCGGGGGACTTAATTGCTCTACATCAGCGGGGTCTTCACGTTCTAAATTCGCTGTTAATTCAAATCCGTCCGGCATTTCCATAGGAACATCTTTTAGAGAATGAACCGCTAGACCAGCCCGACCATCTTCAAGAGCGTTTTCTAATTCTTTAATGAAAAGACCCTTACCACCAATTTTGGAGAGACTTTTATCTAAAAGTTGATATCCTTTCGTGGCCATACCTAGGATAGTAATTTCATAATGTGGATATAATCTTAGTAAAACCGCTCGAACGTGTTTTGCTTGCCACATTGCGAGCCTACTTTCACGAGAAGCAATGACTAACCTCTCTGGGGGCATTAAACTGATATTCATGTCATCATCCAATAATTCACTCGATAATAAATCACAAGCGTGGTCTGCACGTTTTTCTGAACCCGTTTCGGAGCTTGTTCAACGATATACGGCTTCTATCGGCTTTGATTACCGTATGGCCGAAGTTGATATTCAAGGCTCTAAAGCGCATGCTCAAATGTTAAGTGAGCAAGGCATTATTAGCTTAGAAGACTTTTCTAAGATTCACTCAGGCCTACAACAAATTCTTCACGATATACAACAAGGTAATTTTACTTGGAAATTGGAGTTAGAAGATGTTCATCTCAATATTGAGGCAAGATTAACCCAGTTAATCGGTGATGCTGGAAAACGTTTACATACGGCTCGCTCGCGAAACGATCAAGTCGCAACTGATATTCGTTTATGGTTAAGAGAAAGTATCGATCAATCGATTCATCAACTTCAAGAGCTTCGTTTAGGTTTTTGCTCCCTTGCCGAAAAATATGCTCACATGATTATGCCTGGTTTTACCCATTTACAAGTTGCTCAACCCATTACGGTCGGCCATCACCTCATGGCCTATGTAGAAATGCTCGGTAGAGATGTGAGTCGTTTAAAAGATTGTCGTCAAAGACTCAACTATTTGCCGCTAGGCTCTGCAGCTCTAGCAGGCACAAGCTACCCAATCAATCGGCATCGCGTTGCGGAACTATTAGGCTTTGATGGCGTTTGTGAAAACTCTCTGGATGCGGTATCTGATCGCGATTTTGCAATTGAGTTTTGTGCATGTGCGAGTTTAGTGATGACCCATATTTCTCGGTTTTCTGAAGAACTAGTGATTTGGATGAGTCCGCAATTTGGCTTTATCCAATTACCAGATCGTTTCTGTACTGGCAGCTCCATCATGCCACAAAAGAAAAATCCTGATGTTCCAGAACTCGCGCGTGGAAAAACTGGTCGTGTCAATGGTAATTTAATTAGCCTTTTAACTCTGATGAAGGGCCAAGCTCTAGCCTACAACAAAGATAATCAAGAGGATAAAGAACCTTTATTTGATTCTGCAGATACCCTCATTGATACTCTACGTATTTTTGCAGATATGGTGCCACACATTACTTTTAATGAAAAGGCGATGCGCAGCGCTGTTCAAAAAGGATTTTCAACCGCAACCGATTTAGCCGACTATCTGGTAAAAAAAGGCATGGCCTTTAGAGATGCTCATGAGGCAGTCGCTAATGCCGTAAAAGTATGTGCTTCACAGAATATCGATTTATCTGAACTTAGCCTATCTGACCTTCGGCAAGCATGCCATCTATCAAATGATGCCATGATGGGCGAGGATGTTTTTTCGGTATTAACGCTCGAAGGCTCAGTTCAAGGACGCAGTCATATTGGTGGCACTGCGCCCATCCGGGTTGTAGAGGCTATCGCAAAAGTACGGGCTAGTATTTCTAATACTTAGTGGATTAAGTGTTCTTCACACAATCCACAAAGTAAGCCTTACCACCTTTCACTTCTTCTTTTACTAAACCATGAATGTCGGTCTCAAAACCTGGGAACTTCTCATTGAACTCTCTAGCAAATTTTAAGTAATCGACAATCCGTTTATTGAATCGCTCCCCTGGAATCAATAACGGAATTCCTGGGGGATATGGTGTGACTAACATCGCTGTAATACGATTTTCTAAATCATCAATACTGACGCGTTCGATATCTCGATGCGCCATTTTTGCAAATGCTTCTGAGGGAGGCATCGCAGGAATCATGTCGGATAAATACATCTCCGTTGTCATCCGTGCAACATCATGACTTCGATAAAAATCATGAATTTTGTTCGCCACATCTTTTAAACCCATCCGCTCGTATTGTGGAAACTTCGTCGCAAAGTCAGGTAAAACACGCCAAATTGGCATATTTTTGTCGTAGTGGTCTTTGAATTGTTGTAACTCAGCGACCAAAGTATTCCAACGACCCTTGGTAATGCCAATCGTAAACATAATAAAGAAAGAGTACAAACCGGTTTTTTCTACAATCACGCCATGCTCAGCAAGATATTTGGTAACAATACTCGCCGGAATTCCAGTTTCACCAAAGTTACCTTCAATATCAATTCCAGGGGTCACAACTGTGGCCTTAATCGGATCTAGCATGTTGAAGCCCTCAGCAAGATTACCGAAGTTATGCCAAGTATCATTTTTATGTAAAATCCAATCATCTTGAACGCCAATACCTGCATCTGATAGGTGGTCCGGACCCCAAACTTTGAACCACCAGTCATGCCCATATTCTTCATCTACCTTTAACATGGCGCGACGGAAATCGATTGCTTCAGCAATAGACTCCTCCACAAGGGCAGTGCCGCCTGGAGGCTCCATCATAGCTGCAGCGACGTCACACGAGGCAATAATGGCGTACTGAGGACTTGTTGAGGTATGCATTAAATAAGACTCATTAAAACAAGTTGGATCTAATTTACGCTCCTCAGAATCTTGCACCAGAATTTGCGATGCCTGAGAAATTCCAGCTAATAACTTATGGGTTGATTGGGTTGCAAACACTAAACTTTTCTTAGGGCGATTGCGATCACGTCCCACCGCATGCATGTTTTTATAAAAATCATGGAAGGTTGCATGTGGCAACCAAGCTTCATCAAAATGTAGGGAGTCTACCCTGCCATCTAACATCTCTTTAATCATCTCAACGTTATACACAACCCCATCATAGGTACTTTGTGTAATCGTCAAAACACGTGGCATGACTTTTTTATCTTTAATAAATGGATTGTTATCAATCTTTTTCTGAATATTTGCCCACTCAAATTCTTCTTTCGGAATTGGACCGATAATCCCAAAATTATTTCTAGTTGGCATCAAAAATACAGGAATAGCACCCATCATCATGATGGAGTGCAATACCGATTTATGACAATTACGATCAACAATCACCACATCTCCTGGAGCCACGGTCGAGTGCCAAACAATTTTGTTAGAAGTGGATGTGCCATTTGTCACAAAGTACAAATGGTCAACCCCAAAAATACGAGCGGCATTGCGCTCTGAGGCGGCTACAGGGCCAGTATGATCTAATAATTGGCCAAGTTCCTCAACTGCATTACAAACGTCCGCACGCAGCATATTCTCGCCAAAAAATTGATGGAATATTTGCCCAACAGGGCTCTTTAAAAAGGCTACTCCACCTGAATGACCCGGGCAATGCCAAGAATAGGATCCCTCAGATGCATAATGAATTAATGATTTAAAAAATGGTGGGGCAAGTGAGTCTAAGTAAACCTTGGCTTCACGAATAATATGACGTGCCACAAACTCTGGAGTGTCCTCGTTCATATGAATAAAACCATGAAGCTCTCTTAAAATGTCATTCGGAATATGTCTAGAGGTCTTCGTTTCACCATACAGGAAAATAGGAATATCTTCGTTACGTCGACGGACTGCCTTCACAAATAAACGAATTTCTTCAATAATTTTTGTCATGCCTTCTGGATCAGGATCAATAAACTCCTCATCATCAATCGACAAAATAAAACAGGATGCTCGAGCTGCCTGTTGCGCAAATGAAGTCAAATCACCATAACTGGTTAAACCCAAAACTTCCATGCCTTCTTTTTGAATCGACTCCGCAAGATCACGAATACCGGATCCAGAGATATTTTCGGAACGGAAGTCTTCGTCAATAACAACAATGGGAAATTTGAGTTTCATGGATTTCCTTTAAAAAATAATTATTCAGTTGAACTTATTATCAACTTAAATTCTTTCAATTATAAAAAAATAGACGCCCTACCTACTAATTAGATAATTAAGGTGAAATTAGTCAGTTGTTATATGGCAATCATTCACCCAAAAAATACAACTGGTCAGATAAGATTGCTTCGTTCCACAAAATGAGCCTTCGAGAAGAATGGCTAGCTCTTAAGTCTTCGGTAACGTAACTCCTACTTGCCCTTGATATTTACCATTTCGATCTTTATAAGAAGTCTCACAAACTTCATCGCTCTCAAAGAACAAAACCTGTGCACATCCTTCGCCAGCATAAATTTTGGCTGGCAATGGTGTTGTATTGGAAAACTCTAAAGTGACGTATCCTTCCCACTCTGGCTCAAATGGGGTAACGTTGACGATAATGCCGCATCTTGCATACGTACTTTTACCAACGCAAACTGTTAAAACGTTGCGAGGGATACGGAAATATTCAAGGGTTCTTGCTAAAGCAAAAGAATTCGGCGGAATAATGCAAACATCACCATGAAAATCAACAAAAGATTTTTCGTCAAAATTTTTCGGATCAACAATGGTGCTGTTGATGTTCGTAAAAATCTTAAATTCTGGAGCACAACGAATATCATAGCCATAACTAGACGTGCCATAACTAACTATTTTTTGTCCAACATCATTTGTACGGATTTGCCCGGGTTCAAATGGTTCAATCATGCCGTGCTCGGCAGCCATTTTTCTTATCCAACGATCTGATTTAATTGCCATTACAGTTGTTCTTTACTTAAATTTAAGAGGTTTAATGATAATGCTTATGTGGTTTGACTTGGTGTTCTGAATTGTATTCTGTTTGCGCCTTCATAAACCAAAAAATGTTCTCCAGAACAGCGTGCCATGATAGTCATTTTAATTTGTTTTGCAAGCGATAGTCCCATTTGCGTAACTCCTGAGCGAGTCAGCAAGAATGGGATGCCCATTTGCCCCCCTTTAATGACCATCTCGGAGGTCAATCTTCCAGTTGTATAAAAAATCAATTGCTCGCCTGAAATTTGATCTAACCACATGAGTCCCGAAATAGCATCAACTGCATTGTGACGTCCAACGTCTTCAATAAAGTAAACCAATTCCGGTCCATTTTCATTATTTTTAAATACCGCGCAGGCATGCACCGAGCCTGCCCTTTTGTAAATGGACGGTTGATTTCGAATAAATTCAATCACCTGTTCAATATGTGGTTGAGATAAATAAACATCATCTGGTAACTTAAGTGCATCTAGCTCACTCATAAAGTCTCCAAACATCGTCCCCTGCCCACACCCAGATGTGACCGTTTTCTTTTCTGTTCTTTGCGCAACTGATCCTGGTGAGACATTCGTTTTTACAGCTACCGAGTCGGTTTCCCAATCTACCTGAATACTCTGTATATCAGTAATATCTGTTACTAATCGTTGATTTCTTAAATATCCCAAAGTTAATGCTTCAGGAGCCCCTCCAAGGGTCATTAATGTCACAATTTCTTTTTTATCAAGGTAAATAGTCAAGGGGCGTTCCCCAGGAATTTCAATTTCCTGAACTCGTCCCTTTTCATCAATGACTGTAATTTGATGGGTTAAGGGTAAGGCCTCATTCGAAAGCTGGGGGCGATAAGAGTTCATGAAGTGATGATACAAGAAAGCCCTTTATGAAAACATAAAGGGCTCAATACTTGTTTATTAATTATTTTTTAGGAGCTTCTGCTGGCTTTACAGGCGCATTAGCAACTTCTGCAGGCTTCGGAGTAACTGGAGCAGCGGCAACTTCAGGAGCCTTAAACTCGCCCGGATCAACGCAATCAGGTGTAGCAACTACCTTGTCCTTAACCGCATATGTCTTTGCAACCTTATTTTGTGCATTACAGAGTAAAAAGGCTGCTTTTTTATCACCATGTGCCGTTTTCGCTTTGGCTAAATCAGCTGCTTCTTTTGCTGCAGGAGTTAAATCTGGTAACTTAGCCACGCTTGCAAAAGAGATACTCATTGCAACTAGAATTGCAGATGTTAAATACGCTATTTTTCTCATGTTGTAGTCCTAACTATTTTCTTCGCAATGTTACTTAAAGGTGCATTCTCTGGTTCACGGGAAGCAGGTATTTTTCCAGAGTTGATATCGTCTAACCAAATACCATGATGCTGTCGAGCCCAAGACTCGTCACAGTATCCAGTTTTCATACCGTCAATAGCGCCTTCAGTGCCAATAGTTCCAATATAGATGTGGCCCATCACAAAAACAATAATGAGCAAAGCACTAACTAAATGAACAATATTTGCAATCTGCATCGTACCGCGCCAATATTCTAGGCCTGGGACAATCATATCTAACACCCATCCTGAAGCGGCGACAATGGTGCCAAGTGCAGTCATACCTAACCAAAAGTAAATTTTTTCACCCGCATTAAATCTTGCGGCATCAACGTGACCAAAGATCCCTCCGCCAGATTTGAGCCAAGCCCAGTCACCTTTTTGCGGCAAGTTATCTTTCACTACCAAAACAAAAAACACGACAATACATACCGTGAAGAGTGGGCCCAAGATGTTATGCACATTCTTAAAGATAAATAAAATGATGCCATGTACTGTATGCCCAATGATTGGCATTAAGAAATGCTTACCAAATAAAATAAATAACCCAGTAATCGCTAGGGTCACAAAACTATAAGCCATTGTCCAATGAACCAATCTCTCAAGTGCTGTGAAACGCTCTATTTTTCTTCCAGTTGGAGCCTCATTAAGCTTAATTGGACCTTTCATAAAATAGAGTAGTGCAATGCCCGAGGCTGCTAAAACAATGAGCCAACCACCAAAAACAGTAATGACGCCATTACGGAGCAAGCGCCATTCTTGGCCTGACTTTTGAATCAGAACACCAGCTTCTTTATTAGGGATTGAAACATAGTGCGCTTGATCAGAATTCACGGCACGCCACATGGGGGCATTGTTTCCTGGTTGCGTTTTAGCACGCTCACGCTGGGCGTTTGCATCTGAGCCTTTTTCTACATCCATAATGTTTGCAGATTCAACTTGAGGAGCAGGTGTTTGCGCATGGGCAAAACCACTCATTAAACAAACGAAAACCACCATAAAACTTGCAAGTAGTTGTTTGAAATGATTCATGCCTTATCCTTTTTGAAAATTACTCAACACGGGTATATTCATCTTGCCCTTTAGAGCGAGACTTTAACTGTGCTTCCCAACTCGTTTTATCACCTGGAGTCCAATTCTTCTCCACATAATCATTCTTTGCACCCATATATAGTGGCAAATCTACATTTTTCTTAGATCCAAGGTTTTGAACCTTTTCAGAACATGCGACTAAAAATAAAGATAGAAGTAATGTGGAAATTAATTTCATGATTTTGCTCCAGTCGCCGCTGCACCATCTTTCTTCGGCATGCCGTAAGCAGTTCCCCATCCAAATACATCTCCACCAGCGGCTTTACCATTGCTTTGACGATGCGTAACACGATTTCTGAAAATATCTGCAACTACGTCGCCATCACCAGCCAATAAAGCCTTGGTTGAACACATTTCAGCACAAGCAGGTAACTTACCTTCAGCTAAACGGTTACGGCCATATTTTTCAAATTCAGCTTGTGAACCATGCTCTTCAGGGCCGCCTGCACAGAAAGTGCATTTATCCATCTTGCCGCGCATGCCAAAAGTGCCTTGACTTGGGAATTGAGGCGCCCCAAAAGGACAGGCATAAGAACAATATCCACAACCAATACAAGTGTCTTTATTGTGCAGAACAACACCTTCATCAGTTTTATAAAAACAATCCACTGGGCAAACTGCCATGCACGGCGCATCGGAACAATGCATACAAGCTACAGAGATCGATTTTTCAGCACCAATCTCACCATCGTTAATCGTTACAACACGACGACGATTAACACCCCAGGGTACTTCATGTTCGTTCTTACATGCAGTAACACAGCCGTTGCATTCAATACAACGCTCTGCATCACATATAAATTTCATTCTTGCCATGATATTTTCCTCTAATCTTTATCTTGGTTTATGCGAATTTCTCAATTTGACATACCGTAGTTTTTGACTCTTGCATCATCGTCACAGTGTCGTAACCATAGGTTGTCACATTATTCACAGGTTCACCCCGAACAACTGGTGCAGCTCCTTCTGGATAGTATTTCAACATATCTTTTCCTTCATACCAACCGGAGAAGTGGAACGGAATAAAGGCGTGTTCTGCATCCACTCGGTTTGTAACAAGGGCTCGTACTTTGACCTTCGCACCTGTTGGACTTTTTACCCAAACATAATCATTGTTTTTAATTCCGCGATCAGCTGCAGCTTTTGGATTAATTTCAACAAAGTTTTCTTGCTGCAACTCAGCAAGCCAAGGGTTTGATCTGGTCTCCTCACCACCACCTTCATACTCCACTAAACGACCTGAAGTCAAAATGATTGGGAACTTCTCATAAACCTTGTCTGCAATATTCTTATCTTGCACAGTTTTATACAAAGTCGGCAATCTCCAGAAAGCTTTTTTATCACCTTGCGCAGGATATTTTGCTGTTAAATCTGGGCGTGTGCCATATAAAGGCTCGCGATGCTTAGGAATCGGATCTGGGAAGTTCCAAACTACAGCGCGCGCTTTTGCATTACCGAACGGATGGCAATTATGTACTTTAATCACCACTCGCTGAATACCACCGGATAAGTCAGTCTTCCAGTTCTTACCTTCAGCTGCTTTTTGCTCAGCTTCAGTTAAATCTGACCACCATCCTAATTTCTTCATTAATACGTGATCAAACTCTGGATAACCCGTTTTGATGTCAGCGCCTTTTGAATAAGATCCATCATCAGCCAACAAGCTAACGCCATCTTTTTCCACGCCGAAGTTGGCACGGAAGTTGCCGCCGCCTTCCATCACGGTTTTACTTGTGTCATACAGATTTGGAGATCCAGGATGCTTGAGTTCTGCAGTTCCCCAACACGGCCATGGCAATCCAAAATAATCACCAGTGGTGTCATAGCCAGTTTCTTTATCTACGCCACCTTTTGACTTCAATGTCTTCGGGTCAAATAGATGCATATTACGCATGTGCGCTTTTAAACGATCAGGCGTTTGGCCGGTATATCCAATCGTCCAGCAAGAACGATTGATTTCTGTGAGGATCGATTCAATTTGTGGTTCTTTCCAATCTTTACCCGCAAATTTGGAATCTAACATCTTGTAGTTTTTCGATAACTCTGTACCGAACCCTAGACGGTCGGCAAAAGCTTGCATCAAGACATGATCGGGAACAGACTCAAAGAGTGGATTAATTACTTTTTCACGCCACTGAAGTGAACGGTTAGAAGCTGTACAGGATCCAGATGTTTCAAATTGTGTTGCAGCAGGAAGCAAATACACTTGACGATTGGCAACA
>CANFOL010000025.1 GCA_947448695.1 Burkholderiaceae bacterium
AACCAATTTCTCTTTGGCCGGATTTAATAAGGCTAAAACAAAATATTATTTTTACTATGAATGATAATGATTCTCATTATGATCTATAATGAAGATGTAAAAAATAAAAAAATATTGTGTTGGCGCTTCAAGTTTAGAAAGGAATAGTTGTGAGTAAATTGAATTGGGTGATGGGTGTTGTCTTGTCATTGGGCTTTAGTGTGGGTCATATACCTGCAGTACAGGCTCAAAAGGAGCTGAATTTATATTCAGCAAGGCATTATCAAACGGATGAAGCTTTATATAGCGATTTCACCAAAAAAACCGGAATTAAGATCAACCGTATTGAAGCTGATGACAATGGGATTATTGAGCGCTTAAAGAGTGAGGGTGATAAAAGTCCTGCGGATGTTATTTTATTAGTTGATGCTTCACGATTATGGCGAGCGCAAATGCAAAATTATTTTGCACCTATCCAGTCGCCATATTTAGAAGACAGAATTCCAACGAATCTTAAAGCAGCAAAGGAAGCCCGAGGCGTTGCTTGGTATGGATTCTCAACACGTGCGCGAGTGATTGTGTATAACAAAGCGAATGTAAAACCAAATGAGGTTGATACCTACGAAAAATTAGCTGATCCAAGCAATGCTGGAAAAGTATGTACGCGTTCTGGCGCTCACCCCTATATGCTGTCATTGGTTGGGTCCTTGATCGAGCGCAACGGAATGGTGGCAACGCAGGCTTGGGCTAAAGGAATGGTAGCTAATATGGCTAGAAACCCAAGGGGTGGGGATACAGATCAAATTAAAGCAGTTGCTTCAGGCGAGTGTGGGGTTGCTTTAACGAATTCTTATTACTATGCGCGCATGTTACTTTCCACTAAACCTGAGGATGTTAGCGCGATTTCTAAAATAGGGTTTATTTGGCCTAATCAAAATGCAGGAGGAGTACATATTAATATCTCAGGTGGAGGAGTGGCGCGTAATGCACCGCATCCTAAAGAGGCGCAGGAGTTTTTAGAATACTTGGCAACAGATTCAGCACAAGCTTATCTTGCGAATGGGAATAATGAATGGCCTGCGGTTACAACGATTAAAGTCGATAACGTGGCGCTAAAAAATATGGGAAGTTTTCAGGTTGAGAAAGTTTCTGTAGCAGATATGGGTAAAAACCAAATTGCTGCTCAAAAACTATTAGATCAAGTGGGCTATAAGTAAAATTAAGCTGAATTACCTATGAGTATTAAAAGTAAACAAAAAGACCACCTTAAAAAGTGGCCTTTTTGCATTATTGATTTTGGATACTAAAATAAAAAGCATTTATTAAACGGCTAAGCTTTTTTAAATTAATTATCCGTAAATTGAAGTTTTGCTAGATTCGAATATAAACCACCTTGATCAATTAAGCTTGCATGGGTACCTGTTTCGATAATCCGGCCATGCTCTAATACGATAATACGATCGGCTTGCTTTACAGTCGAGAGTCGATGAGCAATCACTAGGGTAGTTCGGTTTTTCATTGCAACTTCAAGAGCTTGCTGCACTAGGTGTTCTGATTCAGCATCGAGCGCACTAGTTGCCTCATCTAATAGCAATAGTGGTGGGTTTTTTAATAAAGCTCTAGCAATCACAATTCGTTGTTTTTGACCACCGGATAAGCGCATACCCCGATCACCTAAAAACGTTTGATAGCCATCTGGTAAGCGAGTAATAAACTCATCTGCAGCTGCTAAATTTGCGGCATGAAAGACTTCCTCATCCGTCGCATCTTCTTTGCCATAGCGAATATTTTCCAAGGCATTGGTTGAAAAAATCACAACATCTTGAGGAACAATACCAATCAGCTTTCTTAATTCTTGAAGATTCATATCCTTGATATCAATCCCATTTAATTTGATGGTGCCAGATTGGGGATCATAAAACCGCAAAAGTAATTGGAATAGAGATGTTTTACCAGCACCTGAAGGTCCAACGATTGCAACTCTTTCCCCAGGATTAATTTCAAAACTAACATTAGAGAGGACGGCATTTGGATTGGATGCATATCGAAAACTGAGGTTCTGAATCGCTAAATGGATACCTTGTGCTGGTAAGCTTGGCAAAGATTTTGGCGTTATTGGATTTTTAATACCAGAATTAAGTTGTAGCAATTCTAAGAGGCGCTCACTGGCACCAATTGCCCTTTGGGTATCGCCGATGACTTCGGCAACTACTGCAATGGCTCCCGCAACGATGACCGTATACAAAATAAACTGGGTAAGTTCACCACTCGACATTTCGTTTCGAGTAACCGCATAGGCGCCAAGCCATAGAATCAGAATGATGCTCGAAAAACCTAAAAAGATAGCAATAAAAGTTAGATTAGCTCGAGCTAGATTTCTGACCCTTGCGGTGATAAAAGATGTCTCAACATACTGATTAAATAATTTGGTTTCAGAGCTCTCGTTAGTAAAAGACTGAATTGTTGAAATAGCGTTGAGTTTTTCTCCGGCAAGAGCAGAAGCATCGGCAATTTTATCTTGAGAGTTTTTTGATAACTTACGCACTCTTCTACCAAGAATCATAGTGGGAATTACAGTAAGTAAGAGCATCACAAGAATAAAAAGGGATAGCTTAGCACTCGTAATAAACATCATTACTAAACCGCCGATGAGCAAAAGCGCATTTCTAATGGCCATAGAAACGCTAGTCCCTACGAGGGTTTGAATCAAGGTGGTATCGGTATTGATTCGCGAAAGAATTTCACCACTTTGAGTAGTCTCAAAAAATTCTGGACTTTGATAAAGTACATGTTCATAGACTGCTTTTTTGATATCAGATGTAATCCGTTCACCTAGCCAAGAGACCATGTAGAAACGAAGTGCGGTTGAAAAAGCAACGGCACAGGCAACTAAAAATAAGTTAATAAAGGTGGCATTAATCTGGGAGCTACTAGAGGAGCTAAAGCCTAGGTTAATAATTTGCCGAAAACAAAAGGGGACGGCTAAAGTAGCACAGGCGGCTAAGACCAAACTAAAAACGGCAATAAAAAAATATTTTTTATAGGGAGTGAAAAATGGCAGTAAAACTTTTAACGAGCCAATCTTTGAAAGATTTGATTTTTTGACCATCATTTTTTATATTCTTGTTGTTAGGTAAGCCCCATCTTATAGCAGTATAGGGTGGTGATAAAGACAATACTGCCTATGGATTCGTATTGACGGATTGGCAAGGCTCGCGTTTTTCTTGTTGATTGACAAATTGGGTAAGCTCAGTCCCTGATTCATTGATCTTTAATTGGCCCACTTGAGGATCAAATTTCATGAGGATTTGGTATGAGTCCTGAAACTTCAGTAAATTCACCAAACTTTTTTTACCACCATAAGTCAAATCAGCGTTCAACGATCCCTTCGTTATATCAATTTGTAAAGGGCCACCATTGAGTGAACAACGAATAGATTTACTTTGTGACTCAATGGAATAGGTTTGTTTTGAATCGCAGCCGATTAAACTTAAAATAGTTGCAAAGCTTCCCAAAACAAGCCTAAACCTTGGGCTAATCAATTACCGACCCATTGTGGCTAAAGGTGAAATACCAATGAGCCACTGATGAATCCATAATACGAAAGCTAGCCAGACAACGATTCCAGAAACGATGGCTATTCCAGTGGCTTTTAGACTAATGACAGTATTTGCTTCGATAGGAGAAGGTCGTTGTCTAGCGGCACGAAAATCAAGAACAGCCCAAATGAGGAAGGCTCCGAATAAGATGGCGTCAACTAAAGTGCCGTTTGCCAAAAGGTGAGCTAAGGCCCATATCTTGACACTCAAAATCATGGGGTGTTTCAGTTTGACTCGAATGGCATTATTGTTCGGTGCGCTACTTGCTAAAAAAACAAAAGTGAACAGATTTAACAAAAGGGCTAGGTGGATACTAAAAGTTGGTGGTTGCCATAACAACACCGTGTCTTGTCTTGCTTGGCCATACCCAATGACGAGTAAAACAAAGCCAAAAATAGAGACGAGGGTACAGATCCCCTTCCATTTTTTCTCACCCAGTTTTGTAACCATTTGAGTCCGCCAAGGCTCAGCAAAAATACGGGTTGAGTGACTACCTAAAAAAATGATCAAACCTAGAATAAAGAGAGCCATGAAATGAATACCCCTAAAGTAATTAATCTATTTTAAAGGCTTACGTATTTCTTGGTCATTTGGCTTTAAATCATAAGGGGCAACAAGTGGCCAGATGTGTTCAGGAACCATTGAAGCCATTCTTGCGGGTTGTTCTCTTCGCAGATGAATCACCGTTTCGATAGCCTTCATTTCGACACGGGTCCTGGCAAATTCTAATCCTCGAGGGCCAACCTTTGGCATTAACCAGCCAACAATTGGTCGAAGCCAGTTCGGCATTTTTCGAAGTGGGAGGCCACCTGCGGCAAGTTCCACATTCTTCATAAAACCGACTACAGCAGAATGGCGTTTACCCGCTGTTCCTGGCGCAGATGTTTGCACTTCATCACCTAAAAGATGAAGAAGTTCCTCGCCGCGGCTATTACGAACAATTAGCCATTGTTCACCTTGACCACCCATATATCCCACAGTGATATCGGATAAAACATTCGTGTAATCCACACAAGTTTTACAAGTCAGTGGGAAGAAGTCATTCGGCAGAGTTGAAAGAGGTAATTGTAAGAAAGGAATTTCTTTCTTTTTGCCATTCTTAAATCGAACTTCCACATGATAGTCAGCTCTAAATTCAAGGTAGGTAATGTCTTTAGGTTCTGGACTAATCAGTGATAAAAAGTGATGAAAATTTTCAGTGGTAGTGTTGTCTGAACATGGCGTACCAATGACATATAACTTTTCTAGACCTAATTCTTTTTCTAAGGCGCGCAGAGCATAAACTTGACAAGGGATGCCGATGACGGCAATCTTTTTATAACCTTTTGCAATAGCCGGTTCTAGTAGAGAGAGCAGTGGGGCATAGCCCATTTTCATACCACGTGCTTTGACCATATCACTTGCTTGATCGATCAAGATAGGTACAGGGCGCCAAGCATCGTTGGGGTCTTGCGTCATCGTCAAGACCGCATCAACAGCTTTAGTTTCTAAAAGTCGCGCACCCAAACGGGTTGTAATCCCAGTCCATTGAGCCCCTTGGAGTGGTACTTTTAATGAGGCACGCACCATTTGCTTAAACGGACCAAAGTGAAGTTCGTCAGGACGATGAGGGTCTCTGGTTCTGCCATGAACTTTAGACTCTAAATCAGGATAATTGGGTTTGATAAATTGGCATACTTCACCACAGCGTTTCGGGTTGCTTGTACGAGACACCCCGCAGTCGGTACATAAATTGCGATAAGGCGCATCAGTTGTGCTGGAAGTGCCCATTGTGTCGACTGAATTCATTTATAGCCCTAGTTTACTTGCGAGACCAATTCGTTGTAATTTTCCGGTTGCACCTTTAGGAATCTCATCCATAAAGATAATCTTTTTTGGGACCTTAAAATCAGCTAGTTTAGTAGCGGCAAAACTACGAATATCTTTTTCTTCAGCGGACTTCCCTTCGCGCAGAACAACTACCGCCCCTACTTCTTCGCCGAGTTTTTCATGAGGAATAGCAAAAGTTACCACTTGTAAAACGGCTGGGTGTTCCATCAAAATTTCGTCAACTTCTCTTGGTGATATTTTCTCACCACCGCGATTAATGATTTCTTTTAAGCGGCCAGTAATCGTCACATAACCATCAGCATCGATTGTTCCTTGGTCACCTGTGCGAAACCAGCCTTTTGTAAAATTCTCAGCATTCGCTTTTGGATTATTTTCATAACCCTGAGTGACGTTTGGCCCTTGAATTACGATTTCACCAGTCTGGCCAACTTTTAAAAGCTTGCCACTCTCATCCATAATAGCTACGCGGGGACCCGCTGCTACTCCGACGGTGCCTGGTTTACGTTGCGCTGGCGGAAGCAAATTACTACACATCTGGTGTGAAGCTTCAGTCATGCCGTAAGATTCAATGAGAGGAGCCTTAAAACATACTTCAAGTTCTTCAATCACTTTCATCGGCATCGAAGAGCTTGAGGATCTGATAAAACGAAGGGGGTTGTTCTGAATAATCGCTTGATTATTGTTTGCCCTTGTCAAAATAGTTTGATGCATGGTTGGTACAGCGGTATACCAAGTTGGTTTGACTTGATCCATCCATGAGAAAAATTTCAAGGCATTAAAACCCGGGGTGCATGATACATATGCACCAGCGGATAGAGGTGCCAAGATGCCAGCAATAAGCCCATGGATATGGAATAAAGGCATGATATTTAGACCACGATCTTTTGCAGTAAAAGCAAGTGTATTTGCAATATTACCCGCAGATGCACAAACGTTACTTTGCGACAATGGCACAATTTTTGGCCGCGAAGTTGTTCCTGAGGTATGCAAAATCAATGCAACATCATCAGCTTTAGCCCAACCACCCTCTTTGATAGCCATCTTTTTCTTGCTACGTAAGCCAAGGGTAAAGGTTCCTGCGCCACACTCTGGAGTAGGTTGTAAATCAATAATTGCAACACCTAATTTTTCAGCAACAGCAATTGCAGGAGACTCAGATCCTGATTTAACAACAATAGCTTTCGCTTTGAGGTCTTCTAGATAAAATTCAAATTCGTCCGCACGATATCCTGCGTTGAGTGGTGCAGAAGTTGCGCCACTGGCAATCGACATAAAGGCCAAAGCCATCTCAGGACCATTATCTAATACGATTGCTACACGATCATTTCTGCCGATGCCAAAGCTATTCAATTGAGCAACGGTGTGCGTGATAAATAGGCGTAAGGTTCTAAAAGTTACATCTAGTTGATCTGGTGCGCCAATTGCTGGTTCGTTGTCATTGCCCAAAGATAATAATTCTGGCAGAGTCGTGCAATGTTTCATGGGGAATCTTCCTTTTAATTAATATGAAGTAACTTTTAATTGGCCTTTTTGATCGGCCAAGATTTTAGATAGCAGACTAATACAAGCAAAGACAGCATCAATATGGGGTGTTGGTAAATTGACGATTCGGCCAAGTTCAATCACTGAGCCAATCAAAGCATCTTTTTCAATGGCACGGCCTGCTTCAATATCTTGCAACATCGAAGTTTTATGGGCCCCAACAGCTTGTGCACCAGCGATTCTTTTTTCTAATGAGACGCGAAATTGAATCCCGAGCCTTTCTCCGACATCTTGTGCTTCTTTCATCATTTTCGCTAACAAATCTCGTGATAAGGGGAATTCACAGATATCTACGAGGGTAGCGTGTGTCAGCGCGCTGATCGGATTTAGGCTTAAATTCCCCCAAAGCTTCGTCCATAGTTCAGAGCGAATATCAGAAATCACGGGTGCCTTAAAGCCTGCTTCTTTGAGAGTTTTCGAGAGTAGTTCAATTCTAGGGGTGGCGATATTATCGATTTCTGCAACCGAGAATCGATTTCCTTCAATATGTTTGAGAACGCCAGGTTGGATAATTTCTGCGGCTGGATAAACGATTGTGCCTACGACGCGCTCAATTGGTAGATTGGCAGCGATGATGCCACCTGGATCAACGCTTTCTAGGGTACGACCTTCATATTCGCCACCATGTTTGAAAAAGTACCACCAAGGAATACCATTTTGAGCTGTCAGCACCATGGTTTCTTCGTGATACATAGCAGGTAATTCCTGGACAATAGCTGCGACTTGATGTGCTTTCATCCCCAAAATCACTAAGTCTTGTGGCCCTGCTTCACTGATGGAGCCTAGGGCACGAAGCTTTGTGATGGACTCACTACCATCTTCTGCGATCAACTTAAAACCATTTTCCTGAATCGTTTTGAGGTTTGGTCCTCGAGCTACAACAGTGACATCGTTTCCTGATTGGGCAAGTTTGATTGCCAATAGACCACCAATTGCTCCTGCACCTACAACACAAATTTTCATAATTTCACCAAATAAAAATTAGATCTAGTTGCAAATCAATTTTGTTTGCAACTTCACCCAAAACAACTTGTATTAAATATCTTGCACTGTATTGACCAATTTACCAATACCCTCAATCTCTACTTCCACGAGTTGACCTCCCTTGATTGGAAGAACCCCCAAAGAAGTTCCACAAGCGATGACATCACCTGGATACAAGGTCATATCAAACGAGAGAAAACTTAAGATTTGATAAGGATTAAAAATCATATCAGAACATGGGTAACTTTGACGTTCTCGACCATTGATAAAAGTCTTAACGGTTAAGTTTTCATAAGACACATCAGTCTCAATCCAAGGACCAAATGGCCCAAAACTATCGTAGCTTTTGGCCCTGGTCCATTGTTTAAAAGATTCATCTTTCGATAGAATTTCGAGTGCTGTCACATCATTTACACAGGTGTAACCCAAAATATAATCTTTCGCATCAGCCACAGAAATTTCTTTTGCGGTCTTCCCAACCACAATACCTAATTCACCTTCATAAATTACTCTACCGACTTGGCCGGTAGACGTTTTGGGGAGCTTGATAAAGCCACCTGGTTCTAAAAAAGAATTGCTAGACTTAATAAAATAAAGGGGCTCAGGTGGAATCGCATTATTTTGTTGAGCCGCTGCAGCGTGGTAGTTGTTCCATAAACCAATCATTTTGGATGGTTGGGCAGGATAACTTAGCTCTATTTCTTCTAAAGATAATAGAACACCACTCATTTTGTAATCAGCAAAAAAATCCCCAATGATGGTTTCAACGTGCGTACCATCTTCGCTGAGTTTGCCATATGTCATTTCTGCTGTTTTTTTATTGATAAAGCGGCACCATTTAGCCAAAATCGTCTCCTATGCCTTTAAATATGTTTATAGATATTAGATTTTTTATCTATTTTCCACCAAATTAAAAAAGATGTTCATTTCTGTATTTTCATGTAATATTAAAGAAAAAATAAGGAATATAGTTTTTTCTCATTCCAAATATACAGCGCTTACATCATCTAATTTTATTATTGGAGATGGAAATTAAGTGAGTATTGCAGGCGAACTAAAACTGAGATTATCAAACACTGAGGACATACCGTATCGGATACGGTATGTGGTGTGATCTCGTTCGTAGATAATTCCTAGCTCCAATTCAGTTTCGAACTGAAACCTTTAAGTTGAAGAAAATTTATTCTACTCATGATGATTACTATTTTCGTGCATTAGATAGTATTTAAGCGGTTAAAAAGTAGGCAAGTCTATGTATTTACTTGGGTTGAGAAACTTCAACCCTTTTTAAATATGAATGGCTACCAACCTTTCTGAAGTATTTAATTTAGTAATTCCACTCTTGTGAGATCAGTCAAATTTAAATTATTTATTTATTTTGGAGGAGTAAGTCTATGAAGTTGAAATTCAAAAGGGCGTTGCTTACTAGCGCTTTATCCCTTGGGGCACTTGGGGTTTTACCTGCATTTGCAGCTTGGGAACCAACAAAGCCGGTGGAGTTTATTATTCCGGCGGGCCCTGGTGGAGGTGCTGACCAAATGGCTCGCATGATTCAAGGAATTATCACTAAAAATAATTTAATGAAGCAATCCATCATTCCAGTAAATAAGGGCTCTGGAGCAGGTGCTGAAGGCTTTTTGGCCATCAAAGAAGCGAAGGGTGATCCGAATAAGATTGTGATTACATTGTCGAACTTGTTTACAACACCATTGGCAACTGGTATCCCATTTAACTGGAAAGACATTACTCCAGTCGCCATGTTGGCACTTGATCAATTTGTTTTGTGGAATAACACAGAGAAGCCTTATAAGACCGCTAAAGAATATATTGATGCAGTGAAAGCGGCTGGTCCGAATAAATTCAAAATGGGCGGTACTGGATCTAAGTCTGAAGACCAAATTATTACTGTAGCAATTGAAAAAGCAACGGGTACTAAATTTACATACATTCCATTTAAAGGGGGTGGTGACGTTGCAGTGCAGCTCGTTGGCAATCACATTGATTCTTCAGTAAATAATCCAATTGAAGCAGTAGCTCAATGGCGTGCGGGTAAGTTACGCGCTTTGTGTGTGTTTGATGACACACGAATGCCTTATAAAGAAAAAGTGACCGATACTCAATCCTGGTATGACGTACCTACTTGCATAGAAGCAGGGGTATCAACTGACTATTTAATGTTACGTGGTATTTTTATGGCCCCTGGAGTTTCGCAGGAGCAGGTCGATTTTTATGTGGAGTTATTCAAAAAAGTTCGTGCCACACCAGAGTGGAAAAAATTTATGGCAGATGGGGCGTTTAATCAAACCTTCATGACTGGTCCAGAATTTAGAAATTGGCTTACATCGAATGAAGCTCTTCACAAGCAATTGATGACTGATTCTGGGTTCTTGGCTAAGTAATTTGTAAGAACGGTAATAGGGCCTTCGTTAGTAGGCCTTATTTTTTAATTAATAGTAGCTTTTTCAATCACTTTATTCATGTAAAAAAATGTCTCTAAATACAAATAATTCAAATCAAGATTCAGTCATTAGCGTTAAAGCAATGGACATCATTACTGCTTTCTTGTTTATGGTTTTCGGTCTGGTTGTCATGGTTGAAAGCCTTAAATTAGGTGCTCATTGGGGCAGTGATGGTCCTGAAGCCGGATATTTTCCTTTTTATATCAGTTTGATCATTCTTCTTTCCAGTGCCATTAATTTGTATCAAGTAGCTATCGTCAATAAGAAAAAGCAAACAGAATCTTTTGTTGATAAAGAGTCCTTTAAGCAAGTCATGGTTGTACTATTGCCTGCGATTATTTTTGTTCTGGGGGTGCAATTAATAGGCATCTATGTTTCATCAATTGTCTACATTGCTTTTTTCATGGTTTGGTTGGGGAAATATCCGATTTGGAAGGCGCTTGTAGTTTCGGTTTGGGTCAGCGTTTCCCTCTACCTGATGTTCGAATTCTGGTTTCAAATTCCGTTACCACATGGCTCATGGTTCAATCCTCTCGAGTTTGTGGGTGTGCAATAAAAAATATCGTTTAGAAAAAGATTAAAAAGGGGTTCAAGTTGGAAGAAATTAACTCTCTATTCAACGGCTTTGCTATTGCAATGTCACCATTAAATTTGTTACTGATGTTGGTAGGAGTAACACTTGGAGTAATTATTGGTGTTCTGCCAGGATTGGGCGGTGCCAATGGTATAGCGATTTTGTTGCCTTTGACCTTTACGATGCCGCCAACCTCAGCAATTATTATGCTCTCTTGTATCTACTGGGGGGCATTATTTGGGGGAGCTATTACATCCATCCTCTTTAATATTCCAGGTGAGCCATGGTCAGTTGCAACAACCTTTGATGGTTATCCAATGGCCCGAAATGGAAAAGCTGGTGAAGCATTGACTGCGGCATTTACATCCTCGTTTGTGGGAGCATTCTTTGCGATTGTGATGATTACCTTCCTTGCGCCATTAGTAGCTAAGTTTGCCTTGAAATTTGGCCCTCCTGAGTTCTTCGCAGTGTATTTGCTTACATTTTGTAGCTTTGTTGGGATGAATAAGGGATCACCATTTAAGACAATCTCTGCCATGATGCTCGGCTTTGCATTAGCAACAGTTGGCATGGATACAGTAACAGGTCAATTACGTCTCACCTTTGGTAACCCAGAGTTAATGCGAGGTTTTGACTTCTTGATTGCGGTGATCGGCTTATTTGGTATTGGAGAAATTCTGCTCTCGATGGAAGAGGGGCTTGCATTTCATGGCGCAGCTGCGAAAATTCGGCGTCAAGTGGTTCTCGAGACTTGGGCTAAATTACCAAAATACTGGGCTACTTCAATTCGTAGTTGCTTGATTGGTTGTTGGATGGGTATCACACCAGGTGGTGCAACCCCAGCTTCATTTATGGCATATGGTGTTGCCAAGCGAGTGTCTAAAAATAGTGAGAACTTTGGTAAGGGTCAAATGGAGGGGATTGTTGCTCCTGAAACTGCGGCGCATGCTGCAGGGACATCAGCGCTTCTTCCTATGTTGTCTTTAGGTATTCCTGGTTCGCCAACTGCTGCAGTATTACTGGGTGGGTTATTGATTTGGGGCTTACAGCCAGGCCCATTGCTCTTTGTTGAAAAGCCAGACTTTGTTTGGGGCTTGATTGCCAGTATGTATTTAGGCAACTTAGCTGGGTTGTTTGTTGTTTTAACTTGTGTGCCACTATTTGCATCTATTTTGAGAATTCCATTCTCAATCATCGCACCAGTCATTATTGTTATTTGTGCGGTTGGTGCTTACACCGTTCATAATGCTGTGTTTGATGTATGGTTAATGTTAGGCTTTGGTGTTTTGGGTTATATCTTTAAGAAGCTCGATTACCCAATGGCTCCGATGGTCTTGGCTCTAGTATTAGGTGACCGTGCTGAGGACTCTTTCCGACAGTCGATGTTAATTTCTCAAGGTAGTTTGAGTGTATTCTTCTCTAACTTCTTGGTTGCTGGAATTACAACATTAGCTTTGCTAATGCTCTTTTGGCCATTAATTGGTAAGGTGAATAGAAAAAATAAAACTAACTAGTCAGCTTTGATGAAAATAGAAATTGAAAATCTTTTTTGGATTTTCTAAACTTGGTTGATAAAATTTAGTTGAAACTAACTTAGTTAGGACTCATATTGAGTAGCTTAGCTGTAATCTCCCAAAGATTACTTGCCTATGCTTCGCTTTTTGCTTTCATGGAAAGTTCTTGAGAGAAAGTGAATATTTTCAGAAGGTATTGCTTTAATCTACAAATTAATTTTCGTTAGACAAGGGTTTCGTGAATTTCACAGCGCCTTGAGCCAATAAATCATTCGCTAAGATTAAGCCTAAGGCTTCAGCATCAGCAACACTGTTTACTGCAGCATGACCTTGTGCCTTACAAATTGTTTTACCGTCACCACTTGCCACAAAAGAACGCATTTCCATTTGTTGGTTCTCCCACGTGGCATAAGCAGCTAGAGGTACTTCACAGGAACCACCGAGCTGACGAGAGACCATTCTTTCTCCAGAAACAGCAAACAGAGTAGGTAAATCGTTTAACGGTTTTAACCATTCTTTTATGTTCGGATGATTACTTAAGGTTTCAATACCAAGGGCACCTTGACTTGGCGCTGGCGTATAAACCTCTAAGGGTAAAAAAGCAGCAATACGATTTGCCATGCCTAGGCGTTTTAAGCCAGCCGCTGCCAAAATAATGGCCTGGTATGACCCACTATCGAGTTTGCCAAGGCGTGTATCCAAGTTCCCGCGAAGAGGTTCGATAATTAAATGCGGAAAGCGTGATTTTAAAATAGACTCTCTACGCAGACTCGAGGTTCCTACAATAGAGCCTGGAGGCAATTCTTCTAAGCTCTTAAAGTTATTTGAAACAAAGGCGTCACGTGCATCTTCTCGGGCCATCACGCAAGCAAGTTCAAAACCTTCTGGCATAACCATTGGCACATCTTTTAGAGAGTGCACAGCTAAATCTGCTCGTCCTTCCGCCATTGCGGTTTCGAGTTCTTTCACAAAAAGACCTTTACCACCAACTTTAGATAGGGCCTTATCTAAAATTTGATCACCCCTGGTTGTCATACCTAGAATCTGTACATCACATTCTGGGTAGAGTTTTTTTAGGCAATCTCGCACATATTCAGCTTGCCACATGGCCAAGCGGCTTTCGCGTGAAGCAATAACTAGACGGGTAGGTAAATTAGAAGAACTCATTATTTTGCTCTTGCGCGTGTTGAGGAATCTTTGACGGCCTTAATTAAAGTATGCACATGCTCAGGTGGAGTTAATTGATTAATTCCATGACCTAAATTAAAGACATGCCCATTAAGAGGATGGCCACTTGCCACTTTCGCATCTGCAAGATTCAAAATACTCTCAGTCACTCTGCGCTCAATTTCGTTCGGATTAGCAAGTAACAAAAGCGGATCAACATTACCTTGAATCGCTAATTTTTTCCCCGTCTGATCCAAGGTCTGTCTTGCAAGTTTTAACTCAATTGTCCAGTCCAGTCCAATCACATCTGCGCCTGAATTCGCCATTGCAGGCAACCAGCCACCCCCACCTTTAGTAAAGATGATGACTGGCACGGATGCATATTTCGGATTTGACTTAATGCGCTGAATAATTCTAGTCATTGGATCTAAAGAGAATTTTTGATAGTCGCCACTTGAGAGCATACCGCCCCAGGTGTCGAAGATCATGGCCGCTTGTGCACCAGCGTCGATTTGGAGTTCTAGATATTGCGCGACTGACTCGACATTGATATCCAAGATACGGTTCATCAGATCTGGACGGTTGTAGAGCATTTTTTTGGTATTTAAAAAATCTTTTGATCCACTGCCTTCAATCATGTAACAAGCAAGTGTCCAAGGGCTACCAGAAAAACCAATGAGTGGCACACGTTGCTTGCCATTGCGCAATAGTGAGCTTCTGATTTCCTTAACAGCGTTAAATACATAATCCAGTTGACCCATATCGGCAACTTGAAGTTTTTGTACGGCTTCTTCTGAATCAAGTGGGTGAGCGAATTGTGGACCTTCGCCGTTGACGAAACTCAGACCCAAGCCCATCGCATCCGGAATAGTCAAAATGTCAGAAAATAAAATTGCGGCATCAAGGTCGTAACGGTCCAGAGGTTGAAGAGTCACCTCAGCGGCATAGGAAGGACTTTTAGCGAGCCCCATAAAACTTCCGGCTTTTGATCGAGTGGCTTGATACTCAGGTAAATATCTACCTGCTTGTCGCATTAACCAAACAGGAGTTCGTTCAGTTTCCTCAAATTTACAAGCTCTTAAAAATAAATCGTTTTCTATGATCATGATATTTAATAATTATTCATTGCGTACTGTAAAGATTATTTCACACTATTCAAGGCTTAGGTAGTAACCCTGAAAGATGTTCTAAAGCCTGAGAAACTGAATATTTAGGTTGATAAGCTAATTGAAGAGCAGCTTTACTGATTGACACAGTAAAAGGATACCCCGTTAGCCTAACCATTTCCCTTGTGATGGGTGGAGAGCCTGGGAGGGGTAAGTACTTCCAGCCATTTTCCGTAAATCTTGCTAAAGCCCAAGCAAGCCAAATGGGTAAAGAGAGGCTAGGAATTGGATATTGTCCAATCTGTAATCTTTTTTCCATAAATGCTCTAAAAGTAAGCGCCTGGCCATCAGAAATAAAATAGGCTTCACCCGTTTGATCCGATTGCAATGCTTTGGAGACAGCCTCTTTCAGATTTTCTATATAGCAAGTCGAAAACAAATAATTCCCCTGATTAAACCAACCAAATTTCCCTTTTTGGGCAGCGTCCCCAATTTGGCGATCAATTACATCGCCATGACCCCATATAAAAGAGGGTCGAAGAGCAATTGTTTGCAAACTCCCTTTCCCAGCATCCAGCACCAATTGTTCCGCCATGCCTTTTGACTTTGCATAAGGTAAACCTTCGAGCGTTGTGTAGGCTAGCGTCTCATTCATATTGAAGAGTGCTTGGCGTTGATTTAGGGCCACAGATGCACAACTTAAATAGATGAATTGTCTAACCCCTGCTTGTTCAGCACACGCAAGGATGCTTTTTGTCATCAACACATTATTTCTATAGAAGTCTTCGTCTTTCCCCCACGGTAGCACTAAAGCTGCACAATGAATCACAACTTCAATGCCTCGAAGTTCGGAATTTAATGATTTTTCATCGAATAGGTCGATTTTTGATAGGGTGACATTCTGTAGTTGAGTTAGCCTTTGCTGATTGGCTCTATCGTGGCAGATGATTTGATGTCCTTGGTTTTGTATAAATTCAAGCAAATGTGAGCCAACAAAGCCAGAAGATCCAGTAAGGAAAATTTTCATTGGGAGTATGCTTAATCCTGAAGATATATCAATTTACAAACCCCACTATAAAGAAAATGAAAATTATCCAACGTATTTTTTTGATTCTTTTGATGATAATTAGCGTTGCTGCCATTCTATTTTGGAGGTCAGATCTTAAAAAAAATGACTTAGAAGCAAAGTACAGTAATTCATCAAGTCAGTTTATCAATATTGAAGGTGATCGCTTACATATTCGAGATACCGGCAATCTAAATGGTCCAGTAATCGTCTTTATTCATGGCTTTGGAGCTAGTGTACATACTTGGGAAGAGTGGTCAAAGGACTTAAATAAAGACTATCGAGTGATTCGCTTGGACTTGCCTGGTTTTGGTTTAAGTGGGCCTGATCAGAAGGGTGATTACTCAGATGATCGAACTAACCAGATTCTTTTAGGGATGCTAGATCAGTTAAAGGTTGCAAAAATTTACATGGTCGGTAATTCAATTGGTGGGCGAATCGCTTGGTACTTCACAGCGAAGCATCCTGAACGGGTTGCTAAGCTAGTTTTGATTTCCCCGGATGGGTTTGAGAGTCCAGGGATGCGCTATGAAAAAGCTCTAGAGGTTCCTTCCTATATGAGCGCGATTGAATATTTTTTCCCTGAATTTATGTTTAAGGGAAATTTAGAGATTGCCTATGTGAATAAAAAGGTTTTAACCCAACCTTTGTTTGATCGCTATTATGAATTAGCTTTATATCCCGGAAATCGTCGTGCGATGTTGGATCGAATGCGTCAGACCGTTTTAAAAGATCCCAATTTATACCTAAAGGATATTCAATGCCCCGTACTCTTGCTCTGGGGAGAAAAAGACGGGATGATTCCGATTCAAAATGCGCAGGATTATTTAAAGCTAATGCCACAGGCTAAATTACAAAAAATCCCAGAAATGGGGCATTTACCTCAAGAAGAGGATCCTGTAAGAAGCTTGCCATTTTTAGTGAATTTCTTGCAACAATAAAAATGATGTAAAAAATAGGTTTAAAGCGCTTTTATTTGGTAATCTAATTACTTACCCTAGATAAATTCCTGAAAGTAATCCGATGACTAAGCTTCATAAAATTGTTGTGGTTGGCGGGGGCGCTGGTGGTCTTGAGCTGGTTACTAAGTTAGGTGATACTCTCGGAAAAAAGGAGCAAGCCCACATTACCTTAGTGGACAAAAATAGAACGCATATTTGGAAACCGAAGTTGCATGAAATTGCATCCGGAAGTATGGATTCTGGAGAACATGAATTAGATTACATTGCTCAGGCGCATTGGCATCATTTTCAATTTCGAATTGGTGCGATGAAAGCACTTGATCGGGTTCAAAAAACTATTACTTTAGAATCCTATTTCGATGAAAATGGACAACAAGTAACACCCGAACAAGTTGTTGATTACGACACATTGATTATTTGTGTAGGAAGTCTAAGTAATGATTTTGGTACACCTGGAGTGAAAGAAAACGCCTTTCTTTTAGAAAACCAGATGGATGCAAAAAAGTTTCACGCCAATTTAATTAATGCTTGCATACGCGCGCATTATCAACCCGAGTCCATTCGTGCAGGGCAATTGCATGTTGCAATTATTGGGGCTGGAGCAACCGGCGTTGAACTTGCAGCACAGTTACATCGTAGTACGCGAGAGCTTGTTTCTTATGGACTTGATCGGATAAATCCACAAAAGGATATTCAGGTAACAGTGATTGAGGCTGCCCCGAGAATATTGCCAGCTTTAACAGAGGATTTATCCTTTGCGACCCAACAATTACTTCATCAATTAGGCGTCAATGTGTTAACTGGCGCAAAAGTATGTGAAGTAAATAACAAAGGTGTTCTTTTCTCAGATGGAGGTTTTTTAGATTCTGAGCTCGTTGTTTGGGCAGCTGGAGTGAAGGCAGCAGATTATTTAAAAGATATAGCTGGTTTAGAGACCAACCGGCTTAATCAATTAGTCGTTTTACAAACCCTGCAGACGACCCGTGATGAAAATATCTTTTCTTTTGGGGATTGTTCTTCCTGTCCATGGCCTAGTGCTAATGGTGGCAAGGGTGGATTTGTCCCACCAAGAGCACAGGCAGCGCATCAGCAAGCCAGTCACATGTATCAACAAATCAAACGAAGGCTCGCAAAGAAGCCATTAAAACCGTATCAATACAAAGATTTTGGATCGCTTGTATCCTTAGGAAAATTTAGCACTGTGGGCAGTATGATGGGAGGATTGATTGGAAATAACCTCATGGTTCAGGGTTACTTTGCCAAGATCATGTATCTCTCTTTGTATAAAATGCATGAGCTTGCCATTCATGGATTTAGCAAAGTATTCTTAGAAACGATTGCAAGACTTATTACGAAACGAACGGAGCCTCTCGTTAAGCTTCACTAATTTTTGAAAGAGGCTTTAGTGAATAATGGTCTTCAGCGTATTGAGGATTTTTATTGGTTTAGATATTTTGAGAGATTTAGTAAACGCATCCATGACATTTTTCTCAAGTTCATTCGATACATTACAGATTAAATCAGCGCCAAAACTATCATGGTTTTTCGAAAGATTGGAGAAACCACGACCCTTGAGCATCACAACAATCTTGGGGTTGACGGAGTAATCATGAATATTCTCAATCAGAGATTTCAAGCGTGATATTTGACCAGATTTAAACAAGGTTGGGCTTTGTGACAAGTCTAAAACATCGATCTTGTTAGCATGAACATAACTCAAAAGTTCATCATCCGTTTTAGAAAAATTCAGATTAACATTCATGCCAGCTTGCCAAAGGATTTCATAGTCAATCACACTAGAAATAATATGTTGCTCGCCGGGCATATTTGCAACCGTGACTTTCGGTGAATTACTCAGATAGATGTTGGAATGGAAATGACGTAATTTTCTAAAAAATACTAGGGCACGATTGAGGGCAATCGTAACCTCAAATTCATTGAAGATGTCCTCAGCACTAAGGTCTCCTAAATGTCCAGCTAGAGGTCCAATGACAAATGAGTAGAAGTTTCCCAAAGAAAAGTTATTTTTCTTATAGTAGGCTTGCAACATTTGCTCTGGCAAATCGGACCTATCCGTTATTAATAATTTCGCTAGGCGATGTATTTCATAAGTAGAACTATCCTTAGAGAACGGAGTAAATTCATGCTTTCTTAACAGTTCAGGCCAAATATCTTCTCTAACAATGTTAAACAATAAATCAGAAACTCTATTTTTGGGTTTGTAAGAGTCCCTTGAACTTTTATAGACATTTTTTTGTGTAAAAAGTTTCATATTCCATCCGGAATACATTCTGTAGGGCGACAAACTTAAGGGCTGAATTTCTGTTATCGAATGCCTATCATCTGCAAAGATTTTTGCCCAAACACTCTCAAGCTTATCTGGTGGTCCTTCGATAGATTGAAAAAAATCTCCATCGTTATACAAAAAAATTCCAGTAACCCCAATTTTTTTATTATTGCTAGAGGCTGCTAATTCGAGCTCATGCAAGTCCGTGTCACTAAAAGTTCTTAAAGCTTTGCTGCGATAGGATAAGTGTGCGATTACTGGAGCTTGATTAGTACCCTTAGGCCTGATTAAATCTATGGCTTTACTCATCAATGGGTTCACATCATCTCCTATTTATTATGACTTGAACATCTGTGTTCAAGGATTTCAGTTTTGGGAGGTCTGTTAGCTCTAGATCAGATGACATTAAAGTTTTGCAACTCAATAAGTTCTTATTGCAATGCATCAAAATACGATCAAACATTTAAGACCATTTATTAACAAAAAACCGAATCTTTAATTAATTTATTAAAATGTACAAATATTGTCAATAAAAATTGACATATTTAGATGTAAATTTAGGGAAAGCGCTAATTCAGGTCTAATTTTTTAAAATGAAAGGCTGTAATTCATGCTAAAAATTAGTTTTTGTATTTCAAGTAAATAGGCGTTAAAAATTACTGAATTTTTGTGTATAAAATTGTTGTTAGATTAATGAATTATTTTCCAAAATAGTAAATAAAAATCAAAGAAAGAATAGACATGGCATTAAGTTTTCCATTCACCGCAATAGTGGGCCAAGAGGAAATGAAATTGGCAATGATTCTTTCGACGATTGATCCGAGTATAGGTGGTGTCCTGGTTTTTGGTGATCGTGGGACAGGTAAGTCCACTATGGTTAGGTCTTTAGCGGCACTTCTACCCACCATGATTGCTGTTGACGGCTGTACTTACCATTGTGACCCGCTGGGTAAAATTTTATGTAGTAGCTGCGCAGCCATCAAAGCAGCTGGTGGGAAATTTAAATCCCAAACAATTGATGCGCCTGTGGTGGATTTGCCCTTGGGCGCCACAGAAGACAGAATTGTAGGATCCCTTGATATTGAAAAAGCCCTATCCCAGGGGGTGAAGTCATTTGAAAATGGTCTATTGGCTAAGGCCAACCGAGGTTATTTATACATTGATGAAGTCAATTTACTAGAAGATCATTTGGTCGATTTACTGATTGACGTTGCTGCTTCTGGTGAGAACGTTGTTGAACGCGATGGTTTAAGTATTCGCCATCCTGCAAAATTTGTTTTGATTGGTAGTGGTAATCCTGAAGAAGGTGAATTACGGCCACAATTATTGGATCGATTTGGTTTATCAGTAGAAGTAAAGACTCCGAGTGAAGTCATGACGCGCATTGAAATTATCAAACGCCGAGAATTATATGAGCGGGATCCTGAAGCTTTTAATGGCCAGTGGTCAACTGCTCAAAATGAGTTACAAGAAAAAATCACTGCCTCCCGCAAAAGATTACTGAAGGTACAAGTCAGCGATGAGATTTTGATTCAGATATCTCAGCTTTGTGCTCACTTGGGAGCGGATGGCTTACGCGGTGAGTTGACGATGATGCGAACCATTCGAGCGATTTGTGCATTTGAAAATAAAAAGGTGGCAACGCTAGATATGCTCAAACGTATTGCGCCATATGCACTGCGCCATCGTTTGCGTCGTGATCCACTGGACGACACGGGTTCTACAGTAAGAATCGAGCGTGCCTTAGAAGAGTTATTTCCAAAGTAAATGGAACAGCGTTTACCAGATTCAGAGCAAGACCAGAGACATTGGTCGGATGCTTGTTTAATTGCCAAAATCATTACTATTGACCCTGCTGGCTTGGGCGGTATTTGGGTTAAGTCTCAAGCAGGCCCAGTCCGAGATCAGTGGTTAAAAGGATTACAGCATTTGATTCAAGATCAAGTTCCGCTCATTAAGGTGCCAACCAATGCGGACGAAGGGGCTCTTATCGGAGAGCTTGATTTGCTCAAAACCTTGAACCAACAAAAAAAGGTCTACTCTCGCGGTATTTTGGATCAAATCCAAGAGGGTTTGCTGCTCATGCCGATGGCAGAGCGCATGAAATCCCACACAGCTGCCTTATTGACTCAGGCCTTCGATCTTAAGCAACAGTTCGGCATGATTGCTTTTGATGAAAGTCTAACCGAAGAGGATCAGCATTTATTGACTCGATTAGAAGAGCGCTTAGGATTTCAGATTAACTTAGAGGGATTGTCTTACCGCCAATGTGAATTTAATCCAGAATCAATCGATATCAAGCAAATTAGAGCGCGCTTGAAGCACATAGAGGTACCGATTGAAGCTCTTGAAGCGATGATGATAGCTGCGCAATCATTTGGGATTGATTCACTGCGAGTTGGTTTGTACGTTGCACGTGCTGCGCGAGTTCTTGCTGCCCTGAGAGGGGCTGATTACCTTGAGCAAGTTGATATTCAGATGGCAACACGTTTGGTATTTGCTCATCGGATTACCCGTTTGCCTCAACCAAAGGAAGATCAGTCTGAACAAAATTCCTCTGAGGATCAGCCCCTGCCAGAGAATCAAGCACCTCCTGCGCCACAAGATCAAAATAGTTCAGAGCAAAAAGATCAAGAGAATAATGAGCCTCAGTCGGATGCACCATCTTTAAATCGTGAAGACTTGGAAGAAATGATTATTGAGGCAACTAAAGCCACTTTGTCACAAAACCTCCTAGATTCTTTTGATCAAAACCAAAAAATTATTAAAACGAATGAAAGCTCTCAAGGAAAAGTGGGTCAACTGCAAAAAGGATTATTGAGTGGTCAGGCGATGCCCTCTCGAAAAGGACGACCTAGCTATAAGCACAAAGTAGATATTCTAAAGACTATACAGGCGGCTAGTCCTTGGCAAAAAATACGGCGATTAGAAATGCAGGGAGCGCGTGCGACTGCGAGCGGAATTATTGTTAAGGCAGATGATATTTATCTCAAGCAATACGTCCAGCGTACAACTACTGTCACTGTGTTTGTTGTAGATGCTTCAGGATCATCTGCCATGGAGCGTTTGTCGGAAGCCAAGGGCGCCGTCGAGTTGCTTCTTGCGCAGTGTTACATCCGCCGAGACCAAGTCGCACTCATTACTTTTCGCGGCAAAGATGTAGAGCTGGTTCTCCCTCCTACAAGATCTTTGGTTCGAGCTAAGCGTATGTTATCCGGTATGCCTGGTGGTGGAGGCACACCCTTGGCGGCTGCCATACAAGATGCCGCTCAATTTGGTAAAAAATTGAAGTCAAAAGGTCAAACCCCGCTCATGGTTTTGCTCACAGATGGGCGTGCGAACGTAACTCTTGAAGGTGTTGGTGGGCGTGAGCAAGCGTTTAATGACGCTCTTGCTTGTGCAAAAAGAGCTCGAGCAGAACAATTGCAAATGTTATTTATTGATACGGGTATGCGACCACAAGAGACTAATCAACAAATTGCTAAAGAGCTAGGCGCGTACTATTTGCCACTACCCCAAGGTAAATCTGCTTCGGTGGTGGAGGCAGCAAAAATGTTAATTAACTGAGTTTGTTTTGATCTTTGTCTCGATTAGATTTTCCGATTCTACCCATCGATTGATTACCGTAATGGTAGGCTCTAACAAACATAATTAAGCCTACAACGCCAATCACGAGGCAAATTATTTTTAAAGTAAGACTCATCTTTTTTCCTTTAGGTAAGTAGTTGATCAATAGTTTGTTCAATGATTTCAATGCTTCTATTTGGGTTTACTTCATGCAATAAATGGCCGCCTTCCTCGAGATGAACGGTTGCTTGAGGGAAGTATTTTTCTAGAATCGGGATGAGTGATTCCGGTCGTACCCATTGATCTTTCCCCCCAACTACAAAGGTAAATTTGGTTTGAAGCAAGGCGCTCTTGGCAAGTAATATGGGTATATCGGAGGCGGCCTTGAAATTCATAGAGCCATAAATATGGCTTTGTTTTTTGAATAAATATCGATAAGGCTCGCGTTGCTCTTCGCTCAGTATCGAGTTGGTGGAGTCCAATAGTTTATTAATCATATTGGTTTTAGGAATACTGACTGCAAGTAAGCTTGCAGTCAGACTAGAGGTCATTATAGGATTAATCAGTGGACCTAAAAAAAACAACAAACTATTTGGAGGGTCCACGAGTGAGGGATTAAAACCTACAATCGCCTCTGGCGAATGTTCTAAGAGGAGACTTAAAGACAACGAGCAATTCGCCCCTACGGAATGGCCGACGATGATGTTTGGCGATGGTATCTCAAGGGTGTCTAGCAAAAGCTTTAATTGTTCAGAGATGTCATTGATATGTAATTGTGCTTTTTGGGCACCTTGAGTAAAGCCGTGTCCGGGTAAATCAACTGTAAGTACCGTGTAATTTTCTTTAAGGTGATTGAAAATATGCACCCAAGAATGGGTTGATGCTCCTGTGCCGTGAATAAAAAGAATCGACTTTGCATTTGGATTTGTATGCTTGCTTAACTGAAAGTGCCAATTGATTCCTGATAGTTTGAGGGATTGGCTAAACCGCCGGTTTGGCCAATGAGGGGGAATTCTAGAAAGATCAACTGTCGGTGTCATATTGGATACATCAACTCATTTCGTCATTTATGAAACCATTTTACTTTTAGTCATTTGGTCAAATGTTCATTTACGAAACGAATCAGGGTTTGCCCTAGTCACCTTTGAATTGATTGACTTTACTATTTGAAGTGTCTATATTAGTTTACATATTAAGTGGTTAATAATATTTACACATTGTGGGGGAGTCAATATGTCGCCTAAATTACGCATTGAACAAGCTTTAGAAGAAGTTTTAAAAACTCAAGAGAGTCAAGGCGGTCCTGATTCCTTAAATCAGGCAATTCGACACGCTGTGATTCCTGGAGGAGCCAGAATTCGTCCGCAACTCTGTTTGGCGGTTGCAATTGCCTGCGGCAATGATGATCCTAAATTAGCGATGGGGGCAGCAGTTGCCTTGGAATTATTACATTGTGGTTCTTTGGTGCATGATGATTTACCTTGTTTTGATAACGCTGAGTTACGCCGAGGAATACCTTCTGTTCATGCAGCATACGGTCAACGTCTAGCGGTCCTTGCGGGTGATGCTTTGATTGTGATGGCTTTTGAAGCGCTCCTTCATTCTGCAGAAGACTCACTCAATCGCTTAGCGCCAGTCATGAAAATTGTGGCTCAAGGTGTGGGAGTTCCTAACGGAATTATTGCTGGGCAAGCTTGGGAGTGTGAATCCAAAGTGAACCTGAGAACCTATCAAAAGGCTAAAACGGGGGCTTTATTTGCCGCGGCAACTTCTGCTGGAGCCTCATCTGCTGGATCAGATCCAAAGATATGGACAACTCTTGGCGATAGCTTGGGTGAGGCATACCAAGTAGCGGATGATATTCGGGATGTGATTGGTGATATACAAAGCTTGGGTAAGCCTGTTGGTAAAGATCTTGAATTAGATCGTCCTAGTGCTACGCGTCAATTAGGTCTTGATGGCGCAGTTGAATATTTTGATGAGTTAGTCACGCGTGCGATTCGTTCGATTCCAGAATGTCCGGGACAAGATATGCTGAAAAAGCTAGTCCTGAGCGAATCAGAAAGATTAGTGCCAAATGCTCTGTATGACAGAGCTCTAAAAGAGTTGGTGATCAAGTCGAATAAGACTTCAACGGTTTAATTCAATGGAAGATCTTTCTCTAGATATGTTGCCTGTTGATAAGGATAAATACTCCCTCTGGGATAAGCTTTTTATCAAAAAAGATCGATTGATTGCCAATCGTCAATTTCAAAGAGTTGTGGCAAAAGTTCCTTTTTTAAGTTCGATCTCCAAGAGTCGAGCAAAGGGCGTCTTTGATCTCATGGCAGGTTTTGTATATTCACAAATATTGCTTGCGTGTGTTCGTGTAAGGCTTTTTGAGCATTTATCGAATGGTCCCTTAAGCTTAGAAGAACTCTCCCAAAAAGTCGATATGCCGATCAAGGGATTAGAGAGGTTGTTGCTTGGAGCTCAGTCACTAGACCTAATCGAAACCAGAGCTAATCGCTATGCTTTAGGGTCATTGGGGGCTCCTCTCGTTGGGAATCAGGCCTTATTGTCGATGATTGAACACCATGGGGCGCTCTATCAAGATTTACGAGATCCAGTTGCATTATTGCGTGGTGAGCTAAAAGAAAAAGCCCTAGAAAGTTATTGGCCTTACATTACAGAGCAAAGTGATGAGTTAAAAAGCTTGAGCGATACAGAAAAAGTATCTCAGTATTCAGCGCTGATGTCCGACTCGTTGCCGCTTGTAGCTGATGAAATTATTGACTCCTATAACTTTAATCAACATCAGTGTTTACTGGATGTTGGAGGTGGGCAAGGAACCTTTATTTCTCTTCTTCATCAACGCGTCCAGCACCTTCAATTTAAGCTTTTCGATTTACCCGGTGTGGCGCAACTAGCTCAAGAAAAGCTAGATGAAAAATTAGGACAAGGTCGAGTTGAGTGTATTGGCGGTGATTTTTTTAATCATCAAATTCCAACTGGGGCTGATCTCGTGACCCTTATACGGGTCATTTTTGATCATGACGATATGCGGGTCAAACAGTTACTTAAGTCCATTTATCAATCCTTGCCAGCAGGCGGCAAGCTTTTGGTTGCTGAGCCTATGGCGAATACAGAAGATTTACCGGCGATGGGGCAGGCCTATTTTGGATTTTATTTGCTGGCTATGGGTCGAGGAAGACCGCGTAGTTCAAAAGAAATTACAGATTTTTTAATTGAGGCGGGATTTAAAAAAACCAAATTAGTTAAAAACATGATGAAAATCAACGCGCAGATAGTTGTCGCAGAGAAGTAAAGGGTAAACCCTAATAAGGGTAATTACTGATGTTAAGAATAGTAAAGAGTGTAAAAATAATTTTACATTTAAGGTGTAAATGAAATTTAACAGGGACTACAAGTGGAAGCACATGCAATTGTAATCAATCAACCGAAGCAAGTATCTTTGAGTCTATTGCCAATAGATGAATTAGGTCAGGATGATGTTGCTGTTGAAATGGAATACAGCGGTATCAGCACAGGTACTGAGAAGTTGATCTGGAGTGGTTTAATGCCTCAGTTTCCTGGCATGGGCTATCCATTAGTGCCTGGTTATGAGTCCGTTGGACGAGTTACACATGTTGGAGAAAATGCATTATTAAAGGTTGGTCAGCGTGTATTTGTACCAGGTGCTAAATGCTATGGAGAAGTAAAAGGCTTATTTGGTGGTGCGTCTTCACACGTTGTTATTCCTTCGCAAAGATTAACCGTTCTTGATGAGGAAGTTGGCGTCGAGGGTATTCTCCTTGCCCTAGCCGCAACCGCTTACCACGTTACAGAAGGTAGGGAACAAGCTCAACCAGATTTAATTATTGGTCATGGTGTAGTTGGAAGATTACTGGCTCGTATCGCAGTTGCCAAAGGTAAAATCCCGGTGGTTTGGGAGACCAATCCAATCCGTTCCTCAGGTGCGATGGGCTATAAGGTAGTTCATCCTAAAGATGATGATTTTCATCAGTATGGCGTAATTTGTGATGCCAGTGGCGACTCCGAATTAATCAATACATTAGTCAGTCGACTTCGTCCTCAAGGCGAAATTGTCCTTGCAGGATTTTACGATCGCCCAATCTCTTATAACTTCGCTCCTGCTTTTATGCGTGAAATGAAAATGCGCATTGCAGCTCAGTGGCAGCCAAAAGATATTGAAGAAGTTCATCAACTCATTCGTTCTAAGCAATTGCCTTTGGATGGGTTGATTACACACACCAGCAATCCTCAGGATGCTGACTCAGCGTATCAAAGCGCTTTTAACGATATGCAATGCCTAAAAATGACCCTTAATTGGAGAACAGCGTAATGAATAGTCCTATACCAGCAGAATCAACCGTGCAATTTATGAATCTTAAAAAAGAGGCTGCGATCGATCCAGATCCAGTTTCTACAAAGCCAGTTACCAAAGAAACGCAGATTATTGCGATTTACGGTAAAGGCGGTATTGGTAAGAGTTTTACTCTTGCAAATTTGTCTTACATGATGGCTCAGCAAGGTAAAAAAGTTTTACTGATTGGTTGTGATCCAAAGAGTGATACCACTTCTTTGTTATTCGGCGGTAAGGCTTGTCCAACCATTATTGAAACTTCTTCTAAGAGGAAACTTGAAGGAGCATCCGTAGAAATTGGTGATGTATGTTTCAAGCGTGATGGCGTTTTTGCGATGGAGCTTGGTGGTCCTGAAGTCGGTCGTGGTTGCGGTGGTCGAGGCATTATTCACGGCTTTGAGACTCTTGAAAAATTAGGATTCCATGACTGGGGTTTTGATTATGTTCTCTTAGACTTCTTAGGTGACGTAGTTTGTGGAGGCTTTGGTTTACCAATTGCTCGCGACATGTGCCAAAAAGTAATCGTTGTTGGTAGTAACGATTTGCAATCTTTATATGTGGCTAACAATGTGTGCTCTGCCGTTGAATACTTCCGTAAGTTAGGTGGAAACGTTGGTGTAGCTGGTATGGTGATCAATAAAGATGATGGTACTGGTGAAGCTGCTGCTTTTGCAGAACGTGCTGGTATTCCAGTTCTTTCAGCAATTCCTGCGAATGAAGATATTCGTCGCAAGAGCGCTAATTACGAAATTATTGGTAAACCTGGAACAGAATGGGCAAGCTTATTTGCAGAGCTTGGTGATAACGTAGCCAAAGCTCCTCCAGTTCGTCCAAAGCCACTCACCCAAGATGAGTTATTAGGTTTGTTCTCTGGTGATCAAGTCGGCCGTCATGTTGTTCTCGAGCCAGCTAGTTTATTTGACATGGTCGGTAAGCATGAGGTCCATAAAGATTCACTCGAAGTGATTTACGACAAAGCCTAATCATGACAGAGCAAAAAATTATTCCAATCCTCAACAATCCTCAGGCTATCAATGCTGACGGATTAGGTTGTCATTCTGGGGCAGATCAAATGATAGAAGCTGCTAAAGCAGCTAATAAATCTGAAATTTTGCAACGCTACGCAAAAGATTACCCAAAGGGTCCTCATGATCAACCGCAAAGTATGTGTCCAGCATTTGGATCATTGCGAGTTGGTTTAAGAATGCGCCGCACTTCTACGATTTTGTCAGGTTCTGCATGTTGTGTTTATGGACTCACATTTACCTCTCACTTCTACGGTGCAAAACGAAGCGTGGGTTATGTGCCATTCAATTCAGAAAGCTTGGTGACTGGAAAACTTTTTGAAGATATTCGCGAAGCAGTTTTTCTAGAAGCAGATCCTGCAAAATATGATGCGGTGGTAATTATTAACTTGTGTGTACCAACAGCAAGTGGTGTGCCACTACAGTTACTACCAAAAGAAATTAACGGTGTTCGAATTATAGGTATTGATGTACCAGGATTTGGTGTGCCAACTCATGCTGAAGCTAAAGATGTACTAGCTGGAGCGATGCTGAAGTATGCAAGAAATGAAGCAGAAGCCGGTCCTGTAACAGCGCCACGTCAAGGTAAATCAGACAAGCCAACAATCACTCTTCTTGGTGAGATGTTCCCTGTTGATCCAGTTGGAATTGGAATGATGCTTGAACCAATGGGGCTTGCCGCTGGACCAGTGGTACCAACTCGAGAATGGCGTGAGTTATATCAAGCCCTAGACTGTGCTGCTGTTGCAGCAATCCATCCTTTTTATACTGCAAGTATTCGTGAATTTACTGCCGCAGGAAGAAAGATTGTTGGATCGGCACCGATTGGTTATGAAGGTACAGCTGCTTGGCTTGAAGCGATTGGTAATTCTTGTAATGTCCCAGCAGACTTGATTGCTGCTGCGCAAAATAAATTTTTACCAATGATTAAAGGCGCACTTTCTGCAAAACCAATACAAGGAAGAATTACTTTAAGTGGTTATGAAGGCTCTGAGTTACTCGTCGGACGTTTATTAGTAGAAAGTGGTGCAGATCTTCGATATGTTGGCACAGCATGTCCGAAAACTGTTTGGAGTGAGGCCGATAAAAATTGGCTCGAGTCCAAAGGTGTTCGTGTCCAGTATCGCGCATCCCTTGAAGATGATTTGGCTGCAATTGATGAGTTTCGTCCCGATTTGGCAATTGGTACAACGCCAGTCGTTCAAAAAGCTAAACAACTTGCGATTCCAGCTTTGTACTTTACAAACTTAATTTCTGCACGACCTCTGATGGGAGTTGCTGGGGCGGGATCTTTAGCTCAAGTGATTAATGCCGCCATTGCTAACAAAAATCGCTTCCAAATCATGGAAGATTTTTTTGGCGATGTTGGAACGGGTCACAAGTCTGGAGTTTGGGATGATGTCCCTATGGACCGCCCAGACTTTAAAGCGAATGTTAAGCGTCGTTTAGAAAAAGAAATGAAAAAACGCAAAGCAGAGGAGATGGGCTAATGCTGATATTAGATCATGATCGAGCTGGCGGATATTGGGGTGCTGTGTACGTGTTCACAGCCATCAAAGGCTTACAAGTAGTGATTGATGGTCCTGTGGGTTGTGAGAATTTACCTGTTACTTCAGTTCTACATTACACCGATGCATTACCACCGCATGAATTACCGATTGTTGTTACTGGACTTGCGGAAGAGCAGCTTGGGCGTGAAGGTACTGAAGAGTCAATGAAACGCGCTCATAAAGTATTAGATCCAGATTTGCCTTCGGTTGTAGTTACTGGATCTATTGCTGAAATGATTGGCGGTGGTGTAACACCAGAAGGTATGAACATTGCGCGCTTCTTACCAAGAACAATTGATGAAGATCAATGGCAAAGTGCTAACCGTGCAATGTACTGGTTATGGACTGAATATGGCGTTAAGCATATTCCTGAACGTCCTGCACGTAAAGATGGTGAAAAGCCACGCGTTAACATTATTGGCCCTGCTTATGGCATGTTCAATATGTACAGTGATCTTGCAGAGATGAAGCGTTTAGTCGAGGGTATTGGTGCTGACATTAATATGGTGTTTCCACTCAGCAGTCACTTAGCTGATGTTGCAAAGCTTGTAGATGCGGATGTCAATATTTGTATGTATCGCGAGTTTGGCAGACTTTTATGTGAGAATCTTGATCGCCCATATTTACAAGCACCGATTGGCATGCATAGTACGACTCAATTTTTAAGAAAATTAGGAGAGTTATTAGGCATCGACCCAGAGCCATTTATCGAAAAAGAAAAAAATAGTACTTTAAAGCCTATTTGGGATTTATGGCGCTCAGTTACTCAAGACTTCTTTGGTACTGCAAGTATTGGTATTGTTGCAAATGAGACCTATACACGAGGTATACGTAGTTTCTTAGAAGACGAAATGGGTTTGCCATGTAACTTTGCTATTTCAAGAAAGCCTGGCGAGAAGACGAATAATCAAGAAATTCGTGAACTGGTTCAAAAGAAAACGCCATTGGTTTTGTATGGCAGCTTCAATGAGCGCATGTATGCAGCTGAAGTTGGTGGTAGGGCTGCTTTCATACCAGCATCCTTCCCTGGTGCCATTATTCGTCGGCATACCGGTACACCTTTTATGGGCTATGCAGGCGCTACTTACATTATTCAAGAATTTTGTAATGCTCTATTTGATGCCTTATTCCATATCCTTCCTTTAGGAACCGATTTAGACAAAGTAGAGGCAACACTTGCTAAAGCTGGTCAATTAGAAAATCTGCCTTGGGATGAACAAGCACAAATGATTCTCAATGAAATTGTTGCAAATCAGCCTGTGTTAACGCAAATCTCAGCCGCTAAACGATTACGTGATCGGGCAGAACGTGAGGCTAGATTGTCTGGTGCAACACGCGTTACTGAAGAGTTATTAAATCGCATTCAAGCAACTGTGGGTGCTGGAGTGAACTCATGAGAAGGCTAGATCATTTTTCTGCGAGTAAAGAATCTGACGGTTTTACGTCAAATCCCCAAGCTACACGGGGTGAGTGTAGTAACTGTAGTTTTGTTTTTAGGAGTAATCAACATGAGTGAAAACAGATCTCTATCTGGTTTAACAGATGATGAGGCAAAAGAGTTTCATACATTTTATGTACAAGGACTAGTTGGCTTTGTAGCCATCGCAGTTGTTGCGCATATGCTTGTATGGGCTTGGCGTCCTTGGTTTAATTGATGTTGCTTTAACAAAAATAAAGGAAATATCATGGAAAGAAAAGCAGAATTAATATCAAAAGTTATGGCGAATGATTCCATATCTTTCAAAGTAATTTTTATTTTATGTTTTGTAATTTGCTTCATGCTTACTTTATTTACGTTATTTCTGCCGACGGGGTGGCGTGTTTGGTTACCAGGTTCGGAAAGAGGTAATTCTCTTTTTGAGTCAACCAAGGCAGGTGTTTATAGCTTTATGTCTTTTTTAACTTAGGAGAAGCATTATGTGGAGAGTTTGGAAACTATACGACCCTTTGCGGGCGATGGTAGCACAAGGCGTTTTTCTCTTTGCTTTAGCCGCTATGATTCATTTGATTTTATTGAGTACAAATCAATACAAATGGCTCGACGGTATGTCACAACAGCAGTATACGCAGTCTCGTGCTGCAAAGTAATTAGTAGCACCAAGACTTGGAAGGAGTTTTTAAAACTCCATCCAAGCAGAAATTTTAAAGTAGTTTAATTTTAAAAAACGGGAGAGCACATCATGGCGATGCTCAATTTTGAAAGAAAGTACCGAGTTCGTGGTGGTACTTTAATCGGTGGGGATCTATTTGATTTTTGGGTAGGACCTTTTTACGTGGGATTCTTTGGGGTGACCACAGTATTTTTTAGCTTTATTGGTACAGCTATGATATTGTGGGGCGCTGCTCACCAAGGCGTTTTTAATATTTGGCAAATCAATATTGCTCCTCCCGATCTTAAATATGGACTTGGGGTTGCGCCAATGATGGAGGGTGGCTTATGGCAAATCATCACCATTTGTGCACTTGGAGCATTTGGATCCTGGGCACTGAGAGAAATTGAGATTTGTCGAAAGTTGGGCATGGGTTTGCATGTTCCTTTTACCTATTTAATGGCAGTATTTGCCTATTTCTCACTTGAAGTTATACGTCCAGTGTTGATGGGAGCATGGGGTCATGCTTTCCCCTACGGCATTATGAGTCACTTAGACTGGGTTTCAAATACGGGATATCAATACTTACACTTTCATTACAATCCGGCACACATGATCGCGGTTTCGTTATTCTTTGCAACAACACTCGCTTTATCTCTGCATGGTGCTTTAGTTCTCTCCTCAACTAATCCTGGACCTAGTCAAGCTGTAAAAACACCAGAACATGAAGATACATTTTTTAGGGACATTATTGGCTACTCAGTTGGAACCTTAGGGATTCATCGAGTTGGCTTATTCCTTGCAGTTGCTGCTGTTTTTTGGAGCGCGGTTTGCATCATTATTAGCGGACCATTTTGGACAAGAGGATGGCCGGAATGGTGGACTTGGTGGTTAAATATGCCGATTTGGCAATAGTGTGATATCGGAGAATTAATATGGACTATCAAAATTTATTCACTCAAACTCAAGTAATTGGCCCAGAAAATCATGGAGCCCCCATTAACGAATATGATATGCGCGAGCGTACTAAGGGGATTGGCTTTAGTTATCTGCTGGGTAAGCTAGGTAATGCACAATTAGGGCCAATTTACTTAGGTCGTTTGGGAGTTGCCTCACTGATCTGTTTTATGACAGCATTTGTGATTATTGGTTTTAATATGCTTGCACAAGTGGGTTGGAATCCAATTCAAATGGCTAAGCAGCTGTTTTGGCTTTCGCTAGATCCGCCGTCGCCTAAATA
>CANFOL010000026.1 GCA_947448695.1 Burkholderiaceae bacterium
AGATATCGGCCGCTCTAATAGCGTGAGGCCTTACGGTCCCCCACTTTCCCCCTCAGGGCGTATGCGGTATTATCGCAACTTTCGCTGCGTTATCCCCCACTACAAGGCACGTTCCGATATATTACTCACCCGTTCGCCACTCGCCACCAGGATTGCTCCCGTGCTGCCGTTCGACTTGCATGTGTAAAGCATGCCGCCAGCGTTCAATCTGAGCCAGAATCAAACTCTTCAGTTTAATATCTGTATGCCATTTAAGGCATGTCGCTCACTCAAAGAAATGACTCATTTATTTCTATTTGAATCAATTTACTGTTTAAGTGAGTACTACTTTATTTCATTGTCCAAAAGGACTAAATGCTTTCAGGTAGTACCCACAATTATCGGTTGACTAATTTTTAAAGAGTGGCTGTTTGTTAATAATTAAAAACATTCAGCGAAGAAGTGAGACTATGACAGATATATTTTCACATGTCAACACCTATTCCAAAAAAATCCTCTTTTTCTTTAAAAAATTACTAAAACCATCCAACTGGCACATATTTTTTCCATATTTTAATGAATTAACCCCTAAATTTAAGGGTATACCCTAATAAAGTTATAGTTTCGGTTTAGAATAGAACTTAATTATCTTAATTTGGAAGGTTTGCATGAGCTCAGAAGGAAATACTCAAACTAGATCAAAAGTGATTTTAGTTCTAGAGTTGAACAAATCTCATGTTGAGATGATGCGAAGTCATCTTTTATCGTTGGGAGAAAATGATCGACGGCTTCGCTACGGTATGAATGCAACTGATACTTTTATTAATTCTTATGTAGATTCTTTTAATTTTTCTAGGGATTGTTTTTTTGGTGTCATTAACAACTCGTTAAAAGTTATCGGATTAGCCCATTTAGCATATGGTCAACTGCTGCCTGGACAAGAACACTCCGCTGAATTTGGTGTATCAGTTTCCGAAAATGGTCGTGGCTTTGGTGTTGGGACTGCTTTATTTAAAAGATCCGCAATACATGCTAGGAATACATTTATAAGCGTACTATACGTTCACTGCCTATCAAGCAATGCTGCCATGATGCACATTGCACGTAAGGCTGGCATGGTGGTTGAGTTCTCTTATGGGGAGGCAGATGCATTTTTAAGACTTCCTCCAGGCAATTCTCAAAGCTTGATAATTGAAGCAATGCAAGATCAATCTGCCATCTTCGATTATTCCATCAAGCAAGGCATTAAAAGGTCCTTCTTCAATAAAAATTTACTTTTAGGTGGTCTTATTACTACTTAATGATTTAGTACCCATTGAGTTATTTTTTCTAAGTCTTGGTCACTAATATTTTTATTTGCCGGCATTGCAACAACTCCCCAAATTCCAGAGCCTCCATTTTTGATGCGTGCGATTACGTATGGTTGTGCTGATGAGCTATCACGATATTTTTCAGCAATATCGCGAAATGCAGGGCCAATAATTTTTTTGTTTTCTGAATGACAACTTAAACACCCATTTTTTTTAGCCAATTCTTTTGCAGAAGAATTTACCTCTACCGCAAAAGATATTTTTACAAAAGCACAGCCCATCAGAAATACTAATAGGTTTGTTTTTCCGAAATATTTAAGGCTTTGAACCATCCGTTGCAGTGGATACATTGACTAGTTTATTCTTTTCTTCTTCCGTAATAATGTCAAACAACTTCACTACCTGATTAATGTTACTGCTACTCTTACTTGCAACCGTAGCTGCTGCTTTTGCTTCTAGCTCCGTTGTAATCCCCATTAAATATACGCTTCCGGCTTCTACTGTTATTTTAATTGAGTTGCCAGGTACATCCGTTGTCGTTATTAATTTCGTTTTTACTAAAGTAAATAATGAGCTATCTGATAACCTAGAACTCGTAGAGCTGGGGATTCCAATTTGTACTTCGTTAACAATACTTTTTATATTTTTAATAGGCGAGAGGGTTTTTTGAATCTGTTCTTTTAACTCCTGTGTTGTTGCCTCACCAGTTAATAATACTTTTTGATTAAAAACATTTACATTAACATTGACGTTGTCTTGAAATTGTTTAGAAATTAATGCGTCAGCTTCTAGCTGTATTCCTCGATCTAAAGTTACTATACTGACCGGTCGTCTATCGCCCAATACTAACGCTGTTTCTGCAACTCCTCCAACCACTAGTGCTAAACACCCGGTTAAGTTGAGGATCAGGATGCAAGCAAAGAATAGCCGCGCGATGTTTTTAGTTGATGTGTTTGTTTTCATTTTAATCCAATAGCAAATGGTCAATACCATCACATAAACAGTGTAATAAAAGTAGATGGGTTTCTTGAATTCGGGCTGTTCTTTCTGATGGAACGCATAAAAGTACACTCTGTTGGCTAAGTAGTTGGCTGATTTTTCCGCCGCCCCTACCTGTCAGTGCAATAATGCCCATCCCAATTTTTTGCGCAGCCTCTATTGCCAAAATAACATTTTTTGAATTTCCTGAAGTTGATATTGCGAGTAAGACATCTTCGGGCTTACCCAGTGCGCGAACCTGCTTACTAAAAACTTCATCGTAACCATAATCGTTCCCAATCGCTGTAAGAATTGAAGAGTCTGTTGTTAATGCAATGGCCCCAAGCTCCTTTCTTTCCCTTTCAAATCGTCCGACTAGTTCTGCCGCAAAATGTTGTGCATCAGCGGCCGATCCGCCATTACCACACGCCATAATCTTTCCGCCTTTGCTGATAGAGGAAAACATTAACTCGATTGCAACCTGAACCATCGGCAACAGCTTTTCGGATGCCTCCTGTTTGGTAGAAATACTATCTAGAAACTGTTGTTGGATTCGATCCGATAAATTTTTATTCATGACTTCCCTCTAATTCTGGAATATAAAAGCTTAAACTGTTGTTACGCAACTCTTGGAATCGTTAACTTATTGCTACATTATGGATCAAACAATTTTTTTAGACCAACAAAATATGCCGGCTAGTGCACTTTATGTTGTCGGTACACCTATTGGTAACTTGGGCGATATCACTTATCGGGCTGTTCATATTTTAAGATCTGTAGACGGTATTGCTTGTGAAGATACTCGTCATACGGCTCACCTTCTTCATTCTTTAGGTATTCACAAACCATTAATGGCGATTCATGAACATAATGAAAATGCGGCGGCGAGTTCTTTAATTAATCATCTGAAAATGGGAGAGCGTTGGGCCTACGTTTGTGACGCTGGAACTCCCGGTATTTCTGATCCAGGCGCAAGATTGGTTCATGAAGTTCGTCTCGCAGGACATCAAATCTTCCCCATTCCAGGGCCTAGCGCGGTAACGACCTTGCTTTCAGTTTCTGGCCAATTAACTCAAAGCTCACATGGTGAATTTCAATTTTTGGGGTTTTTGCCTTTAAAAGGGAAGGATCGCGCCCATGTTTTTGATCTTATGAACAAAAGCATATCCTCAACTATTTTTTATGAATCCCCGCAAAGAATTAAAAACACCCTAAACGATCTTCTTCAAAACATTAAAGACCATTCACGCTCTTTAATCATTGGTCGCGAATTAACTAAAAAATTCGAAACCATTTCATGTTTGCCTCTGCAAGATCTTCCTCTATGGTTGAGCTCTAATTTGGAAGAGCGTGGGGAGTTTTCTATTATTTTAGGTGGCGCTCCTCATGCGCCTGACCAACTAGGGTTCGACTTAAACGAGTCGGTAGTCAACCTAGCACAGCTTGCTGAGGTTCTATCGTCTTACTTGGGAAGTAAGCAAATCGCAGAAATTTTTTCTAAAACACAATTAATGTCAAAAAATGCGGCCTATGAATTAGCCCTTAAAACAAAAAACCCGTCAAAAGACGGGTGAATTTTATTTTTTTTCTGCCCTAGCATCCTTTGCTTGATCAGGATCTTTAGGCTCTTTTAATTTTCCGCCAGATGCGTTTGCCATATACACAACAGCACGCGCGATTTCATAGTCACTAACATCATCAGGGGATGCGCCACCTCTCGCAGGCATTGCGTTTTTACCTTTGATTGCTGATGTCACTAAATAATCATATCCTTTAGATATCCTTCCAGACCATGCGGCAACATCTTCAAATTTAGGCGCCCCTGCGGCACCTGATGAGTGGCAAGAAGCGCATACGCTTTGGTATACAGCATCGCCCGTCTTCGCAATCTTAGGTGCAGATGAATCGACAAAATTAAGTTTTCCTACCGGCCGAATAATTTTCAAGGTTGACTCGGTATTTGGAACCGAAGACTGTTTGGTTTTACTATCAGCAAATATCAACAGTAAAAGTATCACAATCAGCGGTATAAAAAATGCTGCGAATACCATAATAATTAACTGTTTCGGGTTTTTAATCATGCTGCCATGTTGTCCGCTCATTATTTTTCCTTCTGTTTTCAAATTTAGTATTTTATGTACGAATTATAGCCATGGAACATAACATTTTATTTACACAGGCATTATCCTGAGTAGAATCATCTTTATTCAGCGCTTAAATTACATTAATTTAATTATTTTAGCCTTTTTAATTACTGGTTTTTTTATGCGCCCGTAGCTCAGTGGATAGAGTATTGGCCTCCGAAGCCAAGGGTCGCGCGTTCGATTCGCGCCGGGCGCACCACAAGTTTTTCTTCTCTTGTAATAAAAAAAGCACCGTGAAAATGACGGTGCTTTCTCGTTTCAACTAAGAATTACTTAGTTGTTTCTTTAGCGTATCCACTAAATTTAACTTCTACACGGCGGTTCGGCGCTTCACAAACTGTACGTGATACTGCGCGACCATTCACCTTCATGCCATTACATGTTGAAGGGTTAACAACGTAACTTGTTGCACCATAACCATCATAAGTCATTTTTGAAGCTGGCACACCTTTAGAGGCTAAGTAGTCATTAACACTTTTGGCGCGGTTTTTAGATAGTGGTGTATTTGTCTTGTCACTACCTTGTGAATCTGTATAACCACTAATTACTAATTTATCTAAGTCATAGTTTGCTAATTTAGCTATCGCAGCATCAAGAATTAACTTACCTTTTGGTGTGATAACCGCAGAGCCTAATGCATACGCGCCATCAGCGCCTAGCGTAAATGCCCCAGAAATAGTTTGTTTAACTGGGGCAACTTGTTGTTGAGGCTGTTGTTGTGGCTTTTGTTGCGCAGCTTGAACAGGCGCTGGAGCACCGTCACATTTTGCATTTGCTGTAGCAGGTGTCCAAAAGTTATTTCTCCAACATAATTCGTCGGTACCGTTTTTCCAAACAGAGCCGTTAGCTGCGCCGCTCCAGTTATCGTTTGCTGATGTCTTATTTACTTCATATGCAATGGGAGCAGCTTGGGATGCCACCGCGGATACTGCAAGGGCAACAGCCGTGCCAAATTTGCCAAAATTGTTCATGCAATTTCTCCTGGATTAATGAATAATATGCTTTAAAAAACATCATTTAAATTACTACTTAATGCAACAAAGTATTTATTACTTTAGCTAGGATCATACATTTCCATTTTTACTACATTATTTTGTTGTAATCACACAACACCATGATGGTGCTTTTGCCCTGTTTTACATTTTATTTTTTATGAAAATTTGCGAGATTTGACCTGAGTAAATACCTTATTATCAAAAGATAGATAAAATATTGTTTCATACAAATACTTATTAATTATGACCACACAATTGACTAATTCTATTACTGATATTCAGCCTATCCCAGAAGGCCTTCCAATACCTAATCGCAAGGTTATTCGTAGCTGGATAGAGCCTTTTGCAGAAAAACAAACATTTAAAGCAGTCCTATTACTTGCTGTTGATGTTCTTATTTGGCTTGCCCTGATTGCTGGCATTGTTTTTATTGAAAGTTTATTAATTAAAATTATTTTAGGCAATATTGCAGGATTTTGGATTGGTCGCCTATTTATTCTTGGTCACGATGCCTGCCATCAGAGCTACACCCCTCATCGCGAATTAAATAAAGTTTTGGGTAGAATTGCTTTTTTACCCTCATTGACTCCATATAGTCTATGGGAGGTAGGTCATAATGTTGTCCATCATGGTCAAACCAATTTAAAAGGTTTTGACTTTGTTTGGGCTCCGGCAAGCTTAGAAGAGTTTCAATCAATGCCAGTTTGGCGTCAAAACCTCGAACGAATTTACCGAAGTGGATGGGGGCCTGCGCTTTATTACACCCTTGAAATTTGGTGGAACAAAATGTATTTTCCTAACAATAAAAATATGCCCTCAACTCGTAAAGTTTTTTTAAAAGATAACTTGTTGGTTTCTGCATTTGGTGCTTTATGGATTGGCACTTTGATTTATGCGGCCCTGGCTACTAATCAATCAATTATTGGTTTATTAGTTTGTGGCTTCTTAATTCCTTTTATTTTCTGGAATGGGATGATTGGATGGGTTGTGTATGTCCACCATACGCATACGAGTGTTTCATGGTACGACAATAAATCTGAGTGGTTAAGAGCTCAACCCTTTGTATCTACTACTGTCCATCTCACTTTTAAATATCATTTTGGTGTTTTATTGCATCATATTATGGAACATACTGCACACCATGTTGATATGGGTGTTCCCCTATACCAACTTCCTAATGCTCAAAATAAGCTAGAAGAAGTATTGCCAGGTCGAATCATTAAACAGCCATTTTCTTGGTCTTGGTATTTTGAAACTGCTAAGCTTTGCAAACTTTATGACTTTAAGAGTAAGGTATGGTTGGATTTTGAAGGTAACAAAACTGCCGAATCAATAAAAGTGGTCCTTAGCTAGTAATAAAGGTCTTATTTTAAAATTGAGTTAAAATAGAGTTTTGTTGCTTAGGCTGTATAAAATGACTACAAGTACAACAACCACTACTTCTACAACTGAAACAACCAGTCAGTCCCTTAAGTTTTGCTCATCCTGTAGTAGGGAAAAGCGCCTTGATGGTGGCACATGGATTCCAACAAGCAATCGCAAACAACGTTGGATTTGTGCTAGTTGTTTATACAACCGCACTCATCGTACTGGTGCAATTAAAGCTTAATACTCCCCCGTCAATTAGATAAGAAATGGGTTGGAATGTCTTTCTTGTCCAAAAGTTGAAGTTGGTCCGTGTCCAGGAATAAACGTGATGTCGTCCCCCAAGGGAAATAGTTTATCTTTTATAGAAGCTATTAAATCTTGGTGGTTGCCTCTAGGAAAATCTGTTCGACCAATTGACCCAGAAAACAAGACATCCCCTACTACTGCAATACGCGTTTTCTTATCTACAAAGACAACATGTCCTGGCGTGTGTCCAGGGCAATGAACAACATCTAAACATTGCTCACCTACCCAAACTTGATCACCATCAACCAACCAGCGTTTTGGTATAAATGATTGGCCTTCATGTTCAAACCCAAATCTTTTTGCCTGCTCAGGTAATAAGTCTATCCAAAATTTATCATTTATATGAGGCCCGACAATATCTAAACCTAGTTTAATCGCTAACTCATTAGCGGCAGAACAATGATCTACATGTCCATGTGTGATTAATATTTGTTGAATATTGGCGTTGAATTTTTCTATTTGCGCACATATGACGTCTAAGTCTCCACCAGGGTCTATAACCGCTGCATTTCGAGTACGATCACAAATCAATAATGAGCAATTTTGCTCAAAAGGAGTAACGGGTATTAATATTATTTGAAGTGCCATGCGAATATCATATCAAGCATTTTTCATTCAAATATTTTTCTTTTCAACATCTTGTTTCTTATTTTCAGTTAAACTTTAATTGTTGATAGGAGAGAGTGTAATTCACCGCCGAAGGCGCAATGCCCATAAACGCTCAGGCAAAAGGACTGTCAACATTAACACTCTGGAGAGCGGCATTTAGTTGCCCACCGAAGGGGCTAACGCTTAATTTAAGCGCAATCTCTCAGGTATCAAGGACAGGGGGGCCCTCTTTAGGATTCCTATGGCTCCTATGCCATCTTGTACTGTTTTTAATGCGGCCCATAAATTCCTCGGTGCTAAAATGATCGACTTTGGTGGATGGGAAATGCCTATTCATTATGGCTCGCAACTAAGTGAGCACTTACACACAAGGTCTTCGGTAAGTTTATTTGATGTTTCTCACATGGCAGTAGTTGATTGTTTTGGCTCTGACTCAAGTTTATTTCTAAGTTACCTTTTAGCAAACAATATACAAAAACTAAAAGCTCATGGAATGGGCCTATATTCTTGCATGTTAAATCATGAGGGGGGCATTATTGATGATTTAATCGTTTATAGGCTTGAGGATCGATATCGATTGGTTATTAATGCCTCAACTGCGGAGTCAGACCTGATTTGGATGTATGAACAAGCTAAAGCATTTAAGGATATTGAACTTATTCCTAGACGTGCGGGTTTAAATCATTGTTTAGAGCCAGAAGTCCTATTAGCCGTTCAAGGCCCTTTAAGTCTAAAAGTTCTTTCACAAGCCTTTCCAAATATTGTTCATGAATTAAAAAATCTTGCCTATTTTCATGTGGCACATTTATCCACAAACTTTGGAAGATTGATGTTTGCGAGAACCGGGTATACGGGTGAAGATGGTTTTGAAATTAGCATGCCAATGTCTCAAGGCCAATTAGTTTGGGACCACTTATTAAGTCTTTCATCAGATTTAAAACCTGCAGGTTTAGGGGCTAGAGACACCCTTCGTATCGAAGCTGGTTATAACCTATATGGGCAAGATATGAATACTCAAACTAGCCCACTTGATAGTGGGTTATCTTGGACCGTAGATTTAAAAAGTGATCGTGATTTCATTGGGAAATCTAGTTTAATTCAACATGGTCAACAATTTGATTTTTTAGGTCTGGTTTTACTAGGTAAAGGGATTATTCGGGCTCATCAAAAAGTACTAACCCCTTATGGAGCTGGTGAAATAAGTTCTGGAACATATAGCCCATCCTTAGAAAAATCAATTGGCCTCGCACGTTTACCAAGAGGTCAAGCCATCCCTTCTGTTGTACAAGTCAACATACGCGATCAGGAAATTGATGCTCAATTAGTGAAGCCTCAATTTGTTCGTCGCGGTCAAATTCTTATTTAATTTTTTAGGAGATTTTTATGTCCGTTCCACAAAACTTAAAATATGCATCTTCACACGAATGGTGTTTATCTAATGAAGATGGCTCTTATTCCGTAGGGATTACTCATCACGCTCAAGATGCTTTAGGTGATATTGTTTTTATTGAGCTTCCGAAGTTAGGGCAACAAGTGATTGCAAAATCAAATTGTGCAGTGGTAGAGTCTGTTAAAGCTGCCAGTGATATTTACGCCCCCATCAGTGGTGAAATTATCGCCATTAATGACGACTTAGCAAAATCTCCAGAACAAATTAATGGGGCGCCCTATGAATCCTGGTTTTTCAAGATCAAAGCAACGAATGCTGCAGAGTTAAATGACCTTCTAGATGCTGCAGCATATAGTTCATCCATTGGAGAATAATGCATGACATCGCCATTGATACAAGACTCTTTACAAACAAATGCAGAGTTTATTTCTAGGCATATTGGTCCATCACAACATGAACAAGATTCGATGCTACGCGTGGTTGGCTTTAAAACTAGAGATGATTTAATTAATTCTGTAGTCCCAGATTCTATTCGAGAAAATCAGGGATTGCCACTTGCTGAATTTACAGAGCCGCTTTCTGAAAGCGATGCTTTAAACCAATTAAAGGCTATTGCAAATAAAAATTTAGTTTATAAAAGTTGGATTGGTCAAGGCTATTACAACACCCTTACTCCCGCCGTTATTCAAAGAAATATTTTAGAAAATCCTTCTTGGTATACAGCATATACTCCCTATCAGCCAGAGATTTCTCAGGGTAGATTAGAAGCTATTATCAATTTTCAACAAATGATTATTGACCTTTCAGGGATGGATATTGCTAATGCATCAATGCTTGATGAAGGTACAGCAGCAGCTGAAGCAATGACATTAGCTCTTCGCTCATGCGAGTCTCCATCAACATCTTTTTTTGTAGCTTCAGATGTATTTCCACAAACAATAGAAGTAATAAAAACACGTGCCAAGCCTCTAAACATTACCGTTATTGTTGATGATTTCACCAATATGACTCAATATAATGTGTTTGCTGCACTGATTCAATATCCTGGAGGTAGTGGGAATCTGCATTCACTCACCGATTATTTAAAAATAAGTGAGTACATCCATGCGAATAAAGGCCTGTTGATTGTTGCTGCTGATTTATTGGCACTTACACTTTTAAAATCTCCAGCGAAGTTTCAGGCAGACATTGTTATCGGCAACTCCCAGCGCTTTGGCGTACCAATAGGCTTCGGCGGTCCTCATGCCGCCTATTTGGCGACCAAAGACGTTTATAAACGAAATATGCCTGGTAGGTTAGTTGGGGTTAGTATCGACTCAAGTGGCAACGCAGCTTATCGATTAGCCTTACAAACTCGTGAGCAACACATTCGTCGGGAAAAGGCAACTTCTAATATTTGTACTGCTCAAGTTTTATTAGCTGTTATTGCTAGTATGTTCGCTGTATACCATGGCCCACAGGGCTTAAAGAAAATTGCTCTTCGCACTCATTTCTATACTTCTTTATTAGCTAAAGCTCTTCAAAGGTATCATATTGAAATTTGTAACTCAACGTGGTTTGATACATTACTCATTAAGTCTAACAATGTTGATTTAATCCTTTCTAAAGCTAACACTCTAAAAATAAATTTTAGGCACATAGATGATCAGCATATTTCAATCTCTTTAGATGAAACCTGCTCTGATACTGATATACAAATTATCTTAAAGGCTTTTGGTATTGAGCTAACTATTGATGATTTATGTGTATTTACGACAGACTCTTCACATAATTTTCCCCAAGATTTGGCTCGAACAGACTCTTATTTAACCCATCCAACTTTTAATCGTTATCATTCGGAGCATGAAATGCTTCGATACCTGCGTCGTCTTTCAGATAAGGATTTGGCTTTAGACAGAACGATGATACCTCTTGGGTCTTGCACAATGAAGTTGAATGCTAGTAGTGAAATGTTGCCGATTTCATGGCCAACATTCAATAACATTCATCCATTTGCGCCAGCATCCCAGTGGCTTGGATATTCTGAACTCATCGAACAAGTAGAGCGCATGATGTGTGCTGTAACCGGCTATGATTGTGTATCTTTACAGCCTAATGCAGGTTCTCAAGGTGAGTATGCTGGTCTCTTAGCCATTCAGGCATATCACGAATCTCGTGATGAAACTCATCGTAATATTTGCCTCATACCATCTTCTGCTCATGGCACAAATCCAGCCTCTGCGCAAATGGCTGGTATGGAGGTGGTGGTAGTTGCATGTGACTCCAATGGAAATATTGATTACTCCGATCTGCATACTAAAGTTGAATTACATACTTCAAACCTCGCTGCAATCATGATTACCTATCCATCTACTCATGGAGTTTTTGAAACTCAGGTGAAAGATATTTGTGATTTAATTCACGCGCATGGTGGTCAGGTTTATATTGATGGGGCGAATATGAATGCTCTAGTTGGTACAGCATCTCCTGGTCACTTTGGTGGCGACGTAAGTCACTTGAATTTACATAAAACATTTTGTATTCCTCATGGCGGTGGTGGGCCAGGCGTTGGCCCTATCGCTGCAAGGGCTCACTTAGCTCCTTTTTTACCCTCATCTTTTACTGCCAATTTAACTTCCAAATCTGATTTGCAACGTCCGCGTATTAGTGCTGCTCCATTCGGTTCTGCCTCTATACTTCCGATATCTTGGATGTATGTTGCGATGATGGGCTCCCGTGGTCTGCGACAAGCGACTGAAGTTGCTATTCTTTCCGCCAACTATATTGCAAAGAAGTTATCTCCTCATTTTCCAATCTTATATAAAGGTCAAAATGATTTAATTGCTCATGAGTGTATTCTTGATATTCGACCTATTCAAAAACTTTCTGGTATTAGTAATGAGGATATTGCTAAACGTTTAATAGATTTTGGTTTTCATGCACCGACCATGAGTTTTCCTGTGCCAGGAACTTTGATGATTGAGCCTACAGAAAGTGAATCAAAGTTTGAAATTGATCGATTTATTGAAGCCATGATTTGTATTCGTGAAGAAATTGAAATGGTAATAACTGGTAAGTTTGATCAATTAGATAATCCATTGAAAAAAGCACCACACACAGCACAATCTCTTTTATCTTCAGATTGGACCCCCTCTTATTCTAGAGAAATTGCAGCATATCCAGTATCTCGTTTAAAAGTAAATAAATATTGGCCGCCTGTTGGTCGAGTTGATAACGTTCATGGAGACCGCAATTTATTTTGTGCATGTGTTCCCATCAGCGATTACGAAGAAGTTTAAAATTGGATTGGGTCACGATCAATCTGTAATTTAATTGATCGTGATTTTTTCTTTATAACTTCAATGTAATCCAACGCTTTTTCAAGAATATTTTGTAACTTCACCCGATCATTTGTTTCAATTAATATTTGATTTCTCTCTACACCCGATAGTCTTTGCAATACCCTTGGGGTTGGATCACTTATTTGAATATTTTTGGGTAGCTCATGCTCTAAATATAGTTTTAATTGGTACAACATCTCATTATTAATTTTCTCGCTTTTTGATTCGGCAATTATTAATGCTTGGTGCGAATATGGGGGTAATTGATATTCTCGCCTTTCTTGAACGATATCACTTATAAATTGATCATACTTATGCTCTGCCAAGGCTTTAAACATTGGGTGATCGACAAATTCTGTTTGAATATATATGTTTGCACCTTCAGCATTTTTCCCACGCCCTGCTCTTCCAGCAACCTGCACTAATTGTGAAAATATTTTTTCTACCGCACGAAAATCTTGCGAATACAAACTTTTATCTACATCAATGACAATAATGGATTGAATATGTTGGAAATCATGCCCTTTAATAATCATTTGAGTTCCAATAATGATTGCAGGTTCTCCTATATGAATTTTTTTAAACAATTCCTCAGCCGACCCTTTTGTTTTCGTTGAGTCGCTATCGATTCTGATTAAATCTATTTCAGGGTATGTTTCTTTTAAGTATTCCTCAATTTTCTGCGTCCCTACTCCTAGGGTTTCTAAATCTTGATTTCCACATTCAGGGCAACTAATTGGAGTAAATTGACTTGACCCACAATGATGGCATTGCATCACTTTTCTGTTACTGCCTATTTTTTTATGGACTACCATCCAGGCACTACATTTTTTACAGCTTGATTTCCACGAGCATGTTTTACAGTAAAGTATCGGTGCATATCCTCTTCTATTGATATAGATTAGTGTTTGCTTATTGTTTTCTCGTGTTCTAGAGATGACTTCGTGTATCTCAGTTGATAAACCATATTCATTTATTTTTTTATTTTTTCTTGCTCGCCCGAAATCAATGAGGTTCAAATTCGAAAAACTAGCTCCCTCTTTTGCCTTTCTAGACAATGCTAATAAACTAATTTTTTTATGTAATACCTTATGCCATGTTTCACATGAAGGTGTGGCTGATGTCAGTACTATAGGAATTTTTAATTCTGAGGCTCGCCAAATTGCAAGATCTCGGGCGTTGTATCTTAAACCATCTTGTTGTTTGTAAGAGTTGTCATGCTCTTCATCTATGACTATCGCTTTAATATTTTTTGCTGGGGCAAATATACTAAGTCGTGTTCCTAATATTACTCTAGAGGTACCATTTTGTATTTTCCACCAAGCAATATTTCTTTGAGCTGATGTTATGTCACTATGCAGAACTGTAACTTCTTCATCAACAAATACTTCCTTGACGATTTTTTCTAATTGAGGAGTTAAATTAATTTCTGGAACAAGTATTAGGCATTGAGCCTCGTCATCTTTTAATACTTCTTTTAGCCAACTCAGATAAACTGCAGTTTTTCCACTACCAGTTATTCCCTTTAATAGTATTAATTCAAACTCGTTTTGATTAGATACTTCTTTTAAATAAGCTAAGCTACTTACTTGTTCTTCATTTAATTCCCATAAAAGAGGTTTTTCTTCACTTTTAGGGGCTTTTTGTTTTTTTTCCTCTTTTTGTTTTTGTTTCTGTAACAACTCCCATTTATTTGGCTTTTTCCAATCAGAAGGAATACTTCCAAATAAAACCTCTCCTATAGGTCGTAAATAGTACTTTGACGAAAATTGACATAAATTGATTATTTGTTGAGTTACTTTTAAATCAGGTGCTATTGCCAACACTGACTTTAAGTTTCTTTCTTGATCATTTACACACGAACTCTTGCTATTTATTTGTAATACAATCCCGGATGTTATTTTTGATCTAAACTCAACCCTAACAATATCGCCTATTCTAGGATCTCGTAGCAGCTCCTCCTGATTCCAAAAGTAATCAAAAAGTTGAAAAATTGGTACATCAATTGCTAATTTTACGATCACTTGAAGGACTATTTCCCGTATTTATAGTTTACGCAGAGTAGTAAATGCTTACATAATTCATTCATGTTTGTTCAAATTTTCTGTGGATAACTCTGTGGATTATTTATTAGTTTACACCTCCTCATGTCAAACTTATATCTGTATCTTTTTTTATTAGATTTTTAAAAACTCAACTATATCAATGACTTATAGGAAATTTGTAGAATTTAAATATTGTATCTTTCGCAAGCTCTTGTAAATTTTTATCAATCTCTTACCCTGTGAATAACTTTTCAGGTTTTTTCTCTCAGTGACTCAAAGATTGGCTTCGCGGTGTCTTTTAGACTCAACTCTTATTGCCTGAATTAGACATTCGACATTCTCTGGGGGGGTAAATTGAGAAATTCCATGTCCCAAATTAAAAATATGACCATCTAGTGGTGATAACTCAGGGCAAATTGATTTCGTAAGGGCTAGTTCATTAAATAACTCTGCCACCTTTTTCTTAATTATCTTTTGATCGCCAAGTAAAGTTATTGGATCAAGGTTTCCTTGAATACTAATTTTATGATTGCCCAATTGCTCCCGCGCCCTTGTTAATGAAATAGTCCAATCCAAACCTAGGACATTTGCCCCAGATTTTGCCATTTCAGTAAGCCAAATTGCTCCACCTTTAGAAAACAATAAAATGGGTACTTGATCTTTTATTACTCGATCTTCTTGAAGTCGACGAATGACTTCTTTCATGGGGGCTAAGGAATACTCTAAATAGTCTGAAGATGATAAAAGGCCTCCCCAAGTATCAAACAACATCACAGCTTGGGCGCCTGATTCAATCTGAAGGCGCAGATACTCTGTAACAGACTGTATATTTATATCCAAAATTTGCTTAATTAAATCCGGTCTTTTATACAACATTGTTTTTGTATCTAGAAAGTCTTTGGACCCAGCCCCCTCAACCATATAGCAAGCAAGTGTCCACGGACTTCCAGAAAAGCCAATCAAGGGGACTCTTTGCTTTCCATTCTGCATTAAATCTTTTCTAATTTGACTAACGGCGTCAAAAACATAGCGCAACTGATTCATGTCAGGCACTCTTAAATCCTTGATACTTTTTTCTGTTCTGAGTGGGTTTTTAAATCTCGGTCCTTCCCCTTGTTCAAAACTTAAACCAAGCCCCATCGCGTCTGGAATAGTAAGAATATCTGAAAATAAAATTGCTGCATCAAGCCCATAACGATCTATCGGCTGTAAAGTTACTTCTGATGCCAGCTGAGGATTTTTTGCTAACTGTAAAAAACTACCTGCTTTAGCCCTAGTTTTATTGTACTCAGGTAAGTATCTTCCAGCTTGTCTCATCAGCCAGATAGGTGTAGCATCCAACTTTTCAAAACGACAGGCCCTTAAAAAGCTGTCATTCATTAATGCTGGAAAAATATCACCGGGCAATTTATATTTATTTTTTTCTACGGAATCTTGCGATTGCTGCAAGTTGTGCAGCTGCAACTGCAAACTCTGCTTGTGCATGTGCAAACTCAATATCGGAAGAACGTGTGGCCATTAAATCTTCCGCTATACGTTTTGCCTCATTTGCTTTCGCTTCATCAAGATCTGCACCTCTAATAGCAGTATCCGCCAAAACGGTTACAGAGTGTGGTTGAACCTCAAGAATTCCGCCAGCAACAAAGACAAACTCTTCACTGCCATCCGGTTTTTCAATTCTTACAGACCCCGGACGAATACGAGTAATTAATGGTGTATGGCCCGGCAATACGCCAAGCTCGCCGGACTCTCCAGGTAAAGCTATGAATTTAGCCTCGCCTGAATAAATCGAACTTTCTGCACTTACAACATCAACATGTATGGTAGCCATAATGTATAAAAACCTTATTTAAATTAAAGCTTCTTCGCTTTTTCAATAGCTTCATCAATCGTACCAACCATGTAGAAGGCTTGCTCAGGCAAGTGGTCCAACTCTCCATCTACAATCATCTTAAATCCGCGGATTGTTTCTTTCAAAGTAACATATTTTCCAGGTGAGCCTGTAAATACTTCCGCAACGTGGAATGGCTGTGACAAGAAACGTTGAATTTTACGAGCACGTGCAACGGACTGTTTATCTTCGGGCGAGAGTTCATCCATGCCCAAAATAGCAATAATATCCCGCAACTCTTTATAACGCTGCAAAGTTGTTTGAACTCCACGTGCAACCTCATAATGCTCTGCTCCAACAACTAACGGATCTAATTGACGACTTGTTGAATCTAATGGGTCAACAGCTGGATAAATACCAAGAGCAGCAATATCCCGTGATAAAACAACGGTAGAGTCTAAGTGTTGGAATGTTGTTGCAGGAGATGGATCAGTTAAGTCATCCGCAGGAACATAAACAGCCTGAATAGAGGTAATTGAGCCCGTTTTTGTAGACGTAATGCGCTCTTGCAAGCGGCCCATTTCATCAGCAAGCGTTGGCTGATAACCCACAGCTGATGGCATACGACCCAAAAGCGCTGAAACCTCAGTACCAGCCAATGTGTAACGATAAATATTGTCTACGAAGAATAAAATATCTCTTCCTTCGTCACGGAAACTTTCTGCCATTGACAGTCCAGTTAAAGCAACACGTAAACGGTTTCCTGGAGGTTCATTCATCTGTCCAAAAACCATCGCCACTTTATCTAAAACATTTGAATCTTTCATCTCATGATAGAAGTCATTACCCTCACGAGTTCTCTCGCCTACTCCAGCAAAAACAGAAAGTCCTGCGTGTTGTTTAGCAATGTTATTAATTAGCTCCATCATGTTCACAGTTTTACCAACACCGGCACCACCGAACAAGCCAACCTTACCACCCTTAGCAAATGGGCAAACGAGATCAATAACTTTAATCCCTGTCTCTAATAAATCTACTGACGGAGAAAGCTCATCAAACTTTGGAGCTGGTTGGTGAATGGATCTACGCTCTTCTGTAGCGATTGGACCAGCTTCATCAATTGGTCTTCCTAGTACATCCATAATACGGCCTAAAGTTGCAGGTCCTACAGGAACAGAGATTGGAGCGCCCGTTCCGCGCACACTCATGCCACGGCGTAATCCATCACTTGAACCTAATGCAATTGTTCTAACAACGCCGTCACCAAGCTGTTGTTGAACTTCAAAAGTTAAGCCTTTTTCAGCAAACGATGCTTCATTACTCTCTTCTAAGACCAAGGCGTCATAAACCTTAGGCATACCATCGCGCGGGAACTGAATATCCACAACAGCTCCAATACATTGAACGATATTTCCGTTACTCATCGCATTTCTCCAATCAAATCAATATTTACAATTCTTTAAATTAAACCGCTGCTGCGCCACTTACAATTTCAGATAATTCCTTCGTAATTGCCGCTTGACGTGTCTTGTTGTAATCAAGCTGTAATTCCGCTATTAAATTCTTCGCATTATCAGAAGCAGACTTCATAGCAACCATCCGAGCAGACTGCTCCGATGCCATATTTTCTGCTACCGCCTGATATATAAGTGCTTCAATATATTTTTTAAGTAAGTCATCCAATACCGTTTGAGCATCTGGCTCATAAATGTAATCCCAGCCATATGAAACTTTCTCTTCTGAAGGCTGATTTACCTTTTCAGGTGTCAACGGTAAAATCTTTTCAATTACCGGCTCCTGCTTCATCGTATTAATGAAGCGGTTGTAACATAAATAGATTTCATCAATTTCGCCTTTGTCAAAAGCGTCAAGTTGTACTTTAATGGTACCAATTAAATCATCTAATAAGGGTTTATCACCCAAATGTATTGCGTGTGAAACTAACTTAGCTTTAATTCTATTTAGAAATTGGAACCCTTTTGTGCCTATTGCAGTACAAAGAATACCTTTTTTATCACCGCTCCAAGATTTCATACTGTTGGTTAACATACGTAAAATATTCGTATTTAATCCACCGCATAAGCCCTTATCCGTAGTAATTAAAATAATGCCGACATTTTTAACATCTCTTTCAACTAAAAATGGTGGGCGATACTCTGGGTTTGCAAGGGTAATATTTGCAGCAACATTTTTAATCTTGGCAGCAAAAGGTCTAGCTGCACGCATGCGTTCTTGCGCACGGCGCATCTTCGATGCGGCAACCATTTCCATCGCTTTTGTAATCTTTCGCGTATTTTGTACGCTCTTGATTTTATTTCGTATTTCTTTAGTTCCAGCCACGCGGCTCTCCTCGCCTCTTTATATTAGAAAGAAGCAGAACGTTTAAAGTCTTCGATAGCTGCCTTAAGTGCAACTTCGTCATCCTTGGATAACTCTTTAGTGTCTTCAATACGTCCAATTAACTCCGCGTACTTTGACTTAAGGTGATCCATCATTCCTTTTTCAAAAGGTAGGATATCTTTAACCTCAACGTTATCTAAGAAGCCATTATTAGCTGCATATAAAGAAGCGGCTAATTGCCAAACTTGTTGAGGGTTGTATTGTGATTGCTTTAACAATTCTGTGACTCGACGTCCACGATCCAACTGTTTACGAGTTGCATCATCTAAGTCAGAGGCGAATTGTGAAAACGCTGCAAGTTCACGATACTGTGCAAGATCGGTACGGATACCGCCTGAAAGCTTTTTAATTACTTTGGTCTGAGCAGCACCACCAACCCTTGAAACTGAAATACCCGCATTGATCGCTGGACGAACGCCTGAGTTAAACAAGTCAGTTTCTAAAAAGATCTGTCCATCAGTAATAGAAATAACGTTCGTTGGAACGAATGCAGAGACGTCACCCGCTTGCGTTTCAATGATTGGAAGGGCTGTTAATGAGCCTGTTTTGCCTTTAACTTCACCATTCGTAAATTTCTCAACATATTCATCGTTGACGCGAGCAGCGCGCTCTAATAATCTGGAGTGCAAATAAAATACATCTCCAGGATACGCTTCACGACCTGGAGGTCTACGTAACAAGAGTGATACCTGACGATATGCAATCGCTTGTTTAGTTAAATCATCATAAACAATTAATGCATCTTCACCACGGTCTCTAAAGTACTCACCCATAGTGCAACCAGCATATGCTGATAAATATTGCATCGCTGCAGAATCAGATGCTGTCGCTGCTACGACAATCGTAAAAGCCAGTGCTCCATGCTCTTCTAGTTTACGAACAACGTTATTAATCGTTGAAGCTTTTTGACCGATAGCCACGTAAACGCAATATACGCCTTTACCTTTTTGATTAATAATGGCATCGATAGCTACTGCCGTTTTACCAGTTTGTCTATCGCCAATAATTAACTCGCGCTGACCTCTTCCAATTGGAACCATTGCATCAATTGACTTAAGACCGGTTTGTAATGGTTGACTAACAGACTGACGCGCGATAACACCAGGCGCAACTTTTTCAATAATGTCGGTTTGTTTAGCATTGATTGGACCCTTACCATCAATAGGCTGACCAAGTGTATTTACAACTCTGCCCAAAAGCTCTGGTCCAACTGGAACTTCTAGAATACGGCCAGTACACTTAACGGGGTCACCTTCTGAAATATGCTCATAAGCGCCTAAAATAACAGCGCCGACTGAATCACGCTCTAAGTTAAGCGCCAAACCAAATGTATTATTAGGAAACTCTAACATTTCACCTTGCATAACACCTGATAGTCCGTGCACACGGCATATACCGTCAGTCACAGAAATAACGGTACCTTGATTTCGAACTTCAGCGTCCACGCCTACACTGCTAATTCGACTTTTGATCAGCTCACTGATCTCAGATGGGTTAAGTTGCATTTATAACTCCTAGGGTCTTTTAATTTCGTTGTACTACTTATATTTTGCTCATGAAAGTAAAGCGGCTTGCATCGCCTCTAATCTTGACTTTACTGATGTGTCCAATACTTCATCACCAACCTGAACCCTCACTCCTCCAATTAACTCAGGGTCGATTGAAACAGTTGGTTTTAAATTTTTATTACCAAAACGCTTTGAAATTGCGGCAACCAAGCTTTTAACTTCGTCTTCACCCATGGGGAAAGCACTCGTTATTTGAACTTCGGCTGATCCTTCTCTCACATTTTTAATTTCATCAAACTGCTTTGAAATTTCTGGTAAAGCACCAATGCGGTGATTTAAAGTCAGCAACGAAATAAATTTTTTCATTGCTGGTGAAGCCTCACCAGAAATTCCCGCCATTAACAATTCAGCTAGTTTCTCTTGTGAAACATTAGGATTTGATGAAAGAGTTGCTACTTCTACGTTGCTCGCAAGATGCGCTAAAGAGCCTAATTGCTCAGACCACTTTGCCATTTCTTCAGGTGTTGCGGTTCCTGCTAAAGCTTCTGCGTAAGGGCGAGCTATAGTTGCTAAATCAGCCATTTTACAACTCAGCTTTCAATTGGTCTAACAGCGAAGCATGCGCTGCTGGATTAATCTCTTTACGCAAAATCTGTTCAGCACCCTTGACTGCTAGAGATGCAACTTGAGCGCGTAACTCATCACGAGCACGGATAATCTGCTGATCAGCATCTGCTTTTGCTTGGGCAATAATACGTGTCGCTTCAGCTTGTGCATTTTGCTTGATTTCTTCTGCACTGAGTTGAGCACGCTTTTCGGCTTCAGCAATGCGTTGTGCTCCTTCATTTCTTGCATCAGCCAAGGCTTGATCAGCACGCTTAGTGGCAAACTCTAAATCAGTTTTACCTTTTTCAGCAGCTGCTAATCCATCTGCAATTTTAGTTGCTCTTTCATCTAAGGCCTTTACCAGCGGTGGCCAAACAAACTTAGCTACCACCCACCAGAGGATGAAAAACACAACCATTTGCGCGAATAGGGTCGCGTTCAGATTCACGGCTTTTCCTTTCGGTTCAGTTTGACAAAACTACTGAATTCAGTAGCTATCATTTTTAAAACTATTAAGCTGTTAATTTTGATAACAATGGGTTTGCAAATGCAAAAAGCATTGCAATACCAACACCGATCAAGAACGCAGCGTCAATCAAACCAGCCAACAAAAACATCTTAGTTTGTAATGGCTCCATCAATTCAGGTTGACGTGCACATGCTTCGATATATTTACCACCCATTAAACCGATACCTAAACAAGCACCAATAGCGCCGAGACCGATAATGATACCGATACCGACAGCTGTTAAACCTTGAATATTTCCGATGAACTGATTTAGCATTGTTGACTCCTAGTTAAATAAAAAAATAAAAATAAAAAAATTAATGATGACTATGGGCTTGGCCTATGTAAACCAATGTAAGCATCATAAAAATGAAGGCCTGTAAAAGAATGACCAATATGTGGAAAATTGCCCATGCAGCTCCAGCTATAACATGCCCCACAAATCCGAAAAGACTTGGATCTAAACTAAAGGTCCAAATGCTTCCCAACAGTGCGATTAACATGAATATTAATTCACCAGCATACATATTTCCAAAGAGTCGCATGCCTAATGAAACGGTTTTTGCAACATACTCAATAAGGTTCAAGAATAAATTGAAGGGTGCAAGATACCATTTGGCACCAAATGGTGCAGATACTAATTCGTGAGCAAACCCACCCATACCTTTGATTTTGACACTGTAATACAAAATAATTAACAATACTGAAAGAGACATACCCATAGTTCCATTTAAGTCTGTGGTTGGAACAATTTTATGGTGAGGAATGTGAACGTGGAATACGCCTAAGATTCCGTTAACCCCGTTAACCCAATCAATTGGAATTAAATCCAAGGTGTTCATAAAAACAATCCAGCAAAAAACAAATAACGCTAATGGGGCAATGTATGTTCTATCTCCATGAACAATATTTTTTGATTGTGTTTCTACTAGTTCAACAATCATTTCAACTAAAGCTTGAAATCTGCCAGGCACTCCGGAGGTAGCACGTCTTGCCGCTATCACTAATAGACCAACAGCCAATAAGCCCATGCACAAAGACCAAAAGATTGTGTCGTAATTTAAAACGCTAAAGTCGACTATTTGAGTTTGAGCATGCCCCATAGAATTGAGGTTTGTTAAATGCTCCAGAATATATTCTGTAGGTTGCAATGATTCGGAGGACGAGGCTTCAGCTGACATCTATATTTTCCAGTACCCTTAATAACTAATTATTCTTTATAAAACCAATCAACCAATACGATTGCAAAGTCATTACGAACATTCCTAAAAATGATACCCAGTTTAAATTAGGAAACAATCTAACAACTAAAATTATTATAGTTAACGTAAATGTTATTTTTATTATTTCAGCAAACATCCACGCACTTATAAACTTTTTTGCATCTAAACTTTTTTTTACAGCTTGAATTCGTATTATAAACATACCGCTAGGGATTACCCCTAAAGCACCTCCTAGTATCACTGACAATATTAGGTGTTTTTCATTAAAAATCAAACTATAAATTACCGCCACCATTGTAAACGAAAATGTTAAAAAACATTGAAATTTCACAATTTGCCAAGGGCTAGTGACTGTTGGAACGAGTTGATTTTTTATAAATATTGCCTGCGCCTCTTCACGGGTTAGCCTTTTATATTTAGGCTCTAAGCTTTCTTCTTCAAAATTATCCTGCGCCATTAATTCCACTCTACAAATTTGTTAAGCCAAGCTTTTGTAATAAATTATGTAGCTCATCCGTGTGTGAAAATTTAATTTTAATTTCTCCACCCTTGGTTCGAGTCTTAATTTCTACCAACAAACCGATTGAGTCGGACATTTGATTTTCAATTCGTTTTAAATCAGGATCATGCTTTATTTTTGTTTTAAGTTTTCCATTTTTTTCTGTATCGTTTTTTTTGCTTGAGTTCAAAATTCCATTGGCTAGTCTTTCAGTTTCTCTAACAGAAAGCCCTTGAGCAGCAACCCTTTGCGCAAGCCCAATTTGCATTGCTAGAGATATCGGAAGTAATGCGCGTGCATGCCCCATATCAATTTCACCGGAAGCTAGAAGAGCCTGAACAGACTTACTTAATTGAGTCAATCGCAAAAGATTAGTTACAGCACTTCTGGATTTACCGACTACCCGCGCTGCCTGTTCATGCGTAAAACCAAAGTCTGAAATTAACCTAGCCAATCCTTCAGCTTCTTCTAAAGGGTTTAAATCTTCTCGTTGCATGTTTTCAATCAATGCCATGGCAGCGGCTGCCTGATCATCTACATTTTTTATCAAGACAGGAACCGATTCAAGCCCAGCCATTCCAGCGGCTCTAAATCGTCTTTCACCTGCGATGATTTCATATCGGTTAGACCCAATTGAACGTACTAAGAGTGGCTGCATTACTCCCTGGGTCCGAATACTTTGTGCTAACTCTTCTAGCTCAATTTCCTTCATCTGCATTCGTGGCTGATATTTGCCTCGCTGAAGCTGTGAAAGTTTTAACTCCTTAGTAGTGCTTTCTTTGGGGTCCTGACCGCTTAAATTAATTGACTCACCAAGCAGAACTTCAAGCCCTCTGCCAAGGCCCTTTTTTTTCATCATCACTAAATACTCTTTATTCTTTCTATCATTTCTAGTCCGAACTCCACATAAGCCTTAGCTCCACGAGAAGACTTATCATATACAACTCCTGGAATTCCATATGATGGCGCCTCGGCTAGCCTGACATTCCGAGGGATTATTGTTTTAAAAACCTTATCGCCAAAGTGTTGAATTAATTGCTCTGAAACCTGTTGCTGCAAGACAGTTCTGGGATCGAACATGACCCTTAACAAGCCAATAACTTTTAAATCTGGGTTTAAATTTGCATGTACTTGCTTAATGCTATTTACTAAATCTGATAAGCCCTCCAAAGCGAAATACTCACATTGCATTGGGACAATTACGCCATTTGCTGCGCACAAACCATTTAAAGTCAGCAAAGAGAGTGCTGGCGGACAATCAATGAGTATAAAGTCATAATCATCCGCAACTTTTTGTAGAGCATCTCTTAATATTGATTCACGATTTTTAAAATCGACCAACTCAATCTCGGCACCTGCTAAATTGCGATTAGCCGGAATAACATCATAACCCCCTGATTTTGAAGGGTATTTTGATTTTTCGATACTGCTGTGTCCAATTAGTACTTGATACACCGAATGATCTAATTGATGTTTATCTACCCCAGAGCCCATCGTGGCATTTCCCTGTGGATCCAAATCGACCAATAATACTCTTTGCTTTAAAGCGGCCAAACCAGCCGCCAAATTTATCGCCGTTGTTGTTTTTCCTACTCCACCTTTTTGATTTGCAATACAAAAAATCTTCGCCATCATAAACCCCTATTTATTGGTTAGATTTTCTCATGGATTGTATGGATAAAATACATCTGTAAGCATCTAAAAATGGTATCTTTAATTCATCATTAAAAACAACCTGATGGCTTATCGGAAGGCCCTCTAACTCAACTGTTATTTTTTGTGACTTCATTGCAAAGATTAACCCACCCTCTTTTAACAAAGGGTCAGAATACTCAATAAAGTGTTTGAGCTCGGTAAATGCTCTGGATATTGTTGCATCCATAGAGTGAGGTCTCTGTTGAGCAAAGTGCTCGATTCTTTGCTCAACAACATGAACATTAGTTAATTTCAGTCGACCCTTAATATGTTGCAAAAATGCGGTTTTTTTTCGTATTGCCTCCACCAAGAAAAACTCAAAGTTAGGCATAAATATTGCTAACAGCATGCTCGGGAATCCACCGCCAACACCTAAGTCCGCAATTTGTGCATGTTTAGGTAATAAACCCTTTTGAACGGTTTTTAAAATCGGATGAATTACTGCTAAGGAATCCATTACATGTGCACCCAAGTAATCTTGCTCATCCGTAATTGCGCTAAGATTATGAATGGAATTCCACTTAAAAAACTCTGCACTAAACATCACCAATTGATTTAACTGGCTTGAGTCAAATGGGATTGCAAGTAATTCAAGCCCCTCCTGAACGCTGGACTCAAATTTTGTTAAATTAAAACTCATACTTGAGCACTTTTTTTACCAGCGCCCTTTTTTAAATATATTAATAAAATTGAAATCGCTGCTGGCGTAACTCCAGATATTCTAGCCGCTTGACCCAAAGTTTCAGGTTTATTTGCAAGCAATTTCTGACGAACTTCATTAGACAACCCACTTATATCTAAATAGTCTAATAATTTTGGCAGCTCCAAATGTTCATAATAAGAATGACGCTCAATCTCCAAAGTTTGTCTATCAATATATCCTTGATATTTAATCCCTATTTCAACCTGTTCATTGATCTGGGTTTGTAAAGTTAGATCAAACTCCTCCACGGCACTTGCCCATCGCCCATTCAGCGCTGTAACTAAAGTTTTATAAGAAACTTGGGGCCTTTTTAAAAGCTCTGCCAAACTATACTCATGAGTCAAAGGCTGGCCAAAAATAAAAGTTCCCTCTTCGGCTGATAGGTTTTTAGGTGAGGCCCAGGTGCCCATTAATCGCGATGTTTCACGTGAAACAGCCTCTTGTTTTTTACAATAAAAGCTCCATCGCGTATCATCAACTAAGCCCATTGAACGCCCAAGCTCTGTCAAGCGAGCGTCGGCATTATCCTCTCGAAGACTTAAGCGGTATTCAGCACGACTTGTAAACATTCTATAAGGCTCTTGAACGCCCTTTGTCGTTAAATCATCGACCAACACGCCTAAATATGCCTCACTTCTCAATGGGCGCCAAGCCTCTTTATCTTTTATCCTTAATCCTGCATTTATGCCCGCTAATAATCCCTGGGCTGCAGCCTCTTCATATCCAGTAGTTCCATTAATTTGGCCCGCAAAAAATAACCCTTCAATTTGTTTTGACTCCAAGCTTTGAGTCAAAGATCGAGGGTCATAATAATCATATTCAATTGCATAACCTGGCCTTAAAATGTGAGCATTTTCTAAACCAGGGATACTATGAACTAAATTCAATTGAACATCAAAAGGCAAACTAGTAGAGATTCCATTCGGGTAAAACTCATTTGTAGAAAGACCCTCTGGCTCTAAAAAAATTTGATGGCTAGACTTAGAGGCAAAACGATGGATTTTATCCTCAATAGAGGGACAATATCTTGGCCCAACCCCTTCAATAACTCCCGTATACATAGGTGACCGGTCTAAACCACCTCGAATAATTTCGTGGGTATTCTCATTTGTATAGGTAATCCAACATGGGAGTTGCTTGGGGTGCTGCTCAGGTCTACCCAAAAAAGAAAAAACTGGCAGCGGGTCTAAGTCACCTGGCTGCACCATCATTTTAGAAAAATCGATTGTTCTACCATCAATTCTAGGTGGAGTACCTGTTTTAAGCCTTCCTTGAGGAAGGTCTAATTCCTTTAATCTTTCAGACAAACGAACTGCCGCAGGATCTCCAGCCCTTCCACCTGAATGGTTTTCCAGACCAACATGAATCTTTCCATTTAAAAAGGTTCCGGCCGTTAATACAACCGTTGGAGCATAAAAATGCAAACCCATCTGAGTAATTGCCCCAATCACTCGATTTCCACTAATGATTAAATCATCTACGGCAGATTGAAAAAGGGTTAGAAAGGGTTGGGACTCCAACAGACTTCGCATGGCAGACTTATATAAAGCCCGATCTGCCTGAGCCCTAGTTGCACGAACGGCAGGCCCCTTACTTGAGTTCAGAATTCTAAACTGTATTCCGGCATGATCGGTTATCTGCGCCATCGCACCACCCATTGCATCTATTTCCTTTACAAGGTGCCCTTTACCAATACCGCCAATTGATGGATTGCAACTCATGGTACCCAAAGTTTCAATATTATGAGTTAACAGTAGGGTTTCACAACCCATCCTAGAGCTTGCCAAGGCGGCCTCACACCCAGCATGGCCACCACCAATAACAATTACATCAAATTGTTTTTTAAAATCGATCATCAAAGAAAAAGTAGTTATGTTGATTGTGTTTCACGTGAAACACCAAAGCTCTATTATCTTATGAAATCGATAATATGATAAGAGTCATTTGCTGTTTTTAAGACCAAGGCTAGAACTATCCAAATAAAAAACACTCTCACCATTTTACTGCCATGCTTTAGAGCAAAGGCGCTACCAATAATGCCTCCCAAAATATTAAAGCTCATCATCCAAATAGCAATGCCCCAATGAATATGCCCCGTAGGTATGAGTAACGCAAGCGCTGCAAAATTACTCAAACAATTAAGGATTTTCGTAGCTGCCGCACCATGTAAAAAGTCAAAGCCCAAAAACCTGACAAATAAAAACATGAAAAAAGCGCCTGTTCCAGGCCCAAAAAAACCATCATAGAAACCGACGCACAAAGCCCCTACCGAAGCAAAACAAATACTTCGTAAGCTTTGTGTTTGAACTTGATGCGTTAAACCAAAGTTTTTATTTTTTAAAGTAAAGACCAACAATAACAATAAGACAAACGGCAAGAGCTTACGAATGTAATCCGGCGATATTTGCGTCAATGTCCAGGCGCCCAGAAAAGAACCAACAAATGAAAACAAAGACGCATAAAGCATTAGCTTTTTGGGCAAGCTTACTTTTTTAATATATTGAGTTGCAGCAACAAAAGTACCGCCTATAGCAGAAAGCTTATTAATACCAAACAGGGTTGCTGGAACCTCTTTAGGATAAACCGAAAATAATGCGGGGATTTGCAATAGTCCACCTCCCCCCACAATAGCATCGACAAATCCAGCAAGAAAAGCTGCGAGCGCTAATACAACTACGCCATAACTTATAATTTCGTTTAAAATCAATTAGTTAGTTCTATTTTTGAATAGGTCTAAAAACTCACCTACGATGCCTTTGCGAAAGGCCATAACACAAATAACAAAGATCAATCCAGTAACAATCGTTACTGACTCCCCTAAGGTTCTAAACCATTCAATATTAGTTAAAGCAAATATCCAATTGCCAATCTCACCAACCTTATGCTCTAAAACGGTTATAACAAAAGCACCGATGATTGGCCCAATCAATGTCCCAACACCACCGACCAAGGTCATTAAAATAACCAACCCAGACATTGACCAGTGTGAGTCTGAAAGGGTTTCAAATCCCATCATTAAGGCCTGTAGACTTCCGGCGAGTCCTGCAAGGGTTCCCGACAAAATAAATGCCAGTAGTTTAAATCGATCCACCTCATATCCCAAAGAAATTGCTCTTGGCTCATTTTCTTTGATGGCAAATAAAATTTTTCCAAAAGGCGAAGTGGTAACTCTCGCAATTAAAAAAATAGAGGCCAAGAAAAAAATTAAAACGACGTAATACATATTGATGTCATTTTGCAGATCCAAAACACCAAGAAATGTACCTCGTGGAATGCCCTGCATGCCGTCCTCACCACCAGTAAACTTAGCCTGTAAGAACACGAAATATAACATTTGAGCCAAGGCCATCGTTATCATTGCAAAATAGATTCCCTGTCGACGTATAGCAAGACTGCCCATGATGTAACCTAATAGAGCAGCAAATAAGGTACCACCTAACAGCCCTAGCTCTGGTGATAGGCCCATATCGCGAATGATATAACCACAAATATATCCAGCGCCACCCAAAAATGCTGCATGACCAAAAGATAATAATCCCGTATATCCCAGTAACAAATTAAATGCCGCCGCAAACAAAGCAAAGCAAATTATTTTCATCAAAAATATTGGGTAAAAAAACCAAGGGGCCAATAAACCAAATAAGATGATGACAATATAAAAGATAGTGCTTTGATTTTTACTCATTACTTCTCTCTACCAAAAAGTCCAGCGGGACGAACTAATAATACAAATGCCATGACTAAAAATACCACGGTACTGGACGCCTCAGGGTATAAGACTTTTGTAATAGCCTCTATAAGGCCCAAGCCTAGCCCGGTCAAAATGGAGCCCATAATTGAGCCCATTCCTCCAATGACGACAATCGCAAATATAGTTATGATTAAATTCGAGCCCATTAATGGGGAAATCTGAATAATGGGTGAAGCCAGAACTCCAGAAAATGCAGCTAACGCCCCACCAAATGCATAAGTTAAAGTTACCATTAAAGGGAAGTTGATACCGAATGCCTGTATTAATTTGGGGTTTTCTGTTCCCGCCCGTAAATAAGCGCCGAGCTTTGTTTTTTCTATTACATACCAAGTACCAAAGCAAACAATCAGAGATATCAATACGACCCAGGCGCGATATATCGGGAGGAACATAAATCCAACGTCTATAGCACCAGCTAAAGAGTCTGGAACACTATAAGACATTCCAGAAACCCCAAAAAATGATCTAAACACTCCTTCGATGATCAAAGTGAGACCAAAGGTTAATAATAGTCCATATAAATGATCTAAATGATACAAATGTTTTAACAAAAATTTTTCAATCAAAACACCAACTAACGCAACCAATAAAGGCCCAATAATCAACATTGGCCAATATCCAACACCAAAAAGAGTAGCACCCATCCAGGTGAGTACAGCGCCCATCATAAACATCGCGCCGTGAGCAAAGTTGACAACGTTTAATAAGCCAAAAATAACCGCTAAACCAAGACTGAGAACGGCATAAAAACTGCCATTAACCAACCCCAGTAGGAGTTGGCTAAGGACAGCGGACAAAGGTAAACCAAATAATTCCATGTAAAAAATAGCTTATTTAATTAAAGGACACTTTGACTCTGCCAAAGTATTAAACGCTTGTTCACCTGGCAGTTTTTTAACCACACGATAATAATCCCAAGGCTTAGTGACCTCTTCCGCCTTTTTCACCTCAAACAAATACATATCATGAATCATTGTTCCATCTTTGCGAATATATCCACCTTTTGTAAATAAGTCGTTAATCTTTATTTTTTGTAATTCAGCCATTACCTTATCTGGATTATCAGTACCGGCAGCTTTAACTGCTTTTAAATAAGTCAGCATAGAAGAGTAATCTCCTGCATGAACTGAGGTTGGCATACGCTTCATCTTTTGAATAAATCTTCCAGCAAAAGCTCTTGACTCTTCATTCAAGTCCCAATACCAAGCTTCAGTTGCTAAGAGGCCCGATGCATTTTTAATTCCGATACTATGAACATCCGTAATAAACACAAGTAATCCAGCTAACTTCATTGTCTTATTAATACCAAATTCATTTGCGGCTTTGACTGAATTAATCGTATCTCCACCAGCATTTGCCATTCCTAACACTTGTGCCTTTGAATTTTGAGCTTGTAATAAAAATGACGAAAAATCGCTAGCATTTAATGGGTGCTTAACCGCACCAAGAACTTTACCGCCATTATCATTAACAACTTTAGTGGCATCTTTTTGTAGTTGCTCACCAAATGCATAATCCGCAGTTAAGAAAAACCAGTTTTTGTTTCCTTTTTCTAACATTGCTTTACCAGTTACATTTGCTAATGCAATCGTGTCATAGGTGTAATGAATCGTATAAGGCGTACATTGCTCATTAGTTAAAGCAGAAGTACCAGCGCCATTATTAATATAGATACGTTTCTTTTCAGCGGTAACTTTTGATGTAGCCAAAGCTGTTCCAGAATTGGTGCCACCAAAAATAACATTAACCCCTTCTTGATCAATCCACTCACGCGCCTTGCCAGCGGCAATATCGGCTTTGTTTTGATGGTCAGCATATAAAACCTCTACTTTCCTACCTAAAACAGAACCACCAAAATCGGCAATGGCCATTTCCATAGCTTCTTTACCGCCGATACCATCAATGTCTGAATATAAGCTTGAACCATCTGTTATGAAACCAATCTTAATTGGCTTTTTATCTTGGGCAACAGCAATTGCCGATATCGATAAAAATACTAGTGCAGATACTATTTTCTTTAGCTTCATGATTTTCCCCATCCGTTAAATTAACTAAACACCCAAATAACTATTTAAAACATCTGTTTTTTGGATAAGCTCACTACTTAAAACAGTTTCAACTACTTTGCCATGCTCTACTACATAATGTCGATCAGCTAATGGCGCCGCAAAATGGAAGTTCTGCTCCACCAAAATAATCGTATAACCTTTATCACGTAAATCTCTGACTACTTGACCCAGTTTTTGAACAATCACTGGTGCCAGTCCCTCTGTAATTTCATCCAATAAAAGTATCTTTGCCCCAGTTCTCAAGATTCTTGCCATGGCAAGCATTTGTTGTTCACCACCACTAAGACGGGTGCCTGGGCTAGAGCGTCTTTCATACAAATTAGGAAACATTTCATAAATTTCCTCAACGGTAAAACCGCCATTACTAATGACTGGTGGTAAAAATAAATTTTCCTCAGCTGTGAGAGTGGAAAAAATACCCCTTTCCTCAGGACAATAACCAATCCCCATGGGCGCGATTTGATGGGTCATTAAATGCGTAGTTTCTACACCATTAATTTTTATTGAGCCGGTTCTTTTATCCGTAAGCCCTAAAATAGCCCTTAAAGTTGTAGTGCGGCCTGCGCCATTTCTGCCCAACAAAGTAACTACCTCACCCTGATGCACTTCAAAGTTAACCCCATGAAGAATATGGGACTCACCATACCAGGCTTCAAGATTATTAATTTCTAAAGCAATCGTCATATTGTTGCGCTCGCTTGACCCATATATGCTTCCATAACCAAAGGGTTTTTAGAAACCTCTTGATAGGAGCCCTCAGCTAAAACTGAACCACGCTGTAAAACTGTAATTGTATTGGCTATGGTCGAAACGACCTTCATATTATGCTCTACCATTAATACGGTTCTACCCTTAGCAACCTCAGCAATTAAATGAGTTACCCGGTCAACATCCTCATGACCCATACCTTGCGTCGGTTCATCTAAGAGCATTAATTTAGGGTCCATTGCCAAGGTCGTTGCGATTTCTAAAACCCGTTTTCGGCCGTATGGCAAATTAACAGCCATATCATCATAAAAACCATTTAATCCCACTAAATCTAATAACTCTATTGCGCGATCATTAAGAACGTTTAAAGTTGATGGCGCCTTCCAAAAATGAAATTCACTTCCGAGCTGTTTTTGAAGAGCAATCCGCACATTATCCAAAACAGATAAGTGAGGAAATACTGCAGAAATTTGAAATGATCGAATAACACCCTTGCGAGAAATTTGTGTGGGGGACAAAGAGGTTATATCTTCTCCTTTATACAAAATCTTGCCACTCGTCGGCGCTAAAAACTTCGTCAATAAATTAAAACACGTTGTTTTTCCAGCCCCATTGGGCCCAATCAAGGCATGAATAGAGCCTTCATAAACTTTTAGACTTACATCATTGACCGCCGTAAAACCCTTAAATGACTTGAACAGGCTTTGTGTTTCAAGAATATAAGGTGAGGAATTATTAGTCATAAGAAGTTGAGAATATTATAAAAATCAAAATTCTGAAAGCCTTTATTAATAGGGGTTTATACGAGGTTTAATTTAACAGGCTCGCGACTCTCTCCGCAATCATCATGGCTGGCGCTGCCGTATTTCCCGATGTAATATTTGGCATAACTGAAGCATCAACAACTCTCAATCCCACAATCCCCCTAACCCTTAAATCCCCATCTAAAA